>JAZNBE010000029.1:0-42813 GCA_045586885.1 Christensenellaceae bacterium
GTTTGAAATATTCAAGAAGTAAATGGGCAAATAGTTAATAATCAATGGATAGAGTGGGACCACGTTGGTGTTCCCAATAAGCCGAAAGAGTTTAGAGATATTATAAGATTTGTTTTATCGCTTTTAGGTCATTGTATGAATTGCACGGCGCTTGACGGCTGTTATTTTGTTGAAAGAAACATGCCAAAGCATCCCTTACACGAAAGATGTGATTGCAAAAAGATAAAAATTAACAAAGCAAAGGTTAATTTAATGGCAAAAGCAGATTGTCCAATAGAGAAATTTACAAACTACGTTTTTACTGACGACGCAAAATCAAAAGGCAAGAAAGCAATTTTTGAATCACTTAGTTTTACGGATAAAGATTCTCAAATGCTAAAACTTGAGATAGAAGAACAAAGTTTGGCTAATTATTTAATAGGCAACTATTTGTTAAAAAATTTGGATAGTAATGGTCAAAGATTAGCTATTCCTGTAAACCTTTCTGGAAAAAGTTTTTATACGGGTTGGATGTTAGAGCCCGAAGAGGAAATTAGAAATACTACACCGTTTGGAGGTTGGGTAAAATGAAATATAAGATAGTAAAATTAAAAAACGTTAAAGAAGAGTATAAAAAAATTGGGCTCGATAATGGTTCATTAGGGCTTTTGCTAAACGAAAAAAATTCACAATGCTTAATAATGTTTTTTAATAACGTTAATCAAGGGGATTATTTGGTGCTTGTTATGAGTGAAACTGATTTAATAATTACCGATATGGTTTTACCTAATAATCTTTGTGCCGAATTAGAAGAATATATTGAAAATAATGCTGACAAAATTGTAAATAAAACGAATTTTGAAGAACTTCCTTTTAAGGAATGTGATTACGTAGTACTTATTGTAGAAAAAGAAAAATATTCTAAATATGGTTTGCGTAAAGGCGATAGGGGCATTATTGCATCAAGTAAAGCAACTAAAAATAAAATCTTAGTAGATTTTGGAAATGCAACGGAAGAGTTTGACGGGTTTGTTTCAGTAGATTTCGAAGACGTTAAAAAAGTTGAAGAATAACGCCGACGGACCATTTATAACTAAATCGTTCATAAACTTGGCGAATTTGTGCTCTATTTTTGCTTGAAAAAATTAAAATTTTTTGTTAGAATTATTAAAACGCTATAGGAAGTTTGCAGGACGAAAGGACTGCAAATGGATGGCACTCCGGAGAATTTCGTTAAATCGAATACCGAAGGGGCAAGGGAAACGAAACGTTTTCTAATCTCTCAGGTGAAAGAATGGAGCTTTTTAATAATTATAATGTTAAAAGGTAAACGGAGAGTCTAAAAAGTGTTTTAGGGCTCTCTTTTTTTGTGTTATGGAAAAACTAACTAATTTAATTTCATCAATAAACGAAAAGGTTTTGTGGGGAATTCCTATGATTATAGCAATTATAGGGGTTGGGGTATTTCTTACCATTATTACAAAATTCTTGCAAGTAAGAAAGTTCAAAGAAACATTAAAATCTACAATTTATCCATCAATTAAAGGAATAGGCAAGCGACAAAAAGATAAAAATAAGGTTTCGCCTTTCCAAGCGTTTGCAACCGCCATTTCAGGCTCTATTGGAACGGGAAATATCGTTGGCGTTGTCGGCGCGATTATCTTAGGCGGACCCGGCGCGGTGTTTTGGATGTGGGTTTCGGCATTTTTTGGGCTTTTAACTAACTTTATTGAAACGGTTTTAAGTTTATATTACCGTGAAAAGAACGAAAAGGGCGAAATCGTTGGCGGACCTATGTATTATATAAGCAACGGTCTTAATAAAAAATGGCTAGCTATAATTTTTGCCGTTTGTTGCTTGCTTGCTTCCGTTGGCATGGGTATGGTTCAATCAAATTCAATATCAGGCGTGTTGCAAACGGTAATTGCTCCTAATAATCCTAAAACGGCTCAAATCGTTGCAATTATCGTTGGCGTAGTAATTTCGCTATTAACAACTTTAATTATTATTGGCGGAATTAAAAGAATAGGAAAGGTAGCGAGCGTAATCGTTCCGTTTATGGCAATACTTTGCATCGTAATGTCTTTAATAGTTATCGCTATAAATATCACGGCTTTGCCAAAGGCTTTTTATCTTATAGTTAGTAACGCGTTTAGTTTTAAGGCGGTATCTGGTGGTTTTTTAGGCTATACTATTTTAGTTGGTATGCGTTACGGCTTTGCAAGGGGAATTTTCTCAAACGAAGCAGGCTTAGGTTCTGCGCCTATTGCTCACGCAAGTTCTTCAACTAAAGAACCTGTTAAGCAAGGTATGTGGGGTATATTTGCCGTTTTCGTTGATACTTTCATTGTTTGTTCAATGACGGCTTTTGCGCTTTTAACAACTTCTATAAATTCAGGCGCTTTCGATTGGGCTAATATTTCTCAAAACGCGCTTTTAGATAAAAACGTTATAGCGCCGTTTGCGTTTACCTATAACTTTGGTGGTTTTGGCTCGATAGTCTTTTCAATTATTATGCCACTTTTTGCTTTTACTACCATTTTAGCGTGGGCTTTCTACGGCGAAAAGGCGATGGAATTTATATGCGGTAAAAAAAGCACGAAGGTTGGCACTCTAATTTTTAAATTAGTTTACGTAGTTTTATTAGTTGTTGGCGCGCTCGTAAGTTCAAAACTTGTGTGGGAACTTGACGATAGTTTTAACGCTTTAATGGCTGTGCCAAACCTAATTGCAATAGTAATGTTATCAAAAGTAGCAATTAAAGTTACTAAGAATTATTTTGATAGAAAACGTGGGATTGACGTTGAGCCGATGCTATCTTTTGATAAGGAAACTAACGATGAATTAGTCGCTAAGTTAAAACAAGAGAACGAAGGCACGAATTTCTTGGTGGAAAGAGATTAGTGCCTCTATAACTTCATAATTGGCGTTTTTTGAAAAACTAAAACGCACCGAAAAGCCGAACTGTTGTCCTCTAAGTTCGGCTTTTTGCGTGCTTAATTTAACAACTTATTGACAAATTTAAAATAAAGGAATATACTCTTTTTAATAGAACAATTTGAGAAAACTTGTTAGGGGATAATTAAAAATGAATAAATTTTATTTTAGAAGAAAAAATGCTTTTTATTATTTTTCCATAATTTTTATAGTTTTTATGTTGCCTATAATTATCTTTCTTGGCGTTTTGTTCTTAGAAAGTGCTATAAAAGATAAAGATTTCTTTTCTATCGCAGGCGTGATTTTTTCGGCATTTGCTGTTTTTTATTTTATATTAATGCTTTGCAATCTCGTAAAAACCTATAATAGAAGTTACTCTATTTCTAACGGAAAAATCGAGTTTGAAGGCGTTGCGGATTTTAAAAGCGTTGTGCATGGAAGCGCGTTTTTGAATTTTAAAAAAGAGCAAAAACAAGCAATTTCTATTAGTGAAATACCGTATATTTTTATAACAAAATTTGTTTTTAGAACAGGCTCGGTGCTTCAAGAAATGGAGAAAATTGAAAACAAAAAACAAGTTATGGGCTATATGTTTTTGTTGAATAAATTTGTTTATGACGAAAAAAGGTGTCAAAATTCTTACGTTTTTGATACTTTAAATAGTCAAGGCGACTACAACTCGCAATTTTACCAAGAGTTATTATCAATGAGTTATCAAGAAGAAGCGCTAAACCATTTATTTTTAAACGGCTTTAAGGGAGAGGTTTTTATATCTTCTCAAATATACGAGCCACGAAAGCAAGCCTTTGACCAAACGTTTTCAAAAAACCAAATAAGTTTAGATAAAATTCACGTAGTGGCGTAAAAGTTAAAAATTAAGAAAAACTAAACGCTAAAATTTTCTTAAGTTTTTTAAAAAATGCCGTTAACCGACCTATTGGCGGGCTTTTTGTCTAAAACTTATGCAATTAAAAAGAAAGTTAAAATTAAACAGTTTTAAAAATAAAATGAGTTCGGCAAAGAGCCGAACTCATTTTTGTTAGTTAAATTTTAGTAGATGCCTTGAGCGATCATAGCGTCTGCAACCTTTTTAAAGCCTGCAAGGTTTGCGCCTTTAACAAGGTTGTATTCAACGCCGTATTCTTTTAATGCGTCGGTAATTTGGTCGTGGATGTTTTTCATAATCCATTTAAGTTTAGCGTCAACTTCTTCTCTAGACCAAGCAAGTCTTTCACTGTTTTGAGTCATTTCAAGGCCGGAAACCGCAACGCCACCTGCGTTAGATGCTTTAGCAGGGCAAACGATAATTCCGTTTGCTTGTAAGAATTCGATTGCTTCGTTTGAAGTAGGCATATTAGCCGCTTCGTTTACGTATTTAACGCCAAGGTCGATAAACTTCTTAGCATCTTCAAGGTCAATTTCGTTTTGGGTTGCGCATGGCATATAGATATCTGCCTTAACAACGCCCCAAGGTTTAGCGTTAGGAATAAATTCTGCGCCAACTTTCTTAGCGTAGTCTTCTTTTGATTCCTTATTTTTACGGCTAACTAGCATATAGTCAACGTCAGCCATAGTCATACCGTTTTTGAAGTAAATCATACCGTCTTGACCAGAAAGTGATACAACTTTGCCGCCAAGTTCTAAAATTTTCTTTGACGCGCCCCAAGCAACGTTACCAAAACCAGAAAGCGCGAAAACTTTGCCTTCGATTGAATCGTTTTGGTGTTTTAAAACTTCGTTAAGGAAATAAATAGAGCCAAAACCGGTTGCTTCTGGGCGAATTAAACTTCCGCCAAATGATAAGCCTTTACCGGTTAAAACGCCGTTTTCGTAAGCGTTCTTAATTCTCTTATATTGACCAAACATAAAGCCAACTTCTCTTGCGCCTACGCCGATATCACCTGCAGGAACGTCAAGGTTAGGGCCGATATGACGATAAAGTTCAGTCATAAACGCTTGGCAGAAATTCATAATTTCGTTGTCGCTCTTGCCACGTGGGTCAAAGTCAGCGCCACCTTTACCGCCACCCATAGGTAGTGAAGTAAGGCTATTCTTGAAGGTTTGTTCAAACGCTAAGAACTTCATAATCGAAAGGTTTACTGAAGGGTGGAATCTTAAACCGCCCTTGTAAGGACCGATTGCGCTATTAAATTGAACTCTATAACCTTTGTTTACGTGAGTTGCGCCTTTATCGTCTTTCCAAGCAACTCTAAAGCAAATAATTCTTTCAGGCTCAACCATTCTCTCTAAGAGGGCGTGTTGTCTGTAAAGTTCTTCGTTCTTTTCGATTGCAGGGCGAAGTGAAGTTAAAACTTCAGTAACCGTTTGCATAAATTCAGGTTGGTTAGGATTTCTCTTTTCAGTATCTAAAATGACTTGTTCAATGTAATCCATTAAGGAATACCTCCAAATAAAAGTTAAAATTATTTTAACAAAAGCCAAAATAAATGTCAATAATAGGCGTTAGAAAAATTCATTATTATTTATAATAATTATCATTTTCTATAATTATAATGCTTAGAAATTCATTTGGTTTGATAAAATTCAAAAAATATTTAATATTTGGTCGTTTTTCTTGAAAATTAGTTTAAGCTGTTATATAATAAAACCATAAAAAACCACTAAAGGAATTATTGATGAAAACGCTTTTATTTGCGCTTAACGCCGTTTTACCGCTAGTTTTACTTATTGCGCTCGGCTACGTTTTGAAGAAAATCAAGTTTTTAACGCCTGAATTTTTAAAAATAGGTAATAAACTTATTTTTAGAGTGGCTCTTCCCGTTATGCTCTTTATGAATATTTATAACGTGGAAAGTTTGGCAAACATAGAAATTAAGCCCGCTCTTTTTGCAATGGCAGGAATTTTGGGCGCGTTTATTATAGGATTTATTTTAGTTAAGGTTTCTACTAAAGACGTAAGGCAAAAAGGCGTTGTTCATCAAGGCGTTTTCCGTTCTAATTACGCAATTTTAGGTATTCCGCTTGCAACTATGCTTTGCGGTGAGCCTGCAAAAACTATGGCGTCTTTCATTTCTGCTTTCACTATTCCGCTTTTTAATATTTTGGCGGTTATTGCTCTTACTATGTATGATAACGAAGGGCTAGATAGAAAAGCAAGCGTTAAAAAAACATTGAAAGGAATTGCTAAAAACCCACTCATTTGGGGTGTTATGTTAGGCGTTTTGGTGGTAGCAATTAGAGAACTTTTCGTAATGTGGGGAATAGATTTTAGACTTAAAGATATTGAATTTTTATATAAATCGGCAACCAACTTAAGTTCGCTAACCACTCCTTTAGCGCTTATTATTTTAGGCGGTCAATTTGAATTTAAGTCAATTAAAGGTTTCAAAACTCAACTTATCGTAACAACAATAACAAGAACCGTTGTCGTTCCTGCCGTTTGCCTAACGATTGCTTGCCTTTTAGGTTTTAGAGGCGCGGCGATAGCTTCTTTCGTAGCGGTTTTCGGTTCTCCTGTTGCAGTATCTTCAAGCGTTATGGCAACAGAGATGAACGGCGATGGGGAACTAGCGGCGTCGATAGTCGTTGCAACGACCATTGTCAGCGCGTTGACGCTAGTTGTGTTAATTTCAGTTCTTCAGTCGCTTGGTATGTTTTAATTTTTGATAGAAAAAAAGAGCGAATTCGTTCGCTCTTTTTTAATGCTTTAAGATAACTTTTCGTTCAAAAAGTTGAGTTTATTGATATATAGCCCTACTTTTTCTTTAGTTAAACGTGTAGCCCAACTAACTGCGTTTTCAGTATTTATAGTGTTATAAAGTTCAAATCTAGCCGTTCTATTTCGCTCCGTTGCGTTCCATTTATCAAAAATTTGTTCGTTGAAATCATCTGTTAGGGAGCAAGATATAAACGTTGCTTTTCCGTAATCACGCCAAGGTCGAGCAAGGTAAAGTTCGCAATCGAAACTATTTTCCTTTTTAAAACGGCAATTAACAAAAGTAAAACCAAAGGTTTGCTTTAGAGAGTGGGCGGGGGCAACTACGTAGTGGGTTTTTCTACCATCGTCAACGCTAATGCAATCACAATCAAAGAAAAATGCGCAACCGCAACCAAAAATATAGTCAACGCTACCGTATATTTTGCAGTTATCGAAAAGCGAATATGCCTCGCCTTCAAAATAGCGGTGCGAATATGGTAAAAAGTCTATATAGCGAGTAATTAAATCGTCTGGTAGCGGGCCTAAAAAGAGTGTGTCTTGAGTTGAGCGTAGCGTCATATTTTTTGCATAAAAATTATCTCCATAAACGGAAAGCGCTACTTCTTGACCTTTAACCGAAGGCTCTTTCGCATCGTTTTCTATCGTGAAATTTTCAAAGCGCACTCCGTTTGCTAAAACGTTTACGGTATAAGTTCTAAAGGTGTTGAACTCTAATCCGTCGGCGTGAATTTTTTTAGCATAGTCGCCAAAAACGATTTTCGAGTTGCCGTTTTCGTTCCCAATAATCGTTAAGTTATCGGTTTTTATTTCTACTTTTTCGCGGTAAGTTTTGTCTGCCAAAACTAGAGTGTCACCATTTTTTGTAGATAATAAAACTTCTGTTAAGGTTTGTGTTGGTTGCAAAATTATAACGCTCATTTTTCTAAAAACCCCCTTAATATAAAGAATTTTACTATAATTAAATTTCGTTGTCAAGACATTTCTAAAAATAAATTAAATCAAAAAATCGAAATTTTATATGCACAAAACGGATGCAATTTATAAAATTTAGCAATAACTTCGTTATTTTCTTGACAATAACGCTATCATATAATATAATGTATAAGTCGAAAATCGCAAAAAATTGGTTTGTGATAAAGGGGATTAAGATTTTATGAAAAAATTATTAGCAATTTTATTGTGCGTTTTGATGGTTTTTGCCCTAGTTGGTTGTGATAAGTATATTATCACTATTGGCGACTATCAAATTACCATTGGTGGTAACGGCAAAGATTCTTCAAGCGACGAAGGTGAAATTATCGTAGAGTTCGGTAGCACTTCTAACGGCGGAAACGGTGCAACTTCCAACGGTGGCAACAACGCTGGAAACGCCGGAACTTCTAATGGCGGAAATACCGGAACTTCTAATGGTGGTAACACTGGAACTTCCAACGGCGGTAACACTGGAACTTCCAACGGTGGAAATGCAGGTGATAATGGTGGAAGTAATCCATCAGGCACTGTCAACAACGCTAACTACGTTTCTCATACCGCAGTTTCAGAAGGCGCTAACATTATTTGGAAAGATACTGCTGTTTCTAGCGCGAAAGTTTATTATAAAAAATCGGGTTCGTCTAGTTACACTCAAATAGATAATGAACTTATTTCAACTCCAACTTCTGGTCAAGGTAGAGCAGATATCGTTGGTATTTCAGCAGGTACTTACGACTTTAGAGTTGACGTTGGTTCTGCTAACGACGATATTGAAATAACTGGCGTTAAAGTTGGCGCTTACGATAGATCGGGTTATGCTCACTTTAACTATACTTCAGGCATTGGCGCTTATAAAGACGACGGAACTTTAAAATCGGACGCAATCGTTGTTTACGTAAACGAATCTAACAAGAACTCCGTTTCAGGTAACGGCAAAACTGGTCTTGCCAATATCATTAAAAATGCAAATTCTAAACCAGTTTGCGTTAGAATTATCGGTAGAATTAACGCTGATACTTTAAATAGTAGCGGTAAATATGAAGGCAAATATACTCAACTTAACGGGCTTACCAATAGCAACAAATCAGACGATACTTACTACAATATGTTAGACGTTCCTGATTGTAAGAACATAACTATTGAAGGAATCGGCTCGACTGCTGAATTCTTCCAATGGGGTTTAACGTTTAAGAGATGTAACTCAATTGAAGTTAGAAACATTACCTTTACCGATTACCCAGAAGATGCGTGCGCGTTTGAAGGTAAGGACGGTTCGGAATCTAGTTACGGTAATTATTGGATTCACAATAACCAATTCAATATCGGTAAGAACAATTACGACGTTACTAGCGAACAAGATAAGCACTACGGCGACGGCGCAACCGATATTAAATATTGCCATAACGTAACCTTTTCTTACAACAAATACGTTAAGTGCCAAAAGACAGGTCTTATCGGTGGTAGTGATAGTAACCTTCAATACAACATTACTTCTCACCACAACTGGTATAGTCAATGTAAATCAAGAACTCCGCTAGGCAGAACTGGTAATATGCACTACTATAACAACTACTTTGATTCTGCAACCGGTACCGTTATGAGTATTCGTTCAACGGGTTATATGTTCTCTGAATCAAACTATTACTATAAGTGCTCTAAACCTTTTGAAATCAAGAATAGCGCAAAGATTAAATCGTATGGCGATAAGTTTGACGGTTGTTCTTCATCTGGTTCTAACGTTGTAACTGATAGAACTGCAACAGTTTCTAACTCTTGCAAGATAAACGGCACTTCATACTCAACCTTTGATACTAACGCTTCACTATTCTATTACGATAGTTCGGCAAAAGCATCTAAAGTTTCTTACCTTACCGACGCTGCAACTGCAAAGACTGATTGTTCGGCGGCATCAGGTGTTAACAAGGCTAACAAAGGTGTTTAATTAAAAAATTTAAGGCAAGCAAACTGCTTGCCTTTTTTTATTTTGAACGTTAAAGTTTGATTAAATTTTTAAATTTCTTTGACTTTTTTAATTATATATAATATAATTAAGTCGTATGTGGATAAATTGGGGGATGCCACACTCTAATTAAAAAGGGGAAAACTATGAAAAAATTATTTGCAATTTTACTATGTTTGGTTCTTTCTGTTTCATTAGTTGGATGTGATTTTATTCAGTTTGAAAAAATAGAAAGTTCAAGTTCTAGTAGCAACGTGCTTGGCGGCGGTTCTTTAGGGGACGCAAGTTCTTCAGAGCAAGAAAATTCAAACGTAAGTTCTTCCGTTCAAGAGGATTTTTCGGTAGATTTAGGCTCGTCAAGTTCTAGTTCTTCTAACGAACAAAGTTCTAGTTCTTCAAACAAACAAAGTTCTAGTTCTTCAACTTCTTCGAGTAAGCCAACTTCAAGTTCGTCATCTTCGAATAAACAAAGTTCTAGTTCTAGTAGTTCATCAAGTTCTAGTTCATCTTCAGTATCAGGCGGTGGTTCATCACCAGAAGTAGGCGTTTTCGTAAACTTTTCTAATCTTGACGCAGAGAAAGGCGATTTATTAGAAGGTGATTTAGACGGCTATTACGCAACTGAAGGTTGCAAGTGTTCGGCAACTTCAAAGGTTGCTCAAGACGGCTCTTTTGAAGGCGAAACGTTTACGAAATCTTGTCAACTTGTAAAAGGTGGCTCTTATGACGCTAAATCGCTTCAATTTATAGCCTACGGCGCGTGCGTTCTAAACGTTTACGCAACGTGCGGTTCATCAGGCGTATCGAAGGCAAACTTCGTTTTATGTAATTCTTCTGGAAACGCATTACAAACCGTAAACCCTGTTACAGACCTTTATTGCTATACCTTTACTATAACTGAAGCAGGCGAATACGCAATCTATGCAGATTCAACCGCATCGGTGAACGTTTATGGAATTGAAACGGTTGGCAGCGCGTCTTCAGGCGGTGGCTCTTCTTCAAGTTCTTCAAGTTCTTCTTCAAGCAAGCCAACTTCATCTTCAAGTTCTTCATCTTCAAGTAAGCCAACTTCATCTTCAAGTTCTTCTTCTAGTTCTTCATCTTCAAGCGGTCAAGATAGCGCGAATTATATTTCTCATACCGTAGTTTCGGAAGGCGCAAACGTTATTTGGAGTGATTCTTCAGTTTCTAGCGCAAAGGTTTATTACAAGAAATCAAGCGAATCGTCTTATACTCAAGTAGATAGCGAGTTAATAACTTCTCCATCTTCCGGCAAGGCTAGGGTAGATATCGTTGGTATATCTTCCGGTAATTACGATATTAAGGTTGACGTTGGTTCATCTAGCAATGATATCGTTTTAGAAAACGTTTACGTTCCTTCATACGATAGGTCTGGCTACGCTCACTTTGGTTATACTTCAGGCGTTGGCGCTTATAATGACGATGGAACTTTAAAATCAAACGCAATTGTTGTTTACGTAAACGAATCTAACAAGAATAGCGTTTCAGGTAACGGCAAAACCGGTCTTGCAAATATTATCAAGAGCGCAACTTCAAAGCCTATTTGTATTAGAATTATCGGTAGAATTAACGCTGATACGTTAAATAGTAGTGGTAAGAGCGAAGGTAAATATACTCAACTTAACGGGCTTACCAATAGCAACAAATCAGACGATACTTATTATAATATGTTAGACGTTTCTGGTTGCAAGAACATAACCGTTGAAGGAATTGGCGCGGATGCTGAAATTTTCCAATGGGGCTTTACGTTTAAAAAATGTAATTCAATCGAAGTTAGAAACTTAACCTTTACCGATTACCCAGAAGATGCGTGCGCGTTTGAAGGCTCTAGCGGTTCGGAATCTAGTTATGGTAATTATTGGATTCACAATAACCAATTTAATATCGGTAAGAATAATTACGACGTTACTAGCGAACAAGATAAGCACTACGGCGACGGCGCAACTGATATTAAATATTGCCATAACGTAACTTTCTCTTATAACAAATACGTTAAGTGCCAAAAGACAGGTCTTATCGGCGGTAGCGATAGTAACGTTCAATATAATATAACCGTTCACCATAACTGGTATAGCGGTTGTAAGTCTAGAATGCCATTAGGTAGAACGGCTAATATGCACTACTACAATAACTACTTCGATTCCGCAACCGGAACGACTGTAAGTATTCGTTCAACTGGCTATATGTTCTCAGAGGCAAACTACTACTATAAGTGCTCTAAAACGTTTGAAGTTCAAGGAAGTGGCGCAATTAAATCGTATGGCGATAAACTTGATGGTTGTTCTTCAACTTCCGCTGCAAATATCGTAACTGATAGAACTAAATCAGTTTCTAACTCTTGTAAGATAGATGGCACTTCATACTCAACTTTTGATACTAATTCTTCGCTATTCTATTACGATAGTTCGGCAAAAGTTTCTAAAGTTTCATACCTTACCGATGCTGCAACCGCAAAGACGGATTGTCAATCGGCATCAGGGGTAAATAAGGCAAATAAATAATAAAATTAAAAGGCAAACCGAAAATTCGGTTTGCCTTAAATATTAAAAAAACCGCCTTTAACGAAGTTATAGGCGGACTTTTTTAATTATTATCTTTGTTTTTATTATAATTTTCAACGAATTTACTAGAAAAATAACCTTGAGAAATTAGTTTTTCAATGGCATCGTCGAAAAGGTGGTTTCTTTGAGGGTTATAAATTGCCGAAAGCACTCTATCTTTAGCAAAAGGAATATCTTCCTTAATGCTTTTAATTAAGTCCTTTACGTATTCGCGCTTTGTCTGCTTGTCCATTGGGCAAGGGTTGAAAAGAATTGGTTTATTTCTGCAAAAAGCCGAAATGTCTTTCTCTTCAATAAAAATCATAGGTCTAATAACTGTTATTTTGGTTCTATCTAAAAAGGTTACAGGTTCAAACGTTGAGAGCCTTCCTTCATAAAACATTGATAAAAATAGAGTTTCAACCAAATCGTCCGCATTATGTCCAAGCGCAAGTTTGTTGCAACCAAGTTTTTGGGCTATTGTATTTAGTGCGCCACGGCGCATTTTAGAGCATAGACTACAAGGGTTTTTCTCTTTTCTCTCAACGAATAAAATTTTTGCAATATCGGTTTTTTCAATATGCAAAGGAACGCCTATTTCTTCAAGGTAATTTTTGAGCGCGGTCATTTCTTCTTGGCTATAGTCTAGCCCCATATCAATAAGCACGGCAACCATCTCAAAATTCTTTGGGTAAAATCTTTTAAGCGCGGCAAAAAGCGTAACTAAAGTTACGCTATCTTTTCCGCCCGAAAGCCCTATAGCAATTTTGTCGTTTTCTGTAATCATTTCGTAAGTTTCTATTGCCCTACGAAAAGGTGATAACATTTGTTGCGTTGTCATAGTTAAAAAACCTTTGCTAAATTCGTAATTATATGATATAATCATTTAAGAAAAAAATCAAACGTTTGGAGCAAATTATGTCTGATATTATCGTAAACTTTTTGAAATCTATAACCGATAATAACTATTTAATCGTAATTTTATCGTCAATGGTTCCGCTTATTGAACTAAAAGGCGCAATTCCAGTTGGCGTTGCTTTAGGTTTAGAGTCTTGGGTTAGCGCAATATTATCGTATCTTGGCTCTACGCTTATCATTATTCCTATTTTCTTTTTGTTAATTCCAATCTTTAACCTATTAAAGAAAATTCCGGGTTTAGGCACACTTATTAAAAAACTTGAAGCCGTTTTAATCAAAAAAGCGGAAGACGTTGCTAAAAAATCGGAAGGAAAGCAAGAAGAGGCAACTAGAAGGGTTTTAAGAATTGCTCTTTTAATTTTCGTATCTATTCCACTACCTTTAACTGGTGTTTGGACGGGCGCTGCAATCGCCGTATTTTTAGGAATGAGTTTTAAAGATTCTATAATTCCACTAGCGCTTGGCAATTTTATTGCAGGCTCTATTATATTCGTTCTAACGCTATTATTTGAAAAATGGGTAGATGTGATTATTACCGTAATTTTCATAATTGCAATAATTATGCTTATCGTAACGATTATAAAAGTTATATTATCTAAGCCAAAGGAAGAAAACGAAGAAAACAAAGAAAAGGTTGAATAATCGACTTATAGCGTGGTTTTTATTTGAATTTATAAGTTTAAAATATTATGTTAATAATTAAAGAGATTGAAAAAAATAGCATCGGTGAAGAAATCGGGCTAAAAATAGGTGATAAAATTTTATCGTTCGACGGCTTTGACGCTATTGATATTTTTGATTATTTTCATTTTAATTGTAAGAAGGAAAAGTTTGTTTTAACCGTTGAACAAGAAGACGGCGTTTTCTCGTGCGAAATTGAAAAAGATTTAGACGAAACTTTAGGGCTTAGTTTTGTTAGTGAAAATTTAGAAATTAAAACTTGTCAAAATAAATGCGTTTTTTGTTTTGTTGACCAAATGCCAAAAGGTTTAAGACCGTCTCTCTACGTTAAAGACGACGATTATAGGCAAAGTTATCTTTGCGGAAACTTCGTAACCTTAACTAACGTTTCCAATTACGACCTTTATAGAATTTGCGAATATAATTTATCACCTATCTACGTTTCGGTGCAAGCAACGGACGGCGAAGTTAGAAAGAAAATGCTAAACAACCGCTTTGCCGACAAGATTTTAGACCAGTTAAACATGTTATCTAACGCAGGCATTGAAATTCACACGCAAATAGTTTTAGTGAAAGGCTTGAACGATAACGAAATTTTACAAAAATCACTTGAAGATTTATCTAAAATTAAGGGTGTTTTATCGGTTGCGGTTGTTCCGTGCGGAGTAACTAAATTTAGAGAAGGGCTTTATGAAGTAAACGAATTTTCTAAAAGTGATGCCGAAAAAGTTTTAAAAACTATTAAAGAGTTTAATAAAAAACTTGGCAAAACTTTTGTTTTTGCATCTGATGAGTTTTACTTAAAAGCAGAAAAAGAAGTAGAAGATTATTCTTATTACGGCGATTTTTCACAACTTGAAAACGGCGTTGGTATGCTTGCAAAGTTTAAGCATGATTTTTTAAAAACTTGTAAACAATCGACTTATAGCCATACTTTTTTAGCGGTAACCGGTTCTTTGGCGTATCCTTTTATTAAAAAATGCGCTAAAATTTGCGAAGAAAACGTAAAAGGTTTAACGCTTTTGGTTGAGCCTATTGAAAATAGGTTCTTTGGAAAAGAAGTTACTTGCGCAGGGCTTTTAGTTGGTAAAGATATTTTAGATTTCGTAAAAAATTACAATCAAGAATTTGATACGCTTTTAATCCCTGAAAACTGTCTAAAGGCTAACGAAGAAGTTTTCTTAGATAATATGAGCGTTGAAGAATTATCAAACAAAATAAATAAGCCTATTAGAATTGTTGGTAGCGGTGGCGAAGAGTTTTTCCTTGCCGTTTGCAATAAGTAGGCGTTATGAACTAAATTAATATAAAAAAATCCTTATTTTAACGGGTGAAGATATGAGTAAACCTATTGTTGCCATCGTTGGCAGACCAAACGTTGGCAAATCTACATTTTTTAATAAAATTACTGGCACGAAAAAAGCAATCGTTGAGAACGTGCCTGGCGTTACGCGTGATAGAATTTACGGCGACGTTGAGTGGTGCGGTTATAGTTTTACGCTTATAGATACTGGCGGTATTGAACTTAAGAGCGATGACGAAATGTGGCTTCACATCAAAACTCAAGCCGAAATTGCTATTGATACGGCTGACGTTATTATTTTTATGTGTAGCGCGAAAGACGGTGTAACTTCCGCCGATAGCGACGTTGCAGAAAAATTAAGGCGTTCTAAAAAGCCTATAGTTTTAGCCGTTAATAAACTCGATAATTACAAAAGAGAACAACTTTTCGAGTTTTATTCGTTAGGGCTTGGCGACCCTATCGGCGTTTCGAGCGAGCAATCAAAAGGTTTTGGCGACGTTTTAGAAGAAGTTTGTAATAATCTAGAAAAAGTTGAAGAAAATAACGACGATGCTGAAGTTATTAAAATTGCCGTTGTTGGTAAACCAAACGCAGGTAAATCAAGCCTAGTGAACAAACTTTTAGGCTATGATAGAACTATCGTTTCAAATATTGCCGGCACAACGAGAGACGCTATCGATACGCCTTTTGAAATAAACGGGCAAAAATATTTGCTAATCGATACCGCAGGTATTAGAAAGAAAAAAGCGGTTGAAGAAAATATCGAGTATTATTCTGTAATTAGAGCGTTCGGCGCGGTAAGAAGGGCGGACGTTACGGTAGTAGTTGTTGATAGTAGCGAAGGTTTAACCGAGCAAGACGTTAAAATTTGCGGTTACGTTCACGAACAAGGCAAGCCTTCCGTTATCGTTATGAATAAGTGGGATTTAGTTGATAAAGATACCCACACCATCGAAACTTTCAAGAAGAAACTTGATAACGACCTTGCGTTTATGGATTATTATAAGTCGATATTTATTTCGGCAAAAACAGGTCAAAGGGTTGAGAAAACTTTAGCAATCGTTAAAGAAGCGCTTGAAAATTCCAAGAGAAGAATAACAACTGGAACTTTAAACGACGTTATAGGCGACGCAGTTAGAATGAACGAACCGCCAACAAAGCACGGTAGAAGATTGAAAATTTATTATAGCGTGCAAGACGGCGTTGCTCCGCCAACGTTCGTAATTTTCGTAAATAACGAAGAAATAGTGCATTTTTCATATAAGCGTTATCTTGAAAACGTTATTAGAAAAACGTTTGATTTTTCAGGCACGCCTATTAGAATATTTTTTAGGGAAAGAAAAGAAGACTAGTTATGGGTTTAGAAAATGCGTCATGGATGAAATTTGGCGAACTTTGGTGGGCGCTACTTTTAGTTTTCGTTATATCTTACGGCATAGGTAACGTAAACTCGGCAATTTTCATTTCAAAATTATTAAAAAAAGATATTAGAACGCAAGGTAGCGGAAACCCCGGCACTATGAATATGAGTAGGGTTTTCGGTGTAAAAATAGGCGGATTAGTGCTTGTTTTAGATATTTTCAAAGGCGTTATTCCAACGCTTATTGCAAGACTATGCTTTAAGGGGATTTTCTTTGAGAACACAAGCATTTCCGTTAGCGATTTTGCTCAATATTTAGCCGGTTTTAGCGTTGTTTTGGGGCATATTTTTCCTGCCGTTTATTCTTTTAAAGGCGGAAAGGGTATTGCCTCGACTATCGGCGTTTTTGCCGTTTGCAACTGGTATATTGCTCTAATTTTCGGCATAGTTGCGCTTTTGTTTATTTTTATTACGAGAATAGGCTCGATGGGTTCTTTTTTAGCAACCACACCGCCTGCAATTTTTGCGTGCTTAGATATTTATAACAACCATTTTAATAACGCTATGGACGTTGAGTTTGGCTTTGTTTATTTAATCGTTATGAACGCGCTTATTTTAGGTATTGTTTTTCTAACTTGGTTTGCGCATAGGCAAAACATAGAAAGGTTATTGTCTGGCGACGAACATCCAACCAACTGGCTTCAAATGATTAAGGACTTAAAACTTAAGAAGAAGAAAAAAGACGAGGAATAGAAAAGGCATAGCGATAATTCTCGAACCTTAATTTTGACGCTTAAAGATGACGATACTCTTGGTGTTTTAGCAATTTGCGAAAGTGAAAATTCGGAAGATTATATTTTAAATCTTCCTGAAAGAATACGAATACATTGATATTTATAGATTTGATTACGATGATTACTACGGTGAAATTATAATTCCCTCAACCGTTTATGATATGCCTGTTACGACCATTTGTGAAAATGCGTTCAGGCGGTTCGAGACGCTTAAAAGCGTTCAAATTCCAAAAAGCGTAACGAGAATAGGTGGACAAGTTTTTGCTTATTGTTATGCGCTTAAGAAAGTCGTTTTTGAAAATACGAGCGGTTGGTTTTCATGGTCGTGGGGGGAAAGAAAGAAATTTCTAAAGATGAACTTTGTGATTTTGAAACCGCTAAAAATTTAATCGCATCGTTTTTATATGATCGTTGGGAACGTCTAGATTAAGTAAAAGTAAGGCTATAAGCCCGTTATTTAACGTTTTTGTTTAGAAAAACTATTATGAAAGACAATAAACTATTAAAAAATTCAATAGTTGACGAAAAAAAGGCGGGGCTAGTTTATAGCCTTGCTATGCTTTCTTTATTCGTTTTTTCAATTATATTTTCTATAATTGTTTTAAGCGTATCTAAAGGGGAGGAAGTAACTAATAAAACTTGGTATTTGTTTTTAAGTTTTTTAATAACTAGCGTGGGTTTAGGCGTTCCAACCGTAATTTTAATGAAATATTGCAAAATAAGTTTAAGACAAATTACGGAATTTAAGATAAACTTTAAGTTTGTAATTATAACTGTTTTAGCGTTTTTAGGAATGTTTTTCGGTTTATCGAAAATAAACGATTTAGTCGTTCAAATTTTTACTAAATTTGGCTATCAAGAAACGGTAACCGTTTTGCCACCGTATTCACTTCAAAATTATCTTCTTTGCACGCTTATTATTTGTGTTTTTCCTGCCGTTATTGAAGAGATAATTTTTAGAGGAATAATGTTAAAGGGGCTTTATAAGTTTGGGCTTGTTGGCTCGGTTTTAATAAGCGCGCTTGCTTTTTCTCTTTACCATATGAGCCCATCGAAAACCGTTTATCAATTTATAATCGGCGTAATATTTGCAATAATTACTATAAAATCTTCAAGCATAATTCCAACGATTATTTTACATTTTTTAAATAATTTTATAGTCGTAACTCTCTATTATTTTTGCCCTAATTTTTCTATTCCAAATCCATTAAATATAGTTTTAACGGCTTTAGGAATTTTGTCAGTTGCGCTTTCAGTTGTTCTTTCGTTTTTATGGGGCAAAAAACAATTAAATTTTGAAAAACAACCTAATAACGAACATATAGGCGACTTTTTGATTTATTCGTTTGCAGGTTTTTTATGTTCAATAGTAGTTTGGGTTTCAGCGTTTTTTGGGTAAATTATGATTAAAGTAAACGTTATTGCCGTTGGCAAAATTAAAGAAGAATATTTTCAAAAAGCCGTTGAAGAATATAAAAAAAGGCTTTCAAAGTTTTGCTCGTTTTCTTTGATAGAGATAAGAGAAGAAAACGTTGGGAACGAGAGCGCAAGCGAAATTGAAAAAGCGTTATCTTTAGAAGCGCAAGATATTTTAAAGCGTTCAAGCGGTTCAATATTTGCTAATTGCATTGAAGGTGAAACGATATCTAGCCAAGATTTAGCAAAAATAATAAAAACGGCTATTGATAACGGCGAAGAATTGACTTTTGTTATAGGTTCGTCGCACGGACTTAGTGATGACGTTAAAAAAAGAGCGAAAAAGAGAATTTCGTTCTCTAAAATGACCTTTCCGCACACGATGTTTAGAGTTATTTTGGTTGAACAAATTTATCGCGCGTTTTCA
This sequence comes from Christensenellaceae bacterium, assembly GCA_045586885.1. GTDB lineage: Bacteria > Bacillota > Clostridia > Christensenellales > Borkfalkiaceae > UBA4636. Next base: position 18,988 of record JAZNBE010000029.1, read on the forward strand.
ATAATAAACGGCTCGCCGTATCATAAGTGATAGTATGCAAAAATTAAAGTTTATGGAAATAGCCTATAAAGAGGCTCAAAAAGCGTTTTTGGAAGGCGAAGTGCCTATCGGCGCGGTTATCGTAAAAGATGGGAAAGTCGTTGCAAAAGCGCATAATAAAAGAGAAAAAAGCCAAGTGGCAACGCACCACGCTGAAATTTTAGCAATAGATAAGGCTTGCAAGAAACTTAAAAGTTGGCGACTAGATGAATGTGAAATTTTCGTAACAATAGAGCCATGCTCAATGTGCGCCGGCGCAATTTGTAACGCTAGGCTTAAGAAGTTGTATTTTGGCGCAAAGGAAGAAAAAAGCGGGGCAGTCGTTTCCAAATTTCAACTTCTTGAAGATAACGGCTTAAACTGGGCAACGGAATTTGAAGGCGGAGTTTTGGAAGATAAGTGCGCTTCTCTTATAAAAGATTTTTTCAAAAAGAGAAGGCTTGGGTTAAAGTAAGATTAAAAAATTATTTATTAAAAAAATTAGATAAAGCGTTTTTCCTTGACTATTATAATTTAATTTATTATTATAGTTATGCAAGAAAAATACAAGTAGGTAGCTTGTAGTTAAGAGGTTTTTGTTAGTTTATCGAAAAATTGCGGATAGTAATTTGGAGTTTGCTTGATTTAGCAAGGCTAATAGTTATCTTTTAACGGCGACAAAGGAGAAAAAATGATTACCAATAACAAGGGCATCAAGATCTTTTCTGGTAATTCCAACAGAGAATTAGCAGAACGCATTGCATCGCATTTACAAATGGAAATTAGCGGAGCAGAAGTCGGTAGATTTTCGGATGGTGAAACTAGCGTTCACTTAACCGAAAGCGTGCGTGGTAGAGACGTTTTTATTATTCAATCAACGTCAAGCCCAGTAAACGAAACTCTTATGGAACTTTTAGTTATGATTGACGCTGCAAAACGCGCGTCAGCAGGTAGAATAACTGCGGTTCTTCCTTACTTTGGTTATGCTCGTCAAGATAGAAAAGCAAAGCCAAGAGATCCAATCACTGCAAAACTCGTTGCAGATATTATCACTTCAGCCGGCGCTGATAGAGTTCTAACTATCGACCTTCACGCAGCGCAAATCCAAGGTTTCTTCAATATTCCGGTTGATAACCTTGTTGGTAACCACATTTTAAGCAAGCACTTCAAGAAGATGGTTGACGATAATTTTATCGTAGTATCTCCTGATATTGGTAGCGTAGGAAGGGCAAGATCGGTTGCAACTAAGCTTAACTGCCCAATGGCTATTATCGATAAGCGCCGTCCTAAAGCAAACCAAGTTGAAATTATGAATATCATCGGCGACGTAAAGGGTAAAACTTGTCTTTTAGTTGACGATATGATAGATACCGCCGGCACTATTTGCCTTGGCGCAGAAGCATTACATAACGCAGGCGTTGAAAAGATTTACGCTTGTTGCACTCACGCAGTTTTAAGCGGACCGGCTATTGAGAGAATTGAAAAATCTCACATTGATAAACTAGTTGTTTTAGATACTATTCATTTGCCTAAGGAAAAGAGAATTTCAAAGATAGAAATTTTATCGGTTGGAAAACTTTTAGCAAAGGCTATTGAAAACATTTCTAGGGACAATATGATGTCGGATATTTATAACGACTAATTAACTCTATTACTATAAAATTTTTTACGACTAAATTTTAAGGCTATCCAAACGGATGGCCTTTTTAACACAAGGGTGGGTAATGAAAATAGTTGTTGGGTTAGGAAACCCTGATAAAAAATACCAAAACAATTTTCATAATCTTGGTTTTATGGCCGTTGACCGTTTGGCAACGGATTTATGCGCGCAGTTTTCTAAGAAACTAAAGCTTAAAAGTTTTATTGCTCAAGGCATCTTGAACGGCGAGAAATTCGTTTTAGTTAAACCCACGACTTATATGAATTTAAGCGGAGAGGCGGTTCTTGCCGTTATGAATTTTTTCGGCGCTAAAATAGAAGATTTAATCGTTGTCTATGATGATTTAGATATTGAAATAGGCTGTATGCGAATAAGGGCAAAAGGCTCTAGCGGAAGCCATAACGGAATGAAAAATATCGTTCAGCACCTATCTTCAACCGACTTTAAGAGAATAAGAATAGGAATAAAGAAAGAAAACGAAAATATTCCTACTATCGACTACGTTTTAGCAAATATTCCTAAAGAAAAGGTGGATGAATTTAATAAAGTTTTAGATAACGTAAAAGACGCTCTTAAAGATTTTCTTTTAGGTTTAAGCCTAGATTCTATTATGGCAAAATATAACTAAAATAGTAAATAATCGACTTATAGCCCCACTTTTAACTAAAATAAGTTAGAAAATGCTTATTGAAAATATAAAAAACTTAAAATGTGAAAATGCTGAAATTTGGCAAAATAACACCCGCAGTGGAATTTCTACTGCGGTATTTGGCGTTTCAAAGCCCGCAAGATATTTTCTTGCATCTAAGGTTGAAGGCAAGGTTTTATATATTGCGCCTGATTTCGTTTCCGCAAAAGATGCCACTCGTGAGATTTATGCTTTAACGAATAAAAAGGTTGTTTATCTTCCCGCTAAAGACGACGTTTTACTTTTCAAAAAATTCTTTAACAAAGAAAATTTATATAACCGAATTACCGCTCTTTATGAAATTATGGATGGAGCGGAGATAGTTGTAACAACGCTCGAAGCGTTAATACAACTTTTGCCTAAGAAATTAGATTATCTTAAAATTTATTCTTGTAGAGAATATCTTTTAGACGAAGTTATAACCACTCTTATCGATATGGGTTATAAGCGTGAAGAGTTTGCAAACGAAAAGGGCGAGTTTGCCGTTCGTGGCGATATTTTAGAAGTTTTTCCTGTCAATGAAGAAACTGCGTTTAGGTGCGATTTTTTTGGTGATGAAGTTGAAAAAATTAGAACGATTGACCAAGAGAAGAGAACTCTACTAGATGAAGTGCGCTCGTTTACTGTTTTGCCTACGGTTGACTGGAAGATTGAAAAAGAAGAAGTTGATGGAATTTTAGTAAAAATTCAAAAAAGCCTAAAGAACTTTAAAACGCTAAACTGCTCGGTTAAAGCAAAACAAATAGCAAACGCATTAAAAGATTTGTTAGAAAGAGAAAACTATTCTAATCCGTCTTTATCGTTTTTGATGCCGTTACTAAAAGGCTCGCAAGGCGAAATTCAAGATTACTTTGATTTTGATACCGTTTTGTTCGAAGAGCCTAAACTTATTTTAGATTACGCAAACGGAACTATTAAAGAGCATCAGGAAAGGTATAAATCGCTTTTATCTGCCGGCGAAGTTTTTGATTTTTCGGTTGATAATTTAACGAGCGTAGAAAAGGTTGTTAAAACGCTAACTAAAAAGCCTTGCCACTCTTTTCAAAACTTAAATTCTATCGTTCCGTTTTTTTCTCCTCTTCAAACGCTAAGGCTTTCAATTATTCAAACGCCAAAATATTCTTCTAAGCCAACTGATTTAGAAACCGACCTTATAAACTGGAAAAAGTTGGGCTATAAGTCGATTATTGCGTGCGGAAGCCAAGAAAGAGCGCAAAAACTTAACGATAGTTTAATGCGCGCTGGTATTATGAATATCGTTAGCGATAGCACTTTTGACGACGCTAACGTTTATTTGACTAGTTACTATTTAACTAACGGTTTTATCTTCCACGATGAAAAAGTCGTGGTGATTGGAACGTGCGATTTATTCTTATCGGGCGTAAAAGATAAAAAGATAAAGAAAAAAAGAAACGATACTTTCACAGCGCCTGAAGTTGGCGATTTTGCCGTTCACGAAGTTCACGGTGTTGGTATTGTTCGCGGAACTAAACGAATATCTACTTCCGAGTTTACTAAAGACTACGTTGCAGTTGAGTATTTCGGCGGTGATTTTCTATACGTTCCGGTTGACCAAATGGATAAACTCACTAAATATCTTGGCGGAGATAAAGCACCGCAACTTAACAAGATAGGCGGTGTTGAGTTTGATAGAATAAAGCAAAGGGTTAGAGCGTCTATTTCGCAGATGACTATTAACCTTAAGAAGTTATATAAAGACAGGGCGGAGCAAAAGGGCTTTAGTTTTTCGCCTGATAACGAACTAACCTTAGAATTCGAAGACGCGTTCGAATATGATTTAACGGAAGACCAAGAGCAATCTATTATCGAAATTAAGAAAGATATGGAAAGCCCTAAAATTATGGATAGGCTACTTCTTGGTGACGTAGGTTTTGGAAAAACCGAAGTTGCAATAAGAGCGTGTTTCAAAGCCGTTATGGATTTAAAGCAAGTTGCTATCGTTGCGCCTACCACTATTTTGACCGAGCAACACTATCAAACGTTTTCCGAAAGGTTTAAAGGTTTTGGAGTTAGAATAGGTTTACTTAACCGTTTCCAAAAACCGTCGCAAATAAAAAGAACGCTTGAAAGATTAAAAAACGGCGAAATAGATATCGTTATAGGAACGCATAGACTGTTTGGAAAAGACGTTGTTTTCAAAGACCTTGGGCTTTTAGTTTTAGATGAAGAGCAATGCTTTGGCGTTGAGCATAAAGAAAAGTTAAGAACGCTAAAAAATAACGTTGATACCATAACTATGTCGGCAACTCCTATTCCTAGAACGCTTCATATGTCGCTATCGGGAATAAGAGATATTTCGCTTATTTTAACTCCGCCACATACTAGAATTCCAGTGCAAGCATACCTTGTTGAAGAGAGCGAAACGCTTATTCGTGATGCGGTTTTAAAAGAAATTTCTCGCGGTGGGCAAGTGTTCATTTTATATAACCACGTTGACTCAATTTATCGGTTTAGTGAACGTATAGCCACACTTTTGCCTGAAGCGAAGATAGTTGTAGGGCATGGTCAAATGACTAGAGAAGGGCTAGAAAATCACATAATGGCGTTTTATAACGGCGAGTATAACGTGCTAATTGCAACCACCATTATTGAAAACGGAATAGACGTTCCTAACGCAAACACGTTAATCGTAATCGATGCTGACAAACTTGGGCTTTTCACGCTTTACCAATTAAAAGGAAGGGTGGGGCGAAGTGATAGAATGGCGCACGCGTATTTTACTTATAAACAAGAAAAAGTGTTGTCGGATACGGCTTATAAACGATTGTCTGCAATAATGGAAAACAGTGAACTTGGTAGCGGTTATAAGATTGCTATGAAGGATTTGGAAATTAGGGGCGCGGGTAACGTTTTAGGTAAAGAACAACACGGACATATGGACAGAATAGGTTACGAACTTTACGCAAAATTACTTCGCGAACAACTTGGCGAAGTTACCAAAGAGTTTGAAACCGAGCTTGATATTAAGTTCGACGCATTTATTCCTAACGATTACGTTTCCGTTCAATCTTCACGGCTTGACCTTTACAAAGCCATTGCCGAAATTAAGGACGAGAGTGACGGTAAAAGGGTTACTCAGTCTATTTTAGAAAATTACGGAAAGATACCGTATCAGGTTGAAAATTTAGTTTTGCTTGCCGAACTTAAATATTTATGCAAGAAAAATCAAGTTATTGCCCTAAAAATTAGAGAAGAGGGCGCAATTTTAACGCTTATTGATTTAAATTCGTTTGCAAACGGAGGCTTAACGTCTGCTCTTAACGAGTATAAAAGCGACGCGGTTTTATCGTTTGGGGTAAACCCAACGATTACCATTTCTAAAAAGATAGGCGTTAACGGTTTAGTAAAACTTGTTAAAGAGTTTCTTGAATTTTCACTTAAAAGCCAAAAATAATGCAAAAAATATAAAAAAAATGTTGCGTAAAGGTGAAAAATCTTGTATAATAGTTTGGAATAAACAATATATTGCGTGCGCGTGAGCGTTTTTACGTGCGTGAGTGCGCGTTTTAGATATTGCGACTTATTTAGTTTTGACGAATTAGGAGTTTTCTATGAAGAAGGTTTTTTCAAAAATTATCGTTGCTATCGTTTCGATAATTATGTGCTTAAGCATACTCGTTGGTTGTGATTGGATTCAAGTTGACCAAGATAAAGATATGGCTCAAGTAATTGCATCCGTTCAAATTTCGGATGAAGTTGATAGTGAAGATATTTATAAAAGGGAACTTGTTTCAGGTTTCCTATCTTATGGTTTCCAATACGTTTACTATTACGGCTACACGTCTTCTCAAGCATACGACGTTGTTTTGAAAGACCTTGTTAAAAACAGAATTATCGTTCAACAATCAAGAGTGGAACTTGCAAAGACTTATAACTCTATTAGAGTTAAGAACGATGCAGACCTTACCGATTTTGAAAAATACTTCAAGGCAAACGCTACAGCAGGCGCTCAAGATATTAGCGCAAAGAGTGGCGATATTGAAAGCCTTAAGAAATATTTAACGGAATATGAAATTGAATATTGCTACTATCAAGCAAGAAAAACCGTAAACGATTCTATTGAGGCTTACGTTGAAGAAGAGGAAGAGGACGACGAGAAGGAAGACGTTACTTACGATGAAAGAGTTGCTCCTACCAAAGAAGACCAAGATACTAGCACCGAAGATTTATTAAAAACGGCAACTCCAACCGCTAACGATTACGATATTGCTAACGTTGTTCTAAAACTTGAAGGCGATGCAATTAAGAATCAATACGATAACCTTTACGATCTTAATATGGCAATTTACAAAAACTATAAGATCGAAATCCCTAACGATAAGAAGAAAGCGTATAGTTCGCTTATTCAATATTTAAGAGAATCTGGCTTAATCAATAGCGAAGAAAGTTACGATTACACAACTGACACCGATAACGTTTTAAAATATACTTACTTTGAAGATATTTTAACTACACAACTTGAAAACGTTCTAGTTAGCAAGTATGAAGATTCTCTAATCGCAGGCGTTCAAGATAAACTTGATAACGATGCTTTATGGAAACAATATCAACTTGATTACGCTAGCCAAGAAGCACTTTATAGAAACGATTATTCAGCTTACGAATCTGCTCTTGATTCAGCATCTGATACTTCTTTAGTATTATATAATCCGTTTGGTGGCTACGGCTACGTTACTAACCTTCTTTTAGGTTTCTCTGACGTTCAAACGGCAAAACTTAGCGAATTCGAAGCTAAAAAGGGTATTACCCAAGCCGAAATCGACGCTTATAGACAAACTCTTCTTAGCCAAATTGTAGCAAGCGACCAACGCTCTAGTTGGGCTTTCCTTAACTACGGATCTTACGATAAAGATAACAAGACCTTTATTTTTGAAGATGAATTCGTTGTTTTGGAAAATTCTTCGTTTAAGTCTTTCCTTGGCACTATAACCGTAAAAGATGAAGAAGGTAAGATTGAAGAAGACGAAAACGGCGTTGAAAAAACTAAATGGGAAGTAATAGACGCTGTTGCAGACGATATTGCTCTTTCTGATTTTGTTCAAACTTATTTAGTTCCACTAGGCATTAACGAACTTTACTTTGATAATGACGATGCTCAAAACACCGTTGGAACTATTGCTGGTTATAACGACGAAATTTTTGATAAACTTTTAGATTTAACTTTCGTGTTCTCAACAGATCCGGGTTCATTACAAAAGACTTACGGTTATTTATACTCTCCGTTCACTTCTGCAAATCAATACGTAACTGAGTTTGCTCAAGCGGCTAAGGTTTTAGTAGAAAAAGGCGTTGGCTCTTACGCTATTGTTGGAACTGATTACGGTTATCACGTAATGGTATGCTCAAAGGTTGTTGAAACTTCTTACGACCCTGCAACCGATAAAGACGCTTTCGTTGCGGATTTAGAAGATAAAGATTCTTTAGCTTATAAGTTCAAGAAAGTTAAACTTGATTCAGTAACTGAAAACGAAGTTTCTAAGATTGCAAATCAATTTATCAACACTTATTTAGAAGACGAAACGAAGGTAGAATATTTCAATTCAACCTATAAAGATTTAATCACTGAAGAAGTTTCTAGCGAAGAATAATAAAAATTTAAGCCATAGCATTTCGCTATGGCTTTTTTTGCGCAAAAAAGAAGTGGCACGGCTAAAAAGTTGTGCCACTTCTTTAAAAAGGAAGGTAGTAAAAATGCAACTATTACATAATATGAAAACTAGATATGAAAACTAGTCGTTTGAATAAAGTTTTGTAAGGTTAGTTGCTTCAGTTAAAATTGCAGTTTTGAGTTTTTCAGGCTTTACAACTTTTACGTTCGAGCCAAATTTCATAATTTCAAAAACCAAACCTTTATCGAAAGGGAAGAACCCTTGAGCGAAAGTCTTGCCGTCCTTTTCGTAAACGTTTTCAACGCCAAGCCAGTCAATAACGTCGCTCACGATAGATTTATTAACTTCTAAAATAAATTCATCTTTTTCAACTGAAGAATACCAATCGTCAAATTTTACGGCATTTTCGTCTAATTCACGTTTTTCAAATTTTTCTAGAACGAAAATGCTTTCAATTCTTCCGAGCCTAAACAATCTAAATTCGTCTCTTAAGTGGCAATAAGCGTAAACGTACCAAACGCCTTGCTTTAGAACGAGAGTGTAAGGCTCGATTTTACGCTCGGTTTTTTCACCGTTTCTGTTATGGTAAATAATTTTAATAAGTTCGCAATCTTTTATGGCTTTAACGATTATTGCAATTTTTTCTTTTTGTGGAGCAGAATTTCCCCAACTACCGCCGTCAATAACCAAACTTTCACTAGAGAGTTTAGGTAAAAAAATATTGTATTTTGTTGCGGTAATTTTATTTATAATGCTTTCTAACTGACTATCTTGCCCAAGTTCTTTATTAACGGCTCTTAGCGTTGAAATAAGTTTTGCATATTCGTCGTTTGTAAAAAACGTTGATGATAATTTAAAAGTGTCGGCAATATAATAACCGCCTTGCGCGCCACGTTCAATCGCAATAGGGACAACGAAAGTAAGTTCGTCAATGTAACGGTAAACGGTGCGAATAGAAATTTCAAAACGCTCGGAAAGTTCTTTAGCCGTTACTTTTTTTCTTGCCAAAATGTAAAACATAATTTCTAACATAATTTGATATTTCATAATTGTTATCTCCTAACTTTTGTTGAGATAAAATTATCATACCATACCTGACAATATCTGTCAACATTAAATAATTTTTTAATATTTTTTCAAAATTTCGGCAATTTCTTTAGCGCCACCTAAAAGTTTAATTGAACTTAAATTTTTAAGGTAAGTTTTTTTATTTTTTATCGTTTTATCAAGGGAAGATATGAGCATATTTGAATTTAAGTTTTTTTCATCTAAAACGTTGCAAAAACCTTTTTTATAAAAATAATTAGCGTTTTCAATTTGGTCGCCACGAGTTGCTTTATTTGATAGGGGAACGAAAAGCGTAGGAATTTTTAAAGCCAAAAGTTCAAAGGCTGTGTTTGCTCCCGCTCGAGATAGGCAAACGTCTGCAACCGAATAGGCAAGGCTAATATCTTCTAAGAAACCAACTTTGTGGTAACCCTTTTTAGTAATATTGTTAAGATGTTCATCTCCGCATATATGCAACACTTCATATTTATCTAAAAGTTGAGAAAGTGAGGCTATAACTTGATTATTTAGCGTAACGCTACCTCTTGAACCGCCTAGAACTAATAAAATAGGCTTATTGTTTTTAAGGTTGAATTTTTCAAAAGCCTTTTCTTTATTAAGTTTAAGAACGCTCTCTCTAATAGGTGGGGCAACTACTCTTGCGTTCGGCAATTTTCTAGCGGTATCTTCAAAACTTGTTAGAATAAGATTAGATTTATTTTTAGAAAGTTTGTTGCTAAGGCCAAGCGTATAATCACTCTCGTGGCAAACTACTGGAATTTTAAGACTAAACGCTGCAAAAACGGTAGGCAACGAAACGTAACCACCTTTTGAAAAAACAACGTTTGGCTTAACTTCTTTAAGATATTTTTTTGCTTCAAAATAGCCTTTAGTAAAGTTAAACGGAAGGCTAGCGTTCTTAAAAACGTTTTGCCTATTTAGTTTGGCTGTGGTTATGCTCATATATTCAATTGATGATGGGCACAAGCGTTTTTCAATTCCAAATTTTGAACCAAAATAGTAAAATTTATCAAAAGAATTAGTTAAATTTGGGTAAATTGCTAAAATAGGGGTAACGTGGCCGGCTGTTCCACCACCAGTAAAGACGATAGTTCTCATATTACATAGTATGAATAATTTATATAATAAATTTCAAACCTATTGAAAATTAAAGTTTAATATGCTAAAATTGTTTTATGGAATACGTAATCGGTTTAGACGTTGGAACAACTTCAGTTCGTTCCGCAATATTTAACGTAGAAAGTGGCTCGCTTGAAATAGTTAAGGCAAAAGAACTTGAGCAGTTTTATCCAAAGCCTTCGTGGGTGGAAGAAGATGCTGAAGAAATTTACCTTGCAACCAAACTTTGCCTAGAAGAAGCATGCGAAAAAATAGAAGGCGAAACGCTACTTGGCGTATCGCTTACCAATATGCGCGAAACGGTTGTTGCGTGGGATAAATTTACGCAAAAACCCCTCTATAACGCGATTATTTGGCAATGTAGAAGAACGGCTCAGTATTGCGAAAACTTAAAACCACAAGAAAAAGCCTTGATTTTAGAAAAAACTGGTTTGGTTGTTGACGCTTATTTTTCGGCGAGCAAAATTCGTTGGCTTATTGACAACGTGCCTAAAGTTAAAAAGGCTCTTTTAGAAGATAGGCTTATGGTCGGCACGATTGATAGTTTTATTGCTTATAGATTATCTAACGGCAAAAGTTTTATAACCGACGTTACTAACGCTAGTAGAACTATGCTTTTTAATATAAAAACGCTTGATTATGACGAAGAACTTTTGAATATTTTTTCTATTCCTAGAAAGATATTGCCAAAGGTTATAGATAACGACCAAATTGCGTGCACCATAGATCTTTTAGGTAAAGAAATTCCGCTAGCGGGAATTGTTGGCGATCAACAATCGGCGCTTTACGGTCAAGATTGCGTTAAAAAAGGGCAAGCAAAGGTAACTTACGGAACTGGGCTTTTTATGCTCTTTAATACGGGGGATGAGTTCGTAAAATCAAAAGGCGGACTATTATCAACGATTGCTTTTAGGGTTGATAATAAAACTTATTACGCATTAGAAGGTAGCGTTTTTAACGCTGGAACGGCTATTAAATGGCTTAGAGATAATCTTGGGCTTATAACGACGGCTAGCGAGAGCGAAATGCTTGCAAATAGCGTTCCTTCAAGCGATGGCGTTTGTTTTGTCCCAGCGTTTACCGGACTTGGCGCGCCTAACTGGAAAAGCGATGCAACAGGGCTTATTACCGGGCTAACTAGGGGTAGCAATAAAGCGCACATAGTAAGGGCGTCGCTTGAGGCTATGGCGTTTGCAACAAGGCAACTTTTCGAACTTATGCAATTTAATAGCGGTGTAAAATTATCTAGCATAAAGGCAGATGGCGGAGCATCGCAAAACGGCTTTTTAATGCAAACGCAAGCAAACGAGTTGGAAACTGAAGTTATAGTCCCAAAAAGCGCGGAGGCAACCGTTCTTGGCTGTATTAAACTTTGCCTAAAGGCTTTGAAAAAAGACAAAACGTGGCAAGCGCAAGGCGATAAAAAATATACCCCTAAAGAGAGAGAACGAGGCGCGTATGAAAAATGGCTAAAAGCTATGGAGAGGTGTTTGTTATGATGAGATTTGATTTTACCGCTAAAGACGATAAGAGAATTTCAATCGTTGAGTGGCAACCGCAAGGCGAAGTTAAGGGAATAGTTCAAATTTTTCACGGTATGGCGGAACACGCAATGCGCTACGATGCTCACGCAAAATTATTTACCGACAACGGCTTTTTAGTCGTTTGCGACGACCACCGCGCGCACGGACATACTGATATTGATACTTTAGGCTATTCTTCAGGAGATATTTTTAATCTAACGCTTAGCGACGAGAAAGAAATTTTTGATTTTTATACTTCGAAATACCCTAATGCAAAAAGGGTGTTGTTCGGGCATAGTTACGGTTCGTTCTTGTTGCAACGTTTTATTCAAGTTTACCCTAATACTTGCAAGAATATAATATTAGGCGGTTCAGCAAAGATGAGCGGAATTGCGCCGTTTTTTGGAAATATTGTAGCAAGTTTAGGAAACGAAAAGAAACCTGCTAATTTTATAAAGAAAATAACTTTTGATACTTATAATAAAAAATGTGGCGGTAGTTTTATTTCATCAATTTTAGAAGAAGCAAAACGATACGATGCAGATGAACTTTGCGGTTTTATTTGCTCAAACGCTTTCTATAAATATTTCTTTAGAGGGCTTTTAAAAGCCTATAAAAAAGAAGAACTAAATAAAATTGACAAAGATATAAATATGCTAATTATAAGTGGTAAGAACGACCCTGTTGGCGATTTTTCAAAGTCTGTGATATTGCTTGATAAGATGTATAGAGAATTGAAAATTGATAAAATAAAGCTTTGCCTTTTTGAAAATTCTCGCCACGAATATTTTAACGACGTTTGTAAAAAAACAGCATACGAAGAAGTTTTAAGTTTTATAAATTCAATCGAATAAAAAAATCTAAAAATTGAAAAAACCTGCCTATAAGTCGATTAAAGGCAGGTTTTTTAATATTTTTGTATTAAAATTTTTATTTTTTATATAATAAAATTATGCTAAGCAATGAAGAAATAAAGAAATTGTTAAAATGGGCAAGCCCTAAAACTAGCGCAAAACTTACTAAAATGCTAGTAGAAAATCAAATTAACGAAAACGATGAAAATTAAAAATCCCACGACGGAATATACGCTTTAGTCGATGAAGAAAACTCTTGAAGAAAAACTTTTTCAAAGCCTAATATTTCAACTAAATCTTTGGCGCATTTATATTCCCTTTTAGTAATAGGTCTTTTTAACTCGTCAAATTTTTCAATATCGCCAAAAGGCGTATATTGAGCCATAAGCGATAAATAAGCGTCTTTTATAACGGGTCTTAACCACTTAAGAAGATTTGCTGTTTCATCGCTGTTTTGCGGTAAGATTAAATGCCTAACTATTACGCCCTGCTTTAATAGTCCGTCATCAATAATTGACGGTTTTTTTTCAATCATAAATTTAACTGCTTTTGATGCAAATTCAAAGTAGTTTTCTTTGTTTGCATAGCGTAAGGCTCTTAATTTTGAATAATATTTTAAGTCGGTTAAATAAATATCAACGAAATCGTTTAGTTTTTCAAGCGTTTCAATAGTTTCGTAGCCGTGCGTGTTCCAACAAATAGGAATTTTTGGGCGGTAAATTTTAAGAGCGTCTATAATTTGGTTGGTATAATGCGTAGGGTTTACTAAGTTGATATTATGAGCGCCCATATCTTCCAAAGTCTTAAAAATTTGAGAAAGTTCATGAGCGGAAAACGTTTTGCCACGGCTTGAGCGAGAAAGTTCAAAGTTTTGGCAAAATACGCATTTAAGAGAACAACCAGAAAAAAACACCGTTCCAGAGCCGTTCGTTCCTGAAATTATAGGCTCTTCAAACGGATGAAGATAAAATTTTGCAATTTTAACGTCATTTTTCTGTCCGCACGCGCCAAAATTGATATCTCTATCTATTTTGCAATCGTTTGGGCAAATTGAGCATTTGTTCATAAGCGCACCTTTTACTTATTTTAACAAATCAAGTTTTTGTTTGCAAGAGTATTTGACATATTTTCGCCAAGATTATATAATATACGAAGATAATTATAAAAAAGGTGAGTTATGAAAAAATATTTTACGAGCGAAAGCGTAACTGAAGGGCATCCTGATAAGGTTTGCGATATTATTTCAGATTCCGTTCTAGACGCTATTTTAGAAAAGGATGAGAACGCAAGAGTTGCGTGCGAGTGTATGACTACGACTGGGCTTTGCCTTATCGTTGGCGAAATTACTACTTCTTGCTACGTTGATATTCAAAAAATTGCAAGAAACGCAATTAAAGAGATTGGTTACGATAGAGCGAAATACGGCTTTGATGCAGATACTTGCGCCATTATTACTTCTATTAACGAACAAAGCGCGGATATTGCTCTTGGCGTTGACAATTCAAAAGAATTTAAAGAAGGCGGAGACGTTTACGATAAAATCGGCGCGGGCGACCAAGGTATGATGTTTGGTTATGCGTGCGATGAAACCGAAGAACTTATGCCACTTCCTATCGTGCTTGCGCATAAACTAACTAAAAGGCTTGCCGAAGTTAGAAAGCAAGGTATTTTACCTTATTTAAGACCTGATGGAAAGAGCCAAGTTACCATTTTATACGACGATAGAAAAATTGTCGGTGTTGATACGGTAGTCGTTTCTACTCAACATAGCGAAGAAATAACTACTGAAAAACTTCGTGAAGACGTAAAAAAATACGTAATTGACGAGGTAATTCCAAGTTCTATGCTTTTAAAAGACGCTAAGATTTATATCAACCCAACCGGAAGATTTGAAATCGGTGGGCCTATGGGCGATAGCGGTTTGACTGGTAGAAAAATAATCGTTGATACTTACGGTGGTTATTGCTCTCACGGTGGCGGAGCGTTCTCTGGTAAAGACCCTACAAAAGTTGATAGAAGCGCAGCATATATGGCAAGATACGCCGCTAAAAACGTGGTAGCGGCTGGGCTTTGCAAAGAGTGCAGAATTGAAGTTGCTTACGCAATAGGCGTTGCAAGACCTGTTTCAATGTTCATAGATACCAATGGGACCGGCGTTTTTAGTGATGACAAACTAGCCGAGATAATTCAAAAGGAATTTGATTTCCGTCCGCAAGCAATTATCGAGAAGTTAAATCTAAGAAAACCTATCTATAAACAAACGGCGTCTTACGGTCATTTTGGAAGAGATATTTTCTCTTGGGAAAAACTTGATAAAGTTGACGCATTGAAAAAATATTTATAAAACAAAAAATTGAAAAACTGCCCTATAAGTCGATTAAAGGGCAGTTTTTTGTTTTAAATTAATTATTCTTGGCTATTATCTTCTTGCTTTTTAGTTTTTTGGCAATAGGCTTTAACTTGCTTTTCAACTTCTTTTTGACCTTTAAGAACGATGTTTTTTACGCAAGCGGAATTTAGAGCAACTACCGCGCCAACCGCCATACCTAGCATAGCGCCTAAAAGAAATTCTTTATTCATAACTCCTCCTTGAAAATAGTTTTTGCGATTTATCGAAAATTATACTATTTTGTTATAAAACAAAATTTAATCTAAAACTTTAGAAAGAAAATAATTAAACTTGTTGCAAAAAGGAATACTAAATGATATAATAATTAGGCTATGAAATTTATTGCATACGATATTGGAAACAAAAGAATAGGCGTTGCGGTAAGTGATCCGTTTATGCAAATGGCATTGCCTAAAGAAACTTATTTTAGAAAAAACTTTGAAAAGGACGTATTGTTTTTGGCTAATTTGGCAAAAACTGAAGGGGCAACTAGAATAGTTTGCGGACTTCCAGTTAATTTTGACGGCTCGGAGAGCGAACAAACCAAAATTACACGTTCTTTTATCGAAAAGTTAAAAACGGTAACCGATATTGAAGTTGTAACCGCGGACGAGCGTTTTTCAACTAAAGAGGCAACTAGAGTTCTTATTCAAGGCGACGTTTCTAGGGAAAAGCGCAAGAATTTCGTTGATAGTATTGCTGCATCGTATATTCTTGAAGATTATATTAGAAAATTAAGAAATAATGGAGATTTGAAATGAAAGAAGACAAGAACAACGTTCAAGTAAACGACAATGAAGAAGAAATTGTAGAACTTACCGACGAGAGCGGAAACGTTTTGCATTTTTACCACGTGGCAACTACTGAATATAAGGGAAAACTTTACGCTTTCTTCCAACCTGCTGAAAACATTGATGGTTTAGAAGAAGATGAAGTTGTAGTTTTAGAAGTAAACGAACAAGACGGAACACTCCTTCCAATACTCGATGAAAAACTTTTAGACGAAGTTTACGCTGACTTTATCGAAACGTTTGACGATGAAGACGCGCACGATGAAGAATAGTTAAAAAACTAAAAAACCTGCCTATAATCGACTTATAGGCAGGTTTTTGTTTTGTTGTAATACTAAATTAAATAACTTTTGCAATTGTTAGGGCGATTATAATTACGCCTAAAATAATTCTATACCAACCGAAAGGCTTGAAGTCTTTTTTCTTAATATAATTCATTAAGAACTTAATTACGAATAGCGAAATTACGAACGCAACTACAAAGCCTACTAAAAGTAAAATTAACTCGTTACCGGTAAAGAAACCGAAATCTAGAACGTATTTAACAATTTTAAGAACGCTCATTCCAAGCATTACCGGAACGGCAAGGAAGAAAGTGAATTCAGCGGCGGCAACTCTTGAAACGCCTATTATCAACGCGCCAATAATGGTCGCTCCTGACCTTGAAGTGCCCGGAATTAGCGAAAGAACTTGGAATAAACCTATGTAAAGAGCGGTAAGGTAGGTAATTTCGCCAAGCGTTTCAATTTTTGCTTGTCTTTTTTTGTTTAGAGTTTCAATGATAATGAAAGCAACGCCGTAAAAGATTAAAGCGATTGAAATAACCACTGGAGTTGATAGGTGCGCTTCGATAATATCATCTAATAAAACGGTTGCAATAAAGCCCGGGATACACGCAACCACAACTTTAAGCCAAGTTGATATAACGTCTTTTCTAACTAACGGCATAGACTTATCTTTGGTTTGGAAAGGCCACATTTTATTCCAAAACAAAATAATTACTGCAAGAATTGCCCCAAGTTGAATAAAGTAAAGGAAAACGTTGAAGAAATCTTGAGAAACGTCTAATGCGAAGAAAGAATTAAACAAGAGCAAGTGCCCTGTTGAAGAAATAGGCAACCACTCGGTTATGCCTTCAACTATTCCAAGTAAAATAACTTTTATAATTTCAATAAATTTCATAACTAACTCCTTTTTTAATTGTGATTATATATTACATTATATAATATATTTTGTCAAGATTAAAAATAGCCGAAAGGTTGCAAAAAACAACTTTTCGGCTTGTTTTTATAGATTAAAAAAATCGTGGAACTCTTCGTGCGTGCATGAAGCGAATAAAAGTTTATCGCTAGAGTAAATTGCAAGGTCTTCAAAAGGCGAAATAGAGTAATCGTTCTCAAAAGATAGAAGATAAGATTTTGTTTCTTCGTTTAGTTTAAACGTAAAAACAATAAACGGCTCGCCAGATAACGTTACTTCGTTAAAGAAAGAAAATTTTGCGTCTATCAAGTTTTTATCAAGCAGTGGAAAATCTTTCAAAAATTTAGTTAATGGTGTTATAGGCTTACTTTTTAACTTTTCTAATAGGTCTTTTGCGTTAAAGATTAACTCAATTAGAGAGTAAAAATGGTAAAACTCTTCGCCATATTTCGTTTTGCCTTGATAAACTCTATCGCAAGCGTAAGGCATAATTTTAGAGACTTCTTCAATAATTTCACCTAAAGCCGTTTCAAAAGGAACGGTTTTTTTGTGAGAAGGAAGTTTATCGTAAATAAAGTTTAGTTCGTCAAAAACTTTTTGGCTTAAGGTTTGGTAAGCGTCGTTTGCTAAAACGTTGCTAATTCCGCATCTTTCAACCCTTAGCGATAAAGTGAATTTGTTTGCGCCTTTTGTAAGGTTTAAAATTTCTTGCATCGATGCGTTTTCAAGGTCTTTTGCTCTTGAATACTCTGCATACGTTTGAAAATTATCGTTAAATAAAACTATTTGAACTTTGTTGTCTTTTATAAAACCGTTTTCTAAAAGCGTTTTTTCAACTTCGAAATAGTCGTTGCTTTTTACGGGTTCATCTAAATAAGAATATTTTACGATAAAGCCTAAATCTTTGGTTAGCGTTTGATAACCTATTTCGCTTTGAATAACTTCTAGCGCAATATTTTTATTGATTGACGCAAAGTTTTTTCCGCTTGAAAGTTTTAAGCGCAAGTTTTCTTCTAATAAATAACTTTTTAATTGTGATAATGATACTATTTGCATAATATTATTCTATTTTTTGTAATTCGTAGCCCTTAGGCGCTTTTGGTTGGAATAAGAAACCTTTTTTGTAAAGATTGATAAATACGATTACAAGAGCCGTTCCAACGATTATTGAAATTATAATAATTAGAAGAGCCGTATCGTTAGTTTTACCAACTTTTGCGGTTTCCCACATATTGTTAAGGGTTTTGGTGGTTTCGTCCGAGAAACATTCCATAACCGTGCAACGAGTAACCGTTTCAAAGTCAGGGTATTGAGCGGAGAATTGTCTTCCTAGTTCGCCAGTTAAAATAACTGCCGATGAATAATCTTCAAGTTCGCCGAAAAAGTAAGATAAATCAACTGGGAAAACTTCAAACTCTTCACCTTCTTCTACAAGTTCAAATGAAGTTCCGTCTTCGTTGAGCGCGTAGTAGTTTTCGGTAATATAGTAAGAAACGCTATAGCCGTCTTCTACCCATCTATAAGTTACGTCCCACGCTTCTTCTTCACCCTCTTGTAAAAGCGCATCAAGGTCGGCTTTTTCTTCATACGAATAGGTTAAAACTTGACCATCGGTTAATTTTTCAACGCCACTTAAGTCTTTATCGAAACAATCTAGAGAATAGCCGTACCAATCGATTGCGTTCTCAAACATAACGTCGGTAGCGATTGCGGAAGTGTAGCCGATATATTCCATATTCATTTTAGCAATATCAGGGCGAGCGAGGAAGTTAATAAATTCGTGAGCAAGTTCAACGTTTGCGCCTTTAGGCATAGCCCAACCATCAAAGAAAATATTGCTACCTTCTTTTGGAACTTCGTAGTTTAGATAAGTGCCGTCTTCTTCAGCAACGTCCATAGTGTAAACGGCGTCGCCACTCCAAGCAAAGTTGATGTTGATTTTGCCTTGAGCCATTTCTTTTTTACCGCTATCAACTTCGTAGCCGTAAATTCTATCTTTTAAGTCGGTAAGTTCATAACTTACAAGTTCGATAGTTTCTTCGTCGGTGCGGTTGTAAATAGAAGTTAGAGTTTTGTTGTATTCTTGAGCCGAAATTTCGCCGTTTTGGTATTTTAACAATACTTCGTTGAGTTCTTGTTCGTAAACTTTGCCAACGGCTAAAATATAACTATCACGCACGCTATCTTTAATAGTGCCTTGATTTTTATATTGGTCTTTCCAAAGAAGCGACCAGTGTTTTGCATCTTCTTCGTCAACCTTTTCAGGATTATAAACGAACCCCATCGTGCCCCACATATAGCAAGCGGCATATTGAGAAAGCGATTTTTCGCCAATTATTAGTTCACTAAAAAGGTTTTGAATATAAGACGATGCGTTAGAAGTGTAGTTAGGTAAAAGCGAATAATCAAGCGGTTCTAGCATATCTTCCTTCATCATTTTAAGAAGCATATACTCGCTAGGGCAAACAAGATCGTATGAATAAGTAACGCCACTAGAAGTTGATTTCTTAGAAAGGTTTAGTTCGTTATACATATTCTCGTTAGTGCCGAACGTTGAATATTCAACCACAACTTTTTTGTTAAGTTCTTGTTCGCAATACTCTTCAAACAAGGAAATTACGTCGATAGACTTATCTTCTTGGTCTTCACTGATATATTCTTCCCAGTTATAAATGCGAAGAATAATAGCGTCTTCATCAACTTGTTTAACGCCTTGCATAAAGTAAAGCGTTAGTGATAGAACCATTACGACCGCAATAATTAAAGAGAAAATTTTATTCATATTATTTCCCCCAATTATTTTCTTTTGCTTTTTTGTTAGCTCTCAAGTTTGCAACCACTACCGAAACAATAATAACCAAAAAGATTATAGCCGATAACGCGCGAAGAGCTGGAATTGAAGTGTTTGCCGCGTTCTTTGCGTAAGCGTTGTAAGCGTAGGTGGAAATGGTGTCAATCGTTGAAGGCTTAGTAAAGTTGGTGATGATATAATCGTCAAGAGAAAGGGTGATGGCAATCATAAACCCTGAGGCAATGCCCGGCATAATTTCAGGTAAAATAATGCTAGTTAGAGCCTTGAAAGGCGACGCGCCAAGGTCGAGCCCTGCTTCGTATAAGTTTTTATCCATTTGCTTAAGTTTTGGAATAACGCTCGTTACAACGAACGGAAACGTTAAAACTACGTGCGAAATAAGAAGCGAAGCGTAAGTTCTAGGGAATAAGAAAATCGAGCAAGCAAGCGCCATCGAAATTGCCGTTACTATTTCCGCGTTTACTATAGGAATTTGCGTTACGGTGTTTAGGATTGTGAAAGTTCTTTTCTTTGAATAGAACATACCAATCGCGCCGATAGTTCCTAATAAAGTGGAAATGAAACTAGCCGAAATTGCTAGAAGTAAGGTATTTTTAATAGCCGATAATATTTTTTCGTCGGTAAAGAGCATTTTGTAAAGGCTTAAGTCCCAAGTATCCGACCAAATACCCATTTCGTTAGAAGCGTTGAACGAGTAAATAACGAGCAAAACAACTGGCGCGTATAATAAAATTAAAACAAACCATAGGTAGGTTGAAGATAAAATTTTCTTTACCATAATCCACCGCCTTCATCGTTTCCGTTATCTTTAAATTTACCAGTCAATAGCATCGTAACGAAAATAAAAACTAACAAAATAAGTGAAATAGCCGAGCCAGTGTGCCAACTATCGCTTGTGCCGATGTTGAACTGGTTCTCTATAAGTTTACCGATAATGGTGATTTTGCTGTTACCCAAAGTGTCTGAAATTACGTAACTTGTCGTAGTTGGAAGGAAAACCATCGTTATTGCGCTAATAATTCCGGGAACGGAAAGAGGTAGCGTGGTTTTTAAAAAAGTTTGAGCCTTGTTTGCGCCAAGGTCTTGAGAGGCTTCCAAAACGTTTTTATCAAGTTTTATTAAAACGGTGTAAATTGGCAAAATAGTGAACGGCAAATAGTCGTAAACCATACCGATAAGCGTTGAAAGGTAATAATTTTCAGCAACGTTATAAAGCCCAAGGTTGTCTAAAATGAATAATAATTCCTTCATTGCCGCCGTTCTTAAAACAAAGTTAATCCACATAGGAAGAACGAACAATAAAAGCATTATTCCGCTAGACTTTTTACCTGACCTTGCTAAAATATAAGCGATAGGGTAGGCGATAAGTAGGCAAATAACCGTGGTTAATAGGGCAAGCCCTAAACTCGTTGCTAGAGTGTGAAGGTTTGCGCTTCTTGAGAAGAAGTCAATGAAGTTGGCAAACGTAAAATTACCATTAGCATCCGTAAATGCGTATATTACGATTAAAACAAGAGGGAACACTACGAACATAAGCATAAATAACGCGTATGGTATTCCCAAATGCTTTCTTGAAAACGATAGTGCGCCAAACATTATTTCACCTTTAACTTAAGTTGGATATCCTTAGGCGCAATCTTTACGCTTACGTTATCAAACTCGTTCCAAACGTAATCGGTATCAACAACGAAGTCCTCTTCTTCTTCCTCCGTTCTTATAATAACTTGGTAGTGGTCGCCTTTATAGATTATAGAAACGATTTGACCTGATACGTTGCCGTCGTCTTCGTTATCTATAATTTCAATCTTATCAAGCGCAACCGATACGCTAACTTCGGTATCGTTAAGGTCAATCTTTTGACCGTCCGCCGTGATAAGATAACCTTCTTCATCAAGCGTAGAGCCGGGGTAAAGGGTGGTAACGTCGCAATCCCACTCACCTTCGGCAAAGCATACCTTGTTATTGTTGTTAATGTAACCGTCGTAAACATTGGCAACGTATTCTTTTTTCATAATATGAATATCTTCAGGCTTTATAATGATTGAAACCTTTTCGCCAACCGTTCTTTCAATAGTGTCTTGAATAATCATTTCGGTTTTGCCAACCTTAAACGCCATTTCGTAATGAACGCCCTTGAAAATGCTAGATATTATTTCGCCGTCAACCTGACCTTTTCCTTCGTTTACGATGAAAATATCTTCAGGGCGAACAACAACGTCAACCTTTTCGTTGATGGCGAAATCATCAACCATATCAAACACTTTGCCGATAAATCTAACTTTTTTATCGCCAACGATAGTTCCGTTCAATATGTTACTTTCGCCGATAAAGTCTGCAACGAAAGCGTTTTTAGGCTCGTTGTAAATATCTTTAGGCGTGCCTATTTGTTGAATAACGCCGTCGTTCATAACAACTATCGTATCGCTTAACGTTAACGCTTCTTCTTGGTCGTGCGTAACGTAAATAAAGGTAATGCCAAGTTTTTTGTGCATTTCCTTAAGTTCAAGTTGCATATCTTGGCGCATTTTTAAATCTAGTGCGCCTAGCGGTTCGTCAAGAAGAAGAATTTCAGGCTCGTTTACGATCGCTCTAGCGATAGCAATTCTTTGTTGTTGACCGCCAGATAGGGTAGTAACGTCGCGTTTTTCAAAGTCTTCAAGGTCAACCATTTTAAGCGCTTTCGATACCTTCTCATCGATAACCTTTTTAGATAACGGTTGCTTTTTAGTTATAGTTTCACCTTTTTTATTAACGTAAGTTGCGGTAACTCTTTTTAGTTTTAAGCCGTAAGCAACGTTATCGTAAACGTTAAGGTGTGGGAAAAGCGCGTAGCGTTGGAAAACGGTATTTATTGGGCGGCGGAAAGGTGGAATAGAAGTAATATCTTTACCGTTTAATAAAATAGTTCCGCCGTCAGGCTTTTCAAAACCTGCGATCATTCTAAGGGTAGTAGTTTTACCGCACCCAGATGGTCCTAAAAGGGTTACGAACTCTCCCTTTCTAACGTATAAATTAATACCGTCAACAACGTTAGTGCCGTCGTAAGTTTTGGTAACGTTTAATAACTCAATAATTTTTTCAGCCATAGTAAACTCCTAAAAAGTAGGGCTATAAGCCCGTTATCTTTGTTATTTATTAAAAACTTGGTGGGGATGAAACCCAAATAAAAGTAGCTTTTTGATTTTTTGTGTTAATAATATAGTGAATTTTATCTGCTTTAAAATAAAAACTCTCACCTTTTTTAATAACGTATTTTTTCTTGCCAAGATGAAGGGTAATTTCTCCGTCTAAAACAAAACCTAACTCTTCGCCGTCGTGCGGAACGTCTTCTTGCGTTTGCTTTAATGGGTTTAAAGTTACCAACACAGGCTCCATAATATTTTTTTGCGCGTTTGGAACAATCCAGTTAAGAACCATTTCGTCGCTAACCTTTTCGATAAAGTCCTCATCCTTGAAAACTATTTTTTCTTCCGTTTCATCTTCCGTAAAGAAATCTTTGAGCGACGAGCCAAGCGCTGTTAAAATATCGCTAAGCGTTGCAATTGAAGGGCTTGTTAAATCGTTTTCAAGTTGCGAAATATAGCCTTTCGATAGTTCGCACCTGTTTGCTAATTCTTCTTGCGTTAAATCGCATTGAAGCCGTAATTGTTTAATTTTATCTCCTAATTCCATAATTCACCTTATAGTAAACAAATTGTTTAACAAAAGTAAACAAATGTATTATAAAGTTTGCTGAAATTAATGTCAATAAATTTTTAATAAATAAATAAAAAAACTTGGGTAAATTAGCGTGTTATCCTTAACGGAGAACACGCAGCGAAATAAATCCCTTGCGGGATCTGCGATATTCCCTTGCGGGAGCGATATAAGGCTACGCCTTGCGATATGCCCTGCGGGGCGTGAGGGGATTTATATCATATCACATTGGAGCGAAGCGACAATATATCGCACGAGCAAAGCGAGTATATCACGTTTGCATAGCAAACATATCGGCAAGCAGAAAAAAGAGATAACATTTCGGCTACGAACCAATTTGTTATCTCTTTCTGTCGTTATAAGGGTTTGGGCTTAGCC
>JAZNBE010000030.1:0-16151 GCA_045586885.1 Christensenellaceae bacterium
GTTCCGTTTAACGAAATGCAATATGGCAAAGAAATGAACGATGAAATACTCTTTTTCTACCACGTGGCGCATATGGCAAAGCATTTCGTTGGCGGTGGTTGCGGAATAAGGCCGTTTTTAGATTTGTGGGTGCTAAATAAAAATGCCGAGAATAAAGAAAAAAGGCTTGCCCTTTTAGAAAAAGGCGGGCTTAAGGATTTTTATCTAGCGTGCGAAGAACTTTCTTTAGTTTGGTTTGAAAACAAAGAGCATAGTGAACTTTCTCAAAAAATGGAAGATTACGTTTTGCTTGGCGGAGTTTACGGAACGGTTGAGCAAGGCGCGGAAATGAAAGGCTCGAAAAACGGCGGTAAGAAATATTTTTGGAAAAGGCTTTTTCCTTCAAGAAAAAATTTAATAGGGCAATACCCAGTATTGAAAAAGCACGGCTATTTGTTACCTATTATTTGGATAGTAAGGTTTTTCAAAATGTTATTCTCTGGTCGAGGCAAGAAGTCGGTAAAGGAAGCCGGCGTAATTAATAATTTATCTAACGAAAAAATAGAAAAAAACAAAAAGTTCTTAAAAGAGTTAGGACTTTAACGTTTAAAATAAGGTGAAAATTCATAACAAAGGTGGTTCTTCCACCTTTTTTGTTTGCAATTATTTATTATATAAATTATGTCGCGAAAAATTTTCATAAAAGTATTGACAAACGCATAATCATAATGTATACTTGTATACATAAATACATTAACTAAAATGGGAGAATATTATGCTAGAAATTTCGAGTAAGACTAATTTGTTAGAACAAAAAAGTTATAAATATCAGTTGCAAGATGTAAAAGAGCCTAATCTTTATAGGGCTGTTTACTCTTACGATGAAGTTCCAAAGGTGCCGTTTAACCACAGGCGCTGTCCGCTTAACATGCCTGAAGATATTTGGATTACTGATACTACTTTCCGTGATGGTCAACAATCGGTAGAGCCTTATACGGTTAAACAAATAGTTGACCTTTATAAACTTATGTCAAAGCTTTCAGGTCCAAACGGTAAAATTCGCCAAACTGAGTTCTTTATTTATAGCAAGAAAGATAGAGAGGCGCTTGATAAGTGCCGTGAACTTGGTTTAAAATTCCCTGAAATTACCAGTTGGATTAGAGCAAGTAAAGAAGATTTTAAACTTGTTAAAGAGTTAGGCATTGCTGAAACTGGTATTTTGGTAAGTTGTTCGGACTATCATATTTTCAATAAGTTGAAAATGAATCGTCGCCAAGCGCTTGAGCATTATTTATCGGTTGTAAAAGACGCGTTCGATGCCGGAATTAAGCCAAGGTGCCATTTTGAAGATATCACGAGAGCCGACTTTTACGGTTTCGTTGTTCCGTTCATTAACGAACTTCACTCTCTTTCCGTTGAGGCGAAAATTCCTGTAAAAATTCGCGCGTGCGATACTATGGGCTTTGGTATTCCTTTCACAGAAGTTGCTCTTCCTAGAAGCGTTCCCGGAATTGTTTACGGAATTCAACACTATAGCGACGTTGAGAGTGAAAATATCGAGTGGCACGGTCATAACGACTTCTATAAAGCGGTTAGTAACGCAACTACTGCTTGGCTTTACGGCGCTAGCGCGGTTAATTGTTCTTTGCTTGGCATTGGCGAAAGAACTGGTAATATTCCGCTAGAAGCAATGGTTATGGAATACGCGTCGTTAAAAGGCACGTTCGATGGTATGGACCCTACCGTTATCACTGAAATTGCCGATTACTTCAAGCACGAAATGGGCTACGTAATTCCGCCTATGACTCCTTTCGTTGGTGAAAACTTTAACGTAACGAGAGCGGGAATTCACGCCGACGGTCTTTTGAAAGACGTTGAAATTTATAACATTTTCGATACCGCTAAAATTTTGAATAGACCTGCTAACGTAATGATAACTAAAACGTCTGGCTTAGCGGGAATTGCTTACTGGATTAACAATCGTTACGATTTATTCGGCACTGATAAAGAAATTGATAAGCGTAGCGAAATGGTAGTAAAAATTAAAGAGTGGGTTGACCAAGAATACGAAAACGGAAGGCAAAACTCAATTTCGCCGGGCGAACTTGAAGAACTTGTTGCAAAGTATTCCGATCTTGTTGCCGACTAAGAGGTTTTTATGAGCGAAGTTAAAATAAAATCGCTTGCCGATAACGTTTTCGATATAATCGAAGGCAAAATTTTAAGCGGAGAATTTAAGCGCGGTGAAGTTTTGACCGAGATGGCGTTATCTAAGAGTTTATCGGTTAGTAGAACGCCTATTCGTGAGGCTATAGGTCGATTAACGCAAGAAAATCTTGTAAAAGAAAGCCCTAAAGGTCATATCGTTTTAGGACTTACCATTGACGATATTATCGATATTTACGATATAAGATTAAAGATTGAAGGCGTTGCAACGGCAATGTGCGCTAAAAATATTTCCAAAGAGGCTTTGCAAGAGTTAAAGGAAGTTTTAGACCTTCAAGAGTTTTATACCGAAAGGGGCGAAGCCGATAAAATTAAGTCGGCGGATTCTTCTTTCCATAACATTATTTATTCAAACTGTGGTAGCGTAATTTACGAATCACTTCTTATGGGTCTTCACAGAAAAGTGCAAACTTATAGGAAAATTTCGGTATCTTCTAGCGATAGGGCAAAGCAAGCCGTTATCGAACATAAAGAAATTTACGACGCTATCAAAAACAAAAACCATGCGCTTGCCGAGGCGCTCACGGTTAAGCATATTAATAACGCTAAAATTAGTATTATCGGTAAATAATAATTTTAAATTAAGGTGAATATTATGGGACTTACTATTGCTCAAAAAATTATTAAAGCGCACCTACTATCCGGTGAAATGAAGGTAGGTAGTGAAATTGGCTTAAGAATTGACCAAACGTTAACTCAAGACGCTACTGGAACTATGGCGTATCTTGAATTTGAAACGATGGGAATTAAGCGCGTAAAAACCGAGCGTTCGGTTGCTTATATCGACCACAACACCCTTCAATGCGGTTTCGAAAATGCGGACGATCATCGCTATATTAGAACGGTTGCTAAAAAGCATGGTATTTATTTCTCGCAACCGGGTAACGGAATTTGTCACCAAGTTCAATTAGAACGCTTTGGGAAACCCGGCAAAACTCTTATCGGTTCCGATAGCCACACCCCAACTGGCGGCGGAATTGGTATGCTTGCGTTTGGCGCTGGCGGTTTAGACGTTGCCGTTGCTATGGGTGGCGGAGCGTATTATATTAATATGCCAAAGATGTTCAAGGTAAATTTAACTGGTAAACTTCGTCCGTTCGTTTCAGCAAAAGACGTAAGTTTAGAAATTTTAAGAATTTTATCGGTTAAAGGCGGTGTTGGCGCAATTATCGAGTGGGGTGGCGAAGGCGTTAAAACGCTTTCCGTTCCTGAAAGAGCAACCATAACCAATATGGGCACGGAACTTGGCGCAACCACTTCTATCTTCCCTTCTGATGAAATAACTAAAGACTTCTTAGAAAAACAAGGCCGTGGCGAAGATTTCGTTGCTTTATCTTCCGATGAAGACGCCGTTTACGATAGAATTATCGATATCGATTTATCAACGCTCGTTCCTTTAATTGCTTGCCCTCATAGCCCTGATAACGTTGTGAAAGTAAGCGACCTTAAAGACGTTAAAGTTGACCAAGTATGCGTTGGCTCTTGCACTAACTCATCACTTATGGATATGTTAAAGGTTGCCGTTATGCTAAAGGGTAAAACGGTTGACGCTAGCGTAAGTATGTCTATATCTCCCGGCTCAAAGCAAGTTTTATCAATGCTCTCTAGCCTTGGCGCTCTTAACGATATTTTAGCCTCTGGCGCAAGATTGTTAGAATGCGCTTGCGGTCCTTGTATCGGTATGGGCTTTTCACCATCTTCTGCCGGCGTTAGCCTAAGAACTTTCAATAGAAACTTCTTGGGAAGAAGCGGAACAAAAGACGCTAGCGTTTATCTCGTTTCTCCTGAAACGGCGGTTGCATCTGCTTTAACTGGCTACATAACCGACCCTATGACCTTGGGCGAGATGCCGAAAATTTCTATGCCAGATTTCTTCAAAATCGACGATAGCGCAGTTATAGCCCCATGTAACGTGGGAGAAGAAGATAATTTTGAAGTTCTTCGCGGACCTAATATTAAGCCTTTCCCTGAAACTAAAGAACTTGAATCAAGCCTTAGCGCAAAGGTATCTTTAAAGGTTGGCGATAACATTACAACCGACCACATTATGCCGGCGGGTGCTAAAATTTTACCGTATAGATCAAATATTCCGTTCCTTTCAAAGTTCTGCTTTGAAGTGTGCGACGAAACGTTTGCCGAAAGAGCAAAGGCGCTCGGCTCTAGCATTATTGTTGGCGGTAGCAACTATGGTCAAGGCTCTTCTCGTGAGCATGCGGCTTTAGTTCCGCTTTATCTTGGAGTGAAAGCCGTTATTACTAAGAGTTTTGCAAGAATTCACGTTGCAAACCTTATTAATGCAGGTATCGTTCCGCTTACTTTAAAGAACGAAAACGATTACGATTTAATTAGTCAAGGCGATACGCTTTCTATCGAAAATTTATTCGATGGCTTTGAAAAGGGCGAGGCGGACGTTTCAATCAACGGCAAAACTACCGTTAAGGTTGTTTGCAACTTCACTGAACGTCAAAAGGCAATATTAAAAGCAGGCGGACTTTTAGCCTATACTAAACTTCTTGCAGATAACTAAAAAGATTTTGGGAGAAAAAATATGAAAATTCAAATGAAAACGCCCATCGTTGAGATGGACGGCGACGAAATGACCAGAGTTTTATGGCAAATTATTAAAGATGAACTTATTCTTCCTTTCGTTGATTTGAAAACGGAATATTACGACCTTTCGCTTATCGAAAGAGATAAAACTAACGATAAGGTTACTATGGACGCCGCTTATGCCGCTAAAAAATACGGAGTATCGGTTAAGTGCGCTACCATTACCCCTAATAAGCAAAGGGTTGAAGAATATAATCTTAAAGAAATGTGGAAAAGCCCTAACGGAACTATAAGAGCCGTGCTTGACGGAACTGTTTTCCGCGCGCCTATCATTATTGATTCTATAAAACCAGTTGTTATAAACTGGCAAGCGCCTATAACTATCGCGCGCCATGCTTACGGCGACGTTTATAAGGCAACTGAATTTAGACCAACTGAAAAGGGTAAGGCGTATCTTAAATTCGTTGGCGAAAGCGGTGAAGTTTTTGAAGAAAAGGTTTACGACTTTGAGTGTGGCGGAGTGTTGCAAGCGCAATATAATAAAGATAGTTCAATAAAATCTTTTGCTCATTCTTGCTTTAAATACGCTATCGATACCAAGCAAGACCTTTGGTTCTCTACTAAGGACACAATTTCTAAAAAATACGACCAAACCTTCAAACTTATTTTTGAAGAAATTTACAACGAGTATTATAAGAAAGATTTTGAAAGACTTGGCATCGAATATTTCTATACTCTTATCGACGACGCGGTTGCAAGAGTTATAAGAAGTAAGGGCGGTTTCATTTGGGCGCTTAAAAACTACGACGGCGACGTTATGAGCGATATGGTTTCAACGGCTTTCGGCTCGCTTGCGATGATGACTTCGGTTTTAGTTTCCCCAACCGGCGAATATGAATACGAAGCGGCTCACGGCACCGTTACTAAGCACTATTATAGATACTTAAAAGGCGAAAAAACTTCCACAAACCCTATGGCAACTATTTTCGCTTGGTCTGGAGCGTTTAGAAAAAGAGGCGAACTTGACGGCTTAAACGATTTAGTAAACTTTGCAAACTCTTTAGAAAAAGCGTGCATTGATACTTTGAACGACGGCGTTATGACAAAAGATATTGCAATTTTATCTTCAAACAAGAACGTTAAAGCGGTAAACAGCGAAGAATTTATTGCTGTAATTAAATCACGCCTAGAAAAACTTCTTATCGCATAATATTAAAACAAAAATAACAAAAACCTGCCTATAGGTCGATTATCGGCAGGTTTTTTGCTGTTTTTAATTTGTTCTTGGTTTATTTAAAGGTGAAATTATACGTTAAATCTAAATAGAACAACGTCGCCGTCGCGCATAACGTATTCTTTACCTTCCGAGCGAACTTTACCTTTTTCTTTAGCGTTTGCTAGGCTTCCGCACTCTAGTAGCGTTTGATAATCCACTACTTCCGCTCTAATAAAGCCACGCTCAAAGTCGGTATGGATTTTGCCTGCGGCTTGTGGCGCTTTAGTTCCAATTTTTATCGTCCAAGCCCTTGTTTCAGGCTCGCCGGCGGTTAAATAACTCATAAGCCCAAGAAGTTTATAAGATGCTTTAACAAGGCGGTTAAGACCACTCTCTTTTAAGCCTAAAGCCATCAAAAATTCTTCTTGCTCGTCCTTTTCAAGAGCAGAAATTTCTTCTTCGGTTTTAGCGCAAATAACTAGAGTTTCGCTATTTTCCTTATTCGAAAAATCTTTAACAAGTTTAACAAGAGGCAAACTATCTTCGTCTTTATCGATATCGCTCTCGGCAATATTTGCGGCGTAAATTACAGGTTTTGAAGTTAAAAGGAATAAGCCTTTTACGAATTCTTCTTCATCTTCGGTTAAATCTAGCGTTCTAATAGGCTTTTCGTTTGCAAGTTGGTCGTGAAGCCTTTGCAAAAGTTCTGCCTCGATTTGATATTTCTTATCGCCGGTTTTTATCATATTTTTAGCGCGGTCAAGTTTTTTCTCAACTGCCTCAAGGTCTGAAAGAATAAGTTCTAAATTTATGATAGAAATATCACGAAGTGGGTCAACGCTATCTTCAACGTGGGTTACGTTATCGTCTTCAAAACAGCGAACGACGTGAATTATAGCGTCAACTTCACGAATATGCGATAAAAATTTGTTACCAAGCCCTTCGCCTTTAGATGCGCCCCTAACTAGCCCAGCGATATCAACGAATTCAATGGTAGCAGGAACAATTTTTTTGCTGTTATAAAGTTTTGCAAGTTTATCTAGCCTTTCATCAGGAACGGCAACGACGCCAACGTTTGGTTCGATTGTGCAAAACGGAAAGTTTGCAGACATCGCTCCTGCTTGCGTTATTGCGTTAAATAAAGTTGATTTTCCAACGTTGGGAAGCCCAACAACACCTAATTTCATTATTAAATCTCCCAAATTATTACTTTGTAATTATATTACAAATTTATAAAATTATCAAATAAAATGCCGACCTATTCTTGTGTTTTTGTTGTGTTTTAGATAAATATGTGTTAAAATACTATTTAATTAAAATAAATAAAGGTTTTTATGGATTACAAAAATTATATCGCGCAAAAGTTAAACATTGACGGCGTTGATAAAAAAGAGATTGAAAATTTCATAGAAGTTCCGCCGACAAAGGAAGTGGGGGACTATGCTCTTCCTTGTTTTAGGTTTTCTAAAATTTTGAGAAAAGCGCCAGTTGTTATTGCAAAGGAACTTGCAGATAGTTTTAGTTGCGATAGCGTAATATCTTCTTGCGAGGCGGTGAACGGCTATCTTAATTTTAGGCTTAATCGTGATAATTTTTCAAAAAGCGTTATCGATAACGTAATAAAAAGCGGAGAGAGTTTCGGCTCTTCAACTGAAGGAAACGGCAAAACGATTTGTATTGACTTTTCTTCAATAAATATTGCAAAGCCTTTCCATATCGGTCATCTATCAACCACCGTTATTGGCGCTGCGCTTTATAGAATTTTTGAATTTTTGGGCTATAAGGTGGTAGGAATTAATCACCTTGGCGATTACGGCACGCAGTTTGGGAAACTCATTTACGCTTTCAAGCATTGGGGAAGTTTCGATGCCGTTGAAAAGGGTGGCTTAACGGAATTAACCCGCCTATACGTTCATTATCACGAACTTTCGGAAACAAATAGCGAGATGGACGACGAGGCAAGGGCTTATTTTAAGGCAATAGAAAACGGAGATAAAGAGTGCGTTGAACTATTTGAATATTTCAAAAAGATAACGCTTGGCGAAATTGATAAAATTTATAAACTTTTAGACGTAAAGTTCGATTCATACGCAGGCGAGAGTTTTTATAATGATAAAATGCAACCTGTAATTGACGAACTTAAAGAAAAAGGTTTGTTAATTGAATCCGATGGGGCGATGGTTGTTGATTTAGAAAAATATTCAATGCCACCGTGCATAATTTTACGTTCGGACGGCGCGTCTTTATACGCAACGCGTGATCTTGCTGCGGCAGAGTATAGAAAAAAGACTTATAACTTTGACAAGTGCTTATACGTCGTTGCATATCAGCAAAACCTTCACTTTCAACAACTTTTCAAAGTTTTAGAACTTATGGAAAAGCCTTGGGCTAAAGATATGGTTCACGTATCTTACGGAATGGTGTCTTTAGAAGACGGGGCTATGAGTACTAGAAAAGGCAAGGTAGTTTTATTAGAAGACGTAATTGAAAAGACTATCGAAAAGGCGTTATCGGTTATAGATAACAAGAACCCAGAACTTGAAAATAAAGAAGAAGTTGCTAAAATGGTAGGCTCTGGCGCAGTTATTTTCGGCGCGTTATCTAATAGCAAGATTAAAGATATTGTTTTTAGTTACGATAAAGTTTTGAATTTTGACGGCGAAACCGCGCCTTACGTTCAATACACCGTTGCAAGAACTAATAGCGTTTTAAAACGCGCGGAAGCCGATTATTCATCATTTCAAATTAAAGACCTTAACGACGATGAATTTAATCTTTGCTCAATTTTAGAAACTTTCCCTAAAGTCGTAAAGGAAGCGGCGGAAAAATACGAGCCGTTCTTCGTAACGAGATTTAGCGTTGAACTTTCTAAAGCGTTTAACAAATTCTACTTCGATTGCAAGATAATAACTGACGACGAAGAGAAAACAAAATTTAGATTAGCGCTTACTAAATCAACGCAAATAGTTTTGAAAAAAGCGTTGTCGCTTTTAGGAATTAAAACGCCTGAAAAAATGTAAAAGTTAGCCTATAAGTCGATTATCGCAAGGTTTTTGGCTAAATAAGGCTTAAAAATAAACAAACAAGGAGAAAACAATGAAGAAATTTTTTAATGATTTCAAAAAATTTATCACCCGTGGTAACGTAATTGATCTTGCTGTCGGCGTGATTATCGGTACTGCTTTTACCGCAATCGTTAATAGTTTAGTTAAAGACGTTATTATGCCTTTCATTAACCTTTTAACAAACGGCGGAGCGGGCGAACTTTTCTTAACCTTAAGACCAGAGCAACTTGCTGAAGACGGCACGGTTTTGGTTGAAGGCGTTTACTTAACTTACGGTAACTTTATTCAAGCGGTTATTAACTTCTTGCTTATCGCTATCGTTGTGTTTGCGTTCGTTAGAATTATCAACAAAATTCAAGAAATTGCTGACGTTGATAAAAATATGTGCGAAAAAGTTCAAGCAAAAATTGATAACGACGAAGAACTTACCGCTTTAGAACAAAAATGGCTTGCTAAATATTCTAAAAAGAATCCTAACGACGCGCCAAAGAAGAAAATTCCTGAACCACCAAAGCCTGTTGAACTTTCTTCAACCGATAAGCTTTTAACCGAAATTTTAGAACAATTAAAGAACAAGTAGTTTTTTAAGGTGAAAAAATGCTAGATATTTTGAATTCAATAAAGATTTGGTTTATAGATAACCAAGGCTGGCTAGATATCATTAGAATTTTAGCGGTTATCGTGGTTGGTTATATTCTTGTTGCTATTATACTCAAAATCGCAAAGCGAATAATTAACCGCTCTCATATTAAAGGGCTTGCAGGCAATTTCGTTTTCAATATCATAAAAGTAGTAGTATTTTTCGTTTATATTATTGCAATTATGTCGATTTTGGGAATTGATACGTCATCGCTCGTTGCGGTTTTAGCGGCATCTTCTCTTGCAATTTCTTTAGCGCTTCAATCGACTATGACCAACTTTGCAAGCGGAATGCTTTTGGTTGGAAACAAACCTTTCAAGGAAGGCGACTATATTGAAGGCGCTGGTGTTGCGGGAACGGTGTTGGAAATCACTTTATCTTCAACCAAACTACAAACGCCTGATAACAAAATAGTAACTATTCCAAACGCAAAACTTGCAGAGAATAATATCATTAACTATAGCACAATGCAAAAAAGAAGGGTTGATTTAACCTTTGGCGTTGCTTACGGAACCGAAGTTGAACTCGTTCAAAAAGTTCTAGTTGAAACTTTAGACGCTCACTCGTTAGTTCTTCACGATGAAGAATATAACGTGCGCCTAAAAGAACACGGCTCTAGCGCGCTTTTATTTAACTGTCGTTGCTGGGTTAAAAACGAAGATTATTGGACTGTTTATTTCGACCTTAACGAACAAGTTCTCGACAACTTTATAAAGGCTGGAATTGAAATTCCTTACAATAAACTTGACGTAAACGTTATTAGCGAAAAGTAAATTAATCTTTAATTGAAAAATTTAACGCGCTCTTTTTTAAGAACGCGTTATTTTTTATTTTTTAAAATTTTTAATAATGTTGACATACATCTGTCATCTTTCTTGCCTTAAAATAAAGAAAAAAGCAAGGAGATAGAAAAATGATTAGTAGAGAAACTTTATTAAAAGCAGAAAAAGGTGATAGCATTGCGATGATTGAAGTTGCAAAATATTATTTAGAAAACGGCCGAAATAGTTTAGCGTTTTATTTTTCGTTATCTTCAGCGAAAAAAGGAAACGTTGAGGCGATGAATATGGTTGGCAGATTATATTATTTAGGAATAGGAACTGAAACCAATTTCAAAAAGGCAAACCGTTGGTTTAAGAAGGCTAAAAGTAAAGATAGCGTTCAAGCGCTAGTTGAACTTGGCAATTCTAAAAGGCTTGGTAGCGGTATCAAACAAGATAAGAAGGGGGCTCTCAAACTTTTTAAAAAAGCGGCTCAATTTGGAAACGGAGAAGCGCATTACGAACTTGGGCTTTGTTTTATGAACGGCGACGGCGCTAAAAAGAATAGGGAACTTGCGCGTTACCATTTAACACGGTCGGCAATAGCAGGGTGCTCGCTTGCAAGATTTGAACTTAATAACGATTTGTTTATTGACAAAACTTGCGTTTAAGTTTATAATTTAGAAAGTAAAAGAAAAAACTTGAAAGGTGAGAAAATGTATAAGTTCGACGTGAAAGACGCAACCGAAAAATGCGTTAATTGGATAAGAGAATTTTTCGAAAAGAACGGCAAAGGTTGTAACGCGGTAATAGGTATATCCGGCGGTAAAGATTCTTCAATCGTAGCGGCGCTTTTAGTTGAAGCGCTTGGCAAAGATAGGGTTATAGGCGTTCTAATGCCTAACGGCGACCAGTTCGATATTGATTGTTCGCACCTTTTATGCGACCATTTAGGAATAAGAAGAATAATTGCTAACGTAAAAGATGCAATTTCAGGTATTATGAATTTGGACCTTGGAATTGAAATAACTTCTCAATCGAAAACAAACCTTCCGCCAAGAATAAGAATGGCAACCTTATATTACGTTTCGCAAAGCCTTAACGGAAGGGTTGCAAACACTTGTAACTTTAGCGAAGATTACGTTGGTTATTCTACTCGCTATGGCGATAGCGTTGGCGATTTTTCTCCAATTTCTTGTTTTACCGTTACCGAAATTAAGCAAATTGGTAGATATTTAAACTTGCCAAAAGAACTCGTTGATAAAACGCCTCTCGACGGTTTATGCGGAAAAACCGATGAAGATAACCTTGGTTTTTCTTACGATACGCTAGATAAATATATTCGTGAAGGCATTGAGCCAGAAAAGGCTATAAAAGATAAAATCGACCGCCTACACGAAATAAATAAGTTTAAATTAGAACTTATGCCAAGTTTTAAATATCAATAAAAAACAACATAAACCCCGCGATAAGTCGATTATCGCGGGGT
This sequence comes from Christensenellaceae bacterium, assembly GCA_045586885.1. Taxonomy (GTDB): domain Bacteria; phylum Bacillota; class Clostridia; order Christensenellales; family Borkfalkiaceae; genus UBA4636. The sequence continues at coordinate 11,927 of JAZNBE010000030.1, forward strand.
TTATAATCACAACATAATAATTATAACATAGTTGTAACTAAATTTCAATACTTTTTTGAAAAATAAAGTTATATAAAATTTTCAGCACAAATATTGACAAAAAAGGATTTATGCTTTATAATAAAATCGAGAAAAGGGAAGGAGAATAATTCCAATGCACAAATAACTCAAAATAAAGGAAATGGAGATGATACCATGATTGAGTTAATTAGAAAATTCCTTATTGAAAGAAAATAAAATTCTAGGAGCAGACCATTGAACACAGAATGCTTTTTCCAATCACGTTGAGAAATCGCACACCGGCGCTAATTAGAAATTAAAGCGAAGAGTATTTAGAAGTGCAAAAATCAAAATCAACGTGCTTTCTAAAACTTAATAGGAATATATAACACGGCAGTGAGAGTTCACCGCCGTTTTTTTAATGATTTTTTGAAGATTAAAAAAAAATTAATTTTTTTTGCAAAACTATTGATTTTGATAATTAGGTATGCTATAACATATATGTTACTAAAATTTGTGAGGAGATTATTATGAAAAAGATTTTATCTATCGTTTTAGCAATGCTAGTTTGCATGTCTTTAACGTTTGCTCTTACCGGTTGTGATAAGGTAGAGATACCTGAAGGTTACAAGCTTTACGAATATTGGGAAGGTGGTGTTTCTTTTGCTATTCCTGAAACTTGGGTTGCTGAAGACGCTTCCATTACGATTATTAAAGATGAAGGCGCTACTACTGGTAACAATATTACCGTTACTAAAGAACCTTTAACAACAGGTTATAAGAACTTAACTAACGAAAATTTCAGAGAACAATTAGGCGCAATGCTTGAATCGCAAGGTCTTAACGTTACCGTGTATAACGTTGAGCAAAAAAATAACGGCGCGGAAGATATCACCGTTATTGATTACACCGCTTCAGTTTACGGCGTAAGCTTAAGACAAGTTATATATGCAGTAAATTCTAGTTCTGCTAGTGCAACGTTTACTGTTTGCATTACGCTAGCAACTAGCGACGACGTTCTTGTTCAAGCCGTTTACGATACTTTAAGAACTTAATATAATTAGAAAAAGCGGACTCTCGTCCGCTTTTTTTATGCGAAAAATTAGGTTTTAATTTTTATTAAATCTTTTTATAAAGTAAAATTCTTGAGAGCCCGCCGTATTTTTCAAGGCGTTTAGCCTCTAAAAACTCGCATTTTTTGAAATTATCTAAACTCCACGGATTAACTGGCGATACCGTTGTGCAAAGCCAACTAAAACCAACTTCCTTTGCGTAAGAAGAAAGTTTTTCAATTAATATTTTTTGAATTCCGTTACCACGATAATTTGGGCGAACAATTATTAGTTTTACGTTTGCAGAAGAGAGCAAATCTTCAATCAAATCAACGTCTTTAGCAAGGTTTTCGTAAGTTTCTTTAGCGTCGAGCAAAATACCGAAACCCACCATTTCGCCGTTATAGTAAGCGCCAAGAACTAGGCTTTTATCAGAAAAGCAAACCGAAAACGTTTCCGTCGTGTTACGGCGCAAAAAATCAGGACTTCCAACGTGCGCTAAAAACGCTTCTTCTTGTATTTCTAAAAGAGTTGGAATAATGCTACTATCAAGTTTTTTAAAAGTTAAATCATTAGTGTTTATCTTCATTTTATTATACCTTTGCTACTACTATTAAAAAGCCGAAATTTACGAAAAAGTCGTTAGATAAGAAACATTCTTCAAGTTCGTCAAAATGTTCGTAAAGCCAGTCTTTTTCGGCTTTAATTTCTTTGTTATGCGGCTGGTTGTTGGCGGTTGTAGTAATGCCGTTTTTCAAGAATTTGAAAATTGTATCGAAAAAGGCTTCCTTTTGAGAGTAATCCATACCGCTTGAGTTTAGTCCAAGTTTTTCAATGCAAATATCACGATACCCAGAGCGTTGTAAAAGAGTGAAAAGTTCTCTTCCGGAACGGCGGTAACCCGTCGTATCGCATTTAGCAATCATATCGAAAGCGCGCTCGAAATAAAAGTTTTCGTCAGGGTAGGCAAGGTTAAGCCCATCGTCAATATTGCGAATAAAAATAACCGCGCCACGATTGCAAACTTTTCTCAATGCTTTTAATAGGTGGTAAGGCGATTTTAAGTGCGACATTACCGCTAAAATATTTATCCAGTCAAATTTTCTAATGCCGTTTTCATCCATAATGGCTTGAAGTTCGTCAACAAAATCTTCGGCTTCAACGTCAAGTTTATAAAAACTTACTTTTTGGCTTGCGAATTCTTCGTTTGCTTTATTTACGAAACTTTCGTTAAACTCAACGCCTATAATTTTAGAAACTTCCTTACGGTTACCAAGCCTTGTCATAAGCGCTTTTCCGTTTCCGCAACCAACGTCTAAAACGGCAAGGTTTTCTCTTCCTTCAAGATATTTCTCATAAACAGGCATATCGTAAGAAAAAAGAAGTTCTTGTTGAACGTTTAGGCGGTTTGTTTCAGATTTGTTCGTTTGGCTAAAATATTCAACCTTTTCTTCTTGGTTGATGTGAATTCTTTTTTTCTTTGATTTTTGGCGTTGTAAAATTTCGTTTTGTATTTGCTCGTCGTAGTCGGTGATGCCAACTTTATCTTTTACGATAGGCAAAAGAAGTTCAATCGAGTTAAAGGAATAAACGTCGGTATATTTTATCGCGCTGATGTGCTTAATGCGGTCAATTTCTTGTTCGTTGAAAAGTTTTGCCATCGCTTCGTCGTTAAACGCAAAGCCCGGTGTTATGATAGGCAAAAACGAAGTTAGTGGGTTAGCTAGCGCAGACTTTAATTCTTGATAAACAACGTCGTCCGCCGTTTCGCATTTTTCAAAAAAGTTAGGCGTCAAAATAAGCATCATCAGCGATACTCCGCCTGCAATTTCCTTGCAAGCAGTCATAAAATTATCGCCGTAACTTAAACATTTTGGCGCGTAAAACAGTTTTAACTTGTCTTTTGAGTGAGTTTGAAGTTCGTAATATATGCTAGAGGCCAAAACCGAGCCTTCACCGCGGTAGCATATAAAAATGTTATAATCGTGAGTCATTTATTACCTTTTCTTTAGTTTTCTTCTATTTATTATAGCATAGCGCTTAAGATAAAACAAGAGTAAATTAAAAAATCGTTTGTTATTGTTTTCCAAAAGAAGAAATACTTAAAATCCAATTTAATATTTGTTGCAATTTTTATTATTTTAACTTTTCATACAATAGTTTATCTTAGTTTGATTTTTCTTTCAACTAATGCTATACTATATTCACCGCAAGAATTTTATCATAGTAGAAAAACGTTTTTGAAAGTTTTAGCATAATTAAACGAAAAAAAGAGTTGAATAAGAGTTCAACTCTTTTTTATGTGTCGAAAATTATATAATATTTCTTGCTATAGAAGTTGGGGGTTTGAACCCTAATACACAAACAAAAAACGAGTCGAATAAAAATTCAACTCGTTTTATGGCGCGCCGCAAGGGATTCGAACCCCTGACCTTTGGTTCCGTAGACCAACGCTCTATCCAGCTGAGCTAGCGGCGCATTTTTCTTAATTGCCTTAAAATTATAATCTTTATTTAAGGCTTTGTCAACAAAAAAAACAATTTTATGAATAATATTATATTTTTTTAACTACTTAAAAATTGAAATATAATAAAATTTGTTCAAAAACTTTTATTAAATATTTTGACAAGTTAAAATAATTGTGCTATTATATTCTAGCAACTTGATAAAAAAGCAGTAATTTTATCAAAAAATTTAGCAAGATTAATTTAATAAAAACGTTGAAATTCAGTAAATATGGAGAAATACCCAAGTGGCTGAAGGGGACTCCGCCCTCGCGCATAGCGCTCACGAACTTTGGCTACAAACAACACACTGTGTTGTTTGCTTAACGCGTCGTTCCCCTGCTTCGTTTCCCTTAGCAGGCTCGCACAAAAAATAACAATTTAATAAAAACGTTGAAATTCAGTAAATATGGAGAAATACCCAAGTGGCTGAAGGGGCTCCCCTGCTAAGGGAGTAGTACGAGGTAATCGTAGCGCGGGTTCAAATCCCGCTTTCTCCGCCAAAAACACCTAAACCAATTTTTTGGTTTAGGTGTTTTTTTGTTTAGCATATTGCGGGATTTGACGAGGAGAAAATTGCTTGCAATTTGCCGATAGGCTGGACAGTGGACACCCACTGTCCATCGGGGAAGGTCGCACAGGCGAAAATCCCGCTTTCTCCGCCAAAAA
>JAZNBE010000031.1:0-25041 GCA_045586885.1 Christensenellaceae bacterium
ACCGCTTGGCCTCCGACTTTATAATATTCGAAAATAAATTATAAAGGGTGATTATTATGAAATACTTAATAGTCGTTGATATGCAAGTTGACTTTATTAGTGGCAGTTTAGGAAGTGAAATGGCTCAAAATATTGTGCAAAACGTCGTTTCAAAGGTTAAAGATTTTAATGGAAAAGTTATTTTTACTCGTGATACGCATTTTGATGATTATATGCAAACTTTAGAAGGCAAAAACCTGCCGGTTGAACATTGTATAAAAGATACTAAAGGTTGGCAAATTTGCGATGAATTAAAACCTTTTGCTAAATTCGTTTTAGATAAAATAACTTTTGGCAGTGTTGATTTGCCAAATTATATTAAACAAGACGGAGAAAAAATTGAAGAAATTGAACTTTGTGGGTTGTGCACGGATATTTGCGTAATATCAAACGCAATGATCTTAAAAGCAAACTTTCCTGAAGTGAAAATTTCAGTCGATTCTTCTTGTTGCGCTGGTGTAACAGAAGATAGTCATAATATAGCGCTAAACGCAATGAAGTCAGTTCAAATTGAAATAAAATAATATGAAAAATAATAATTTAGATAAAAGAGTCGTTTTGGTAACCGGCGCTTTTGGTGGAATGGGAAAGGCTACTGTAAAACGACTTGCAAATAATGGTTTTTTAGTAATCGCGCTTGATAAATTCGTTCAAGAAAGTTGTGAAAACGTTATTCCTATAAAGGTTGATATTACCGATGAAAATAGCGTTATCAATGCTTTTGAAAAGGTTAAAGAATATACTAGCGAACTTTATGCCGTAATCCATTTTGCCGGCGTTTATATGCTTGATTCGCTTGTTGAAATTGAAAGTGTTGATTTTGATAAAATTTTTAAAATAAACTTATACGGAGCATATTTAATCAATAAAACTTTTTTACCGCTACTTAAAAGCGGTTCAAAAATCATTATAACAACAAGTGAACTTGCTCCGCTTGATCCGTTGCCGTTTACTGGAATTTACGCAATAACAAAAAGCGCTCTTGATAAATATGCTTTCTCTCTTAAAATGGAACTTCAAATTAAAAATATTAGCGTAAGCGTTTTAAGGGCTGGGGCAGTTGAAACTAATATGCTTGGCGTATCTCAAGATGCGCTTGATAAGTTTTGCGAAAAAACTAAAAATTATTCGGTTAATGCTAGCAAGTTTAAAAAAATAGTTAATAAAGTTGAAGCAAGAAAGGTTAAGCCTGAAAAAATTGCTATAAAAACGCATAAAATTTTGCTAAAGAAAAAACCAAAATTTGCTTATAAAATTAACAGAAATTTTTTACTGTTACTACTTAATTTGTTACCTAGTAGATTGCAATTTTTTATTATTAAAAAAGTATTGAAATGACCTTTGAAAACAAAACGTTTAACTTAAAAGAAGAAAAATGAGTAAATATAATATAAAAAAAGAATTCTTTCCGTTTAATTTCTTTAAGCCCCCAATTAGCAAGAATTTTTTAAAATTAGCGGTTAAATTTATGAAAACGCCAAAATTTATCTATAAAAACGCAGTTTTAGATGCGACACGCTATGAAATAGATAGTTTTGACGGCGCAAAAATAGAATGTTTTTTATTTTCGCCAAAAAACGCTTGCGATAAGATGCCATGCTTAATTTATATTCACGGTGGTGGTTTTGTTCTTCCAGCCGCAGGCTATCATTATAAAAACGTTATAAATTATGCTAAAGAAGTAGGGTGTAAGGTGTGGTTTATAAATTATCGGCTTGCGCCTAAAGTAGAGCACCCAGTCTTTTTTGAAGATTGTTATTATTCAACCTGTTTTTTATTTGAAAATGCTGAAAAGTTTGGCGTTGATAAAAATAAGATAGCAATCGGGGGCGATAGCGCAGGCTCAACGCTTTCAGTTGGCGTAATTATGATGGCAAAAAATAGAAACTATCCTATAAATTTTGTTTTCCAAATGTTACCGTATCCGTTTTTAGATATGAGAGGAGAGAGTCAATCGAATAAAGAATTTACTGATACTCCTATGTGGAACGCAAAACTCTCTAAAAAAATTGCGCCAATGACTAACGTTGATAAAAACGATCCATCTTACGTTTATTATTCACCAGTTGAGGCAAAAAGTTTTGCTAAGATGCCACCTGCTTATATTGAAACTGCTGAGTTTGACTGTTTGCACGACGATGGTATTCTTTATGCAAAATTATTAAAAGACGATGGGGTTGAAGTAAATTTAAACGAAACAAAAGGCACAATGCACGGTTTTGATATAAAGCAAAACGCTCCAACTACCAAAAATGCTTTAAAAGAAAGAATTAAATTTATGAAAGATAAGTTTTATTCTTAAACCAAATCGGTTCGACTAATAAGTTTATCAAAATCAAAAAAACCACCTACAAAAGTAGATGGTTTTTTTGGTGCCGCTGACCGGAGTCGAACCGGTACGACTGTTACATCGAGGGATTTTAAGTCCCTTGCGTCTGCCTATTCCGCCACAGCGGCTAAACAATTTGTTTTAGCATAGGTATTTTATCATATGAGTTTGCTTTTGTAAAGCAATAAAATAGTTTTTTTGAGTTTTTTTATAAATTTTTTCACGCTGTTATAAAAAATCATTACTCTTATTAAAAATAAAAATTTGTTAGTTTATATTGCAAAATTTTGGTGTGTATGATAAAATTTAACAAATATATATTTAAAAGGTGAAAAATGAAAATTGTAGTTATAGACGGACAAGGCGGAAAACTTGGCTCAGCGCTTGTAAAAGAACTTTTAACTTTATTTGATGAAAGTCAAATCTACGCAATAGGAACGAATAGTCTTGCGACTTCGGCTATGATAAAGGCTGGTGCAAAACTCGTTGCAACGGGTGAAAATGCCGTTAAAGTAAACGTTAATTTTGCGGACGTTATAGTTGGTCCTATTGGAATTGCAATTCCTAACGCTCTAATGGGGGAAGTAACGCCTAAAATTGCGGAATACGTTTCATTATCAAATGCAAAAAGAGTTTTAATTCCTACTGATAAATGCAATAATATTATTGTTGGTGCGGAAGGGAAGTCTATGGCTAACCTAATTCAACTAGCGGTTTTAAGAATAAAAGAGTTAACAGCGAATTTATAAGCATTTTTCTAAAATCCAATTTTAAAAATAGGTATTGACGATTTTTTAATTATATTATATAATTAAGAAAAAGAGATTTTTACGAAAGGAGTGTAATATGAAAGTTTTACTTGCGGGCGCTTTTGGCAATTTAGGCGTTGACCTATTGAAAGTTTTAACTGACAATAATATTGAAGTTAAGGCAATTGACGTTATTGAAAAAGACGTTGGTTTTAATAAGAAATTTGATTTTAAGAAAGTAAATATTGAAAATCCTGAAGAAATTGAAGGAATTTGCGATGGTTGTGACGTTGTTATTTCTACCGTAGGTTTAACAAAAACTCAAATTAACCTTGAAAAAACCTTCGATGAAGTTGACTATCAAGCAAATTTAAATTTGTTAAACGAAGCAAAAAAATCAAAAGTTGAAAAATTTGTTTTCGTTTCGCTTTTAAAGTGCGACCAAGATAACACTATTCCTAAATTCAAGGCAAGATATAAATTTGAACACGAACTTTATGATTGTGGCTTGAACTATTTGGTAGTGCGTTCTGCTCCTTATTTTAGCGATCTTCAAGAAATTGCGTTTTCAATGCTAGATAGTGGGGCGATTAGAATAGTAAAAGGAAAAGAGGTGTTCACAAGCCCTATTTCTACTTTTGATTTGGCTAACTTTATTGTTGAAAACCTTGATAAAAACAACGATATTTTGTCTGTTGGGGGTAACGAAGTTTATTCATATGAGCAAATTGCTAATATGATTGTTGATTTTTCGCCAACAATAGTTAAAATCAAAAAAATGTCGCCATCGGTTTATGATTTTATTATTAATCGCGCTAGAGATGACTTTAATTTTTATAGTTACTTAAAATTCTCTAAATGGGTTATGACCGAGCACACCGTTGCCGATATTAGATACGGTAAAGATAGCCTTAAAAATTATTTGTTTGATTTATTCAAAGACTATTAAAATAATTAAGTAAATAAAATTAGCGCCCTAAAGCAAAATCTTTTGGGCGCATTTATTTATTTGTTTAATTATTTCTTATTTTTAAGCGTAAAATAAAAAAGATCGCTAATGCGATCTTAAGATTATGCTCTTTCAACTTTATTGCTTTTTAAGCAACGGGCGCAAACGTATTCAGTAGAAACAACACCGTTTTTAACGATTTTAACTTTTTGAACGTTTGCTTTGTAAGAGCGTGGAGTTTTACGGTTAGAGTGGCTAACTAAATTGCCGCTTAATCTACCTTTTCCACAAACGCTACATACTCTTGACATTATGAAACACCTCCATCGCTTTTTTACTAGCCTAAATAATATAACATTATTAAAATTAAAAATCAACTTATTTTTTGATAAAATTTAAAAAATATAACAAATTTTTATTAAATTAGCTAGTAATTTTCGAAAAAATTAAATCTAAATAAATTTTTCTTGCATTTTTAATAATAATGTTGTAAAATAAATGAGTATAAACAGGAGCAATATTATGGTTAGCACAAGTAACGTTTACGGAAAAATTTCAATAACTGACGAAGCAATAGCGAGGGTAGCATCCCACGCCGCTTTAGATTGCTACGGAATAGTTGAACTTGTAACTAAAAATTTAGCAGATACTATTTCCGGTGTGTTTATAAAAGACGCTCATCCAAGAGGCGTTAAAGTTGTAACGGCTGGCGATAAAATTAGCATTGACGTTTACGTTGTTATAAAATTTGGCGTTTCACTATCGGCTGTTGCCGAATCGTTAAAGCAAGCGATTAAATATCAAGTTGAAAAGTTTACCGGTATGGTAGTTGATTGCGTTAACGTTAATATTATGGGCGTTAAGTTATAATAATTAAGGAGTTATTATGTCTAAAATTTTAAATTGTGCGGCATTTACCAATATGGTTATAGCGGCATCGCAATTATTAGATTTAAATAGAGAAAAAATTGATGCGTTGAACGTTTTCCCCGTTCCCGATGGGGATACTGGTACAAATATGAGTCTTACGATGCAATCTGCAGTAAAAGACTTGAAGAACTGTCAATCAAACAGACTAAGTGAAATTTGCGATAGAATTTCACGTGGCGCGCTTCGTGGCGCAAGGGGTAACTCAGGCGTTATTACGTCTCAAATTTTTAAGGGATTATGCAAAGTCTTAAAAGACGAGCAAGAAATCACAATGAAGGTTTTTTCTAAAGCCTTAAAATCAGCAACCGAAGTTGCTTACTCAGCCGTTTCTAAACCAAAGGAAGGCACAATTTTAACCGTTTGCAGAATGATGAGTGAATTTGCTCAATCATTAAAAGCAAAAGATTTTAAATCTTATTTTGAACAACTAATAGCGGCAGGTGAAAACGCTCTTGCGATGACTCCTGAACTTTTACCAGTTCTTAAAAAGGCTGGTGTTGTTGACTCGGGTGGTATGGGTTTATTGACTATTTTTAAGGGTATGCATATGTCCTTAACTGGTCAAAAAATTGAAGTGGTTGAAAGTGAAGTAGTTGAAACCGCTCCAAAAACTCAAGATAATCATAGGGCTGATTTGCTAAATTTGGGTGCGATAGAATTTGCCTATTGTACTGAGTTTTTCGTTATTAACCTTAAGAGAAAAACCACTCTATCCGACATTGATAGATTGCGTGAATATTTAATGACGATAGGCGATAGTGTTATTTGTATTGGCGACTTAGAGTTTATCAAAGTTCACGTTCACACTAATACGCCGGGTCTTGCTTTGACTAAAGCGTTGCAACTTGGTGAAATAGATAAAATTAAAATTGAAAATATGCTCGAAGAAAACCGCGAGCTTATTAAGCAATATGAAGCCGAAAGAAAACCTATCGGTATTATTTCCGTTTCTCAAGGCGAAGGCTTATCGCAAATTTTCAAGGAATTGAACGTTGACAAGGTTATTGAAGGCGGTCAAACGATGAACCCTTCCGCTAGTGATATTGCGGATGCTATTATGAAAGTAAACGCAGAGACGGTTTTCGTTTTCCCTAACAATAAAAATATTATTTTAGCGGCTGAGCAAGCTAAAGATTTAGTTGAAAACAGAAAAATTTACGTACTTCCAACCAAGAATATTCCACAAGGTATTTCCGCTGCTATTGCATACGATCCTGATCAAACTGCAGATGAAAACCTTATGAATATGCTCCACGCTATCGACAACGTTGCAGACGGTCAAGTAACCTATGCGGTTAGAACTACGAAAGTTGATGGTTTTAGTTTGAAAAAGGGCGATTTTATAGGACTTAACACGAAAAAGATACTATCGAAATCTAACACTTTATCTCAAGCAACCATTACTCTTATCGAAAAATTGAAAGATAAAAACCACTCTCTTATCAATATTTATTACGGTAAAGACGTAAAAGAGCAAGAGGCTGAACAACTAAGATTAGATATTGCTGAAATATATCCTGATTGCGACGTTGAACTTTATAATGGCGGTCAATCGGTTTATTTCTATATTTTATCACTTGAATAAAACTTTAAGAGAAAACCTAGTTTGGTTTTCTCTTTTTTGCAAATATTATGGAATTAAAATTTATTAAGGGCTTAAGCGATAAACGCATACAAGATTTAAATAAACTTGGAATTTATAGCGCCGAAGATTTAGTAAGGTTTTTTCCGCGTTCATATTTAGATATGAGAAAGGCAGTAAGCCTTAAAGACGCGATGAATAACGACTTTGTTTTAACTAAAGGCACTATTATTAGCGTGCCCGATTTTATTCCAAAACGCGGTAATTTTAGTTTTTTCAAAGTTTTTTGTGAACAAGATGGCGAAGTTTTCACAATTACTTGGTTTAACCAACCTTATATCAAATCAAAATTAAAGGTTGGTGAAACGTATCTTTTTTACGGCAGGGTTCGTAATCGTTACGCGCTATCTTTAACTAACCCAACCTTTGAACTCATTGATAATAACGTTAATTTAAAAGGTATTGTCCCGGTTTATAAACTTAAAGGCTCTTTAACTCAAAAAGTTATAAGAAATGCCGTTAAAGACGCTTTATCTAAAGTTAATATTAATTCATTAATTCCTTATAATCTTACTAAAACTTATGAACTTGGAAACTTAAAAACGGCTTATTCTATCGTTCATAATCCTGAAAATTTTGAAGAATTATCAAATGCGAGCGAAAGAATTGCTACCGAAGAATATTTCTTACTTATTTCTTCGTTTAAGTTAATAAAAGGCGACAAAAAGAACGCGCGTCTTACTCGTTACGACATAAAGGCAAGCGAAATTAGCGAGTGGGTTAAACGTTTTTCGTTTGAATTTACCGATGGGCAGAAAAAAGCCGTAAACGAAATTTATATCGACTTGAAATCGCCGAACGTTATGAATAGGTTACTTCAAGGCGACGTTGGGTCTGGTAAAACGGCGGTTGCCTTAACTTCAATGTTTATGGCTTTAAAATCCAACTATCAAGTTTGTTTTTTAGCGCCAACCGAAGTTTTGGCTAGGCAAAATTTTGAACTTGTAAAACGCTATTTACCTGAATATAATGCAGTTTTTTTAAGTGGCGGAATTTCGCAAAAAGAAAAAACGTTAGTTAAAAAACAAATTAGAAACGGCGAGGCTAGAATTGTTTGCGGAACGCACGCAATTTTAGAAAAAGACGTAGAATTCCAAAACCTTTCACTATGCGTTTGCGATGAACAACAACGCTTTGGAGTATCTCAAAGAAATTCGCTAGTAGAAAAAGGGAATAATCCTGACGTTTTAATAATGAGCGCAACGCCTATTCCAAGAACGTTATCACTCGTTTTCTATGGTGATCTTGATATAACTACAATTTACGATAAGCCTGTATCTAGAGCCGAAATTACGACTAGAATTGTTCCAAGCCATAAATATGAAGATATGCTCTCTTTCGTTGAAAACGAGATAAATAACGGTAGGCAAGCTTATTTTGTTTGCCCTAAGATTTACGGCGATGACGAAGGCTCAATTTTATCTGTTACCGAAATTTTTGACGAGTTAAATCAAAAACTTCCAAGCGTCAAAACCGCTCTTCTTCACGGAAAAATGAAAGATAGCGAAAAAACTCAAATTATGACTGACTTTAAGAATAAATTGACTGACGCAATCGTATCTACTACCGTTATTGAAGTTGGTATTGACGTCCCAAACGCAACCGTTATGGTAATTTACGGAGCGGATAGGTTTGGGCTTTCTCAACTTCATCAATTAAGGGGAAGGGTAGGAAGAAGTGATTTAGCAAGTTATTGTTTCTTATTATGTGATAACGAAACGGAAAAAGCAACTGAACGTTTAACAACCTTAAAAGAAAATTCAGATGGTTTCAAAATTGCCGAAAGCGACTACGATGCTCGTGGCGGTGGCGACTTCTTAGGCACTAAGCAAAGCGGAAAATTTATGACTGAACTTGGTGGTCTTAAATATACAACTTCCGCAATTTTCCTAGCAAAAAGCCTTTCTGATAAAGCGATTGAGTATGGCGTTTTTAGTGATGAATTAAAGAAAATTGCAATGGAACGTTATAATGCGTTAAAAGACGTAACGCTAAACTAAAAAATATAAAAAACACGCTAAAATCTTGGTTTTTAGCGTGTTTTTGTTTAGTTTTGATGAGAGTTTGGAGTAACTAAAATTGTCTTATAATCGGTATAATAAACCGTTCCAACAGGCGATTTTGGTGGTTTTTTTACAAATTTTTTGAAAGTGTAGTCAACAGGTATTTTATCACTATTTCTTGCTTGAGAATAGTAAGCGCAAATTTCAGCGGCAAATAAAATTACTTCATCCGGAATATTCACACCTTTATTCTTTATAATAACGTGCGATGAGTGATAATTTTTTGTGTGCAACCACAAATCAAATCTATCGGCTGATAGCGTTAATCTGTCGTTTTGAAGGTTGTTTCTTCCAACGAAAATCTCATAACCTAAATATTCGAAGTAGCGTGGTTTGGAGAGTTTTTTCTTTTCTTTTTTGTTGTTAGTTTGCTTGGAAATTAAGCCTTGATTTTCTAATTCTTCTTTAATATCTGTGAAATCTTCAAGTGTTTCGGCAAGTTCTATTTCGTGGAAAACACCGCTTAAATATTCCAAAGTTCTATCAAGTTCTTCTTTTTGTGGAAGAACGGCGCAAAGCGTCTTTTTAAGTTTGTTATATTTTTTGAAATATTTTTCGGCGTTTTTCTTTGGAGAGAGCGTTTTATCTAGCGGAATTGTGATAAGAGGGTAGTCTTCTTTAGTATAATCGTTTACTTCTATCTTATCTACGCCTTGTTTAATTTGATAAAGATTAGAAATAATAAGTTCGCCGTAGAGCATATATTTTTCCATATCTTCGCACGCTAAAATTTTATCTAGAACAATTTGAAGTTTTTTGGCAACCTTTTTTTCAAACGCTTTAGCAGTATCTAAAAGGCGACGGCGATTTAAGTCTAAAACGGCTGAATTTTTGCGGTTTGTAAAATAAGTATCAATTGCTAAAGATAGCGAATCCGTTTTAATTTTTTCATTATTATCGCTAATATAATTTACGGCATAAAAATCGATAGGTTTTGAAAAGAAGGAATAGTTTGGCGATAAATCCTTCGTAAAGTAAAAATCTAATAAGAATTTGTAAAATGCATTGATATCTAGCGGATTTTTGCAAATATCAAGGATTTCAAATCTTGCGGAAATTTCTTTTGCGGTTTGTTTTGAAAAGCCTTTGAAATTGTTAAAAATAAAACTAGTTAAATCAACGCCAACTTCATATTTTTTTAATGCGTCTTTAGATGCAATTTCGTTAGTTAATTCAACTTTATCTTGTGGGGTTGGTAATATATAATCAATACCCGGGAAAATTTGCCTTGATATGTCAAAATCTAAATTAGTGGTTTTAATTGCGCCTAAAATTTTGCCGTTTTCGCATAAAATCAGGTTGGAATATTTACCCATAATTTCAACGTAAAGCGTTTTATTTGACGTAACGCCGAGTTCGTCTTTGCATAGAATATCGAGAGCAATAATTCTTTCAAAAGGTATTGCGTAAACTTTTAAAATTATACCACGAACAAGATGTTTTCTCAAAAGCATACAAAAAGAAGGCGCTTGCAAAGGTGCGTCGTCTTTATCTTCGGTTAAGCAAATTCTAGCAAGGCTTGCGTTAGCAGAAACGCATAGTTTTTGGTTTTTTCCATTAACTCTAATGGTTAAAACTACGGTATCTTTATCGGGTTGATTAGCCTTATCTATCTTTGCTCCAACAATTTTACTATTAAGTTCGTTTGCAGTGTGGAAAATCGTAAAGGCGTCTTGTGGCATAATTATTCCTAAAACTTAATTTTTCGTTTATATTTTTGCTTATATTTGTTAATATTATAATAAATAAAACTATAAAAGTAAATATTTGAGAATAAAAAACTTTACTTTGCCAAAGTAATTTGCTAAAATACTATGGCAATAAAATTAAATCGTATTATATTTTTAGGAGATTTTTATGAATTACAGTTACGAAAAAGCAGAAAAAAGCCAAGTTAAAGTTACAATGACCTTTGATAAGGCCGAATTTGAACAAGCAATTAAAGAAGCTTACAAAAAAAATAAATCGAAATTTAATATTCCGGGTTTTAGAAAAGGTAACGTTCCTTTCCAAGTTGTTATTAGTCAATTTGGCAAAGAATATTTCTATGAAGATGCTCTCAACATTTTAATTTCTAAGGAATATCCTGAAATTCTTAAGAAAGAAGTTGATAATATTTATGCTGTTGGCGATCCACAATTCGGTATTAACAACATCGGTGAAGACGGTGTTGAAGTTTTCGCTCTAGTTCCTGTTATGCCACAATTCGAAATTGGCGCGTATAAGGGTATAAAAGTTGAAAAAGTAGAGTATAATGTAAGCGACGAAGATATTCAAAAAGATATTGATAGACTTCTTGATAGAAACTCTCGTGAAATTCAAGTTACCGATAGAGCATGCCAAAAAGGCGATATCGTAACTATTGATTTCTCAGGTTCTGTTGACGGCGTTAAATTTGACGGTGGTTCGGCTGAAAATTATAGACTTGAATTAGGTTCAGGATCGTTTATTCCTGGCTTTGAAGACCAAGTTATCGGTATGAATATCGGCGAAGAAAAAGATATTAACGTTAAATTCCCTGAAGATTACCACGCAGAACTTGCTGGAAAAGACGCTGTTTTTGCAGTAAAACTTCACGAAATTTCAGCAAAAGAACTTCCTACTTTAGATGATGATTTCATTAAAGATGCAACTGGCGAAGAAACAGTTGACGCTTATAAGGCAAAAGTTAGAGAAAATCTTCAAAAAGACAACGATAAGCGCGCTCAAAACAAAACTGAAGATAAACTTTTAGCCGCTATTGCTGATAGCACTGAAATTGAAATTCCTGAAGCGTTAATCACTGCCGAAATTGATAATTTAATCAATCAATTAACTTATAGATTAATGTATCAAGGATTAAAGTTTGAAGATTACCTAAAGGTAACTGGTCAAACGCCAGAATCTATTAGAGAATCTTACACGGCTATCGCTCAAGATAGAGTTAAAAAGCAACTTATCGTTAATAAAATTATCGAAGTTGAAAAAATCGTTGCTGATCCTAGCGAAGTTGACGAAAAGATTAAAGCGCAAGCTCAAGAAGTTCAAAAAGAATACGAAGAATACCGCAAAGGTATGGATCCAAGACAAATTGAATATATCACAAACTCAATCGTTGTTGAAAAACTTTTCGCGTTTTTAACTGAAAACAACGAGTTTATTGCAAAAGCAGAATAATTGCTAAGTTTTAGCAAGTAAAAATTTATTGATTTAACTGAGGTTTTTAATATGTCACTAATTCCTATGGTTGTTGAACAAACTGATAGAGGCGAAAGGTCTTACGATATTTACTCAAGACTTTTAGATGATAGAATTATTTTCTTATCGGGCGAAATTACCGATTCAGTTGCGAATACTGTAGTTGCGCAACTACTTTATCTTGAATCTAAAGACCCTACTAAACCTATCAATATGTATATCAATAGCCCTGGTGGTAGCGTAACTGCAGGTCTTGCAATTTACGATACTATGAATTATATCAAAAGCGAAGTTTCCACTATTTGCGTAGGGCTTGCGGCTTCTATGGCGGCAGTTTTATTATCTAGTGGTGCTAAAGGAAAGAGAATTGCTTTACCTAATAGCGAAATTATGATTCACCAACCTTTAGGTGGAGCGCAGGGTCAAGCAAGTGATATTAAAATTCAAGCAGAGCATATTCTAAAAACAAGACGTAAACTCAATAGAATTATTTCTGAAAATTCAAATAGAAGCGTTCAAGAAGTTGAAAAAGACACCGATAGAGATAATTATTTATCTGCAGAAGAAGCCTTAGAATATGGTTTGATTGACGTAATTTATAATCAAAGATAAGAGGTATAATGGAAAATAATAACGAACAATACGTATGTTGTTTCTGCGGTAAATCGCGTGAGAACGTAAAAAAATTAATAGCAGGTCCAGTTGGTAAGTTTATTTGTGATGAGTGTATCGAAGCAAGTTACGATCTATTAGCGGAAGAAAATACTAGGGCGAAATCTAGCCAAGTAAATCTTTTAAAACCGCATGAAATTAAGGCGGAACTAGATAAACACGTAGTAGGTCAAGAACGCGCTAAAAAAGTGCTTTCAGTTGCAGTTTATAACCATTATAAGCGAATAAATGACATGTCAAAAAATAGTAATTCCAGAAAAAAGGATGACGTTGTTATTGATAAAAGCAACGTTTTGCTATTTGGCGCAACGGGTAGTGGTAAAACGCTTTTAGCAAAAACGTTAGCCGAAATTTTGAACGTTCCTTTTGCTGTTGCCGATGCTACAACTTTAACTGAAGCCGGCTACGTTGGTGAAGACGTTGAGAACATTTTATTAAAACTTATTCAAAACGCCGATTACGATATATCTCGCGCAGAGCGTGGTATAATTTATATCGACGAAATTGATAAAATTGCTAGAAAAACCGAAAACGTTTCAATAACTCGTGACGTTTCCGGCGAAGGCGTTCAACAAGCGCTACTAAAAATTATAGAAAGCACGGTTGCATCAGTTCCACCTCAAGGCGGAAGAAAGCATCCGCAACAAGAACTTATTCGTATTGATACTACTAATATTTTATTTATTTGTGGCGGAGCGTTCGTTGGGCTTGATAAAATCGTTAATAAGCGTAAAAATAGTTCTGGAATAGGTTTTGGCGCAAATCTTATTGATAATAATCAAGCAAACGAAGCGTGCTTACAAGAAGTTCAACCACAAGATTTAATTAAATTTGGTTTAATTCCTGAATTCGTAGGAAGAATTCCTATAACCGTTGCTCTTCACTCTCTTGATGAAGACGCGCTTGTTAAAATTATGACCGAACCAAAAAACTCTATCGTTAAGCAATACAAAAAGCTTATCGGTATGGATGAAGTAGAACTTGAGGTTTCAAGCGATGCGTTAAAAGCAATAGCCAAAAAGGCGATTGACTTGAAAACCGGCGCTCGTGGTATTAGGACTATTTTTGAAAATTTAATGCTAGATACAATGTATGACCTACCGCTTGAAGAGAAAGTTGCAAAGGTTATAATTGATAAAGATGTGGTTTTGGGTAATAGAAAACCGCAAATTATTAAAAAAGAAATAGCATAAACGATGAAAAACAAGGCTTGACCTTGTTTTTTTATTTTGTGCTTTTAATTTTTGACTAAATATCTTGAATTTTTTTTTATTTAATGTTATCATATATATGATAACTTAAATAATGGGAAATTATTGATTTGATGAAGATTGTTTTAGATTGCTATGGTGGCGATAATTCGCCGAAAGCGCACGTAAAAGGCGCGGTTGACGCGTTAAAAGAAAATAAAGAACTAATGATAACTTTAGTTGGCAAAAGCCAAGAAATTCAAAAAGAACTTGAACTTTACGATTTTGATGAAGATAGGCTTGACGTTTTGAATGCAGAAGAAGTTATAACCTGTGAAGAAGTTCCAACGTCCGCTATAAGAACAAAGAGAAATTCTTCTCTATGCGTGGCTCTTGATCTTCTTAAGCACGATGAAAATTACGGCTGTTTAATATCTAGTGGCTCAACTGGCGCAATACTTGCTGGCGGAATTATGAAAATTGGTAGAATTAAAGGAATTTCAAGACCTGCTCTTGCTCCGCTTTTACCTACTCAGTCTTCTTCTATGGCAATGCTTATTGATAGTGGCGCAAACGTCGATTGCAAGCCTGAAAATTTATATCAATTTGCGCTAATGGGCGCAGTATATTTTAGAGAATATTACGGAATTGAAAAGCCTAAGGTTGCAATTTTATCTAACGGCACGGAAGATGAAAAGGGTTGCGCCTTATCAAAAGCAGCGTTTGAACTTATTAAAGATATGCCAAACATTGAATTTTGCGGAAATATGGAAGCAAGAGATATTTTAACTGGAAATTATCACGTAATAGTTGCGGATGGTTTTTACGGAAACATTGCGCTAAAGTGTTGTGAAGGAGCAATTAAATCTTGCCTAAAATCTTTAAAGAGTGAAATTAAAAAGTCGTTCTTTGCAAAAATAGGCGCGTTGTTTATGAAAGGCGCGTTTAGTAAACTAAGAACTAAGATGGACTATAACGCTGTGGGTGGCGCTGTATTTTTAGGCGTAGAAAAGCCGATAATAAAAGCGCACGGTTCTAGTAATGATTTAGCCATTAAAAACGCTATTTTGCAAGCGTATTCTGTGGCAAATTCAGGAATTAGCGAAAAAATAAAAAACGGTCTTAATTTAGAAAATGGTATTGAAAACGTTTAATTATACAAACTGCGAAAGTATTTTAGGCTACGTTTTTAACAATAAAACTTTGTTAGAAACGGCATTTACGCACGCATCTTATACAAACGAGCATAAAGACTCAACTAATAACGAGCGATTAGAATTTTTAGGCGATTCTATTTTAGGTTTTATCGTTGCGGAATATTTTTACAAAAACAATGATTCAAAAGAAGGGGAATTAACTAGATTAAAACAGTCGCTCGTATCAAAAGAGCCGTTATCGTTCGCCATTGATAAACTTGGGCTTTTTGAGTTTTTAATTGTAGGCGAATCGGTAGATAAAGAAAATTTAACAACTAAAAAAACTTTAAGCGAAAATTTGTTTGAAGCAATAGTTGGGGCAATTTATCTTGACGGCGGAATTGATTTTGCTAAAGATTTTGTTTATGATAATTTAATTTCAAGCGAAGTTTTGTCTAAAAAGTTTGTTATTAGGACCGATTATAAATCAAAACTGCAAGAATTTTGCGATAAACGTAAGCTTGGAAAGGTTGAATACGTTTTAATGGAAAAGTTAGGGCCAGACCATAATCCAAGTTTTAGCGTTTGCGTTATTATAAAAGGCGCGTCTATTGCTAAAGGCACGGCTGGTAGCAAAAAGCAAGCCGAACAAGAAAGCGCGAAAAACGCGTTAGATATTTTACAAAGAGAGGGTTAAAACATTGAATTTCGAAAAGATTGAACTTATCGGTTTTAAGTCGTTTGCCGATAAAAGCGAAATAGTTTTCGATAACGGCGTTACTGCAATCGTTGGACCAAATGGTTGCGGTAAGTCTAATATTGCCGATGCTGTGCGTTGGGTTTTGGGCGAAATGTCCGCAAAAACCTTACGTGGTAGTTCTATGACGGACGTTATTTTTAACGGAACTCAAAACAGAAAGAGTTTATCTTACTGCGAAGTTTCGTTGTTTTTCGATAATACAAATAAAATATTCAAAAGTTGCGATTATAACGAAGTTATTTTAACGAGAAAACTTTTCAAAAGCGGTGAAAGCGAATATTTTATCAATAAGCAACCCGCTCGTATGAGAGATATCGTTGACCTTTTGCACGAATGTGGTGTTTCAAAAAACGGTTATTCTATTATCGGTCAAGGTAAAGTTGCTGAAATTCTTAACTCAAAGCCTGAAGATAGAAGAGTTATTTTTGAAGAAGCGGTAGGCATTTCAAAATCAAAGGCAACTAAAGCGGAAAACGAGAGAAAACTTGCTAGAACTCGTGAAAATATGCTTCGTTTAAACGATATTATTACTGAAATTTCTCGTCAATTAGAGCCTGCTCAACGCTCTGCTGAAAAAACGAGAAAGTTTTTGGAATTATCTGAAGAACTTAAATATCACGAAATTAACAATTTCTTATATAAAAGCGAAAACGCTAGCACAATTAAGGGCAAAATTGAACTTAGAATTAAGGCTATTGGCGAAGAACTTGAACTTAATGAAAAGGAATTGAAAAAATCGATTGATAGTTATAACGAACATACAAAAGAGCGTGATGATTCTGATATCGTTATTGCTAAACTTCACGATGAAATTTTAGAAAAATCGGTTGACCAAGAAAAACTTCAAGGTAAAACTAGCGTTTATAAAGAAAAAATTAGTTATTGCAAGTCTGAAATTGAACGTTTAGAAAACGAATATAAAGAAAAGCAAGAAAAGATTGAACTTTTACAAAAAGCAATAACTGCTAAAAAGGAATCATTAACTTCAAGCACTAACGAAAAAGAAACGCTTATTAAACAAAATTTATCGCTTAATGATAAATTAAACAAGGTTTTAACTGAAATTTCTCAAGGCGAAAACGCTAGCCAAAGCGCGCAAAGTGAAATTATTTCAGTTGCCGAAACTCTTGCCGATATTAGCAAAAACATAGGTTCTTTAGATACTGAAAAGAGCGTTATTTCAACGCGCCAACAAGAAGTTATAGATAAAGTTCAACAATTATCAAGCGAAATTTCCAATCTCTTATTAGAAAAGTCTAAAGTTGAAGCGGAAATTGTTGCAAATAAGGCTCTTCAAGAAGATTTAACTAAAAAAATTGATGAGTTTGAACAAAAAGTTAAAGCGTTAAACGACGAAATTTCAACGCTTTCAAATTCAATTTATAATTTAACTCTTAACCTTAATAAACTTCAAACAAATCTTAGAATTCAGCAAGGTGTTAAGGAATCATACGAAGGTTATCCAACTGCGGTTAAAAAATTAATGCTTGATGCAAAAACAAATCCAGTCCTTCGTGAAAAGATTAAAGGCGTGGTTGCGGAAGTTATTACTACCGATAAAAAGTATGAACTCGCTATTGAAACGGCAATTGGTAACGCTGTTCAAAACATTATATCGGCAACCCCTGAAGACGCTCAATACATATTAGAATACTTAAAGAAATTAGACGCCGGTAGAGCAACGATTTTACCTATTTCTTGGGTAAAAACTCACCAAGATTCGTTCGAAATGGCTAACGCTATGAACGAAAGAGGCGCTATTGGTTATGCTACGAAACTCGTTAAATTTGATAGTTATTTCCAAAGAATAGTTGATTTCTTATTAGGCAACACTTTAATCGTTGATAATAGTTATAACGCCCTTCAAATTGCTAAGAAATTCAATAATAACTTTAAAATCGTAACGCTTGAAGGCGACGTGTTTAACACAAGTGGCGCAATGAGCGGTGGTTCTAGAAGACGTAATCTTAATCTTATGGCTACCGAGCGTATTATTGAGCAATTAAAAACGGAAATTGCTCAATGTGAAGCGGAAATTGATAAAGCTTCAAAGAAAAAAGAAAAACTTACTAACGAATCTAACTCGCTTGTTGATTTACTAGATAAATTTACTAAAGATATTCAAATTGCAAAGCAAGAAATTTCTGCTCTTACCGTTAAAAAAGATACTTTTAGTGAAATTTTGGCGCAAAAAGAGAGCGAAGTTGACTCAAATGAGGAAGTTATTCGTTCGGTTAAAGCGCGTCTTGATGAAATCAAGAAACAATATACTGATATCGAAAAAGATAATAAGTTATTGAACGAAAAGAGAGAAACTGCATCTAGCGAAAACGTTAAACTTCAACAAAAATTTGACCAACTTAGCAAAAAGCGTGAAGATATCGTAGCGGAAATTGCTAATAATATGTCCAGAATTGCGTATCTTGACGCTGATATTATCTCTATCAACGCTGAAATTGAGCGTATGGGTAGAGAAGTTGTTGAGGCAAAAGAGCAATCTCAAAAATGCTTAGATGACGTTGCTGAAGATAAAGTTGTTATTCAAGGTTTCTATAAAGAAATTGAAACGCTAACGCTAACGAGCGAAGAAACTTCAGGAATTAAAGATTTAAGAGAGAAGTTGAACGCTTTAGAAACAAGAAAACAAAAACTTTCCGATAGTATTGCGCAAGATGATTTAAAGAGACAATTCCATAACGCTGAAATTGCAAAACTTAACGAAAAACGCCACGAAGAAGAACTTGCAATTACTAAAGTTGATAGTGAACTTGAGTTTATGCAACAACGCGTTTTAGAAGAATACAACGAAACTTATGAAACTTGCGTTCATCAAAAAGATCCTAGTTACGATATAGTTAATTCCGCAAGTGAAATTAAGCGTTTAAGAACTAGAATTTCATCACTAGGTAATATTAACGCTAACGCTATTGAAGAGTGTAGGGAACTATCAGAGCGTTATGATGAATTTAGCACTCAAATGCAAGACCTTGAAAAAGCCGAGGCAGACATTAAAGACGCTATTAAAAAGCTTACTGATGAAATGCTCGTTCAGTTTAACGAAGGTTTTGAAGAAATTAGAATTCACTTCAAAAAGATTTTCAAGGAATTATTCGGCGGTGGTTCAGCCGACCTAATCTTAGATTATTCAACGTCGGAAGATCCATTACAAGCAGGCGTTGATATCGTTGCGGAACCGCCTGGAAAGAAACTTCAAAAGATATCGCTTTTATCTGGTGGTGAAATGGCTCTTACCGCTATTGCAATACTATTTGCAATTTTAAAGAGAAGACCTATGCCATTCTGCGTTCTTGATGAAATTGAAGCGCCGCTTGACGATGCTAACGTTGAAAGATTTGCTAGATATTTGCAAAATTTCTCTAAAGAAACGCAATTTATCGTTATAACACACAAAAAGGTTACGATGGAAATGTCTGACGCGTTATTTGGCGTTACCATGCAAGAAAAAGGCGTATCAAAGATTGTTTCGGTTAAACTTGCTGATATTAAAGACACTTTTGAGGACTAATTTATATGGGCTTTTTTTCAAAAATAGCTAACGCATTGAAGAAAACTAAATCTGCAATTGGTAACAAAATTTCTCAACTTTTCACCGGTGATAAGATTGGCGCAGATTTTTATGAAGATTTAGAAGACGTTTTAATTTCATCTGACATAAGTTATGAAACTGCAAGCGAGATAGTAGAATCATTGCGTGAAAAAATGAAACAAGAAAAGGTTAAAGACAAGGACGTTGTTTTACAAAATTTAAGGCAAGTTTTGCAAGATACGCTTGACGAAGCCGAGCCTGTTGATTTTAAAACGCCTGCAATTATTATGATAATTGGTGTAAACGGCGTTGGTAAAACAACAACAATCGGTAAACTTGCTAACCTTTTTACAAAGAAAAAATTATCGGTAACAATTGCCGCTGCCGATACTTTTAGGGCAGCCGCTAGCGATCAGTTAGACGTTTGGGCAGAACGCGCAAAAGTTAGAATTATAAAACAGGGCGAAGGGTCTGATCCTTCTGCCGTTGTTTTTGACGCGGTTTCTTCCGCAAAATCAAAAAAGACCGACGTTTTAATCATTGATACCGCCGGTAGACTTCATGTTAAGGCAAACTTAATGGAAGAATTAAAGAAAATGAATAGAGTTGTTTCTAGAGAATATCCGGAGGCGAATTTCTATAAATTTATCGTTTTAGACGCAACTACTGGTCAAAACGCTTTATCTCAAGTTGAATTGTTTGATGAAGCAGTTGGGCTTGACGGAATAGTTTTAACTAAACTTGACGGCTCTGCAAAAGGCGGTTTTGTTTTAACCTTAGCCAAAGAATTAGGTCTCCCAGTTTCTTTTGTAGGTGTTGGAGAAGGGCTTGACGATATTGAAGAATTTAACTCAAAGGAATTTGCCGAAGCGCTTATTTAGTTAAAATATGAAAAAAGATAAGAGAGAAAAAACTAAGAAACAAAAGAAAAAAACGTTATGGTATCCTTTAGATAACGCCGCAAAAATTTATCCGCCAACGGCGTCTATTAAACGCGCGCACGTTTTTTGTTTTTCCGCGTTTTTAAACGACGAAATCGACCCTGAAATTTTATGCCAAGCAGTTGAGAATATTTTTCATCATTACAAAACTTTTAAAACAAAACTAATGCGAGGTATGTTTTGGTATTATCTAGAAGAAAATAGCGCGAAATTTAAAGTCTTCCAAGAAGAACCTTATTATTTAAAGTCTATAGATTATCGTAGAAATAACGACTATTTATTCGAAGTTTTATATATTCGAAATAAAATTACCGTTAAATTTTTTCATGCGCTAACTGATGGAACTGGTGGGTTTAAATTCTTTTCTTCACTTCTTGCTGAATATTTAACTCTTTGCGGAAACGAAGTTGATTTAGAAAACGTTATAACGCCTGTTGAAACACCGCATACGTTTAAAGATTCGGATGATAGTTTCAAAACCTATCACACCAACACTAAAGATAAGCCTGAAAAAATTAAAAAACCATATCATATTAATGCAACGCCTTTTGAATACGATGGTCCGGGTATTATAACCGCAAAAGCCAACGTTTCAAAAATTAAAGCAATTGCAAGCGAAAAAAACGTAACTATTACAGCGTTTTTAGCGGGAATTTATATGCACTCAATTTATAAAAGTTTTCTTAAGAATAAACCGCTTAAGAACAAAATTGTAACGGTATTAATTCCTTGTAATTTACGTAAAAAATATGGTGGCGAAACTTTGCGTAATTTTTCGATGTTTGCTCGCTTTACAAACGATTACAATCAAAAAGTTCCTACTCTTGATGAACTTTTCAACCTTTGCCAAGCGCAACTTGACGAAGGTTTAACAACCGATAAACTAGACTCAATTATTCACGATAACGTTAAAACTGAGAGTAATTTCTTTATAAAAATTGCTCCACGTCCTATTAAAGACGTTATTATGAGAATTGCATATTCTAAAGTGGGCGAAGTTTTGCAAACGGTTGATTTTTCTAACGTAGGAAAAGTAAATCTTCCAGAATGTTTTAAAAAATTTGTTAATCACATAACTTTTGCAATAACTCCAACTTATTCATGCAATCATCAAACGGGTGTTATTAGTTATAACGATAATTTGTATATAACCTTTGCTAGAAATTTCGTTGAAACAGAGATTGAAAAGAATTTTGTTAGAAAACTAGCTGATTATGGAATTGACGTTGAAATAAGAAGTAATTATTGGGAGGTTGCGCCGTGAAAAAGTGTAAATATTGCAACGTAACCGTTGATACTGATAAAACGTTTTGTCCGCTATGTTATAATCGTCTTGATAAAATTGATGATGTTGGTGAAGAGTTTTACACTCCTAGAATGTATAATGAAACGAGTAATAAAAGATTTCATTTTTTATCAAGATTATTCTTGTTTTTATCTATTTGCTCTACGGTCGTTTGTCTATTAATAAATACCCTTGTTGACAATACTGTAACTTGGTGGCCAATAGTATCGCTTGGCATTATTTATCTTTGGGTTTTGGTTCGTCATACTATACTTTCACGTTCTGGGCCGATTTCAAAGGTCTTTATGCAAATTATAATTCTAATATTGCTACTTTATTTTTCAGAGAGATTATCGCTTGAACACTGGCTAATTCCTTACGTTTATCCATCAATTGCAATGGCTGCGGCTTTAGTATTATTGATGATGGTATTTATTTCGCCAAAACGTAACGAATACGTATTTAGTTTTTTGTTAATGACGGCAATTTTAGGCAGTGTATCAACGATTTTTATGTTTACAAACAGCGATGAATTCACGCTTTTGAATTTAATTAGTTTATCTTTTAACGGCACAATTTGTATTGGTTATATTTTATTTAGTTATAACGCAATAAAAACAGAATTAACTAGGAAATGGCATTTATAAATGGCAAAAGTTAGTAAAAAGAAGAAAAAACGCGGTAAACTTTCGCATAAGAAATTATTATCTACAATTGCTTTTTTATGCGTTTTGGTGGTTATCGGCTTAATTTATTCTAGTTTATCACCTGAAGTTAAAGAGAAAATTTTTGGCTCTAACAACAATAATAATACGGTAACAGGAACCGGCGAGCTTATAGGTGATTTAAAAATTCACTTTGTTGACGTAGGGCAAGGCGATGGAATAGTTATTGAACTTCCCGATAAATCTTATATTTTAATTGATGCGGCAAAAAAATCTAGGAGCGGAGATCTCGTTGACTATATTAATGCTCTTGGCGTAACTACTTTCGAATACGTTATTGCAACGCACGCGGATGAAGATCATATGGGCGGTATGCCAAATATTTTTAATAATTACATAATTAAAAATATATATCAACCAAGCGGTGAGAACGATACGCAAACTTATAATAACTTTCTTGCGGCTATTGCAAATGAAAACGGATGCATAAGCACGTATTTTAATAAAGAAACCGATCTCTATTTTGAATATAAAGACGGCGAAAATATTGAAGAACTTTCAATAGATTTTTTAACTCCAACTGCTGTCGTTGCAGATATTGAGTATTCAAATATTAACGATTATTCACCGATTATGGTTTTAGAATACGCGGGAAGGAAAGTTTTATTAACGGGCGATGCTGAGACCGCTGCTGAAAAGGAATTTTTAGAAAAATATGAAAATTTAGCGCTTGACGTTGATATTTTAAAAGTTGCGCATCATGGTTCGGCTACGTCAACGTCTATGAATTTTTTAAATAAGGTAAAACCTGAATTTGCCGTAATATCGTGTGGAACAGGCAATTCTTATCACCATCCAACACAAACAGCTCTTAATAATTTAATAGAAATTGATGCAGAGATTTTTAGAACGGACGTTCAAGGCGATATAGTTTTCTCAATCGATAAAGAAGGAAATATTTCTAATACTATTGAAAAGAAAAACTATAATTATTCTGATTTATTCCAACCTGGAGCGTAGCGTTAAATTTAAGCAAAAAAAAAACGGCAGTTTAAACCTGCCGTTTTTTTGTTTCAGTAAAATTATTCTTGTGGTTCGTAATTGTTAAACGCCTCTAAAACCTTTGAAATAATATAGTCACGAGTTTCCGAGTTGATAGGGTGAGCAACGTCTTTAAATGTTCCGTCGGATGATTTTCTACTAGGCATAGCAATAAAGCGGCCTTCGTTGCCGTCGATAATCTTAATATCATGCACAACAAAGCAATTATCAATCGTGATTGATGCTACAGCTTTCAATTTAGTATCTTCTTTTTGAACCATCCTAATTCTTACGTCAGTAATTTCCATAAAACACCTCGTTTCTTTCTATGATATAATAATACAACATTTATTTTAGTTTTTCAATAGTTTTTTAAAAAAAACTAACAAATTAGTTATTTATTTGTAAAAATTAGACATAATTTACCTTTTTTTTAATATAATATAAGCGGAATTGAAATAAAATGGAAAATTTTGACAAAAAACCTATTAACGTTTATTTTATAGGAATAGGCGGAATTTCAATGTCTAGTATGGCAAAATATTTAATAAGTTTAAACTTTAACGTTTTCGGTAGCGATAAAATTAAATCAATTCAAACAAAGGAACTTGAAACTCTTGGCGCTAAAATTTATTATGAACATAATAAGAATAATTTATTTGGTATGGACGTAGTTATATATTCTTCCGCAATAAGTTATGAAAATGAAGAATTTAAATATGCGAAAGATAATGAAATGTGCATATATTCACGTTCTGAACTGTTGCAACTTTTATCTTATAATTTTTTAAATCGAATAGGAATTGCAGGTTGTCATGGAAAAACTACTTCAACGGCAATTTTAACGCATATATTTTATCAAAAAGGTGAAAAATTTACGGCATTTATAGGCGGTAACGACCAAAAATTTGGGAATTTTGCTAGTTTTGGTAAAGATTATTTAATAACTGAAATTTGTGAATATAAGAAAAATATTAGAGACTTTGACGCTGATATTTGCGGTGTTTTAAACGTTGATAACGATCACTTAAATTCTTATTCAAGTTTTGCGGATTTATGCGAAACTTTCTTTTCGTTTATAAGCAAATCAAATATTGCAATTATAAATGCTGATGATAAAATTTTGCAAAAAGCAACTAAAAACGTAATTACTTTTGGAATAGATAATTATTGCGATTATCATGCAAAAAATATTGTTTATAATAAGAATTCAACTTCTTTTCAAGTTTATTATAAAGGTAAATATTTATTCAAAGCTAAAACAAATTTAACCGGAAAATATAACGTTTATAACGCACTTTTAGCGATAGCAGTAGCAAAAACTATTGGATATGAAAATATAACCATTAAGAGAGGTTTAAGTTCGTTCTTATGCGTAAAGCGAAGAAACGAAAAATTAATAAGCATAAAAAAAAGGCGTGTTATAGCCGATTATTGCCATCATCCAACAGAAATTAAGAATTTTATTAATACTATAAAAAGCAAGGCAAATTCAAGCATTTTTATCGTATTTCAGCCACACACTTACTCTAGAACAAGAATTTTATTTGATGATTTTATTAAAACTTTTTATAATGAAAAAAACGTTTATTTATTAAAAGAGTATCCTGCGCGTGAAGAATATGATTATAAAGGCTCTTGTGAAAGATTAGCGCTAAAATTACCAAATTCTACGTATTTTGATAATTTAGATGATTTGTTTTTAGAAATTTTATCAAAGTCTAAACCAAAAGATTTAATTTTAATTTTAGGCGCAGGCGATATTTATGACAAAACTAAACAATTTATTGAAAAGTTTAAAACTAAAAAACCGTAACAATAAGTTACGGTTTTTTATACTTTTTAGTTAAAATAGGTCGATTTTTCAAGCCTTAAATATTTTATAAACGGATAAATTGGTAAATTTAATATTAAAAGAACGGGGTA
>JAZNBE010000032.1:0-9685 GCA_045586885.1 Christensenellaceae bacterium
GAAATACCAAATAGCGTAACTTCTATTGGTGGGGAGGCGTTCTATGGTTGCAGTAGTTTAACAAAAGTAAATTATTTAGGCACGATTAATGATTGGGTTCAAATTGAGTTTGGAAATAGCAATTCTAACCCAA
The DNA here is from genome assembly GCA_045586885.1 of Christensenellaceae bacterium. Taxonomy (GTDB): domain Bacteria; phylum Bacillota; class Clostridia; order Christensenellales; family Borkfalkiaceae; genus UBA4636. Next base: position 134 of record JAZNBE010000032.1, read on the forward strand.
CATATTACGCTAAAGATTTACATATTAACGGCGAACTTTTAACAGAAGCAAAAATAACTTCTGCAACTAATATTAATTCTTATACGTTCTATAATTGCAGTAGTTTAGAAAAGATTGAAATACCAAATAGCGTAACTTCTATAGGTTCTTCTGCGTTCTATGGTTGCAGTAGTTTAACAAGTGTTAATTATTTAGGCACGGTTAATGATTGGGTTCAAATTGAGTTTGGAAATAGCCAGTCTAACCCAACATATTACGCTAAAGATTTACATATTAACGGCGAACTTTTAACGGAAGCAGAAATAACTTCAGAAACAATCAATGCTTATGCATTTTATCAATGCAAGTCTTTAAAAAATGTAATAATTTCTAATACCGTAACTTCTATTGGTTCTTATGCGTTCTATTATTGTAGTAGTTTAAAAAGCATAGAGATACCAGACAGCATAACTTCTTTTGGTTCTTATGCGTTCTATGGTTGCAGTAGTTTAACAAGCGTAACGATAGGAGACAGCGTAACTTCAATTGGCGATTATGCGTTCTATCGTTTCAGTTCATTAAATTATAACGAATATGATAACGCATATTATTTAGGAAACGAAACAAACCCTTATCTTGTTTTAGTTGAGTCGAAATCAACTTCCATAACTTCTTGTCAAATTAATTCAAAAACTAAAATAATTGCTTCTTCTGCGTTCTATAATTGCAGTAGCTTAACAAGTGTAACAATACCAAACAGCGTAACTTCTATTGGTTCTTCTGCGTTCAATGGTTGCAGTGGTTTAGAAAAGATTGAAATACCAAACAGCGTTACTTCAATTGGTTCTGATGCGTTTGATGGTTGCAGTGCAGAAATAATTTGGGGAGACAATCCTACAATTACAACAATTGGTCGATCGTTTAGAGGTTATTTAGGAACAAGCATAGAAATACCGAATAGCGTACCTTCTATTGGTTCTTATGCGTTCTATTATTGTAGTAGTTTAAAAAGCATAGAGATACCAGACAGCGTAACTTCTATTGGTTCTTATGCGTTTGATGGTTGCAGTGCAGAAATAATTTGGGGAGACAATCCTACAATTACAACAATTGGTCAATCTGCGTTTAGAGGTTATTTAGGAACAAGCATAGAAATACCAAACAGCGTAACTTCTATTGGTGAATGGGCGTTCTATAATTGCAGTAGCTTAACAAGCATAGAAATACCAGACAGAGTAACTTCAATTGGTTCTCGTACGTTCTATTGTTGCAGTAGTTTAACGAGCATAGAGATACCAGACAGCGTAACTTCAATTGGTGCAGGTGCGTTTATGGATTGCAGTAGTTTAGAAAAGATTGAAATACCAAACAGCATAACTTCAATTGGTTCTAATGCGTTTGATGGTTGCAGTTCATTAAATTATAACGAATATGATAACGCATATTATTTAGGAAACGAAACAAACCCTTATCTTGTTTTAGTTAAGTCGAAATCAACTTCCATAACTTCTTGTCAAATTAATTCAAAAACTAAAATAATTTGTTCTACTGCGTTTGATGGTTGCCGTAGTCTAGCAAGTATAAAACTACCCTACAATTTAATTTCTATTGGTCAACGGGCGTTCGGAGAGTGTTCTTCATTGAAAACTATAGAAATACCAAACACTGTAACTTATATTGGTCAATTTGCGTTCGACGAGTGCTATAAATTAGGCATTTTATGTGAAGCGGAAACCGAACCTGATGGTTGGGATATTTTATGGGATAATCATTATAATTATTCGAGCTGCGACGTTTATTGGGGCGAAATTAGTGATTCATCACAAATTTTAACTTTTAAACTTTTATCAAATGGAACTTATTCCGTTGTTGGTCTAACCGACGAGAACGAACATAGAATTATTATTCCAGAATGGTATATGGGTAAGGCTGTAACAACAATTGGTTCTTCTGCCTTTAAAAATTGCAGTAATTTAATTGATGTAAAGATTTCTAATACTATAACTTCTATTAGTTCATATGCGTTCTATAATTGCAAATCTTTAACAAGCGTAATGATAGGTGACAGTGTAACTTCAATTGGTGCTCGTGCGTTCGATGGTTGCAGTAGTCTAACAAGAATAGAAATACCAAACAGCGTAACTTCAATAGGTTCTTCTGCGTTTGATGGTTGTAGTGGCTTAAAAGAAGTAAACTATTTGGGGGATGTTGACGGTTGGACTTTAATTAGTTTTGGAAATGCTTCTGCTAACCCAATGTATTTCGCTAAAGATTTACATATTAACGGCGAACTTTTAACGGAAGCAGAAATAACTTCAGAAATAATCAATGCTTATGCATTTTATCAATGCAAGTCTTTAAAAAATGTAATAATTTCTAATAGCGTGAATTCTATTGGGGGAAGAGTTTTTTACAGTTGTTCATCGTTAACAAAAATCTATTTGCCGAAAACTGTTGTAAACGTTGGTTCTTCTGCGTTTAAGGATTGCCGTTCTTTAACTATTTATTGTGAGGCAGAAAGTCAGCCAAGTGGATGGGATAGTTATTGGAATTATTCAAACCGTCCTGTTATGTGGGGATATAGCCATATTGCAAAAGATGGCTATGCGCTTAGCGTTGGTGATGATTTAACGCAAATTAAATTTATAGTTCCATACGGCTTCGAGTTCCTTGGTTGGATTAATTCAAATTACGAAGTTGTTGAGTCCGTTGAAACTGACGGTGTTTATCATCCTGTTGTTGCAAAAACGGGTGTTACACCCGGCGCTTCAATAAAACTATCAAATTCCTCGAAAGAAATTGGCATAAGATTTGCTGGTTATTTTGAAGTTAACGAAGGTTTATCTGCAGCAAAGGTTATCAAAGCATTTGAAAAGTCGTTTGAATTAACAATTTCGTTGCAAGACGCGGGCTCAAAAACGATAAAGTTTGTTAGTGATGATTTTGATGAAAATATTATGAAATCAACAATCGCCTTCACGGTAACAATCGTAGGCGAGGCGGGTTCTTTTGCGGAAAAAGAACTCACGGCAACAGTTGGAGAACAATCAACAACAAGAACAGCGAAAGAAGTTGCCGAGAAATATTTGCAAAAATACGGTGAGGCTTTAACTAACGAACAAATTTTAGCGTTAAAAACTGCTTACGGCGTTGAATAGTGGGAGGTAAAAATGAAAAAGAAATTTTATGAACCGATATTAGTTATCGAATTTTTTAATGGAGAGGTGTTCATGTCTCCAAACGTTGATATCGGTTGGGATGATTTACTTAAATAACACAAAAAATAGAAAAGTATAATTCACCAAAAACACAAAAAAAGCACTCGAAAGAGTGCTTTTTGCTTTGTTTATTTTCATTTAGGCTTAATACATTCCGCCCATTCCACCGCCTTGTGGCATAGCTGGTTCTGGCTCGGGAATATCGGTTACGATGCTTTCAGTGGTTAATAAAGTTGACGCAATTGACGCCGAGTTTTGAAGAGCAGATCTAGTAACTTTCGTAGGATCAATAATGCCGTCTGCAACCATGTCGGTATACTCGTTAGTTAAGAAGTTAAAGCCAAAGTTTGCTTTCTTGGCAGTCATAATCTTATTAACGATAACCGAGCCGTCAAGACCTGCGTTTTGAGCAATTTGTCTAATAGGCTCTTCGATTGCGCGAATAACGATTTCCGCACCAGTTCTTTCATCACCTTTAAGCGTTGAAGCAAGGCGTTTTAACGAAGGAATAGTAGAAAGAAGGGCAACGCCACCGACAGGAAAGATACCTTCTTCAACGGCTGCTCTAGTAGCGGCAAGAGCGTCTTCAATTCTTAACTTCTTTTCCTTCATTTCAACTTCGGTTGCCGCGCCAACGTTAATAACGCCAACGCCACCAGCAAGTTTTGCAAGGCGTTCTTGAAGTTTTTCTCTATCGTAATCGCTTGAAGTTTCAACGATTTGTGATTTAATAGCCGCAATTCTTGCTTTGATAGCGTCGCTATCACCTGCGCCGTCAACGATAGTTGTGTTATCTTTATCAACCTTAACTTGAAGAGCGTGACCTAGCATATCCATAGTGAAATCTTTAAATTCAATACCAAGATCGCTAGATAGCACTTGACCGCCCGTTAAAATTGCGATATCTTCAAGCATTGCTTTTCTTCTATCACCAAAACCAGGGGCTTTTACGGCAACGCAGTTAAATACGCCTTTAAGTTTATTAACAACGAGCGCTGCTAGAGCATCACCTTCAACTTCTTCGGCAATAATTAAAAGTTTCATACCTTGTTGGGCGATAGGCTCAATAACAGGTAAAATTTCTTGAATAGAAGAGATTTTTCTATCGGTGATTAAAATAGCAGGGGAATCTAAAACGGCTTCCATTTTATCGGTGTTAGTAACCATATAAGCAGAAGCGTAACCACGGTCGAATTGCATACCGTCAACTGTGGTAAGTTCGGTTTTCATAGTTTTGCTCTCTTGAATAGTGATAACGCCGTCTTTACCAACTTTTTCCATCGCATCGGAAATTAAAGCGCCAATTTCTTCATCGCCAGCAGAAATTGAAGCAACTTGAGCGATAGACTTCTTTCCATCAACGGTTTTTGAAGAATATTTAAGCGCTTCAACGGCAACTGCAACGGCTTTCATAATACCTTTTTTCAAAATAATAGGGTTAGCGCCTGCAGCAAGGTTTTTTAAACCTTCTCTAATCATTGCTTGAGCAAGAACAACTGCGGTAGTAGTTCCGTCACCAGCAACGTCGTTAGTTTTGGTAGAAACTTCTTTTACAAGTTGAGCGCCCATATTTTCAAATGGGTCTTCAAGTTCTATTTCTTTAGCAATAGTAACGCCGTCGTTAGTAATAAGAGGCGCGCCGTATTTCTTATCTAGAACTACGTTTCTTCCCTTAGGGCCTAGAGTGATTTTTACGGTATTAGCAAGGGTATTAACGCCGTTTTCAAGGGCTTTTCTTGCTTCTTCGCCAGTTTTAATTTGTTTAGCCATAATTTTAACTCCTTTAATTTTATTCTACGATTGCCAAAATATCGCTTTGGCGAATAATTGTGAATTCTTTTCCGTCAACCTTAAAATCACTGCCTGCAAATTTAGAGTAAAGAACAACGTCTCCAACTTTAACTTGCATAGTAATTTCTTTGCCGTCAATAATTCCACCCGGGCCAACTGCAACAACTTTAGCCGTTTGTTGCTTTTCTTGAGCGGCAGAAGGTAGAATAAAACCGCTTTTTGTGGTTTCTTCTTTGCTAGTTTGTTCAACAACTACCTTATCAAATAATGGTTTTATAGTCATTTTTATTCCTCCAAGAATAATATTTTCACGTTTTAGCACTCTCAACGAAAGATTGCTAATATCAATTATAATCATAATATATGCGCTTGTCAACGGAATATGAAAGCAAAATATGAAAAAATTGTCATATTATGGTTAAATTTTCGAAAAGATTAGGTTAATTTTTGAAATTGTTGAAAATTCTTGCAAAAGTTAAAAGCAATAATATAATTTTAAGAAAAGGTTTGACAATTTTTTGTTTTCTATTGCAAAAAAACAAGGTTTGTGCTAAAATTATTGAAAAAGCAAAAAGAGGTATTTTATGGATAAATGGGATAAGCGTTTTATCGATATGGCAAAAGTTGTTGGTTCGTGGTCTAGTTGTTATCAACAAAATAGGCACGTTGGCGCGGTTATAGTTAAGAATAAGCGTGTTTTAACTACCGGTTATAACGGCGCTCCGTCTGGTGTTACGAGTTGCGTTGAAAGGGGCGAGTGTTTAAGACGTAAGTTAAATATCGCTAGCGGAACTCGTCAAGAAATGTGCTATGCGGTTCACGCTGAACAAAACGCAATTTGTCAAGCGGCTAAACTTGGCATTTCACTAGAAGGCGCAACGCTTTATTGCACGCACCAACCTTGCACTATTTGTTGCCGTATGATAATTAACGCTGGAATTAAGAAGGTTATTTACGCAGAAGGCTATCCTGACGAGTTTTCTTTAGAAATTTTCAAAGATTCTGGCGTTGAGTGCGTTAAATATGAAGAGGTGGAATAAATGAAAAACCCTTTAGTTACTATTAAAACTACGCTTGGTGAAATTAAGGTAGAACTTTACCCTGAAATTGCGCCTAATACCGTTAATAATTTCATTTCGCTAATAAATAAAGGCTTTTATAACGGCTTAATTTTCCATAGAGTTATTAAAAACTTTATGTTACAAGGCGGAGACCCTAAAGGCAACGGAACTGGTGGCCCGGGCTATTCTATTAAAGGCGAATTTTCGATGAACGGCTTTAAGAACGAATTAAAGCACGAACGCGGTGTTATTTCTATGGCTAGAGCAATGCACCCAAATAGCGCAGGTTCTCAATTTTTCATTATGCACGTTGATTATCCTTATCTTGACGGCGAATACGCAAGTTTTGGCAAAACTATAGAAGGTTTTGACGTTATCGATAAGATTGCAAACGTTCAAACTACTTACGGCGATAGACCTTTAACCGACGTCGTTATGACAGAAGTTACCGTTGAAACTTTTGGTCAAACTTATCCAGAGCCTAATAAAGTATAGATTAAAACAATAAAATTTAATAAAAAAGTAATATCAGCAATTATTAGAGCATATCGTTTTCGGGGTGCAATAATGGTTGCTGATTTTCATAATGATTATTTAACTAACGAAAATTACGAGTTTTTGTTAAAACAATATAAAAATTCACAAAATATTATCGTATCGGCAATATTTAAGGGCAATAACTCTTATTATAAAACTTTGCGCCTTGCCGAATACTTTACTAAAAATAAAAGCGATAATCTTTTTTTAGCATACGAAGATTTTTCTTACGACGTTAAACTTTCGCTCTTAGATAGGCTTTTATCGTTTAATCCTAAATACGTTACGCTCACTTGGAACGGAATAAACCCATTAGGCGGTGGTTGTGGTTCGAATTTACCTATTAGTGAAAAAGGCTTAGAAGTTATTAAACTTCTAAACGATAGAAAAATCACTATAGACCTTGCTCATCTTGGAAAAAGAAGTTTTTTCGAAGTTATTGAAAAGGCTAACAGTGTAGTTTGCTCTCACGCTTGTTTTAATGAAGTTAGAGAGCATAAACGAAATTTATCAAGCGAGCAAATTAAACTTATAATTGAAAAAGGCGGAATTATAGGCTTAACTTTTTATAGCGAGTTTTTGTCAAATGAAAACGCAACGATTGACAATGTTTTAAGGCATATTATCTATTTTTTAGATAGGTTTTCACATAAAAATTTAGCGCTTGGCACTGATTTTTTCGGTTGCAAAGATTTTCCTTTAGGTTTTAACGATTATAGTTTTGAAGAAATTTTAAGGCTTTCTTTACAAAAATTAGGCTTAAAAGGTGAAATTATCGACGATATTTTCTATAAAAACTTACGCGCTTTTTTACAAAATTAAAAAATTCTTGACAAACCGATAAACATATTATATAATAATATAACTTCAAAAAAAGAGAAGGTATTTAGTATGAGTTATAAAATCGCTTATGAAAAATGGTTAGCAAACACTCGTTTAGCATCAAGTGAAGTTAAAGAACTTGAGGAAATTCGCAGTAATCTTAAAGAGATTGAATATCGTTTCGGCGCATCGCTTAAATTCGGCACGGCAGGTATGCGTGGCCTTATTGGTATGGGCACGAATATGATGAACGTTTATACCGTAAAAAGAGCGACTAAAGGACTTGCTGAATATATTAAGAGCCTAGGAAACGTTGCTATGCAAAAAGGCGTTGCTATTTCTTATGATACTAGAAGAAAGAGTAAAGATTTTGCTCTAGCATCTGCAGGCGTTCTTTTAAAGAACGGTATTAAAGTCTATATTTACGAAGAAGGAAGACCTGTTCCTATGCTTAGTTATGCCGTTCGCGCGCTTGGTTGTACGGCAGGTATTATGATTACGGCTAGCCATAATCCAAAGGAATATAACGGCTACAAGGTTTACGGTAGCGATGGCGCTCAAATGTCTCCAGAGGCTACGGCGGAAGTTGTAAAATACATTGATTCTATCAGCGATTATTTCTCGGTTGAGAGCGTTTCAGTTGAAACAATTAAAGATGCGAAGAAAAACGGCGCGGTAATAATCGGTTCGGCGTTTGAGAAGAAATATTACGCTGAACTTTATAAACTTTGCCTATCTCAAGACGCTATTAAGCGTCAAGGCGGAAAGATTAAATTAGTTTATACGCCTGTTCACGGCACTGGCTACGTTCCAGTTACCACCGTTTTGAAAAAACTAGGCATTAAAGCGACTATCGTTGAAGAACAAACCAAGCCTGACACCGAATTTTCTACCGTTGAAGTTCCAAACCCAGAGTTTAAGGAAACGCTTTCAATGGGTATTAAACTTGCTAACGCAATTAAAGCCGACGTTGTTTTTGGAACTGACCCTGACTGTGATAGATTAGGCGTTGCAATTAGAAATAAAAACGGCGAATTTACTGCTTTAACAGGCAACCAAGTAGGCGTTTTACTTCTAAATTACGTATTAACTAGATTAAAACAAGACGGTAAACTAACGAAAGATGCGTTTGCGGTTAAGAGTTTCGTATCAACCGGTCTTGCTCAAGCGGTTGCCGAAAGTTTTGGCGTAGAACTTAAAGACGTTCCTGTTGGTTTTAAGTTTATAGGTGAAAAAATTAAAGAATCGGAAGAGAGTGGAAAGGGTACTTTCGTATTCGGTTTTGAAGAAAGTTGCGGTTATCTTCGTGGAACGCACGCGCGTGATAAAGACGCGGTTGTTGCGTCAATGCTTTTTGCGGAACTCGTTTGCTATTATAACGATCAAAACGTATCCGTTTTCGACGTTTTGGAAAATATTTACAAAAAGCACGGCTATTGCGTAGATAAAACCGAAAGCATAGGCTTTAGCGGACTAAACGCTATGGCTGAAATGAATCAAGCGGTTGCAAGCGTTGCCGAGAAGAAAATTGATAAGATTGACGAATTCGTTGTAACGGCGGTTAGAAATTATGAAACTGGCGTTAGAATTTCTAGAGATGGAACTCAAGAAAAACTAGAGTTTTCTAAACTAAACTGCTTATATTTTGAATTAGAAACTGGTGGTTTTGTTTGTTTAAGACCAAGCGGAACCGAGCCAAAACTTAAAATTTATTATTCAGTTTACGCTGAAAGCGTTGATAAAGCTAATCAATCTATTGCCAAACTTTCTAGTGCTTTTTCGGCTATTTTGAAAGGCTAAAAAAGATAAAAAAAGTTTGTAAAATTGTTGAAAATTGCTTGACTTAATGGCAGTATAATGATATTATGTATAGGCTGCCGCAAAAAAAGCGGTAGAAATAATGGTAGCGGATTGCTACTAAATGAAGATTGACAACTACATAGTAAATTTAGACGAGATAACGAGAGTTATCAAGAACAAAGTACAGAAAGGCAATTAAAATAAAACAACGAGCTAATCGAAAGATTAGTAAAAAAGGTTAATACGGAAACGTAGAAAAATCTTGATCGTTAAAGAATTTTTTTGTAAGGTATAATTTTTAATTCGACGGATTGAAAGTTAATAAAATTAGCGAAGTAAATCGA
>JAZNBE010000033.1:0-142970 GCA_045586885.1 Christensenellaceae bacterium
TTATATTATATTTGCCACAACTTTCCCGAAAGGGAAAATAAAACTTTGCGTAGCAAAATATCACTGCTTTTAGCAATATAACTTGCCGTTAGGCAAATATAGTTGTGGCGTAGCAATAATCCCTATCGCTACGCCACTAAACTGCCGTTTTTTTGTTTAAATTATCGGTTAAAATAATTTTTTAGTTCCATCTTCGAAAACGTATTCGTAATGCTTTTCGCCGTTTTCATCAGTTGTTTCAAAAATGCTAAACTTGCCTTTTTCTTGACCGATTGAATATTTTACGTTAATTACTACGCTTCCGTCTTTTTCTACTTTTTCAACGACGAACCTTCCGCTTGCAACGCTATTTCTAAACTCTAGAGAATATTCGGTTTCAATTTCTCCGCCTTCTCTTTCAGTTTCAAACTCTACTGCAGTTTGTTCTATCAAGTTGCCGTTAGAATAAATTGAATAAACGAATTCAACTTCAGTTTCATCATCTTCTACCGAATTTTCTTGTTTCATTTCAACGAACGAAGTTTTATCAAGCTCGTCTTTATAAGCGCGAATTTTTAATTCCGTTTCGCTCTCGTCATCTTCTTTTTCCTCAACTCTTTCGCCTTCAAGATAGTAATTTCTTTCATCAATTACCATTACGCCTTTTAACGAATATGAAGTTTCTTCTTCTCTTTCAAAACCTAAAGTTTTTGAGTGGCTAGTTTGCGTTTCGGTATAATACATAACGTATTCAACCGTTCCACCAGTAAAATTCTTTCCTCTAATTATCATCTTTGTTTCGTAGTCGTAGCCTTCGTCTTGATTTTCACTAGTAGTAACCGATACAACGTCTTCACCAAAGAAACTATCTAATGCAGAAAAATATTCGTTAAACTTTTCGGCTTGGTCTTTTACAATATCGCCAACTTCGTTCGAACTTGAAGAAGTTGAATCGTTAACTTCCGCTAGCGTTTTGATTGCAGACGCTTGAACGTTACTGTTTAACAATTTTACGCTAGACACAGAACCTATAGCGTATGCTTGCTTTGGCGATAATAGCATAGACGCTCCACTAAAACCGAAAATAAAGTAAAACGCTAAAACGCAGCATAGCGCAACCACTGCAAACGACGTTGCTATACGCCATTTACCCATCTTCTTAATTGAAGTTGCAGTTTCGGCTTTTGACGGCATTATATTTTCCGTAGTTGCTTGTTGTTTAATCTTGTCTAAGGGATTTGGCGTAAAATTATCCGCTTCAACCCTTATCTCTTCTTTTATTTTTGATTTTTTCATAATTAATTTACCTCCTTTTTTAAAGCATCACGCAGTTTTTTAAGCGCGTTATTATATTTCCACGTAACCGTAGAAATGGGAATATCAAGCATGATAGCAATTTCTCGCCGTTTATAACCGCTAGCGGTAACAAGCATTAAAATTAAAAATTCCTCGTCATCTAAAATTCGTTTGGCTAAATCAATAAGTTCACCGTATTTATCAGGCTCTTTCACGCCAAATAACGCTTCGTTTTGCTTTTCGTCAACCAACTCTTCTCTAATGCGAACTTTTTTTAAGTTTATTGCTTCGTTCTTCGCGATTTTAACAATCCAGGCTACCGCATTTGTTCCTATTTTGTAACTTTGAATATTTCTAATTACTTTTAAATAGGTCGTTTGCATTACGTCTTCAGCAAGATTTCTATCTTTTAAGATAGAAACGGCTACGAAATAAACGGTTTTGCGCGTCAATTCGTAAATTTTATCAAACGAAGAAACGTCGCCCTGAAGAAACTTTTTTACGTATTTATCAAGCATTTCGTAACTCCCAAAACAATTTAGCAACTAAATTATACTTTATTACGATTACAGTGTCAATTCAAAAATTTTTATCCTTTCGTCTAATACAACAAAGAAATAAGCCAAATTGTTGGTAAAAATAAAAAAAATTTAGAAAAAAATAAATACGCGCCTTAAAAAACTTCTAAAGCGCGTATTTTTTTAATTTGATATTTAATTTATATTAGAAATGTATATAAAGTAAAACCGCAACAGCGATTTGCCATAAAAGCCCTAGAACGTTGACCACCCAAAAATACCAATGCTTTGTTTTGTGATGAAAAACCTTCATTCCAACTATCGCGCCGATTGCTCCGCCAAAAAAACCGAACGATAGTAAAACTTTCTCTTTCGTGCGCCAAACCTTTTTTTCGGCTTTGTTTTTATCACCGCCGTATAGGAAAAACGAAATTGTGCTAACTAAAAACAAATAAACTAAGAAAATTATTAAATACGTATTCATAGCGCCACCTTAGATTAGTTGCATCATTCTATCTTTTTCAGAAAGTTCAGCGTATTCTTGGTCTTTGTTTGGAGTAGATTTCATCGTGTAACCGGCAGGGCAAGTCATTTTCTTCATGCAATAAACTATTCTATATTTCTTAACACCTGCAATCAAAAGAGCGTCTAACGCGCCGATAGCATCGTCAACGATGTTATATTTAGTTTCGTCTTTACCCTTTGCGTCTTTAACTAAAATATCACAAGTGCCAAGCACCTTTTCCGTAGGTTTAGTTTTAGCAACTTCCATTAAGAAAGCCTTGTTTTCTTCCTTAGTTTTCTTAATTGCAGGAACTTCAATACAAACCGAAACTGCTAAAATTTCGCTAGCCTTAAACTCTTCCTTGCCGTAAAGTTTAACCCTTGAGCCGTTTACTTCAATCAAAGGCTTTCTCTTTAGCGGATAGTTTGATAGCGCCGACGGAATAGTAGATAACGCAATTACCAAAAAAACTAAAATTAAAAAGCCTATGGTTTGTTGTTTCATAATAAAAAATACCGCCGCAAGACCACCTATTAACAAAATACCTATCGTTAATAAAACGAAATAGTTGGTAAGTTTTTTCTTATTATAAGTTACGTCAGGAAAAAATTGTTTCATATTTCACCTTCAAAAATTTATCTTTAATCATTATAATAAATTTTAAGGCTTGTGTCAACTCAAACAAGCGGTGATAATATTCTTGCCATAATTTTTCTAATGCCAAAAAACGAAAAAGGTTTTTTGTTTATATTTTTTTGCTTTGAATTATCTTTGCAATCTAGAAAATAATCTAAAAGTGGGGCTATAACTTCATTATCGCACGAAACGAACGTATTTTCTACCGCATAGCATAAACTTCTTTCATCAAAATTAACCGAGCCTAGAAAGCACGTTTCGTCATCTATTATAATAAGTTTAGAGTGCAAAAATTTTTTGTCGTATTCAAAAATTTCAACTCCTATTTCTAAAAGCCGAATAAGACTTTCGTCCGTTATAAAGTTTCTAGCCTTTTCTTTTAACGACTTTGGCGCAATTAAAGTTATCTTAACTTGCCTTTTTATAAGCCGTTCTAAAAATTCTAATCTCTCTTTTGAAAACGATAAATAAGGCGATATTATTTTAATATCTTTTTTAGCCCTAAAAAATGCTGAATAGATAATAGTTTCAAAAGTTTTATCGCCTTGTCCTGAACAATAAATGCCACTTCTAGTTCCTTCTTTTTGTGATACAGCATATTTTTCATAGTTTGAAAGATTAAAAATTTCAAAAAAACTTTTCAAAACGGCAAGCGCTAGCCGCCCTTTTATTATAACGCCTAAATCTTTCTCGTTATCTATCAAATTATCTGCAATATTAACGCTTGAAATAAACGAATATTTACCGTCTATTACGATAGACTTTTGATGATACCGTAAATTATCGTTAAGCGATAGAAAAAATTTTGGTTTGTTGAATGTAAAAAGTTTAGCGCCTTTTTCTTTTAACGCTAAAAACTCTTGCGTCTTAAAGATATTACCAGAGCCAAAATAATCGGCAAATAAATATACTTCAACCCCACGCTCTAACGCTTTATAAAGGCTTGACAAAAGTTCGTTTAGCCTTTTTCCGTGCTTTATAATATAAGCGCCTAAAAACACGTAACTTTTTGCGCTATCAATTTTTTTCAAAATTTCTTCAAAAAGTTCTATTCCATCAGTAAAAACTTTAACGCTCTCAATATCATATTCGCCGTAATTTGTTAAATAATCGACGTATAGCCCCACTTCTTGATAAATATTGTTTTTTGACTTTAAATTTGGTTTCACTTTTAGTTTTGTAAATGAAGTTTTGTTTTTTCTGTAAAACAAGCCTTTAAACGCATCTAAAAACACAAAAGCCACCCCTATAAACTTTATTATCGAGCATAAGATAATAAGCCAAATTTTAGTTGGTGTTTTATAACTTTTAGTAAATATTATAAAATAACTAAAAACAACTAAAAAATAGTAAATTATTTTGAAGTAAAAGTTAAGTCTATATAAATAATAAAGCCCATAGGCTAGAGAAAACGTTAAAATAAGCGTTATAAGTAAAAGAAATAATAAATACAAATTTCGTTTAGTTTTTAACGTCATTTCCATACTCAATTACTCCGTTTAATGGCAAATATTTATCTTCACGTATTAGCCTTTTTTCAACCAAGTCGCCATTTTTGACTATTAAATAACCACGTGATAAATAGCCTTTTTTACTTTTAGTTACCACAACCTTTTCGCCGATTTTTAGGTTTGGGTTATAAACTAATTCATCTATTGCGTTCACAACTTCTAAGGTTTCTGAATACTTTTTTATTTCTTCTATTTGCTCTTTGCCAAAAACTATAAAAGTTACGTTATTATCGCTTGAAAACCCTGCAATAAAAATAGGTCCGCCAGTTTGGTTTTTGAATTTTAAGTCTGCAAAACCATCGCTTACCATAGCATCGAAGGAATTTTCTACGTAAGATACGGCTAAAGAATGCGGATGCACTTCTAAAATTTCTAACCCAGATAACAATAATGCGTTATATAAAGTTGTTGAAACTTGGCATACCCCACCGCCTATTCCATCTTCAAACCGTCCGTTTTTTATTATTGGCGCATATTTATAACCGTTTTCTTCCGTTCTTCTTCCAACAACTTTATTAAAAGAAAAAACACTTCCGTTTTCTATTTTTACTCCGGAAATTTTTTTAGTTGCAAGTTTTATGTTTGAAATGCGCTCTGGCTTTGATGAGTAATAATAAGTTGTGTATCTTGCTCGCTCATAAGTAAACTTTTGCAAATCACTAGAATAAACGCTTGGTAAAATTTGATTATAATTTACGGTAATTGCCCCACCGCCTAACGTTACCGCTGACAAAAAATCGTTATAAAGTTTTTTCTCATCAACTTCAAAACCGTTCTCTTCCTTCTTTATTTTTAAAATATCTTTTGCGTTTTGATTAAATTCAATTTCAGCGTTTTTAGGCTCAACTCTTTCCTTTTTCTTGATTTTTTCAACCGCTAAATTTATTTTATCGCAGTCTATTTCATAACAAAAGCCTAAAAATTCGTCTAGCGAATAATCGTAAACTCTTTCCCTTCCCACAACGCTTATTTTCGTTTGAGAAAAAGTTAGGCTTAAATTTGTTTGAAAACAAACAAGCGCTAAAATTATCGCAAAAAAAAGCAACTTCCGCATAAATCTATTATGCAAAAATTGCTTAGTTTTTATACAAAAATATACGTTTAACGGGCTTATAGCCCTACTTTTTATTTTTTTGTTTTTATTTATTTGTGATTGAACCACTCTCAATTTCAAACTTTTTATAATCTATTCCTTTAAAGACTTCTTCGTCTATATGCGTGCAAGTTATAATAGTTTGAACGTTCTTTATTCTCTCTAAAAGCCTTTTTTGGCGACCTTTATCAAGTTCGCTCATAGCATCGTCCAAAATAAGCACTGGGTATTCGCCAAAGTGCGTTTTGAAAATTTCAAGTTCGGCAAGTTTTAAAGCAAGCGCTACCGTTCTTTGTTGACCTTGCGATGAAAAACACCTTACGTCCTCGCCGTTTAAGGTAATTTTTAAATCGTCTCGATGAGGCCCTATGGTAGTGTAGCCTAAAACCATATCTTTTTCACGCGATTCTTCTAACGCTTTATAAAAATCGTTTATTATTTCTTGGGTTGTGCCAAAAAATTTGGTTGAGCCTTTTACTATTAAATTTTCTTCCCCTTGAGAGATGAAACTATGCGCTTCTTTTGCGAGCGGTTCTAAAATCTTAATATATTTACTTCTCTCTATTATAATATCCGCCGCGTAAAACGCAAGTTGCTCATCCCAAACTGGAAGAGTATCTAATATCAACTCTTTATCACTCTCTTTTAAAAGATTGTTGCGTTGAACTAGAATTTTTTTATATTTTGAAAGCGAGTGGAAATAGCGCTTGTTTATTTGCGAAAGCGAAATATCTAAAAACCTGCGCCTATCTTCAGGCGATTCTTGAACGAGTTTAAGTTCGCTAGGGTTAAAGAACACCGCGTGAATATTACCTAAAAGGTCGCCAACGCGTTTTGCTTCCGCGCCGTTTATAACTATTTTCTTTTTACCTTCCTTAAAAAACTCAATGCCTACCGAAATTTTGCCAAACTTAAACTCCGCCTCGCAAGAGATTTCAGCCTTTTCCTCGCCGTAGAGAATAACTTGTTTTTCTTTCTTTGCTTTTGGCGAAAAACCGGTAGCAAGCAAAAACACCGCTTCGGCAGAATTTGTTTTGCCTTGAGCGTTTTTTCCAACGATTATATTTATTCCGCTAGAATACTCGAACTTTTCTAATTTATAGTTGCGGAAATTTTTAAGCGTTAAATTTTTTACTACCATTACGCAATTTTTTCTTGGCATAAAGCCTTGATTTTTTTTGAGTTTTATAATACAATTATAAATGCTCACTATTTAAAAGTCAACCCAAATTTTTGCTTTTTGACGCTAAAAAATGCAAATAAAACTATATGTTGGATGTGTTACGATGAACAATTACGAAATATTGTGGAAAAAGACGTTAGATGAACTTTCGAAGACCGTTAGCCAAATCACCATTGATACATTTTTATCAAAGGTGAGCGTTTCTGAAGTTATTGGCTCAACTTTGATTTTAAAGACCGGTTCTAAAATGTTCGCTACGAATATTAAGAAATTTAGCAAAGAAATAAACAACGCTTTCGAATCAGCTAAAACTGGGCTTACCGATTTTTCAATTTACCTTGAGAACTCGACCGAACCCTTTTTTTCTTCTGCTAAAAACGAGATTGAAGATTTATCTTCACCGATTGACCCTAAAAACACGTTTGAAAATTTCGTGGTTGGAACGTCTAACCGCTACCTTTACGCTGCCGCAAAAGCCGTTGCGGACGATCCCGGAAACAGTTACAACCCACTCTTTATTTACGGTGGTACGGGCTTAGGCAAAACTCACGTTATGCAAGCGATTGCAAACGAAATTAAACACACCTACCCTAAACTTAACGTTCTTTACGTTACTTGCGAAAAATTTACTAACGATTTAATAAACACTATTAGGCAAGGTAAAGCCTATTCTTCTCACGTTCAGGATAATGAAGATTTTAGAAAGCGCTATCGTAGCGTTGACGTTTTCCTCGTTGACGACGTGCAGTTCTTGGCTAAAAAGCAATCTACTCAAGAAGAATTTTTCCATACCTTTAACGAACTTTATTCGCAAAACAAACAAATAGTATTATCTGCAGACTGTTTGCCTAATGAAATCGACCTTTTAAGCGAAAGACTACAAACACGTTTCCAAAGCGGACTTACGGCTCAAGTTCTAGAGCCTGACATAGAAACCAAAATTGCTATTGCTCAAAAGAAAGCGGAAGGACTAAAATGCTTACTTCCTATCGACGTTGCAACCTTTATCGCCGAAAAAAGCGGTTCAAGCGTGCGTTCTTTGGAAGGGCTATTAAACACCGTAAGGTTTGCGGCGCTTTTAAAAGAATCGCCTATCACTTTAGAGATTGCTATGCAAGCGCTAAATCAATCAACTAAAACGGAAGAAACCCAAGAGGCTCTAACGCCGGGCAAAATAATAGACGCCGTTTGCTCTTTCTATAAAGTTGCAAAGACCGACCTTCTTGGAAAGAAGAAAAACAAAGAGATTGTTGAGCCAAGGCAAATTTGCGCTTATCTTATAACCGATTTATTAAGTTCTCTTCCGTTAGTTGCAGTAGGAAAAGAACTTGGCGATAGAGATTACACAACTATTATTCACGCAAGGAATAAAATTTCAGAACTTATTCGCCACAACGAAAAACTTGCAACCGAGATTAACGATTTGAAGAATTTAATCTTGAAGAAATAATTTTTACATAAATTTATTTGGTTTTTTACTAACCAAAAACTAGAAAAACGTTAGATAACGGGCTTATATGAAGACTTTTTTTGTTGAAGATAGTTTTGATGCCGTTGTTGTTGGAGCAGGGCACGCCGGAGTTGAGGCGGCTTTAGCGCTTGCAAAACTCGGGCATAAAACTGCGCTTTTAACTTTAAATCCCGATAGTATTGCTTTTATGGCGTGTAACCCTTCTATTGGTGGCACGGCAAAAGGGCATTTAGTTAGGGAACTTGATGCGCTCGGTGGCTTTATGGGAATTGCCGCCGATAAAACTATGCTTCAAATTAAGATGCTTAACCGTGGAAAAGGCGCGGCGGTGCAAAGTTTAAGATGCCAAGCCGATAAAAATTATTACCACACTTTCGTAAAGTCGCATCTTGAAAATACCGATAATTTAAGAATTATTGCTAGCGAAGCCACCGAAATTTTAACCGAAAACGATAAAATTGTAGGCGTTAAAACGTCGTATGGTAGCGTCCTTTACGCAAAAACCATAGTTTTAGCAACTGGAGTTTATCTTAAGAGCAAGTTAGTGGCTGGCGAGTGGCAAAAAAATAGCGGACCATCTGGTTTTGCCCCAGCGAACGAATTAACCGATAGCCTTATTAAGTTAGGCTTTACTATTAGGCGGTTTAAGACTGGAACTCCAGCGCGTGTTGATGGTAGAACAATAGATTACTCTAAATGCACTATTCAAGAAGGTGAAACTAACGTTTATCCGTTCTCGTTTTTATCTAAGCAAGTGCCTGAAAAACAAACGCCTTGCTACTTAACTTACACTAACGAAAAAACGCACCAAATTATTAGAGATAATCTTCACCGCTCACCGCTTTATAACGGCGTGATATTGAGCGTTGGCCCAAGATATTGCCCATCGATTGAAACTAAGGTTGACCGTTTCAAAGATAAAGAAAGACATCAAATTTTCTTAGAGCCTGAAGGCGCGGACACTACTGAAGTTTACGTGCAAGGTATGTCTTCTTCGCTTCCGCACGACGTTCAAAAAGCAATGTATAGAACGATTCCGGGGCTTGAAAATTGCGAAATAGTTAGATACGCTTACGCTATCGAATACGACTGCATTGATAGTTTAGACCTATACCCTACCTTAGAATATAAGCGCTTGAAAGGGCTTTTCTTAGCAGGGCAAATTAACGGCACGAGCGGTTATGAAGAAGCGGCTTGCCAAGGGCTTATCGCAGGTATTAACGCTTCGATGTTTTTACAAGGAAAACCACAACTAGTTCTCCGTAGAGACCAAGCCTATATTGGCGTTTTAATTGATGATTTAGTTACCAAAGGCACGGACGAGCCTTACCGCATGATGACGTCGCGCGCGGAATATAGAATTTTCCTTCGCCAAGACAACGCTGATATGCGCCTTACCGAAATTGGTAGAGAAATTGGGCTTGTTGACGATTATAGATACGAAATTTTTAAGCAAAAATGCCAAATTTTAGAGAAAGCAAGGCTTGAACTTAACCAAGTTCACTCACCTAAAACTACAAAAACTTTCGTTGAAAAATACGGCGGAAGCGTAACCGGCGGTATATCTTTTGCCGATATGATTAAGCGCGGTATTCCTATTTTAGATATAAAAGAAGAATTTAACGCTTTCCAAGGCGTTCCTTACGATATTTTAGAGACTATTGAAACGGACGCTAAATACGAAGGCTACCTTAAAAAAGGTATGGAAGAAATTGAAAAGGCAAAGCGCTTAGAAGAAAAAATTATTCCTAAAGACATTAATTATTTAGAACTAGAAGGTTTAAGGTTAGAGGCTCGTGAAAAACTGCAAAAAATAAGACCTGAAAATTTAGGTCAAGCGGGTAGAATTTCAGGAGTAAACCCTGCCGATATTGCAGTTTTAATGGTTTATTTGAAAAACAAACAATAGAAAGATTTAAAAACGTTAAAAAAGACGGCAAGAGCCGTCTTTTTTGTTGTTATCATAATTTATATTAATTACTTATAAAATTATTCTTTTACGTAAAATACTTTTTCTAACAATAATATCTATTAGGCTTTGCTTGTTTCCGTCAAAAAAGGTATAATACTTTTCAAGCATAGATATTTACCTTTTTTCACTTATTAGACAACAAAGCAAATGATTTCACTCCCTTTTTTTGCCAAAAAATTATAATTTTGTATTTTTTAGTGCATTTTCTAGTATAATTTTTTCTTTTACAATAATTATAGCCCTGCAAAACAGCAGGGCTTTTAAAAATAAATTTATTCTTTAAACAAAGGTTTTATAATTGAAATAACGCATTTGTTTTTGGCTCTTTCACGGCAAAAGGTGAAACCTCTTTTAGAACACGTTCTAAAAATTAATAAACCTTCTTCATCTTTTTTAAAGATTATAAAGTTTTCTAAATAGAGTTGTTCAACCATATTCAAATTAGCATCCATTGGCTCTAAATACGCTAAGCATATTTCCATATTACAATCTTTTACCAAGCCTAAGAACGGGTCAAACCAAAAAAAATCTTTTACAATAAAACGTGGGTCAATTATGGTTTTAACTAAATGCCGACCTTCTTTTTTGCTACCAACTTCTTCTTCAATTATTGTAACTTCAAGCCCTAAAAAATTAGAAACTTCCACTTGTGGCTTTTCAAGATTTAATAAATAAAAGTCATCCATAATATTAAAAACCTTTGTTTTTGGGCTTATAGCCCCACTTTTATAAAATTTATTTAGTCAAAAAACAATGGAATTTCTGCAAGATAGAAAATGTTTTCAATGTTTTTAGCATCTTCTTCAGCAAGGCAAAAACCTGCTTTATGCAAAATTCCGCCAGCCCTTTCAACCATATTTTTTGCGCCGAAATAACTAACGCCGGTTGAAATAACGTCGTCAACAAAGCCTACCCTCTTGCCTTTTATACGCTCAACGTCCGCCCCTTCCATATAGAGCATTTGTTTTTTACCCGTAGTTACCGTTTCGCCTATTTCGCCTTCTAATACGTTTTGCATATAAGGTTTTTTAGTTTTTCTTAAAACGATATAGTAATCGTGGCCAAGTAGAGTTGCAATAGCGTGGCAAAGTTGAAGGCCTTTAGTTTCAGCCGTTACTAAATAGTCACAATCGGCAAAATAAGGAGCAAGGCATTTTGCAAAATGGTTGGTAAGCCATGCTTGACCGTGCAAATTAAGTAGCGCAATGCTTAATTTATCGCTAACTCTAACGATAGGAAGTTCTATCTTCACGCCTTTTACGTCTACGGTATAAGTTTTCATAAAACACCCCAAAACTTTTGTTTAATAAATTTTGAACTTACAAATTTTTAGTTCTATTTTATTATAATTTATTGAAAGATTTTTGTCAATTTTTTACCTTGAATTTTCATTGACTTAAGTCAAGTTTTATAATAAACTTAAATTAAAGAAAATTTAGAAGGTAATTATGGCAGATTTAAGAAGATTTTTCGTTGATAGCGTAAAAGACGAACTTGAAATTTTTGGCGATGAGTTTAACCACGCGGTAAACGTTTTAAGAATTAAAGAAAACGAAGATATTTTAATTTTAGATAATTCAGGCTACGAGTATAGAGCAACGGTTACGAAAATAAACAAAAAAAGTTTTGTTGCTACAGTTAAAGATAAAACCTTAAACCAAACCGAAACGAAAAACTTTGTTACCTTAATTTGCGGTTTTCTTAAAGGCGATAAAACGGAACTTGTTGTTCAAAAAGCAGTTGAACTTGGCGTTAAAGAGATTATAGTTTTTAATTCGACTTTTTCTTCCGCCTATATGAACGAAAATAAACTCTTAAGATTAAACAAAGTATCTATTGAAGCGGCTAAACAATGTAAGCGAGCAATTGCTCCAAAAGTTGTTTTTTGCGATAAACTTATAGATGCGTTAAACCTAGTTAAAGAATTTGACAACAAACTTTTTGCTTGTGAATTTGCCTCGTCTAGCGAAATTAACTTATCTTCCAACCTTCAAGGCTCTACTGCAATAGTCGTTGGTAGCGAAGGTGGTTTTTCAAACAAAGAGTGGGAAAGCGCAAAAGAGCAAAATTTTAAAACGGTTTTTCTTGGCAAAAGAATTTTGCGCGCCGAAACCTGCGCTATATCCCTTACCGCTATCGTTATGCAAGCGCTTGGCGAATTAAATTAAAAATAGGGCTATAAGCCTATTATCAATATTTTTTACAAAAGAGAGAGAAAAGAGAATGGGTAAAAAACTAACTAACGACCAAAAACTTTACGCTAGAAAAATTAAGAAACCAAATTTCTTATACCCTGTCCTTGCGACCGTTTGGAAACTATTTGTCGCCCCTAAATACAACGTAGAATATAAAATTAATTGTGATATTAAAAAGGAAAAAGGCTCGTGTTTTTTAATTAGTAACCACGCGTCGCGCGCAGACTATATCTTCACGGGAATTCCTGCTCTTCCAAAGCGTTTTAACTACGTTGCCGGCTATAACGAGTTTTGCCGTTCGCATTTAGCGTTAGTTTTTAAACTATTGAGAGTTATTCCAAAAAAGAACTTCACGCCTGATAGTTACGCTCTAAAAGAAATAACTAGAGTTATAAAAAGCGGTGGCAATATTTGTATTTTCCCCGAAGGTATGAATTCAATTTCAGGCGCAAACCAACCGATAACGGTTGGCACTGGCAAACTTATTAAACATTTCAAAATTCCCGTTTACTACACCGTTATTAAAGGCGGATATTTAACTAGCCCTAAATACAACCTAAATGATAGAGTTGGAAAAATGGAAGTAGTGCTTGATAAACTCTTTAGCCCAAAAGATCTTGAAACTTTAACGCCTGCCCAGATTGAAGATAAAATTAACGAAGCAATCTATCACGATGATTACGCTTGGAACTTAGTCGAAAAAAATCATTATAATATAGGCGAAAACGGAGCGGAAGGGCTTGAAACGTTGTTGTTTTATTGCCCTAAATGCAAAAAACAACACGTAATGAAAACTAAAGGTAACACTATTTATTGCGAAATTTGTGGTAACGGCGCAACCATAGACGATACTTATGCATTAAATCCGCTTGATGAAACTTGCGTTATTCCAAAAACGCAAACGGAGTGGTTTAACCTTCAACGAGAAGTTGTAAAAGAAGAGGTCAAACGTCAAGATTTCGTGCTTGAGACGGACGTTAAACTTGGAAACTTACCAAAATACGAACCGTTAAAAGACCAAAAAACTTCTAATATCGTAGGTGAAGGAAAACTTACTTTAACAAGAGAAGGTTTAACTTATAAAGGCACGAGATGTAGCGAACCGTTTGAATTCTTTATTTCGTCTATGAACCTTCCAACTTACGGAATGTGCACCGACGTAACGAGATTTTACACCTTCTTTAACGGAGAGTTTATGGAGTTTTACCCAAAGGAAAACGTTGTGGAAAAATTCTTCTTAGCAACAGAAGAAATTCACCGACTAAACGGTGGAAAGTGGCAAGATTTTAAATTTAAAAAATAATAATAAATAAGGCTTTGCGTTTCTTTAAGAGATACGGCAAAGCCTTTTATTATTTAAAATATTAAGTTAATAGACTTATAGCCCCACTTCTTTGCTTTTTTCGCTATCGAACCTAGACGAAAATTTTACAACGTCTAAGAAAAGTTCGTTAAAATCTTTTAGAGTATCTTTAGTTATCATAACGCCTTCTAAAAACTTTGCTCTTTCATTTAGTCTTAAAAGTTCCTGTTTTTCTTGTTCATCATAGCATAAACGCTCTAAACTTTCTAAGCGATTTTTTGCTTCGTTAAAGTTGACTAGAAGATCGTTTCTAGAAAACTGCATAAGTTTTTCCGTCTTTAAAGGATAAACTTTAATGTAATTTTCGCCGTTTAATCTTCTAAGGCTTTCTTTTTCTTCTTTAACTTTGGCTACGTAATTTTTCTTTTCTTTAATTACCTTTCCTTTTATGCAAAAGAATAAAATTAAATAAATACCCACTAAAACAAACGCCAAAACTACGTTTGAAATTATTGCAATTTTTACGTTTGGAAAGATTTTCGCGCTATCGTTTGCCTCAATTACCGACAACGCGCATAAAAACGAGCATACTGAAAGATAGGCTAAAATTCGAGAGATAGAGACTTTTAACTTCTCTTCTCTTAACGATTTTACCGATATTGATAAAAAACTTTCAATAGTGAAAAGGGCTATAACGAAAGAAAAAGCAAACTTAAAATCAAAGTTTAGCGCAAAATTTTCCAAATAAGAATAGGCGCTCTTGAAATCAATAACAATCATAGTATGCTTATTATTGACAACCGCGCCCTTTTCTAAACTAATTATTAAATTATTTCAATCGTTTCTTGGCTCTTTATGTTAAACAATATTGCTCTTTGAACCTTTAATTTTAACACTTTTTCAACGGCATAAGCGTAAAGTTTTAACTGCTTTTCATATCTTTTAACTAAAACGTCTTTGCTTACGCCTGAATATTTGTAGTCGATAATTATTGCAGAGCCGTCTTTAACAAGCAATAAATCTATAACGCCTTGAACTAAAACTTCGTTATCTCCCTCGAGCCCTAAAACGCTTGGCGGATAGTGGCAAATAAATTGCTGTTCAGGATATTTTTCATAGCCACTAAAAAGAGTAAAAATTTCATTAGATAAAATCTTTTTTAACGTTTCTTTATCTAAAGTTTTCGCATCTTCTTGAGTGATTTTTCCGCTATTTAGTAGGGCTATAACTTCGTTATCGATATTTTCTACGTTAAACGAAGAGTTTTCTAGGAAGGTATGATACAAAACGCCTTCATCAATGGTTGAACTAAATAATTGACGCGTTTTTTCACTCTCTTCAAGAAAATCTGTTTTCTTATTTGCTTCGGTTACAGAAAGTTTTAAGTCAAGCGAAGTATCTTTTTCAAACGGATAAGTAAAAATAGCATACTTTTCAACTTCTTTTAAATAAGAAGAACTATCATCTGCGTAAATAAGTTCTCTTGGTTCTAGTTGCGATTGAGCCGCGCTTAGTTCGCTCTCTAAAACTTCTTCACTTTCAAAATCGCCTTGACAAAAATAATCGGTGATGCGCTTAACTTGCGCGAAGTGATAACTTTCGTTTAAAGGTTTAGTTCCAACTATATGAAGGTTTAATATTGCTCTAGTCATCGCAACGTATAAAAGGCGCATTTCGCCCTCTCTTTCGGCGCGGTCTATCTCTTCTAGAGCGCAAGCCCTTATAGCATTTTGTTTCTTGATTTTTGTAATAGGATCTTTAGTCATAACCAAAATGCCTAAATCGTTATGCAAAATGATTTCGCTTCGCTTATTTACAGAGTGCATATCCCCTTCAATATCCGCTAAAATTACGACAGGAAACTCTAAGCCTTTCGATTTATGAATAGTCAATAGTTTTACGGCGTTTTCCGCGCCTGAAAAAGCAATAGTCATATCATCTAAAATAGTTTCTTTTTTTGATAAAAACTCATTTACCGTCAGTTCGTTTCCACCATTTTCTAACGCCGTTAAAAAGGCTTCAACTCTTTTTAGGCGCATCTCGCCAAGGCTTGTTGATAAAATTTCCATATCTAACCTAGTTTCATCAAAAACCCTTGTTATAAGCGTTACCGCCCCTTCAAAGTTAGATAGTAAATTTAGCCTTTCAACTAAGTCGAAGAACTTCTTAAGTTTGTTTGAAATTGCATCATTATTGTTTTTAACGTAGGCTTTGCACGCGCTATAAAAACTATCACCCGTATGGTTTTTGCGAATAGTTCGCATTTCTTTTTCGCTAATTTTTCCAACAACCGTTTTCAAAATGGTAATAAGAGCAATATCGTCTCTACCTACGGTTGCAATAAGCGAAAGAAGATTTGTGAGCATTACGATTTCTGGATATTCTTTAATATGTTGTTGTGATTCCGAAATTACTGGAATTCCAGCTTTTACAAGTTCACTTGCAAACTTTCCGTTTGAATTCCTTTTGGTTAAAATCGCAATATCACGATACTCTATTTTGCGATGCTTTAAGCCCTCTTTAGTAACTTCTATAAAATCTTTGCCAACGCTATCTTCAACAATCTTTCTAACTAAGACTTCTATCCCTATCTTATTACTCTCTTTAGCGTCGTCAAGGGCGTCTAATACACCATAAACCCCGCTATAAGTCGTTTTTTCGCCCTTTTCTTTAGTAAAGTAATGATAAACAACCTCTCCTTTTTGAGGTGATTTTGTTCCGCAAACCATAGGAGAAGATTTATAGTCGATATCAACTTCACTCGTCATAACGCGTGAGAAAACTTTGTTTACGGCATCTATTACTTTTTTACTACTTCTAAAATTAGTTTCTAATTCTTTTACCGTTCCGCCTAAGTTTTTTTCTTTCTCAAGCCTTTTTAAGAAAAGTTTTGGGTTAGAACCTCTAAAGGCATAAATAGATTGCTTTACGTCGCCAACGACAAAAAGATTATCCCTTTCTAAACACGAAAAAATATTTTCCTGAATTTCGTTAGTATCTTGATATTCATCAACGAATAAATATTTATAAGTTGACGCTATTTCTTCTCTAGCATCACTGTTTTGCAAAATTTGATAGCAGAACCTTTCTAGATCGTTAAAATCATATGACGATAATTCTTTTTTTCTAGCCGAATATTCTTTATCAAATAAAGTTACGACTTTCTTAAAGCCTTTTAATATTTTTTGCTCGCGTAAAAGTTCGTAGGGCGAAGATTTTATTTCTTCTAAAATCTTTACTTTAGAAATGCATTTCTTAAAATCATCTTTTAGGTCGTTAAATTTCTTCCTAAACGCAATCCTATCACAGTCATCCGCACTAATTCTTACGCCAGAAAACTTTCTATCAAGTTTCGCAAAACTCAAAATGTTTTCTTCCGTTAAATCGTTCTTTAGATATTCAAAGTCGGCAAAAAGTTGATCTAAATGACTAACGTATTTATCTAAGCCTAAATTTTTCGCTTCTTCCTCTAGGCTATAAAGCCTATCGAAAGCCGCGCTCATTTTTTCAAAAAGTCGCTCTATAAACGTATTAATAGCCTTTTTCTCGCCTTCTACCGTATAACAAGCAATCGACTTATCAAAGTAAGATTCAATATCAATTTTTGCACAAACTACTTTATAAATTCTTAAAATCTCTTCTTTCAAAGTTCTATCGCTACGCTTATTAACGTAAGACGATAATAGGAGTAAAATATCTTCGTCGTTTTCTTCGTAAAGGCGTTCGAAAACGTCATCTAACGCCAGTTTTTGTAAAACGGGCACGTCTTTTTCGCTAAGAACCGAATAACTTGGCTCTACGTCTATGAGATAGAAATATCTTTTAATTACTTGCGAGCAAAATGAGTGAACTGTTGAAATTTGAGCAAGTGGAAGTTTTTCAAGCTCCGCCTTAAAACGCTCTCTTTCCGCTCCTTTAGACGTTGCTATCATATTCTTTATGGCCTTTGCCAGCCTTTCTTTGAATTCTTGCGCTGAAAGTATGGTAAAAGTAACAGCCAAAACTTCGTCAACGCTTGCTTTGCCTGTTTCAATAAGTCTAATAAACCTATCTATCATAACTTTAGTTTTTCCGCTTCCAGCCGATGCCGTTACTACGATATTTCCGTTATCGTGAAAAACGACTTCTTTTTGGCTTTTTGTATATTGTTCTTTTACGTTACTCATTTTCGCCGTTCTCCGTTTTAACTTTCTCTAAAGGACTTTCAACGTTTTTTAAAGAGGTGGCTTTTTCATTGACAGCATCGACAATGACTTCTTTATTTACAGAGCCTAGTTTTCTAGTTAATAGGCTAGTTTCTTCGTCGTGCCAACACAAGCCTTTTAACTTACAATATTTACACGCATCTAAATTAGAAGATTTGAAAGGCGATACCGATACGCTACCTTTTGCTAATTCTTCCGCGCCCTTTTCCGCAACGAGTTTTGCATACTTGATAAAGGCGTTCATTTCATCTTCCAAAAGATAACTTCCCGAAGCCTTACCATGCTTTAAGATACTTTGGTCGTCAAATTTGAAATCGTAGCCGTAATCTTTGCTCTTTTGACCATCGCCTTTAAAAGTGGAATCCATTAAAGTTGCCACTTCTTTAGTTGCAACTACCCTACCTAAAAAGCCACCTTCCGTCTTATCGCTTGCGTGATAATCATCTTGAACGCCATAGTAATAAACGCCTGCAGGCTTATAATCTTTAATTATGGCGTTCATATAAAGATAAAGTTGAATACTTGCCCCAAAATAAAGCGCTGAAGGCGCGTTTTTTCCATCAAGATTACCAGTTTTATAATCGATAATTCTTGCGTAGCCTTCTGCGTAGTCAACACGGTCTATAAAGCCCTCTACTTCTCTATCGCCGTTAGGCGTTTTTATTTTTATTGCTGGGAAAGACGGCTTTTTGCCATACTTTTCTTTTGAGCCGAATAAAATTTCCGTGCCTAAGAGTTTGAAATCCGTTCTAGAAGACTCTTCATAAACAATTTTGCAACGCTTTACGACTTCTTCTTTAATTTTTTCAAAAATATGCAAATATTCAACGCGGTTTTTATAAACGGAATACTCTTGCTTTTCCATTTCTTCTTCAATTAATTTTAAAGCAACTTCTTCAACTTTTTCAAAAGAAATATCTTGGGCTATTCCCACAAACTTTTCTAAAACGCTATGCAAAAGCGTGCCAAGTTCGTTTGCTTGAACTTCGCCCGTTTTTCTCTCTTTTGGTTTTATTTCACGATTAATTAAAGACTTGTAAGGGCAAGAAAAATAAGTTTCTAACAAAGTTGCCGATAACTCGCCGTTATATTTTAATTCTTCATCAACTATTTTTACTTTATTTTCTTTTTCAAACCTTTCAATTAATTCAAAAAGTTCTGGGTTTTTTACTTTCGCTAAAGCCCTAAACGCCACCGCTACCGGTATTTCGCTAATACGACGCTCTTTAAATTCGTTAATATCAATTAAAAATTTCTTTAACCCCGCAGTAATAGATAGGTAATCTTCGGGTAAAGACTGCCTTGATAAAACACTACTCTTCTCTATTTTCGTAGTTTTAAGTTTTTTATCTTTAGAAGAGAAGGCATTTTGTATATATTCGATAACTTCGCTCTTATGAGCCTTCTTTCCGTCAAGCCCAGTCGTTGCGTAACTTATAAAACATTTATCTTCAAAACTCATAAGCGTAGTGGCAACGTTTTCACGCTCACGCTTATTTACAACTGCTAGTTTTGGCTCGATAACGCACTTATAGCCCTCCATTTTGATAAGTTCCTTATCGCTAAGAAGCGAAACGTCGCTCTTTGTTAAAGGCACGTTATCGGTCATAGAAACGGCGAATAAAACCTTTGAATTGTGTTGACGAGCCGTTTGGAAATCGCCCATAAACACGTTATCGCTATACTCTGGAATTATTGCAATTTCAGTTGCGGTGGTTGCGGTTATTATTAATGCTTTAAGTTCGGCAAGGTCAATTTCACAATCACCTAAAACCGTTTCAATCTCGTCTAAAACCTTAGAAAAACTTTTCGTTGCGCCTTCGCTATATTCGCTTAAGTATCCTTCGCCTATCTTTTTTAGGTTTTCGTTCAATTTTTCAAGTCGCGAATATGCGCCAAATTCGTCTAATATCGTTCTAATTATTGAAACGTATTCTTTACTTAAGGCTTTTTTAGGAAGTAAATTGCTTTCTTCCATAATTTTTAAGCGAACTTCTTCGGCTACTTTTTCTTGGAAAGGCTGTTTTATCATTCGCCTTGACGGAGCATTGTTAACTAAATAATCATCGAAAGCAATACCTTGTTTACTATCGAAAGCAACTAAGTTTTGCGCTATAGAATTAGCAAAACTAGGCTTAAAGCCTTGCCGTCTAAAATCGATAAGATCACATACAAGGAGCGTTAAAGGATGCTTTTCCATCGTTTTCTTAGCATCAACAAAAAGTTTCAAGCCATAATCTTTAAAAACTCGCTGATAGATTGAAGATTGCTCCTTAATGCTAGGGCAACAAATAGCAAAATCACGCATACGCATATTGTTTAAGATTATTCCTTTTTTGATGCGTTTTGCCACTTCTTCTGCTTCTTCATAAACCGTTCCGCACTCTAAAATTTCGAATTTATCGCTATATAGCCCCACTTCTTGAATTTTGAAGGGGTCGAACAACCTGTCCTTTATCGCAAGGGCGTGCGGTTTATATTCAGTGCTATCGTCAATAACTTCAACGTTTTTAATAAGTTCTAAAAGTTTTAAATAAACTTCGTTAGTTGCGCTCTCTCCGTCATACGATAATAAAACTACCGATACGTTACAAAACTTTTCGAGCGCAAAAATAATATCTAGAGTTTGCTTTGTTACGGCGTTTATTCCGGCAATAATAACGTTTGCGCCGTGGATTGATTTATCGTTTGCAATAACGGACGGGGCTTTAGATAAAAAGTTGTTCTCATCAGTCAAGGCGTTATCTTTTAAATGTTTTTCGTAAAGAGAATAAATAAGAGCAATGTCTTTGAGTTTATATTGAAATTCGCCGTTCTCACTGTTTATTATTTTTTCAAGGTCTAAAGGAGTTACTTTTGCCGATTTTAGTTGAGCAATTAGACTAAAAATTTCGGCAGATACTTTTGCGCTAGTGCGTTTTAGTTTTATGAGTTTATCGCTATTTTCAACCATAATTTTTCTAACGAGCAAAGTTGAGGCTGATTTTGATAAAAAGTTTCCAACCGCATAGTTTAAAGCGGTGTATCTTGAAAAACTTAGAACTTTAGTATTGAACGAGCCTCCTAGTTTTTGGCAAAGCGACATTTCGAACGACAACGTCGCCCGATTTTCGCAAAAAATATAATTTTTTGTTTTTAGGTCGCAACCAAAGCCTTGAACTAACTCTACCGTTTTTTCGATGATGGCAGAAGGTGTCATTATGCGATAAATCTTCATTTTTCTCCTAGAAAACCTTTACTTTTGTGGTTTTAGATTAAAATATATACATAGTATAGCATATAACTTTGTAATTTTCAGTTTTTTTGTAAAAATTTTTTGCTTTTTTCGTAAATTGTGTTATACTTAATTTAATATTTTATTCAAACGATTTTAGACATATTGAAATTTTTAATTTCAAACGCTAGAATACAAGTTTAAGGAAGGCTTTATGAAAAAATTATTTTTGGCTTTATTTTCCATCGTATTAGCGCTTTTATTAACCGCTTGCTCTACCACCCAAAACTATTTTGGTGGTAGCGGTTGGCTTGCTAATTCTTCCAACACTGGCGTATCTTCCGTTTTGGAAGAGTGCTCTTATAACGTTACCCATACTGCCGGCGAACAATCTAACTTTAGTTATTCGTTTGCTCAAGGCTCTTATAAAACCAAACTTTCTAACACGACTTACGGCGAAAATAATACGCCTTGTTATCTTTTTGAAACCGAACTTTCAATTACTGCAACTTATAACTTTGGCGAATCAGACCAAACTGTAAACGATAACATTAAGACTAAAGTTTATTTCCTTTCAGTAAACGATAAACTAAAAGCGTTATATAGCGAGCGTGAGGCCGTTGTTTCTACCCCTAAACTTAAAGACGATAAATATCTTTTATCTAGTTTTGAATACAAAATTACGCAAACTTATAGCGATAACGATTGCGTTGTGGATTTTACTCCTATTAAACAAGAAAACGGCGAGTTTACTTTAGAAGAAGGTAAAACGACTTACGAAAAGGTTTTCAACAAACTTTATTTCGATAACGAACTTCTACTTTTTGCGCCAAGAGCGTTAAAACTATCGTCCGCGTCTTCAATTTCTTTTAATTCAATCGACGCGCTATCAAAAGCAAATAGATCTATGCTAATGACTGCGGATAACGAGTCGCCTATAACTACCGTTCAAACGCCTAACTATACTAGAAACGGCGTAAACTCAACTCTTCCACAAAAGAAAGAAGAAGTTGCTTGCAACACCTTAAACTCAAGAATTGACGGAACGTTTGCAGGCTCTGCGGTGGTTTTGAACTACGCTAAAGAAGAAGAAACCGACGATTTTAGAAGACTTATTTCTATGACCGTTACTTTAACTCACGACCTTGGAAAGTTAAATTATTTAATAACTTCGGCAACTATTTCACACTAAAAACACTCGTTTTTAGGCTTATAGCCTAGTTTTTGATAAATCTTAAAATCAAGAAAATTATAAGGGGGACTAACTATGGAAAACAATGAAGAAAAAATCGTTACAGAAAACGAAGAAATAATAGAAACCCCTGAAAGAAGAGACTATCAAGCCGAAATTTTAAGGCTTTTATCTTCTAACCTTTCGCACGAAGAGTTAATTGACGAACTTTCGAATTATCACGAATCAGATATAGCCGAAACGGTTGCAACGCTCGAAAAGGAAGAACGACTCAAACTTTATAAGATTTTAGGCACGGAATACGTTTCCGAAATTTTTACTTATTTAGACGACGTTGAAGACTTTTTGGAAGAACTCTCCGATGAAAAGTTGGCAGATATTATTGAGGAAATGGACGCCGACGAGGCTATTGAAATTCTTGACGAGCTTGAAGAAGAACGCCGTGAAGATATTTTAGAGCTTATCGACGAAGAAACGGCTCACGATATTAAACTCATTGAGGCTTACGAAGACAACCAAATCGGTTCAAGGATGACCACCAACTTTATTTCGGTTCAAAAATCCTTTACCATTAAGCAGGCAATGAAGAGCATCGTTTCGCAAGCGGCGGAAAACGATAATATTTCTACCATTTACGTAGTTGACGAAAACGATAATTACGGCGGTGCGTTTTCTTTGCAATCTTTAATTATTGCTCGCTCAACCGATTCTTTAGAAGATATTATTATTACCAACTACCCTTTCCTTTACGCCGATGAAGAAATTTCTAAATGCGTAGAAGAATTAAAAGATTACTATGAAGACTCTATTCCTATTTTGAATAGAGAAAACCAAATTATCGGTGTTATTACAAGTTCAGAACTCGTTGACGTGGTTGATGAAGAACTTGCCGAAGACTACGCAAAACTGGCAGGTTTAACTAGCGAAGAAGATTTAGAAGAACCTACTTACAAAAGTTTAAGAAAACGCCTTCCTTGGCTTACAATTCTTATGCTAGTTGGTTTAGTCGTTTCTTCGCTAATAAGTTCTTTTGATTTCTTAATAGGGATCGTTCCAATTTTAGCGGCATTTCAGTCGATGATATTAAATATGTCGGGTAACGGCGGAATGCAATCGCTTGCGGTAACGATAAGAGTTGTAACATCACAAGAACTTACTCGAAAAGAAAAATTTTCACTCGTATTGAAAGAAGCCAGAATAGGCTTTTTTAACGGTTTAATTATAGGTCTTGCGGCAACGCTCGTTTGCTTTATCTATATCTATATTATAAAATCGCAAGAATACCAACCAATTTTGTGCCTAGCAATAGCCTCTTGCATAGGAATTTCGCTTATGACGGCTATGTTCGTTGCCTCGTTATCAGGAACGCTAATTCCGCTATTTTTTAAAAAAATAAAAATAGACCCAGCCGTTGCCTCAGGTCCACTTATTACAACTATTAACGACCTTGTTGCCGCAACTATCTATTACGGTCTATCGTTTGTTTTATTATCTAGCCTAGGCATGCTCATCGTTTAAAAACAAAAAATATTATAAACTAAAACACGGTTGAATTTTCAACCGTGTTTTTGCTTGAATTTTAAGTTTTTTAACTCACAATTTTGTTTCAAAAAACGTGTGTTTTTGGGCTTATAGCCTAGTTTTTATTTAAAAAGTTTATCGGCTAAATCTTTAAGGTATGGTGCTTCGTTAAGTTCGATAAGCCCCCTATCGCATACGTTTGCTAAAGCCTTGTCGAAAGGAATTTGAGCAAAATTTTCAATACCTTTTGCTTTTACAATTTGCTCCATATTGCCTTTGCCGAAAACGTAATGCTTTTCACCGCATTTATCGCACGTAAAATAAGCCATATTTTCAACCGCGCCAATTACCGGAACTTTCATAAGTTCCGCCATCTTCACAGCCTTTTCAACTATCATTGAAACGAGTTCTTGCGGAGACGCCACAACTATTATTCCATCAATAGGTAGCGACTGAAAAACCGTCAACGGCACGTCGCCCGTTCCTGGTGGACAGTCAACGAACATATAGTCAACGTCACCCCACATAACGTCGGTAAAAAACTGTTTAACAGCGCCCGCAATTACAGGACCGCGCCAAACGACAGGGTCGCTATCATCTTCTAAAAGAAGGTTGATTGACATAACCTTTGTTCCAAATTTAGAAATTACCGGAAAAATTCCGTCTTCAGTTCCCATTGCCTTTTCAGTTATTCCAAACATTTTTGGAATAGAAGGGCCTGTGATATCGGCATCTAAAACGGCGGTTGAAAAACCACGCCTTTGCGCTTCAACGCCCAAAAGCCCCGTTACTAAAGACTTGCCAACGCCACCCTTTCCGCTAACTACGGCAATTACCTTTCTTACTTTTGAAAATTGATTTGTTTTTTCTTTTTGAATTTGCCTATCTTTGCAATCACTTTTGCAAGTTGAACAATCGTGCGAACATTCGCTCATAATCTACCTACTTAATTTTAGTCTTTCTTTTCTTCTTCGGCGTCGGTTTCTTCTTCGGCGTCTGTTTCTTCTTCGGCGTCGGTTTCTTCTTCAGTTTCGGTTTCTTCTTCAGTTTCGGTTTCTTCTTCGGCGTCGGTTTCTTCTTCGGCGTCGGTTTCTTCTTCGGCGTCGGTTTCTTCTTCAGTTTCGGTTTCTTCTTCCGCGTCAGTTTCTTCTTCGGCGTCGGTTTCTTCTTCAGTTTCTGTTTCTTCTTGAGTTTCTTCCGCTACGTCTTCAACTACTTCTTCAGTATCTTCATCTTCGTCGTCGCTATCTTTATGCGATTTAATAATTGAATAAATAATAACTGCAATTAATGCGCCTGCCATAGGGCCGATAAGGAATATGTAAAGTTCAATAAAAGCGTTAAACTCGCCGGCAAACATTTGCATCAACGCTGGGCCGAAAGATCTTGCAGGGTTTACGGAAGTTCCGGTTAAGTTGATACCGAAAAGATGAACTAGAGTAAGCGCTAAGCCGATAAATAAACCTGCTCTTTTTCCAACGAACTTGCCGTTATCTTCATCGGTTACGTTTAGAATAACCAAAATAAAGAAACAAGTTAAAAGCGCTTCGATCAAGATTGCGCGAATAGCGCTACCAAAATTCCAAACTATTCTATTTCCGTCAAAAATACCCAACGCTCTTTGCATTTCGTTTGCGCCAAGGCTACCAAAGTTACCGAAAATAATGCCTACGAAAATTGCGCCTAAAGTTGCGCCGATTGCTTGCGCTGCTAGGTAGAAAAGAAATTCTTTTCCGCTCATTTTCTTTTGCAAGAACATTGCAAACGAAACCGCAGGATTAACGTGGCAACCTGAAACTGGTCCTATAATATAGACTAGCATTAATAAGGATAAGCCAAACGCTAAAGCCGTTGCAACAACGTTTGCGCCCGTTGCTACTGCTACACCGCAACCGAAGAAAACTAAAATTAAAGTTCCTACGGCTTCGGCTACTAATTTTTTGAATAAACCTTTCATAAAAAACTCCCCCATAGTTTATATTTTTCGACTAAAAAGTTACGTTAATGGTGTTATAGCCCCACTTTAGTCGTATTTATACTTATCATAATCGAACCTATCTTCGCCAGATTCTAAATATTCGAAAAGACCTTTTTCATCTTCAAAAATTTTGAAAACGTCAAAGACTTTTTTGGTTACGAACCCTTCTTTTGCCGTTTTTTCTAAAAGCGCAAAAAGTTCTTTATAGTAACCGAAAAGATTTAGAACGGCAATAGGTTTATTGTGTTGACCAAGCCTTTTGGTTGTTAAAATATCAAACAGTTCATCGTAAGTTCCAATACCACCCGGTAAGATTAAAAACGCATCGGCGTTATCTTCCATAATGTTTTTTCTATCGTGCATGGTTCTGCACCATACGATTTGGTCGCTTTCAATGAATAGACCTTCTAAAGTATATTCTCTAAAAAATTCGGGAATTACCGATAAAACTTCTCTACCCGCCTTCTTAAAACCACGAGCAGACGCACCCATAAGCCCTTCCGAACCTCCGCCGTAAACAAGGTTATGCCCACGCTTTGCTAAGTTTTCGCAAAGTTTTTCTACGTATTCGATATATTTCTTATCAATAATACTGCTTGCAGATGAGTAAACGCAAATATTCATAAAATCTCCTTATTTCAAAAAGCCGTTAATAATTTGCTCTTCCGCTTCCTTTTCGGTAAGCCCTAGCGACATAAGTTTTACAAGTTGTTCGCCTGCAATTTTGCCTATTGCCGCTTCGTGAATAAGGCTTGCTTCTAAGTGGTTAGCGTTTATCTTTGGTATTGCAGAAACTTTAGCGCTATCCATAATAATAGCATCGCACTCCGTTCTGCCAGAACATTTCTCGTTACCGACAACTTGCGACGTAAATTCTTGGTAAGAATTATCTTTAGCAACCGAACGAGAAACTACGTGCGTTGAAGAATCTTCGCCGTTTAGATTTATTGTAAAATCGGTTTTAGCAACTTGGTCAAGATTAGTCATAATCTTTTCGTGAACGATTAAAGTTGCCCTTTTTGCTAACGTTGCCTCGGTTTTTCTATTTGTAAAATCAACTCCGCCTATTTGCGCGGAATCCATTTCAAATAATCCGCCTTCTTCAATAAAAATAATCGTTTGCGGATTTAATATTTTCTTACCTTCCTTATTTCCTTCGCCGTAGTGCTTTTCAATATATTTAGCCTTTGCGTTTTTGCCTA
Source organism: Christensenellaceae bacterium (assembly GCA_045586885.1). Lineage (GTDB taxonomy): Bacteria > Bacillota > Clostridia > Christensenellales > Borkfalkiaceae > UBA4636. Next base: position 26,975 of record JAZNBE010000033.1, read on the forward strand.
TATGGAAGGTATGAATACCATCGTGAGAAGACGTTTGGCATGAAGGGTTGTGAATACCGCATCCGGCAACGATAACGACGTCCGCTCCGTCTTCAACGTAGAAATCGTTATAAACTAAATCTTGCACGCCAGTTTTAGTTATGATAACGGGCAAATCAACACGCTCGCCTTTAGTGGTTGATTTGATAATAATATTTATGCCGGGCTTATCGGTTTTTGAAACAATTTCAATATTTTCGCTAGAAGTTTTTTGAACTAACGCTCCGTCTTTTCTAAACGAAAACGCACCTTGTGGTATTTGCTCGATATCCGCAACGCTTTTTAATAGGCTTTTTTCAAGCGCGGTTAATTCTTTCGCCATTACTTAAGCCCCCTTTCAAGCACCGAACAGTTAGCCGAAAATAAAAGACCGTTTAAAATCTCTTCTTTCTTGCCGTCTTTATCAATCTTTCCGTTCTTTACTACTATAATTCTATCGGCAACGCTTAAAATCCTTTCTTGGTGCGAAATTACTATAAGCGAACCGCCTAATTTCTCTCTTAAACCTTCGAAAACTTTTATAAGACTGTTAAAACTCCATAAATCAATGCCAGCCTCTGGCTCGTCAAACAGCGCAAGTTTAACGCCACGAGCAATAACGGACGCAATTTCAATTCTTTTAAGTTCACCGCCGGATAGGCTTGCGTCAATTTCACGATTAACGTATTCTCTTGCGCAAAGCCCCACTTCCGATAAATATTCGCAAACTTCGCTAACCTTTAGTTTTCTTCCGCTAGCAAGGCTAATAAGGTCGGTTACCGTTAAGCCCTTGAAACGAATGGGTTGTTGGAAGGCAAAGCCTATGCCAAGTTTTGCTCTCTCAGTTATAGATAAATTAGTTATATCTTGACCGTTAAACAAAATTTTTCCGCTCGAAGGCGTTAAAATGCCCATAATAAGTTTGGCAAGGGTTGACTTGCCACCGCCGTTAGGCCCGGTTAGCGCAACGAAATTCTCATCAATCTTTAGCGTTACGTTATCTATTATAGTTTTCTCGTTGCCACCAGATTTTGCTCGGTAGCTCACGTTTATAAGTTCTAGCATTTATCTCCTAGTAAGTCAAAAATAAGTTAAATATTTAAGCGTTATAATATATTTTTTACAAAAGTTATATATATTATAAGTTCATTTTTAGAATTTAGTCAAACGAAAACGGCTAAATTTTATATAAACTCTCGTTTTTTGATAAAACCTAAAGGTTTTTATCATTTTGAACTTCAGCGTAAGCGCTAAATTCTAAACCAGTATCGCAAACGAGCGTGCTAGGGGGAAGTTTTCTAAGTTTATTCAAAATATAATAATCTGCGCTACCGCCTGCTACGTTTGCAATTTGTAGAAGGTAAATTATCCAAAACCAATCGCTTGGAACTAATAAATTTATCACAACCAAAATTAAGCCCAAAATTACGATAGGCGCAAGCACGGTAATAAAGTAAGGCTTTTTTTGCATGCACTCGTCTAAATGCGCGTAAACCAAAATGCCGTTGAACGATATTTTCGCAGTAATAGATCCGAAAATTTTCATAAATATTAAATGAATAACTTCGTGCAAAACAAGGTAGCCAAGTTCCCCTACGGTAAACACGGCAACCATTAAAACTAACTTATCGCTAACGTCTAAAAAAACCGTAAGCGGAAAAATAAACGCCATAGGAACTACCATAACGATAGCAATAATTAACGCAATTATATTAACGGCTTTAGACGGCTTTTTATCTTTTGAATTATTAACTGAAAAAACACAGTCAAAATTATCAGGAAGTTCTCTTTCACAATACATATTTTTCACCAAAAAGTATAAATAACGGGCTTATAGCCCCACTTAAACTAATTCGAACTCAATTGCTAAAACTCCGTATTTCTTTTCGTCTTCTATTGAGTAGAATTTGTAAATAAGATCAAGACCTAAAAAAACATCTTCCCCTAAACCACATTTTTCAAACTCTATATTCATAAATAATTCTTCGAAAAAATCTGCCCTATATAAGTTGATAACTTTCGCACTTACGGTTTCTTCTAACTTTGGGCGCAAGTAAAAATCAATATAGTCGCCAACTTCTATTTGTTGGCGCTTTTCGTCAAATAAGCGAATTTCTATCGTTTTTTCGCCTTTCTTTATTTTTTGAAAATAGTCTTTTTCTAAATTCATAGTAAAGATTTTAGGTAAGACGTATTTTTCTTGCCGTTTAGGATTGAAAAAGCCAAATAGATAATTAGTGTAATCAATATCAATAATCTTTTGCGCTTTGGTCATATTTTTCTTCGTGCCGTAAGGCCTATAACCAGACGGAACAGGCGGAAAAATAACTTCTTCCTTCTTTATAATTTTTTTTCTTTCTACCCTTGCTCTTGGAAAAACTCTTTTTGCTTTGTTTTCTTCACTAAAAAACGCTCCGTTCAAATAAGCAGTTCCGTAAGTATTATCTAAACAACAAAGTTCGGCAATAATCGCGCCCCACTCGTCGTATTCGTAAAGAACTTTCTCTCCCGTGTTAAGAACGGGAACGCAAGCATTCTTTACAAGCGTGCTATCGTGATCGTTGCCGGAAAAAAAGTAGCCCTTTGTTAAAAGCTCTTCAATAATAACGAGCCTAACCGCAAGGGCCTTCTTTTTAGTTTTTGCTTCAAAGGTTGGGTAATCAGGATTTGTTCGATAAGTCCACCCAACCACTTCTAAATACTTTCTCATTTAAAAAACCGCAAATAATCGACTTATAGACAAGTTTTGCGTGCTAATTAGCACGCAAAACCAAACAGTTCTATTATGGTCTTAAACCCATACCGCCCTCTAGCGTTAAAGTTTCGCCCGACATATATTTAAAGTCTGGCGACGCTAGTTGAACGCACACTCTACCGATTTCTTTTTCGCTATCACCAAAGTGCCCCATAGGCGGCATTTTTACGTTCGCTTTAAATGCTTCAGGATTGTATTGTTGCCATTTCTCAAGTTGAGAAGTCCAAGCAAGTGGACAAACTACGTTTACGTTAATTCCGTCTGCGCCCCACTCGGTTGCGGCAACTCTAGATAAACCACGAATACCTTCTTTAGCCGCTGCGTATGCCGATTGACCAAAGTTACCAAAAAGCCCTGCGCCTGAAGCAAAGTTGATAACCGAACCTTTGGTTTCTTTTAGGTATGGGTAACAAGCCTTCATATAGAAAAACGCTGAATATAAACCTGAATAAATTGCAAGATTAAACTGTTCAACGGTGTGGTTTGCTAGCGTTACGCCCGACGCCGAGGCTTGAGCGTTGTTAATTAAAACGTCTATTCTACCAAATTCTTTAATGGTAGCATCAACTACTTTTTTAGCAACTTCTTCGCCGTTTTCTTTTTCGTTGATATCTGCTTGCATAATTAAAACTTTAATGCCGTAAAGTCTTTCAAGTTCTTCTTTAGCAAGTTCTAGTTTAGAAACGTTTCTACCCGTCAAAACGAGATTTGCGCCTTCCTTAGCGTAAGCAATAGCAATACCGTAGCCGATAGAGCCGGCAGAGCCGTCTTTTAGCGGTTCAGCCTTACCGCCACCTGTTATAATTGCAGTTTTACCTTTCAAAAAACTCATAATAATTCTCCTAAAAAGTTATAAAATTATTTTACCACTTAACAAAAATAAAATCAATACTTTTTAAAAATTAGTAAATAAAAATGGCTCTTAATTAAAAAACCACCGCTTATCTTTGCAAACGGTGGCTAAAAATTTGCTTTTTATTGTTTCTTTTCGAGATATGGGGCTAGGAAGGCTTTGGTGTGTTCGCTTTTTGGGTTTGAGAAAATTTGTTCCGGTGTTCCAAATTCTTCTACCATACCGTCTAGCATAAACATAACCTTATCGGAAATATTCCTAGCAAAATCCATTTCGTGAGTGATGATTATCATCGTTTTGTTAAAAGTTTTCAAACTTTTAATAACTTTCAAAACCTCACCGGTAAGTTCTGGATCTAGCGCCGACGTTGGCTCGTCAAAACACAAAACTTTTGGGTTTAGGGCAAGCGCTCTTGCTATTGCAACGCGTTGTTGTTGACCGCCAGAGAGTTGACAAGGATAATAATCGGTTTTATCGCTAAGGCCTACTTGCTCTAAAAGTTTAAGAGCCTCTTCCTTATTCTGCTCTTTTTCGATTTCATACTGCTCTTTTAAAGCCTTTCCTTTTAAGCCAGATGCTTTTAGCCTTGCTTTTAATCTCACGTTAGGTGAGAGCATAACGTTTTCAAGCGCGGTATATTGCGGAAAAAGATTGAACGATTGGAAAACAAGCCCGAAGGTTAAGTCCTTTGAAAAGGTTTTATCTTCTTCGTAAGAAACGAGTTCGCCGTCAACGTAAACTTCACCGCTATCAACCGAAACAAGATTATTTATGCAACGAAGGAGCGTGGTTTTACCGTTACCAGACGAGCCTATAACCGATAAAACTTCGCCTTTTTCTAGCGAAAAATCAATGCCTTTTAGAACTTGAAGGTCGTCAAAACTCTTCATTAAATTTTTAACTTCTAAATACGCCATAGCACCACCTAAACCTTATAATAAGAGAGTTTCTTCTCTATATAGCCAAACAAGATTGTAAGCGCGCCTACGAAAATTAAGTAAAATGCGCCGGTATAGAAAAGTGGCCAAATAAGCGCTTTAGTGCTTGCAAAAATTTCGGCTTGGCGAATAATTTCAATAACGCCTATTACTCTTGCTAAAGCCGTATCTTTAACTAAAGTTATAATTTCGTTGGACATTGGCGCAACTATTCTTTTAATAACTTGCATTAAAACTACGTGCCTAAAAATTTGGCGTTTATTCATTCCAAGAACTTGACCTGCTTCGTATTGGCTTTGAGAAATGCTTTCAATTCCGCCACGGAAAATTTCCGAAAAATAACAAGCGTAGTTTATAACGAAAGCAATAAGCGTTGCAATAAACGCTCCGCCGTTATCAATGCCGAACTTAAAATATAAGGTGTTATCTATTTGACCGAATACGTTAGACTGACCGCCGGTAATTATTCCCGGTAAATAGTAAACGATAAAAAGTTGGAGCATTAACGGAACGCCCCTAATTATCCAAACGAAAGTTTTGAAAATACCCTTGACTGCTTTCACTTTGCTCATCGTGCAAAATGAAATTAGTAAACCTAACGGAAGCGATAACACTAGCGTTAGTAAAAACAACGCAACCGTTACCAAAAAACCGCTAAGTAGCGTTTGGGTTACAGCTAGAAAACTCATATTAACCTACTTGATTGAACCTAGTTCAATTATATTGTTTGCCAAAAGGCTACGCAACGTAGCCTTTTGGTTTTTTATTCTTTTGCTTTAATTTTATTAAAACTTATTGAGCAGAAATCTTTTGAGAACTAAAATCAGTGATAACTGCGTTTTGAATATTGTATTTTTCAGCAAGAGTTAAAAGTTCACCGCTTTCAGCAAGTTTTTCAAGTTCAGCGTTTACCTTTGCAGTAAGTTCGCTATTCTTTCTAAAACCGATTGCATAGTATTCGTTATCAATAGCGATGCCTTGGTTGATAGCAAGGTTAGCGTAGTTACCTTGACCTACGATAGATTGCGCTAAAAGAACGTCAACAACCGCGAAATCAGCAGTGCCTAAAGATACGTTCATAATAGCGTCCATTTGAGAAGTTACGCCCTTTTCGTTGATAGAAACTTCAGCATCAACGATATTATTGGTAACAAACGTTTGACCTGCAGAGCCTGATTCGTAAGCAACGGTTTTTTGCGCAAATTGAGAATATTCAGTAACGTCGGCAGTAGTTGCTAAACGAACGATACATTGAGCGTTATTCATATAGTTATAAGAAAAGTCAACTTTATCTGCTCTAGATTGACCGTCGTCATCGTTTGCGTTAGAAGTGAAACCGTTCCAAATGCAATCGATAGTGCCACCGTTGAGTTCAGTATATCTTGAATCCCAAACGATTTCTTTAAATCTAACTTGATAACCTAAATTACCGAAAACTTTTTCAGCAAGTTCGGTATCAAACCCAACTAATTTACCGTCATCGTCGGTATAGTTCATAGGTGGGTAATCGGTATAACCAACAACGATTACGTCTTGTGAGCAACCAGTTAAACTAAAGCATGCTACGCAACAAATGATTGAAAGTAAGAGTGCAAGTAATTTTTTCATTTTTTTCTCCTTATATATTGGAAGTTTTTTATAAAACTATTTTAACTTCTTCGCTTGATAAAATTTTTCCACTTTTTAGTAAAAGTTGACCTTGCGGTAAAATTTCTAAAGCGTAGTCAAAATATTCGTTTTCTTTATCAATAATTTTAATTTTTTTACCCAAAACACACGAATAACGAGCATATAGCCCCACTTCTTGCGGTATTGACAGATTATAAACTAGCGTTGAAAACACTTTTGATACCGAAACGCTTTCGCCTAAAACTTCTTGCATTGAAGTTGCAGTCTCTTTTAATTCTTCAGGGATAGCGTTATTAACGTTTAGCCCTATTCCTATAACGGACGATGAAATTTTATCGCCCAAAAACGTGTTCTTGGTTAAAATTCCGCAAATCTTTTTGCCGTTTACGTAAATATCGTTAGGCCATTTAATTTGAGCGTTTACGTTAAAGGCAAGCAAAGTATTTACAACTGCTAGCGACGTTTCTTTTATAACTGTGAAACAATCTTTTGCGCTTAAGTTACGTTGATGCTTAAAATATGATAGATAAACACCGCCAACCGAAGATGAAAACGACCTACCTTTCGTGCCACGACCTTCCGTTTGCTCTCTTGCAAAAACGATAACGTCTTCTTGGCTATCAAAATAATTTTTAATATAATCTTCGGTGGAATTTACCTTGTCAAGATAAATTAGTCTCATTTTCTTTTTCTATCCTTTCAACGACTGCCTTCGCCGTTTCCCAACTAAAGCCTCTCGATAACACGTAACGATAACATCTATCCTTTTCTTTTTGGTCGAGCGGTTTATCTTTTACCTTTTTCTTGGCAACAAAATAGCACGCTTCGAACTCGTCTTCAATTTTTTCTAGTTCCGCATCGATAATTTCGGCTTTAACGCCCTTTTGCTTTAGGTCGAACTCTAACTTTTTCTTACCCGCAGAGCCCTTTTTCTCGTTTATGAATTTTTTAGCAAAATTCTCGTCGTCTATAAGTCCAAGTTCTATAAGTTTATCAATAACTTTTGCGATAATCTTTCCATCGTAGCCTTTGTTTTTGAGATAAATTATCATTTGCATTTTGGTTCGCATCATTTTAGAAACGTAACCTAGAGCCTTTTCGTAAGCGGAAGAATATTCGACTTCAAAAACTATTTCGGCAATTTTTTCTTCGTCTATCTCTTGACCTACTTTTATGCGTTGAGATAAAAGAGTGAAATAATCCATACCCAAGAAAAACTCGCCGTCAAGATAAACGCTAACTCTTTTCTTATTTTTTTGTTGAACTTCTATCTTGGTAACCTTTTTCAACTTTATTCCTCAAAGAAAACAAACTCTTCGCCTTTTTCTAAAAACGTTTTTTTGCCAAGAAATAAATTGCAAAAACTATCGTTAAACGCCTTATAGACCGACTTTTTTACTGCAATTGTAACTTTTACAAAATTCTCGTAAGAAGTTGAAAGAACTTTTACGCCTTGCAAAGATTTAATCTTTGGAAAGAGCGTAAACTCATCGTAAGAAAACTCAATTTCTATTTTTTCGCTAGCTTCCCACGTTAAAATTTTACTTGCCTTAATCCCTAAAGACGCGCTTGATGAATAAGCCCTAGTAAGCCCACCAGCGCCAAGTTTTATTCCGCCGAAATACCTAGTTACAACGATTGCGACGTTTAAAAGCGCGTTCTTTTGAATAACGTCAAGTATCGGTAGCCCTGCCGTGCCTTGCGGTTCGCCGTCGTCACTATAACGAGCGTATTCGCCAAAGTTGGTTACGTAAGCGTAACAATTATGCGTTGCTTGAGAGTGTTGCTTTCTTATTTTGGCAACGAAAGCCTTTGCCTCTTCTTCCGTTTGGCAAGGGGCAACGTAAGTTATGAATTTTGATTTTTCAATAGTTTGAGAAGTTTCTATTTCTCTTTCTACGCTTTTATAAGATAACATAACTTGGCTACCGCTTTAACTTTAAATTTATTTTAAGATAACTCTAATATGAACTTTTTTGCCTTTATGAAGAACGAACTCGCCCTTTTCTAAAATATCGTCGGCAACGGTTAAGCCTTCTAACTTGTTTTCGTTGATTGAAACACCGCCGCCCAAAATAAGCGTTCTTGCCTCGCTCTTTGACTTAACAATTCCAGCGTTTACCATAATATCAGGCACGAAGTTAGTTTTTTCTACCGTAACTGAAGGCATATCTTCAACGTTGGTTGCAAAAGCCGCTCTTGCTTGTTTTTGCGCCTCTTTTGCCTTTTCTTCGCCGTGAACAAGTTTAGTAACTTCAAACGCAAGGCGTTCTTTTGCTTGGTTAATGCGCTCGTCTTTGAACTTGGTTAGTTCTTCGATTTCATCAAGTTCCATAAAGGTTAGAAGGCGCATACATTCGGCTACCTTTTCGTCTTCAACGTTTCTAAAATATTGATAGAACTCGTAAGGCGTGGTTTTCTTTTCGTCTAGCCATAACGCGCCTTTTGCGGTTTTACCCATTTTCTTGCCTTCGCTAGTTAATAAAAGCGTGCACGTTGCGGCAAAAGCGTCTTTTTGAAGTTTTCTTCTTATAAGCGACGCGCCTGCTAGCATATTCGACCATTGATCATCGCCACCGAGTTGAAGAACGCAGTTATGAGTTTCGTAAAGTTTATAAAAATCGTATGCTTGCATAAGCATATAGTTAAACTCGAGGAAGGTTAAACCCTTTTCCATTCTCGTTTTAAAGCACTCGGCGGTAAGCATTCTATTTACAGAGAAATGAACGCCTATATCACGAAGGAAATCAACGTAGTTAAGGTTTAAAAGCCAGTCGCCGTTGTTTACCATAATAGCGGCGTTTTCGCCTTCAAAGTTGATAAAGCGAGCCATTTGTGCCTTAAAGCATTGAATATTGTTTTCAATTTGTTCTTTAGTTAGCATTGAACGCATATCACTTCTGCCGGAAGGGTCGCCTATCATACCAGTTCCGCCACCAAATAGCGCGATAGGAGTGTGCCCTGCCCTTTGCATATGAGCCATAGCCATAATAGGAATATAGTGCCCGATATGAAGAGAATCTGCAGTTGGATCAAAACCAACGTAGAAAACGATTTTTTCTTTATCTAAAAGTTTGTATAAATCTTCGCCGTAAACCGTTTGTTTCAAAAAGCCACGCTTTTCTAAAGTATCTAAAACGTTCATAAAAAACTTCCTTTTTGCTAAAAGCACTATAATTTGTAATTTAATTGTTATATTTTACCATAACCAAAAGGTTTTGTAAACCAAAAAGCCGTTAAAGGCAACTAAAAACGCAAAACTCAAACGAAATTTAATCCTTTTTTTAATAGTTTCGAAAAAGCAAAGCCTTAATTTTATTAAATTGAAAAAATATGCCCAAGAATTTTGCTAAAAGATAATAAAAATAAATTGTAAAATTATTATAATTGTGCTATAATTTTTTCAATAATAAATTTGGAGGAATTTTTTCATGCAATATTCACGCGAAGTTGAAGAAATGGTTTGCGTTGCTAAAGGTCCTAAGCACGACCCTGCTCCTATTCCTGAAGAAGGAAAATGGATATGCGCTAAACAAATCACTGATATTTCCGGTTTTACCCACGGCATTGGCTGGTGCGCTCCTCAACAAGGCGCTTGTAAACTTTCTTTAAACGTTAAGAAAGGTATTATCGAAGAAGCGTTAGTTGAAACTATCGGTTGCTCGGGTATGACTCACTCTGCTGCTATGGCTAGCGAAATTTTACCCGGTAAAACTATTTTAGAGGCTCTCAATACCGACCTTGTTTGCGATGCTATCACTACCGCTATGAGAGAACTTTTCTTACAAATCGTTTACGGAAGATCGCAATCTGCTTTCTCTGACGACGGTTTAGTTATCGGCGCAGGTCTTGAAGACCTTGGTAAAGGCTTACGCTCTCAAGTTGGTACTATGTATGGAACGAGAGCAAAAGGTAGCCGTTATCTTGAAATGGCTGAGGGTTACGTTACACGCCTTGCGCTTGATAAAGATATGCAAATTACCGGCTATGAGTTCGTTTCTTTAGGCAAAATGACCGATTTCATTAAGAAAGGTATCGAACCTAACGAAGCTTACCAAAAGGCTATGGGTCACTACGGCAGATTCGATAACGCTTATAAATATATCGACCCACGCAAAGAGTAATAGGAGAGAGAAAAATGGCTTTATTTGAAGGTTATGAAAGAAGAATAGAGAAAATTAACGCCGTATTAAAAGAATATGGTATTTCATCTATTGAAGAATGTAAAGAAATTTGTTTAGCTGCCGGCGTTGATTGTGATAAAATCGTTCGCGGTACTCAACCTATCTGCTTTGAAAACGCCGTTTGGGCTTATTATGCAGGCGCTGCTATCGCTTTAAAGAAAGGTGCTAAAAAGGCATCGGATGCTGCCGCTATTATCGGTATCGGTCTTCAAGCATTCTGCATTAACGGTTCAGTTGCAGAAAATAGAAAAGTTGGTCTTGGCCACGGTAACCTTGCGTCTATGCTTTTAAGCGATGAAACCGATTGTTTCTGTTTCCTTGCAGGCCACGAATCTTTCGCCGCTGCTGAAGGCGCTATCTCTATCGCTATGAACGCTAACAAAGTTCGCGGTAAAGAATTAAGAGTTATCTTGAACGGTCTTGGTAAAGACGCTGCTATGATTATTTCTCGTATTAACGGCTTTACTTACGTTGAAACTGAATTTGATCCATACGCAGAAGAAGTTAAGGTTGTTTACGAAAAACCTTATAGCGACGGTCCTAGAGCAAAAGTTAAATGCTACGGCGCAGATAACGTTCCGGAAGGCGTTGCTATTATGAGAATGGAAAACGTTGGCGTATCTATCACGGGTAACTCAACTAACCCTACTCGTTTCCAACACCCTGTTGCAGGCACTTATAAAAAGTGGTGCGTTGAAAACGGCAAGAACTATTTCTCAGTAGCATCAGGCGGTGGTACTGGTAGAACTCTTCACCCAGACAATATGGCGGCAGGCCCAGCATCTTACGGTATGACCGACACTATGGGGAGAATGCACGGCGATGCTCAATTTGCCGGTTCTTCTTCAGTTCCTGCTCACGTTGAAATGATGGGACTTATCGGTATGGGTAACAACCCTATGGTTGGCGCTACCGTTGCAGTTGCTGTTGCAGTTGAAGAATCTTTCAAGAAATAATTTAACTAAAATTAAACACGCTTTGCTTTGCAAGGCGTGTTTTTATTTTCAAAAACGTTGCGTAATTTCTAGTCAAAATTTTTATTTACTTTTCTTTCTAAAAGTTATATAATAATAAAAAAATTAGGGCTAGCGTAATGAGTGATTTTATTATAGAGCGAATAAACGATAAAGAGCACTTAATTGAATATAAAGGAAAAGATAGCCAAGTTATTATTCCTTACGGCGTTCAAGTTATAGGAAAATACGCTTTTTATACAAACAAAACGGTAGAAGAAGTGTTTTTTCCTTCTACCGTTACTGAAATTTGTGAATACGCTTTTTCGCGTTGTGAAAACCTTGAAAGCGCAATTTTTCCAAACGGTTTGCAAACCATAGGCGCTTTTTCGTTCGATAACTGCTCTAACCTAAAAAAACTTGAATTTGGTAACGGCTTAAAAACTATCGACAATAGAGCCTTTTCGTATTGCATAAGCCTTAAGACGATAAGTCTTCCGCCTTTATTAGAATTTCTTGGGGAATACGCTTTTTATAATTGCAACAGCCTTGAAAGCGTAACCTTTCCTAACCGTTTAGAAAGCATAGGTGATTGGGCTTTTGATAAATGCGAGTCTCTTAAAGAGATTGAGTTTGGAAAAAATTTAAAAACCATTGGCAAAGGCTCTTTCGATTCGTGCTCTAGCCTTGAGCATATTTCTCTTCCAGATAGTTTAGAACTTATTAAAGACTGGGCTTTTCTTAAGTGCTATCAAGTTAAAAGCGTTGAATTTGGTAAGGGTTTGAAAGAAATTAAGACTAGCGCGTTTGCGTTTTTGGAAAACCTTGAAAGCGTAATTTTACCAGATAGTTTAGAAGTTATAGACGTTTCTAGTTTTGGCGGATTGAAAAAATTAGTAAACTTAAGTTTAGGAAATTCGTTATATTATATCGGCGAAAACGCCTTTATCGGTTGCGAAAGTTTGAAAAAAGTGGTTATACCTAAAAGCGTAAAAACCATCTGCGCTAAAGCCTTTCATAAATGCTCGGCACTTGAAGAAGTAGTTTTTGAAGACCCTTTTTCTTGGCGACTATCGCCTATCTATGATGAAAACTGCCAAAACTTTTTTGATTTTTCGCCAAACGCTAGTGATAACGCTGAGTTTATGCGTGATGAAAAAGTTGAGTGCTATCTTATAAAGAAATAATATAAAGAAATAATTAAAAAAAGCGTTAAGTTTTTAAAAAACTTATCGCTTTTAATTTTTTGGCGAATTTTAGAATAAGTTTAGGCTTTTTATCTTTTACCTTTATTTAACCGCGCTATATTTTTCTTATTAAGGTTAAACTCTTGATTAAAATTTCGTTTAGGGGTATAATATAAAAAAACTTTTGTGGAGGGGTTATGGATAAAAAACTAAACGTTATTGAAGCGTGCGACGTTTTTCTTCCCGACGTTGACGGAGTTATAACTTGCATCTCTAACTATAGTAAACACATGGCAAATTCGCAAAACGTTACGGTTGTTGCGCCAAAGAACAAAAAGAACTACGTTGATAATTTCCCTTATAAAGTATTAAGGTGCAAAAGCGTGTTTATTTCCGCGCTAAATCAGTTTTACGGTTTTCCTAATCTTGATAAAGAATTTAAGAAACAAGTTGATGAATTAAACCCTGATATTATTCATATTCACTCGCCTTTTAATATGGCGAAATATCTTATAAAAGTAGCAAAGAAAAAGAACGTGCCTATAGTTGCCACTTTCCACTCTAATATGGAAATGATTATTAAAGACGTTTCTAAATCTAGTTTAATTGCTCGGCTTATAACTAAATCGATGGGCAAAATCTATAATAAGTGCGACGAAGTTTTCGTTTGCTCGCCTGAAGTCGAAAAACAAGCGCGCCGTTACGGTTATAAAGGTAAAATCACATACCTTCCGTTCGGCTCCGACCTTCCTATTTGCGAAAACGTTTTAGAAAACAGAGCGCTTGCTAACCAAAAACTAAGCCTTGACGAAGATGAACTAGTTTTTATTTACGTTGGCAGAATTATGAAACTTAAACGCATTGATTTTATCATCAAGAGCCTTAAAGTTTTAAAAGATAAAGGCAAAAAGTTTAAGTTTTACGTTGTGGGAAACGGACCTGTAAAGAAAAAACTTGCTAAACTTATTCAAAAACTCGATATGCAAGACTGCGTTTTCCTTATGGGCTACGTTGAAAGAGAGTTGTTCCCTCTTTTGTTATCTAGAGCAGACCTTCTTTTATTCCCATCAATTTACGATAATTTCGCTCTAGTTAAAATAGAAGCGTGCGCCTACTCAACGCCGGGCGTGTTTATTAAAGGCTCTTGCGCCGGCTATGAAATTACGGACGGCGTGAACGGATTTTTATCAAACGATACCGTTGAAGATTTCGCTTTAACCATTGAAAGAGCAATCCTTGATAGAGAAAAACTTAAAGAAATAGGCTTGAACGCGCGCCGTGATTTATATATCACGTGGAAAGATTGCTCTAAAGCCGTTGAAAAAAGATTGATTGAAATAGTGGAAGAAAAAGGTAAAAAAATAGAAAATGAAAATTAGAAGTAGAGCGCCCCTTCGAATAGGGCTTGCAGGCGGTGGAACTGATATTGAAGCATATTCAAACGTTTATGGCGGAGCAGTTTTGAACGCTACTATCTCTATGTATGCCTACTGCACCATAACGCCAAGGTTTGACGGAAAAATTAAGTTCGTTGCTCACGATAATCACAACACGCTCGAGTGCGACGCGGTAAGTTCTTTCCCTATAACCGATAACAACTTAATATTACATAAAGGGGTCTATAACCGCATTATCAAAGATTTTAACGACGGAAAACCTTTATCTTTTACAATGTCAACTTGTAACGACGCGCCTATCGGTAGTGGGCTTGGCACTTCTTCAACGATGGTTGTTGCTATAATTGAAGCCTTTTCAAAATGGCTTAATCTTGACCTTACAGAAGAGCAAAAAGCAATGCTTGCTTACGATATTGAAAGAAAGGACCTTCGCCTTGCCGGCGGTAAACAAGACCAGTTTTCAGCAGTTTACGGCGGAATAAATTTAATGGAATTTAACCCTGACGGCTCTTCTACAATTACTAAACTTAACTCAAACGAGCAAGCCGTTAGCGAGTTAGAGTGTTCGCTCGTTTTATACTACGGCGGTAAATCACGTTCTTCTAGCGATATTATTAAAGAACAAATTAAAAACACCACCGATAAAAAAGACGACGCTATTTTGGCTATGCATAACATTAAAAAATTCGCCTACAAAATGAAAGACGCTATTGATAAGTGCGATATTTTAAGTTTTGCTAAAATTTTGCAACAAAACTGGGAAAACAAGAAAAAAACATCTTCAATTATAACCAACCAACAACTTGAGCGCACTATAAATTACGCGTTTCACCACGGCGCTGAAGCCGTAAAAGTATCTGGCGCTGGTGGAGGCGGTTTTTTACTGTTTTACGTTGCGCCTGAAAATAGGCAATTATTACTTGATAGTTTTTCAACGCTCAATGGAAACGCTTATCCTGTTAATTTCACTTTTTCAGGCGTTGAAAGTTGGATTTTAGATTAATTATTTATATTTATTATGAAAGCACTAATTTTAGCCGGCGGAAAGGGCACTAGGCTCTCGCCCATAACTAAAGACGCAATTCCAAAGCCTATGGCTTGCCTTTTAGGTATGCCTTTATTAGAGCGCGCAATTTTAACGCTTAAAGAAAATGGAATTAGCGAGTTTTTTATTTCAGTTGGGCACTTGCATGAAAAAATTGAAGAATATTTTGGCAACGGCGAAAAACTTGGCGTAAAAATTGAATATATCGTTGAAGACGAGCCTCTAGGCTCTGGCGGAGCGCTATATTTCCTAAAAGGAAGATTAGACGAAACGCTTTTAGTTTTATCAGGCGATTTGCTTTTTGACGTTTGCATTGAAAAAATGCTTGCCTTTCATAAATCTAAAAACGCGTCTATAACGCTATTAACGCACCCAAACGCCCACCCTTTCGATAGCGATTTAGTCGTTTGCGATAGTAACTCTAAAGTTGAGAGATTTGACTTAAAAGGGACTACCCGTAATTATTATTACAAAAATTTAGTAAACGCAGGCTTTATTATGATAGAGCCTAAAACGTTAGAATTTTTTACCGAAAAGAAAAAAATTAATCTTGAAAAAGATTTCGTTAGCCACTTTATTCCATACGGCGAAGTTTATTCTTATTCTTCAACCGAATACGTAAAAGACGTTGGCACGCCTGAGCGATTTTTACAGGGCGAAAAAGATTTAAAAAACAACTTGCCAAGAATAAGAAACTTAAAGAACAAACAAAAAGCAGTTTTTATCGATAGAGACGGCGTTATAAATATTTACCGTGGGTTTGTGAAAAGCGCGGACGATATTGAACTTTTCGAAACCGTTCCAACTGCCTTTAAATTATTAAACTCTAGCGAATATTTAGCAATTATTATTTCTAATCAACCAGTAATTGCTCGTGGTGAATGTACCTTCTTAGAAATGGAAAAAATGTTTGATAAAATTCAAACGCTATTAGGAAAAGAAGGCGCGTTTTTCAACGGCTACTACTATTGCCCACACCACCCAGATAGCGGTTTTGAAGGCGAAGTGAAAGAACTAAAGTTTAATTGCGATTGCCGTAAACCTAAAACGGGTATGATAGATAAAGCCGTAAAAGATTTTAATATTGACCTACCTTCTTGCTTTATGGTTGGCGATAGAGAAGTTGATATTCAAACGGGCATTAACGCAAATATTAGAACGATAAAGGTTGAAAGCGAAAAGTTAGACGCTATGAAGGTTGAACCAACCTATTATTGCAAAGACCTTCTTGAAGCCGTTCAAAAAATTCTAGAAAAAAACTAAAAAATAAAAGCAGTTAAGCCAGTAAGACTTAACTGCTTTTTTATTAAATTTTGCCTAATAATCGCCTTATAGACGTATTTCTTGTTTTATTGAACAAGTTTTTTCGCTTCGTTTCTAACGATTTTTCCAGTAGTTGTTTTAGGAAGTTCGTCAACGAAAACTATCTTTCTTGGGTATTTATAAGGCGCGGTGTTTTGCTTAACGAAAGTTTGAAGTTCTTTTACTAAATATTCGCTAGGCTCGTAAGATGGGCGGAGCGCTATAACCGCGCACACTATTTGCCCTCTAATTTCATCAGGCGCGCCAACTATCGCGCTTTCTTTTACCGCAGGGTGAGTGTTTAATATGCTTTCAATCTCAAAAGGACCTATTCTATAGCCTGAGCATTTTATCATATCGTCAACTCTACCAACGTACCAGAAATATCCGCTCTCATCACAGTAAGCCGTATCGCCCGTGTGATAAATTCCGTCAACTATCGGATCAATTCTTTCGCCGTTTAGTTGATAGCAATCTAATAAACCTATCGTTTTAGACCTATCAGGCACGCGAATTACGACTTCGCCGGTTTCGCCCACTTCGCAAGGCGTTCCGTCTGGGTGAATAATATCAACGTCGTATAAAGGTGATGGTTTACCCATTGAATTCGGCCTAATTTTTACCCAAGGGAAACCGCAAGTTATAGGCGTTCCTTCGCTTTGCCCAAAGCCTTCGTGAATATAAAGACCTGTTAAATCGTAAATTTGTTTATTTACTTCACCTGACAATGGTTCGCCAGCCGTTGAGAACCACTTTACGCTTGAAATATGCTCTTTTTTAATTCCATCGTGAAGAAGGAAACGATACATTGTTGGTGGAATACAAATGCTAGTAGGCTTATACTTTTTCATAACTTCCATAAGTTTGAAAGTGTTAAACCTAACTGGGTCGTATGCTAAAATTGCGCTACCTGCTATCCATTGACCGTAAATATTACCCCACCCGAATTTTGCCCAACCGCTATCCGTTTGCGTTAGGTGAAGACCGTTGTTTTGAACGCATTGCATATATTTTGCGGTTACGATGTGCCCTAGCGGATAAGTTCTATTATGAATTGCAATTTTTGGATAGCCAGTAGTTCCAGAAGTGAAATAAATAAGCATTTCGTCTTCTTTATTCAAATCGTCGAAACCATCAAAGCAAGGCTTTTTAACAAACTCGTCAAAGTTTAAGAAGTTATCGCCAGTTTTACTAGTTTTTTGAACGAAAGCGATGTTTTCAAGCGTTTTGCACTCTTCCTTTAAGTTTTCAACTTGAGAAATAACGAAATCGTCTTCAAGGCAAATAAGAAGTTTTGCGCCACACTCGTTAATTCTATAAGCAATATCTTTTTTCTTCATTTGAATAGCGCAAGGCGAAATTATTGCGCCAATTCTACTAATTGCAACGGCAATAACCCAGTATTCCCAACGCCTTCTTAAAACGGTCATTATTTTATCGCCTTTTTTAATGCCGTTATCAATGAGCCACTTTGCAGCCTTTTTTGAAAGAATAGAAATATCTTCCATCGTAAAAATACGCTCAAAGCCATCATCGTCGCAATAAACGAGCGCGCGTTTTTGCGGTTCGTATTTTGCCCACTCGTCAACGATATCTCTAGCGAAATCGAATTTTTCGGGAATTTCTATCTTAAAGTTTTTCTTAAAATCTTCGTAACTAGAAAATTCAGTTCTTGGAAGATATTTGTTAATTAGTTCCATAACCCCTTTTTGCCAACTTTTCTATTGTTCTTTACTATTTTTTCTTTCCTTAAATTGACATTACTTGCGTATTATACTATAATATTTTCATGAAGTCAAGTTCATTTTTTTCATTTTTAAAATGAATTTTATTCAACTTAAGGAGAAGTAAAATGACTCTTTGGTTTTGCAAAGTTTTCCACACGATAGTTCAGCAAGGTAGTTTCGTAAAAACTGCCGAAGTTCTTAATATGACCTCTTCTGCCGTATCGCACGCGGTAAAAGACGCCGAAAACGAAGTAGGTTTTCAACTTTTTTCAAGAACACGCTCTGGAATTACTCTAACCGAAAGCGGAAAAGCGTTATACCCTGCCGTTTTGCAACTTCTAAACGGAGAAGAAGCATTAACGCAATCTATAAATAAGGTTAAAGGTTTAGAGCAAGGCGTTGTAAAGGTAGGTATTTTTAACAGCGTTTTATCTAACTGGATGCCTCAAATTTTTAAAATTTTCGACGCGCTTTACCCTAAAATTGAAATTCAAATGTATGAAGGAAGTTACGACGACGTTATTTCTTGGATTCAACTAGGAATAGTTGACTTTGGGTTTTTATCAACTTCTTGCACGACCGAACTTTCCGTTGAACCGCTTTACAAAGACCCTCTAATTTGCCTTGTTCCTAAAAATTTTAAAACTAAAACGGAAGGCTTTATAACTATTGACGAAATGAAAGATAAACAGTTCGTTATTCAGCGTGAAGGAAGTGATGCGGACGTTCAGTTTTTCTTTAAGAAATATAACTTAAAATTCCACTCTTCTTTCCATATTTTAGACGATACTTCGATTATGACCTTAATAGAGTGCGGAAAAGGTATATCTATTATGGCATCGCTAACGGCTAAGGGCTTAGAAGGCGGGCTTAACAAACTTCATCTTTTGCCTGAAGAATATAGAGTTATCGGGCTTTCGTGCTTAGATAAGAAAAGACTATCTCCTGCCGCTAAAGCGTTTTATAAGGTTATAGTCGATTTCGTTAAAGAAAGTTACCCTAATAACGCCGTATAAACTTTAGTTGTTTTTGAAAAAAATAAATTTAGGTAAATTTCAAGTAAAATTTCAAAACAAAATATTGACAATTTTTTCTAGTTTTCGTATAATAGAGCGGTAAAAGGGAGTAGCGCGCAAGAAATTGCGGTTGGCAGTCAACATCACTTTTTTATAAAATGGTTGCCAATGGGTATTTCGCTTGAATACTTGCAAGACTTTTACAGCGTTTTTAATGCTGTAAAAGTCTTTTTTAATATTACTTGAAAATCTAGAACATAATATATATTATGAAAGGGGTTAAAATGAATTTTTATAACCAAGATAAAAGCAAAGTTTTAGAGCACCTAAACAGTTCAGCAAAAGGGCTTTCCAGCGCTGAAGCGCAACAACGCCTTGAGAAGAACGGCAAAAACAAACTTGCTGAGGCTAAGAAAATTTCTCTAGCGCAAAGGTTCTTAAACCAAATAAAAGACCCTATGCTTATAATTTTGTTAGTAGCCGCCGCCGTATCTTTAGTAATTGCTATTATTGACGGCGAAGGCTTTGCCGACGTTATTATAATTCTAGCCGTAGTTATTCTTAACGCTGTTTTAGGCGTTATTCAAGAATCTAAAGCCGAATCGGCGTTAGAGGCGCTTAAAAATATGACGTCGCCAAACTCCAAAGTCTTACGAGACGGCGAAGTTAAACTCATTAAAAGTGAAGATATCGTTGTTGGCGATATTTTAATTTTAGAAGCCGGCGATAGCGTGCCTGCGGACGCTAGAATTATCGAGTGCGCTTCGATTAAATGCGAAGAATCAGCCCTAACCGGCGAATCAGTTCCGGTTGAAAAAACTAGCGACGTTATCTCTAACGACGGTAAACAAGTTCCGCTTGGCGATAGAAAAAATATGCTCTATATGGGTAGCACTATCGTTTACGGTAGAGGCGCTGCGGTTGTTACGTCAACTGGCATGCAAACGGAAATGGGTAAGATTGCAGACGTTCTAAACGCTACTGAAAACGAAGAAACACCGTTGCAAATTAAACTTAAGCAATTAAGTAAAATTTTAACTTACATTGTTTTAGGAATTTGCTTATTTATTTTTGGTTTCCGCCTTATTTCAAGTATATCATCAGGCATAACCGTCAACGTTGTTTTAGATACTTTCATAGTTGCGGTATCTTTAGCGGTTGCGGCAATTCCGGAAGGGCTTGCAACGGTCGTTACTATCGTTCTATCGATAGGCGTAACCAAAATGTCGCACCATAAGGCGGTTATTAGAAAATTATCGGCAGTAGAAACGCTTGGTTGCACTCAAATTATTTGCTCTGATAAAACTGGAACTTTAACCCAAAACAAGATGACCGTCGTTGAAAATTTCACCACGTCTTCCACGCTTTTAGCAACGGCTATGGCGCTATCTAGCGACGCTGAACTTGATTCCAGTTTTAAGGCAATCGGCGAGCCTACCGAATGCGCGCTCGTAAACTTTGCTTATTCTCTAAAACTTGATAAGAACGAACTTAAAAAATCTTTCCCAAGAGTAAACGAAATTCCTTTCGATAGCGATAGAAAACTTATGACAACCGTCGTTGAAGATAACGGTAAGTTTATTCAATACACTAAAGGCGCGCCAGATGAACTTCTTAAGCGTTGTTCGCATTATTTAACCGATGACGGCGTTGTTTTGTTAGACGATAGTTTAAGGGCTAAAATATTAGGCGAAAACAAGGCTATGGCGGATAAGGCTTTAAGAGTTCTTGCCGCAGCCTATAAAAATTTGGACGTTTGCCCTAGCCAAATGACCACAGAAGTTAACGAAAAAGACCTTATCTTTATCGGTCTTGTTGGTATGATTGACCCAGTAAGACCAGAAGTTAAAGACGCTATTATGCTTTGTAAATCCGCAGGTATTCGCCCTATAATGATTACCGGCGACCATAAAGACACTGCTATTGCTATTGCAAAAGAACTAGAAATTATTAGTAATTCAACCGAGGCTCTTTCCGGCACGGAAATTGACGCTATGGGTGAAGAAGAACTTGCTAAAAACATTGAAAAATATTCAGTTTACGCAAGAGTTCAACCAGAGCACAAGGTTATGATAGTTAAGGCGTGGAAAGCAAGAGATTTAGTAGTTGCTATGACCGGCGACGGCGTAAACGACGCGCCTAGCATTAAGAGCGCGGATATCGGCGTTGGTATGGGTATTACCGGAACCGACGTTACCAAAAACGTTGCCGATATGATTCTTGGCGACGATAACTTCGCAACGATAGTTGACGCAACCAAAGAAGGTAGAAGAATTTACGATAACATTAAAAAGGCTATTCGTTTCTTGCTATCTTCAAACCTTTCCGAAGTTCTTTCCGTATTTATTGCAACCATTTTGGGCTTTACCATCTTAAAGCCAGTTCATATTTTATGGATTAACTTAATAACCGATACCCTACCAGCATTAGCGCTTGGTATGGAAGATGCTGACCCTGACGTTATGGAAAGAAGCCCAAGACCTAGAAGAGAAGGTATTTTCTCAGGCGGACTTGGTAGAAACGTTATAATTGAAGGCATAATGATTTCAGTTTTAACGCTTTTGGCTTACTTTATCGGTCAATATATGCAAGCAACTTCATTTTCTACTTTAAGTTTTGGCGAGTTCTTAAAAACCCCTGAACTTTGGAGATTAGAAATTAACGGCGCTAGCCTTGGTATGACGATGGCTTTCTTAACAATGGCATTTGCTGAAACTTTCCACGCGTATAATATGCGCTCCCAAACGCAATCTATTTTCAAAATAAAATCGGTAAACAAGTGGATGCTTCTCGCTCTCATCTTTTCAATTACCCTATCAGTTCTAGTAGTAGTAATTCCGCCTATTGCAAAAGTATTCTCGTTCTCGGCGGTTAATTTTACTCACGTTTTAATTTCGGCAGGACTAGGGCTTGCAACAATTCCTATCGTTGAAAATTCAAAACTAATAACTAGAGCAAACTCTAAAAAACAAAAATAAAATAAAGGCTAACCTCTCGGTTAGCCTTTTTTAATAAAAATTATAATCTTTTTACTTGTTATCTAGAGTATATTTATAAAGTGAACTTTTTGGAACGCCACGCTCTTTTGCAACCTTCTTTATCGCATCCATTTTTGAAAGCCCTTGTTCTAAATATAGGGCTATATGTTCATTAATAGGCAAATCTTCAAAATTTGACTCTCGTTTTGCGCCTTCCACAACTAGCACGAATTCGCCCCTTTCGTCGCCTAAAAAACCTTCTTTTAGGTTAAAGTTTGTTGCCGTTTCGTAAAGTTTCGTTATTTCTTTAACGGCGCAAGCCTCTCTATCGCCAAGGTATTTATATAACTTTTCTGTCGTCTTTTTTAAGTCGTGTGGAGCGCAGTAAAAAATTAAAGTTGTTTCTAAGTTCTCAATAGAGGTTAAAAGTTTTTCAACTTCAGCGTTTTTTTCGGGTAAAAAACCAATGAACGTGAAATTCTTAGCAGATAGCCCAGATAAAATTAGCGCAGGCAAAACTGCGTTTGCGCCCGGAATTACCGTATAAGCAAGCCCTTCTTTTTTTAGTCTTTTGCATAAAATTTCGCCCGGGTCTGAAATTACGGGAGTGCCTGCGTCTGAAATTACGGCAATTTCTTTGCCTTCTTTTAATATTTCAACAATTTTTTCAGCCGTTTCCGCCTCGTTTCCCTTTCTATATGATTGAAGTGGTTTTTTTATGCCGTAATGATTAAGAAGTGGCATCGAGTGGCGAGTATCTTCACAATAAATTACGTCAACCGAAGATAAAACTTCAACCGCGCGATAACTAATATCTTTTAAGTTGCCTATGGGAGTTGAAACAAAATAAAGCATAATTCACCTAAAATGTTGGTCTATAAGTTGATTATTCGATTATTCCTGAAAAATCTTTAGCAAGGTTTACCGCTTGCGGAAGAATTTTTAGAACGCTCTTTTTCTCTTTTAAAGCCTCTATTAAAACTAAATACGGCTCGCCGTTTTCTTTTGCTGAAACAAATTGCATCTTCGCTGGGTAGAGGCTTGTTTTTTCTAAACAAACCAAAATTTCGCTAAGCCTATCGGCTCTATGGCAAAAGGTAAACAGTCCGCCCTTTTTCAAAATTTCGTAGGCTTTTTTGGCAATTTCTTCAAAGGTTACCAAAACTTCGTTTTTGCAAATGGCAAGACTACTATCGCTTGGTAAAATTCCACTATTTTTCTTTACGAACGGCGGATTACACAAAACAAGGTCGAACCCATCAATTTGAAGTTCTTGCAAAGGCATATTTTCGACGGTGAAAATATTTTCTAAGCCGTTTATTTCAACGCTTAATTTGCTCATATCGGCAAGGTCTTTTTGCACTTCGCATAAAACCGCCCTTTTAACAGAGTTATTCACTGCGTGGTAGTGAATTGAAACAATTCCACTACCAGAGCATAAATCTACTATATTTTCTTGCCCTTTTTTTGCAAAGCGCGACAAAATTACCGAATCACTCGTGAAACGGTAAAGGTTTTTGGCTTGATAAATTTTATAATTCCCTATTAAAAGGTCTTCTAAAATTAGGTCTTCTTTTTTCATAAAGAATAATGCACCGCTTAAAGCGGTGCATTTCGTCTAATTATTCTTCAGAAATTGCTGAAACAGGGCAGTTATCTGCACAAGCGCCGCAAGAGATGCAAGCATCAGCGTCGATTACGAATTGAGTATCACCAGCTGAGATAGCAGATACAGGGCAGTTTTCTGCGCATGCGCCGCAAGAAATGCAAGCGTCTGAAATTTTGTAAGCCATGGGAAAAACCTCCTAATTAATCATAAATCAACTTTTTTTAAAAGCTTATAGATATTGTAACACAAATATTTTAATTTGTATATACTTTTTTAAAAAATTTTTAATCGTTTTCAAGTTTTTTAAGCTCTTCAAACTCTTCTTTGCTAATTTTAAGGTCGTCGCCCGATTCGTTTTTATGGAATTTTACTTCGTCAAGCGGAAATTCTTTATAGATTAAAGCGCCGTCGCCTTTATCTATCTTTACTTTTACTAAAAACTTTAACATATTTAGCCCTATAACCAAGCCGTTGCCTTCTGGAGTTGTTACTGTTGAACCCATTTTAGGCATCTTTTTATATGCGCAAGAATAATATTCGTTTTCATATTCTAAACAACACATAAGCCTTCCGCATAATCCGCTAATTTTAGAAGGATTGAGCGATAAGCCTTGCACTTTTGCCATTTTGATAGTAACTTTTCTAAAATCTGGCATACAACTTGCGCAACAGCACTCTCTACCGCAAGGCGCAATTCCGCCTAAAAGTTTGGTTTCATCTCTAGCGCCTACTTGGCGAAGTTCTATTCTTACGTGGAAAATAGAGGCAAGGTCTTTAACCAAATCTCTAAAGTCAATTCTTCCAGCCGCCGTGAAATAGAAAACTATTTTACTGCCGTCGAAAGTATATTCCACGCTTATTAATTTCATTTTTAAGTTATGGGCTAAAATTCGCTCTTCGGCAATTTGTTTTGCATTAGGCTCTTTTTGAATATTAAGTTCGTTTTTCTCAATATCCTTAGCGGTTGCCTTACGCAAAATAGTCTTTAATGGTTGCACTATTTCGCTATCGTCAACTTCTTTTTCGCATAAGGTTACCCTAGCAAACTCAACGCCACGCGCCGTTTCTACGATAACGCCGTCGCCAAGTTCGAAATTTTCGCCGTTAGGCGCGAAATAGTAAACCTTTGCGGTGTTTCTAAATTTTACGCCAATAATTTTTGCCACTTTGACTTTTCCTCCATAATAGCGAACAACACTAAATCAATTAGCATTACGGCGTTTGCGTTAAAATTAGCCGTTTTTTCTAGTTGATTTAGCCTATCGATAACACCTATAATCGTGCCTTGCCTAAAAGATTTCGCCACTTCTTTTAAGCGATTATCTAAAAACTCGTCATCCTTACCTAAAATATAGGTTAGCATTGCGCCAAGGCAAGTTTTTATTACCGCAACAACGATTTTTGGTTGATATTTTTGAAGTTCTCGAGAAAATAAGCCAACGTCTTTTGCCGACTTCATTTTCTCTAGCATTTCAACTACCGTATTAAAAAGCGATAGCGTTTCTTCACCGTTATAAAAATTTTCAACCTCTAGCGCCCTTCCGCCCGCTAAAAATATTGATAGACGGAGTTTGTTTTCATCTTTCAAAATATCTTTGAAATGATTAAAAAGCGTTTGGCTTGAAAAAACAGGAAGAGTGAAAATTTTAGAACGGGAAGATATGGTTGGTAAAACCGCCGTATCGTTTTTAGCCGTTAAAATTATAGTTACGTTCCTTGGCGGTTCTTCTAAGGTTTTTAAAAGTTTGTTTTGATATTGCTTTAACTCTTCGACCTTATTAACTACGAAAACTCTTTTATTAAGTTCAATAGGTCTAATTGCGCTTTGCTCAATAATTTCATCGGCATCGCTTACCGACAGTTTTTTATCTTTCTTAGGATAAAAACAAACGTCGCTATGAGCAAAATTATTGATAAGTCGGCACGCTCTACAATTATCGCAAAACTCTTCTTCTTCGCAAGATATAAGTTTTGCAATTGCTTTAGAGAACTCGACTAACAAATTTTCATCGCTCGATAAGAACAAATAGGCGTGCGAAAGTTTGCCAAGTTTTTTTTCTTGGGCAATTACTTTGTAAGCGTCAATTTGTCTTATAAGGTTTTTCATTTAATAAATTCTCTTTCCTTAAGATACTCTATAATTTTAGCGTGCGTTTCAAACTTCGTGCCCTTACATGAGAAAGGAACTATTCTATCGCTAAAGGTTTTTGCTAGTTCTAAATAACCTGCGTAAACTTTTCTATGAAAATCTATGCCTAAAAGTTCAATTCTATCTTGCTTATCAACCCCACCCTTTCTTTCAAACGCTTCGTCTGGCGAAACGTTCATAAAAATGGTTAAATCTGGCATACAGTTTTCAAAGCAGTAAGAATTGATTTTCTTAACAAAATCAAAACTTAAGCCCCTTGCGTAAACTTGATAGGCTAAAGATGAATCGATATATCTATCTAAAATAACGAGTTTTCCACTCTCTAGCGCTGGCAAAACGACTTCTTTTATTATTTGCGCTCTTGACGCTGCGTATAAAAGCGCCTCGCACTCATCAGACATAGCCTTGTTGTTTTTATCTAGAATAACCGCGCGGATTTTTTCGCTAATTTCAGTTCCGCCCGGCTCTCTTGCGATGATAAAATCAACGCCGTTTTTCTCTAAATATTCCTTCAAAAGCCTTGTTTGCGTAGATTTTCCGCAACCTTCACAGCCTTCGAAAGTTATTAGTTTACCCTTCATAAAAACTCCAAAAAAAGCGGAGCAAAAAACTAGCCCCGCCAAAAAATTAGTTACTTAATGACGTCTAAAACTTCGATATCGTAACCGCCTTGAGCAAGTTCGATACGCACAACGTCGCCTTTCTTTTTGCCGATAAGAGCCTTGCCTACTGGCGATTCGTTTGAAATTCTACCTTTCATAATATCGGCCTCAACTGTGCCTACGATAGTGTATTCAAAAACTTTTCCTAAAGCCTTATTCATAACTTGAATTTTAGAGCCTAAAGAAATTACGCCTTTATTCTTTCCGTCTTTGTTTGCATCGTCGTCGTAAATAACGGCGTGTTTAAGTTTATCTTCAATTTCTAAAATTTCGCTAGAAATTCTTGCAAGCGCATCTTTTGAAAACTTGTATTCCGCATTTTCAGAAAGGTCGCCAAGTTCTCTTGCAGCGGCAAGTCTTTCAACGGTTTTTGGTCTTTCAACGTCATTCAAATACGCAAGGCGATCTTCTAACTCTTTTTTACCTTCCTTGCTTAATTGATACGTTCTAACTGATTTATCTTCCATAATATTCCCCATTTAGCCTATTTTATTTAAACTTTTTTGTTTAGCGCGCCTTTTTCTCTTACACTATTATACTATTATACTCTTATGATATAATATTGTCAAGGGCAGGCGAAATTTTGTTTTTTATTGTTAGTTTTCTAAAACTGCTTTAATTCTTCTAATTCCGGCAGAAGAAGATTGTTCTTTCTTAATTTTGAAAGTTCCAAGTTCCCCCGTTCTTTTTGCGTGAGGTCCACCGCAAATTTCTTTAGAATATTCGCCGATAGTGTAAACCTTAACAACGTCGCCGTATCTAGAATCGAAAACGCCAACCGCGCCTTCTTTTTTTGCTTCTTCAACGGTCATTTCCTTCATAACAACTGGAACGTCTGCCTTGATTGCTTGGTTTACTAACTTTTCAACTTCTTCAATTTCTTCTTTGGTCATAGGGCGTTCGAAGTTAAAGTCGAAACGAAGTCTTTCAACGGTAATGTTAGAACCTTTTTGCGAAACGCTAGGGTCTAAAACTTTCTTTAAAGCCGCTTGCATTAAATGTGTTGCCGTATGCAAACGCGCCGTTTGTTCGCTAGTATCTGCAAGACCGCCCTTAAACTTTTGCTCGCTACCTTGCGAAGATTTCTTTTGGTGGTCTTCAAACGCTTTTCTGTAGCCTTCTTCATCAACGGTAAAACCTTTTTCTTTAGCAAGTTCGCAAGTGATTTCTAGTGGGAAACCGAAAGTATCGTAAAGGCGGAAAGCAGTCTTTCCAGGGAACACGTTACCTTGAATATAAGTTATAACCTTATTAAACTCTTTCAAGCCGTCCGCTAAAGTCTTTGAGAACCTTTCTTCTTCTTTAGAAAGTTCGTCTATAACCTTATTAGCGTTAATTTTTAACTCTTCATAAGCCGTAGCGTATTTTTCAATATAGCACTTTGCAATTTCGCTAAGCGAGCCGTTAGGAAGGTCTATGTTTCTACCAAATCTAACCGCGCGACGAATTAATCTTCTCAATACGTAGCCTTGGTCAACGTTAGATGGAACGATGCCTTTCATATCGCCTATCATAAAGGTTGCCGTTCTTACGTGGTCTAGAATAATTCTATAAGCCCTAGTTACTTCTTCGCTCTCACCGTAAGGCTTACCAGTAAGCTCGAAGATTTTTGCTTTTGCGGTATCGAAAAGTTCAGTATCGTAAACGCTTTCAACACCGTTTAGTATGCAAAGCGTTCTCTCTAAACCCATACCGGTATCAACGTTTCTTTGTTTTAATTTAGAATAAGAGCCGTCTTCGTTCTTATAGTATTGCATGAAAACGTTATTCCAAATTTCTAAATATTTACCGCAATCGCACGCAGGCGAGCAATCATCAGAGCATTTTTCAAAACCACGGTCGATAAACATTTCGGTATCAGGGCCGCAAGGTCCGGTCTTTCCGGCAATCCACCAGTTATTCTTCTTTGGAAGGAAGAAAATTCTATCTTCCGGAATACCGCAAGCCTTCCACTTTTCAAAACTAGAGATATCTCTAGGCGCGTCATCATCGCCGGCAAAAACGGTTACCGCTAAATTTTCAACAGGGATGTTAAGATAGTCTTTACCAGTTAAAAATTCATAACTCCACTCGATAGCCTCTTCGTTAAAATAATCGCCTAGCGACCAGTTGCCGAGCATTTCGAAAAAGGTTAAGTGCGAAAGGTCTCCAACTTCGTCGATATCTCCAGTTCTAACGCATTTTTGAACGTCGGTAAGTCTAGTTCCGGCTGGGTGCTTTTCACCAAGTAGGTATGGAACAAGCGGATGCATACCTGCGGTTGTGAATAAAACCGAAGGGTCGTTTTCAGGAATTAAACTTGCCGAAGGTATTATTTTATGACCTTTCGATTGGAAAAATTTAAGATATTTATCTCTAAGTTCTTGAGCAGTAATTTTCATAATTTATCACCATTTATTGTTAAAAATAATCGTTATCGTTTATTAAAATTGCTTGTTTTTAGGCTTATAGCCCTACTTTTGACATTTTATACCTTTTGAGCCGAAACACCGTCTTTCGAAATTAAAACCTTGTAACCCATATCTAAAACCTTTGCTCTAGTTTCATCGGCTAGCGCGTAATTTTTCTCTTCACGCGCGGTCTTAATAATTTCTAAAAGTTCTAAAATTTCGTTAGGTAATTCTTCCACAACTTTATGCTTTTTCAAATAAACGCTAGCGTCCATTTTGAAAAGCCCTAATAGAGAATATGTGTTTTTAATATCTTCAACGATGGTTTTGCATTTTCCGTCGTTTTGAGAAAGCATTTGCTTTGCCGTTTTGAAAAAGCCGAATAAATTAGCAATCGCAAGGGCCGTGTTAAAGTCGTCGTCCATAGCCTCGTTAAACTTTTTATCAACTTGGCTATCGAAATCAACCTTTTCAAGTTTAGCCTCTTCCACTGCTTTAATTATAGAATAAAATTCGCCTATATGCTTTTCGGCGTCAGGGAAAAGATTATCAGTTACGTTAATATCGTTCCTATAAGACGTTGAAAGGAGCGCGAACTTAACAGCGTCAGGGCTAAATTTATCTAAAAGTTCGGTTAAAACGAGCGAATTGCCAAGCGATTTTGACATTTTTTGGCCGTTTACCTTAATAAGTCCGTTGTGAATCCAATACTTAACGAATTGCTTACCAGTCAAAGCCTCGGTTTGAGCAATTTCGTTTTCGTGGTGTGGGAAGATTAAATCTCTACCGCCACCGTGAATATCAATCATTTCGCCAAAAGCCTTTT
Organism: Christensenellaceae bacterium; assembly: GCA_045586885.1. GTDB lineage: Bacteria > Bacillota > Clostridia > Christensenellales > Borkfalkiaceae > UBA4636. Next base: position 56,593 of record JAZNBE010000033.1, read on the forward strand.
TATTCATGGCAGAGCATTCAATATGCCAGCCCGGTCTTCCCTTGCCCCAAGGCGAGTCCCAGTAAATTTCGCCTTCTTTTGCGGCTTTCCAAAGCGCAAAATCAAGCGGACTTTTCTTTTCGGTATCGTTTTCAATTCTAACGCCGTCTAACATATCGTCAACCGAACGGTTAGAGAGTTTGCCGTATGATGGAAAACTTTCAACCGAGAAATAAACGCTACCTTCTTTCGTTGCATAAGCATGACCTTTTTCGATAAGTTCTTGAACGAACGAAATAATATCTTCAATGCTCTCGGTTGCCTTTAACCAAACGTCAGGGTCGTTTACTTCAAAACGAGCCATAACCGCGTCAATCTTTTTAATCATCATTTGAGCGTATCTATCGGCAGGAATTCCCGTTTCGTGAGATTTTGCTATGATTTTATCGTCAACGTCGGTATAATTTCTAGCGTAGGTTACGGCGTAGCCTTTCTTTACTAGATAACGGCGAATAATATCGTAAATGAGCGCTTGATAGGCATGACCTATATGCGCCTCGCCAGATACCGTTATTCCGCAAGCATACATATTTACCTTGCTATCGCAAAGTGGAATAAATTCTTCTTTTTTTCTTGTTAGAGTATTATAGATTTTCATAATTCACCTTAGTTTTGCTAATTTTAACATAATAACCACCGTTTTGGCAAATAAAAAAGTAACCTTTTATTTTAACTTAGTTAAAATTATTGCAAACCTTTGATTTTTAGTATATAATTAAACAAAAAAATAACGAAGAAGGTGTTTTTTCTATGCTAGACATCAAGTTAATTATTGAAAATCCGCAAAAAATGGCGGATAGCCTAAAAAAGAAAGGTTACGACGTTTGCTTTGACGAAGTGATTGCTCTTTACCAAGAACGCAAAACTCTTTTACAAGAAGTTGAAAAAGATAAAGCCGAAAGAAACAAAGTTTCCGCTCAAATTCCGCAAATGAAAAAGCAAGGTTTGCCTTGCGACGATATTTTCGCTAAAATGAGAGCGCTTGGCGACGATATTGCTAAAAAGGACGAAGTTATTTCTCAAATTAGCGATAAAATCTTTGATTTTCTATCTAGACTTCCTAACGTTCCGGACGACGATCTTCTACCGGGCGAAAAAGAAAACAACGCCGTAGTTAAAGTTTATAATCAAAAACCAGAATTTGATTTTGAATTTAAGAACCACGTTGACCTTTGCCAAAGCCTTGACCTTATCGACTATGAAAGAGGCGCAAAAATGTCTGGTAACGGTTACTGGCTTTATAAAGGAGACGGCGCAAGGCTTGAATGGGCGCTTTTAAACTTCTTTATTAGCGAACACTTAAACGATGGTTATACCTTTATTCTCCCACCGCATATGCTTGGCTATAACTGTGGTTTTGGCGCAGGTCAATTCCCTAAGTTTGCCGATGAAGTTTACTGGGTTGACGACGGCGAAGAAAAGGATAGAAAGAACCAACGCTTTATGCTCCCTACCGCTGAAACGGCGCTCGTTAATATGTATGCAGGCGAAATTATTGACGGCGCTAAACTTCCTATGAAGTTCTTTGCTTATACGCCTTGTTATAGAAAAGAGGCTGGAAGTTATAGAGCGGAAGAGCGCGGTATGATTCGCGGGCATCAATTTAATAAAGTTGAAATGGTTCAATACGCTCACCCTGAAAAATCAATGGAAGCGTTTGAAGAACTCGTTCAAAAGGCTTGCTCTCTTATGGATAAACTTGGGCTTCACTTTAGATTATCTAAACTTGCCGCAGGCGATTGCTCTGCTTCAATGGCTAGAACTTACGATATCGAAGTTTGGATTCCTTCAATGGGCATTTATAAAGAAGTATCTTCAGTTTCTAACGCAAACGATTATCAAGCAAGAAGAAACAACACTAGATTTAAAGGCGAAGATAAAAAGATTGGCTACGTTCACACCTTAAACGGAAGCGGGCTTGCAACGAGCAGAGTTTTCCCAGCGCTCGTTGAACAATACCAAAACGCAGACGGTTCTATCACCGTTCCTGAAGTTTTAAGACCGTTTATGGGTGGTCAAGAAATCATTAAAAAGTTATAATAATCGACTTATAGGGGGGCTTTATGGAATTTCAAACCTTAGCAACTGGCTACAAAATGCCACTACTTGGGCTTGGCACTTATCAAACTGACGGCGACGATTGTTTCAATTCCGTTATTTGGGCGCTTGAGGCTGGCTATCGCCTACTTGACACTGCTCAAGGCTATAAGAACGAACAAATCGTTGGCGACGCTATGAAAAAAAGCGGAGTTAAAAGAGAAGATATTTTCTTGGTTACAAAAGTTAACTTCAAGAATTTTGAAAGATGCTATCAATCCGTAATGGAATCGTTAGAAAAACTAAAAACCGATTATCTTGATTTAGTTTTATTGCACTGGCCGTATAATAACTATTATGCAGCGTGGCGTGATTTAGAAAAACTTTATAAACAAGGGGTTATTCGTTCAATAGGCGTATCTAACTTCGAGCCTGATAGACTTATCGACCTTATAAATTATAATGAAATTAAGCCTCACGTTAATCAAATTGAAACAAACCTTTTATGCCAACGCATAGAACATAAGGCTTGGATGGAAAAATATGATTGCGCGCACATGGCTTACACGCCCCTTGGTCAAAACAGAAGAAACGAAATGTTTGCCTTTGAAGAAGTTTCTAAACTTGCTGAAAAATACGGCAAAACAAAAGCGCAAATTATGCTAAGATTTTTAACGCAATGCAATATGACGGTTATTCCAAAAAGCGTGCATAAAGAAAGAATTATTGAAAACATTAGCATTTTTGATTTCTCTTTAACTAAAGAAGAAATTGAAAGCCTTAAAAAACTAGATACGAACACCGCTTTAGTTGGCACTCCTGCTGACCCTAATAGAGTTGTTCGCTCAATAACTTGGTAAAATTTTAGCGTGTTATCCTTAGCGGAGAACACGCTAATGAATTGCAACTTTGTTGCATGAATTGACACTGCGTGTCTTGAATTGCAGTAAACTGCATGAATTGCCCTTCGGGCATGATACTCGTTGCAATTCAATTCACGGAGCGAAGCGAGAAATCATGGCGTAGCCAATTCATGATGTGTAAACATCAATTCATCTATAAAAAACAAACAAAGAGAGGACGTTTCGGCTACTAACCGATTTGCCCTCTCTTTTTTGTTGTTTTATTGTTTTTTGTATTTAGTTCACAACGTTTACCATAACTCCATAAACGTGCTTCGTCCAATTTCTTGGTGTTATCAAACTCTCTTGAGAGACGTTTGCCTTAAACATATTGTAGCAATTTAGTTTCTTAATTTCTTTCCCAAACATATTTGTAATAAACCGATTTCAAATAATTTGCCGCAGTAGAATAGTTAGAAAGGTCGGTTGATGAAATTTCCGGTCCACTCGTATCATCAACAAACTCTAAATAAAACCAACCGCTTGTGTTTTCAAATATCACGTTTGTTAGCAAATCGCAACCATAGAACGCGTAAGAACTAATAGAAGTTATGCTATATGGAATTGTTATGCTTTCTAATGAAGTGCAATTATAAAACATAGAAGCACCAATCGAAGTTACACTCGTAGGAATTGTTACACTTTCTAATGAAGTGCAATTATAAAACATATTAGAACCAATCGAAGTTACGCTTGAAGGAATTTCAATGCTTGTTAAACTGCTGCAATCACTGAACGCAGAAGAACCAATCGAAGTTACGCTTGAAGGAATTTCAATGCTTGTTAAGTTGCTGCAACCACTGAACGCACCATCACCAAGCGAAGATACGCTCGAAGGGATTTTTATGCTTGTAAATGAAGTGCAATAACCAAACGCACCAGAACCAATCGAAGTTACGCTCGTAGGAATTTCAATGTTTTCTAATGCGCTATTAAAAGCGAACGCTTTGTAACCAATTGAATTTAAGCCATTTCCAAGCGTTACTCTAGTTAACGCCGAGCAACTAGAAAAAGCGCATTCACCGATAGAAGTTACGCTATCAGGAATTATTACGTTATCTAATGAAGCGCACTCATAGAACGCGTATTCACCAATAGAATCAACTTTATTTCCAAAACTAACGCTTGTTAACTTTATGCATTTTTCGAAGGCTTTTCTACCAATCGAAGTCAAGCCGTTTCCAAGCGTAACGCTTTGCAACGAACCGCAATCATAGAAAGTAAGGTTTAAAATAGCAGTTAATCCGTTTCCAATCGTTGCGCTTGTTAAAGAATCGCAATTATAGAAGGCACAAGCACCAATCGAAATTACGTTATCAGGAATATTTATAGTCTTCAAACCACTGTTCTCAAAGGCTCTTTGCCCAATCGAAGTTACGCTTGAAGGAATTTCTACGCTTTCTAATGCAAGGCAATCATTAAAGGCGTACTCACCAATAGCGTTTATTCCTTTACCAATTCTCACGCTTTCCAATGAGATGCAATAATAAAAGGCGTTATCACCAAGCGAACTCACGCTATCTGGAATTTCCACTGTTTCTAAACTCGAGCAATAACTAAACGCAAAAGAACCAATTGAAGTTACGCTATTTGGAATTGTTATGCTTGTTAACGAAGAGCAACCGAAAAACATAGAATCGCCAATCGAAGTTAAGCCGTCAGAAATTTCCACTTTTGTTAACGATTTGCAGTAATAGAAGGTACTAGGACTAATTTCTTTTAAGCCGTTGCCAATTTTTGCGCTTGTTAATAGTCCACATTTATAGAAGGCATATTCCCCAATAGATATTACACTATCAGGAATATCTATGCTTTCTAATGAACTACAATTATAAAACGCTTTTTCTCCTATCGAAGTTACGCCTTCAGGAATATTAATGCTTGTTAAAGCAACACAACCATTGAACGCATTATCAGGAATTGCAGTTACGCCTTCAGGAATATTAATGCTTGTTAAAGCAACGCAGCCATTAAACGCACTTTCACCAATTGAAGTTACGCCGTCAGGAATTTCTATGCTCGTAAATAAAAAACAACCATTGAACGCATTGTCAGAAATTGCAGTTACAGGCTTATCGTTATAAGTTTTCGCCACGTAAATTTTACCATTGATTGTTGTGTTTGCATAATCCAAAATATATGAATTTGAATCACTGCTTAACGTATAATAAAGCCCTAATGTAGGTTTATGTTCTAAACAATTTTCACAAACACCATTTGCATCATAACTATGTCCAAGTTTTGAAAGTTCAAGAATAGTTATTTCGTTTGTTTCGTTTTCATCTGCAAAATTCTTGTTGCATATCGAACATTCCCAATATTCAGCCCTCCCTCCTTCTTCGCAGGTTGGCTCAATTTTTTCATGATGAGTTAGATTGTGTGTGTTGCTAGATGAAGTCATATCAACTGAACTAATACTGCTATCTCCACCAGATTCTTTTTCACAACCGCTAAAAATACAGAGCGAGCAAACCATAATAACCGCTAAAGTTAAAATCAACAAACCCTTTCTTCTCATATCAACTCTCCTTTTACACGTAGTAAAGAATAAAGAATAAATAATAAATAAACTATAAAATAATTCGTTAAATCCTTATTCACTTTTTGGCTCTCGCCAAAAATATCACTGTTTTTGCCAACAGGCAAAAACTTAAAATCCTAAGTTTTCGTTAATGATTATAATCTCCGCTTCTTCTCCGCGTGGCTTTTCCCAAAACACAACGAGTGCCTTGCAAATTCTATCTTTTGAAGAGCAGTTATAGCATCTATCGCCGTTTACCGCGCAAGGCGTGTTTTTATTTAGCCTTTGAGCGTTTTTTGGTGCGGCAATGTTCCTTGCCCTAAATAAAGCCGACTCGTAATCTTTAGCGATTTTATTTTTGCCAATAACTAAATAGACTTTTTCGTGCCCAAATATCGTTGATGAAACGCGGTTACCTGCGCCGTCGATATTTATAATAATTCCGTCTTCGCTAATTCCGTTTACGGAAGAGAAATAAACTTGGCATAGCCTTGCCTCTTCTCTAAGTTCGTTCGCAGTTTTTCCTTCAGGAATTCTTGCGTGCCACAAAACCTTATTATGCGTGATAAGTTTATCGTAAAGTCCCATTTCGGTCAAAGTAACCGAACCGCCGAAAGCAACGGTTTTAGCGTCAACCTCTTTATCTAGATATTCGTTCGCACTCTCAACGTCTTCAAAAACCGAAACCTTATAGCCTTTTTCTATTAAATTTTCTTTTAACGCTTGCATCGTTTCCATAAAAACCCCTATTTAGCAAATTTCACAAATTAATTGTATCATTAATATATTATGCCGTCAATACGTTTAGAAAAACTCTTAGCCGATTTCTATTTTGATATCGCCCGTTGTGGTTGTGATTTCGCAAACGCCACCCGATTGCGTTTTTGGAACGTCAATTTTCCCCGTGCTTGTTTTTGCAATGAAAATTTTGCTAGATTTTAGCGTTCCTGAAACGTCGCCCGTATCTGTTTTAACGAAAATTTGAGAAGCGTCGCAACCGATAAAGTTAACGTCGCCCGTAGTTCTCTCTATTGAAAATCCGTCTTTTGCGATAACACTATTTAAAGTGATATCGCCCGTGTTTCCGCTAGATACAACGCTGTTACAATTAACGCTAGATAAACTCGCTTTACCCGTTGAAACTTTTACCTTAACTTCGCCATTAACTTCAACGCTAGAAACGGTTACCTTTCCCGTTGTAACGGATAGGTCAAGCGAAAAAGCGTTTAAATTCTCGACTAAAATATCACCCGTTGAGGTTTTAATTTTTATCGTTTCAGTAGCCGAAGAATAGCATTTAACATCGCCCGTAGAAACGGAAACGTCAATGCTACTAAAAGAAAAATCTTTAGATATTTCAACGTCGCCCGTGCTTTGACTTATATTAAGCGAAGAATATTGAGCCTTTGGCAAATATATCGTTATATTTTGGTTTTTAAAGAAAAATCCAATATGCTCATACCATTTTCTAGTATCGTTTACCTTAATTTCAAGTTTATCATCAGTAACTTTTACGCTATGGCTAAGATTTTTCTGCTCGAAGCATTCAACGTGGCATTTTGCATTATCGGTAGCCACAAATTTAATATCGGCAACGCTAGAATCAACCAAAATTGACGAGAAATCTTCTTCTATTTCGTAATTTTTTGTTTCATAATTAGTAGTTGATAATTTTGAAAAATCCCACTTTAAAATCGTCATCATACCGCAAAAAATAATGCCTCCAATTAGTATAAGAGAAACAGCCAAAATAAGCCATTTAGTTGATTTACCCATTACTCTTCCTCCTTTTTTGCAAAACTTTTCTTCGTAGACACAACTAATTTTTTAGTAAGAACAGCGCATCCTTTCGTTACCACTTTGCAACCAAAAAACGTAAAAACGCTAAGCCCCGCTAAAACTAGCCCTGCTCCAACTAGCGAAATTCCCGAATAAGCGTTGCCCTGCAAGAAGAAAACAACGCTCGACGCTATGCCGGCAAAAGAACCGGCAACGAACGATACAAACACCGCCCATAGCGACACGATTACAGCCCATAGCGATACGTAAAGCGAAAATATTACGGCTAAAACGGCAATTAAAAGCGATAGCCAGATAGGCGAGCCAACCGCCAAAAGAACAATTTCCCAAGCCTTAAGCCTTCTTTTTGGCTCGACCTTTTGTTTTGCTATTTTCAAAAATGGAATATCGGCAATAATTTGCTCGGCAACGTCTTTTACAGAACCAATCGCCGAAACGGCTTGCTCTTCTAATAGCCCGTCTTCTATGCGGTCGTCTATCATTTCGCTATAAAACTCAAGCCGTTCTTCGACCTCTTTTGTAGGAAGCCATTTTAATTTAGCGCGCAAACTTTCAATGAACTCTTTCTTATTCATTTTTCGCACCCCCCTTAGTTACAAATTGATAAATTAACATAACTTCCCGCCACTCTCTCTTAAATTCTTCAATACGTGAAAGACCTAAACTCGTAATGTGATAATACTTTCTTTTTCTTCCACCAAAGTTTTCTTCTCGAACGGTTATCATTTTTGAAAGTTCTAGTCGCTTCAAAATAGTATAGAGCGTGGATTCTTGCATTTCAATATACGGCTTCATATCTTTAATAATTTTATAGCCGTAAGAATCTTCGCTTTTGATAGCGGCTAAAACGCAAACGTCGATAAGACCTCTTTTTAACTGAATATCCATTGCGTTTTCTCCTTTTAATACATCGTATCACGAAGTATTGTTATTAGTCAATAGTTTTTTGAAAAGTTTTGAAATTTATACCGCTTATAATTTGCAACTTAAAAAAATTATCTTATCCGCTTAAAAATTTGCAATTTGATAAAATTTATCTTAGCCGCACAAAAATTAAGAACACGAAAAAAGCATCACAAACGCAAAAAACGTTTGTGATGCCGTTTATATAATTTAACTTTTCGCACGCTAACCGCGTTAGCGATTTCATCCTAGCCTCGCTAATATTTCATCTACGTAGTAGATTTATTCCGCGCGAAAGCGTAGATTTAATTGAAAATGCAAAAGCATTTTCTTATTCCCATTCAATTGTTCCACAAGGCTTTGGTGTTAAGTCGAATAAAACTCTGTTTACGTTTGCAACTTCACTCGTAATACGCTCGGTAATGCGCTCTAATACTTCGTAAGGAACTCTCTCGATTGTTGCGCTCATTGCGTCAACGGTGTTTACCGCGCGGATAATAACAGGGTATGCGTAAGTTCTCTTATCGTCCTTTACGCCAACCGACTTAAAATCAGGAACGGCGGTGAAATATTGCCATACCTTGCCTTCTAAACCGGCATTTTTGAACTCTTCTTGCAAAATAGCGTCGCTTTCACGAACGGCCTCTAAACGCTCACGAGTGATTGCGCCAAGGCATCTAACGCCAAGACCGGGGCCCGGGAACGGTTGACGGAAAACCATATTATCAGGAAGACCTAAAGCCTTACCAACAACCCTAACTTCGTCTTTATATAAAAGTTTGATAGGTTCGCAAAGTTCAAATTGCAAATCTTCAGGAAGACCGCCTACGTTATGGTGGCTCTTAACGCCGTCCGATTCTAAAATGTCAGGATAGATAGTGCCTTGCGCTAAGAAATCAACGTCGGTAAGTTTTCTTGCTTCTTCTTCGAACACGCGAATAAATTCCGCGCCGATAATCTTTCTTTTTTGTTCAGGGTCGCTAACGTCAACGAGTTTATCTAAAAAGCGGTCAACAGCGTCAACGTAAACGAGGTTTGCGCCCATTTCTTCGCGGAACACTTTAACAACTTGTTCAGGCTCGCCCTTTCTTAACAAGCCGTGGTTAACGTGCACGCAAATAAGTTGTTTGCCGATAGCCTTAATCAAAAGCCCCGCAACAACCGAAGAGTCAACGCCACCAGATAGAGCAAGCAAAACCTTTTTATCGCCAACTTGTTCTCTTATGATATCGATTTGCTCGGCGATAAACTTATCAGCAAGGGCTTTGGTGGTAATTCTTTCCATCGTGTCAGGACGAATATTATCGTTCATTTTCGTTCTCCTTAAATTTTCGGTAATGTTTTTGTTAAAGTTTAAGTATTATGCATTTAAACTAATTATGAATTAGTGTAGTTATCGAAATAGCCTTGAACCAAAACAACAGGCGTTCCCTTATCTCCCGAACCGCTAGTTAAATCGCATAAAGAGCCGATAAGGTCGGTAAGTTGACGAGGAGTAGTGCCTTGAGACGCCATATTGCCAACTAGATTTTCTTGTTTTGCCTTGATAGACTTTGAAATTGCCTCTTTTAACGCCTCGCCAGATAAATCTTTAAAGTCGTTATCGGCAAGATATTTAAGTTTCAATTCGTTAGGCGTGCCGATAAGCCCGTCTGTAAACGCTGGAGAAACAACAGGGTCGGCAAGTTCCCAAATTTTGCCTTTAGGGTCTTTGAAAGCGCCGTCGCCGTAAACCATAACTTCAACGTGTTTACCAGTTGCTTTTAAAATTCTATCTTGAATATCTAAAACAAGACCTTGGCAAGCCCTTGGGAAGAGTTTAATAGTAGTTTCGGTTGACTTGTTAGAGCCAAGTAGCCCATACTTTTCATTGCAACCGCTACCGTCAACGGAAGAAGTCATAATATCGTCAAGCCCACAAACTCTCTTTGCGCCGTTTGCTAGCAAAATTCTCTTAGTTCTTTGACGGGTGTGAATATCGCAAGTTAAAACGCTATCACAGTAATTTAAGATAGTTTTTGCTTGGTTAGCGAAAATAATTTCAACTTCCGCTCCGCACGATTTGATTAGTTCTTCGTAATATTCAACGTAGTCAATACCCGTAAACTCGTGAACGTTCTTGCCGAAAAGTTCGCGGTATTTTTCAAGCGTTAAAACGTCGCTATAAGGGTTAACGCCGGCTTCGTCGATTTTATCGAGGCTAACGAGTTCGTTACCAACCTCGTCTGAAGGGTAACTTAGCATTAACACCACTTTCTTGCAACCCATTGCAATACCCTTTAAGCAGATAGCAAAACGATTTCTTGAAAGAATTGGGAAAATTACGCCAACCGTTTCCCCACCGAGTTTTGCCTTAACGTCGCTAGCGATATTTTCAATCGAGCAGTAATTTCCTTGCGCTCTTGCTACGATAGATTCGGTTATTGCAATAACGTCCCTATCGCGAAGCGCAAAACCTTCGTCAACACTAGCCTCAATTACGCTATCGGCAACGATTTTAGCAAGGTCGTCGCCTTCACGAATAATAGGGCAACGAATACCACGGGAAACTGTTCCAACTTTTCTTTCTTTGCTCATAAAAACTCCTAGTGGCAAAAACGCCTTGATATTTAGGCTTTTTGCCTTATATATTACGATAAAATTTTAACTTAAAACTAAAAAAAAGTCAAGCGCAATTCAAAAAACCACGTATCATTATTATTTATATTTTACCATAATATTAATTATAATTCTAAACTCTCTACTGACCTTTTGTTTTTTGTTAAAGTTGAGCGTTTTTTAGTAAATATTTAGTGAATATTTTCGGCTTTTTTACAATTTTTCTAAATTTTATTAAAATTCTTTACATTTTAACATCGCTATGCTATAATGTTTTATAATATTTTATTTAGGAGATTACAAAATTGATTACAACCGATCCCGAACCCGAACCTGAAAGTATAACCTTATACGTTGTTATACTTCTTTTTTTAATTTTACTATCGGCGTTCTTCTCATCAACCGAAACCGCCTTTACTTCAGCAAACCGCGTTCGCTTAAAAACTAGAGCTAACGACGGTAAAAGAAACGCTTCTAAGGTTTTAGAACTTTTAGAAAACTTTGACCGCGTTTTATTTACTTTGCTAATTGGAAATAATATCGTAAATATAACGGCATCGACTATAGGCACTATTTTGTTCGTAGAACTTTTGCCAAACGAAAGCCTTGGCGCAACCGTATCAACTATCGTTTTAACGGTAACCGTTTTAATTTTTGGCGAAATTTTCCCTAAACTTATAGCAAAGGAATATCCTGAACGCCTTGCGGAATTAACTTATCCGCTCATTAAATTCTTCTCAATAATTTTATTCCCTATCTGCATGATTTTCGCAGGTCTTAAATGGATTTTTGAAAAAGTTTTCAAGTTCAAAGGCGACGATGGAATTACTGAAGAAGAACTTTTAACTATGGTTGAAGAGGCAAACGAAGACGGAACGATTGAAGATAGCGAATCGGAACTTATTTCAAGCGCAATCGAATTTCACGACTGCGAAGTTGGCGATATTTTAGTTCCGCGCGTAAACGTTATAGCAGTCCCTATCGATCAAGATATGGCAAAAATTAAGAAAACGTTTTTCAAAAACGCTTTCTCTCGCCTTCCCGTTTACTCTGGCACGATTGATAAAATCGTGGGTATGATTCACGAGCGTGATTTTCTTATCGCAATGGACCGTGGCGAAACTTCTATTCAAAGCATTATAAAGAAGACGGCTATCGCCACTGAGCATATGAAAATTTCAACGCTTCTTCGCAATATGCAAAAAGCAAAAGTTCATCTTGCAGTTGTTGTTGACGAATACGGCGGAACGCTTGGCATTGTAACGCTTGAAGATATTTTAGAAGAACTCGTTGGCGAAATTTGGGATGAGCACGACGAAATCGTTGAATATTTCGACCGCGTAAACGAAAACACTTACCGCGTTGACGGTAACGCAGACCTTGGCGACTTTTTTGAACTTTTCTCAATAAACACCGAAGAAGACGATTTCGATTCTCAAACGGTTGGCGGTTGGGTTATGGAAATGCTCGGCGAACTTCCAAAAAAGAACGATTCTTTTGATTTTGAGCACTTGCACGTTATTTTAACTAAATGCACCCAAAGACGCGTTATGGAAGTAAAAGTCGTTATAACAAGCGAAGAAGTTGTTAAAGAACTCAACGAAGAAAATGAATTAAACTATTAACAAAAAAGCAGTATTAGTTGACCTATAGGTCGATTAACACTGCTTTTAATATATGGTGGATTATGAAAAAGAAAAAATTAGGACTTGTTCTTGGCGCAGGCGGAGCGCTCGGCGTTGCGCATATTGGCTTTTTGCAAGCCATGGAAGAAAACGGTATTTTTCCTGACGTTATAACGGGCTGTTCGATAGGCTCGGTTGTCGGCGCGATTTATTTAACTGGCAAAACGCCAAAGCAAATGTATAAACTTGCTAAAGCGTTAAAGAAAAACGACCTTATTGATTTTAGCCTTAACTTTTATAGGAACAAAGCCGTTTTAAAAACTAATAAAATGGTTGCTCTTTTAAAACATTATTTCGGCGATAAAAATATTGAAGATTTGGAAAAACCTTTCGCGTGCATTGCAACTGACCTTAAAAGCGGAAAACCTCACGTTTTTACTAGCGGAAATTTGCTAACGGCGGTTAGAGCAAGTTCAACTATTCCAACTATTTTTTCGCCAGTAGAATTTGAAGATAAACTTTTAGTTGACGGCGCTCTTTTAATAAAAACGCCGGTAAAAGCCGCTAAAGACCTTGGCGCAGACGTTACCGTAGCCGTTGACCTTTTAGCCCATATACCTGATTTCTCTCAAGCAAATAGCATAATTGACGTAGCCTTAAGAAGTATTGATATTATGCAACTTAACGGCAAAAAACTATCATCCAACAAACCTGACTTAATGCTAAAACCAAACGTATGTCATTTTTCTCAGTTTAGAATAGAAAACCAAGAAAAACTTTATGAAATAGGCTATAATTTAGGCATAGAAAATATTGAAAAGATTAAAAATTTGTTGCAATAATCGCCTTATAGCCCAACTTTTATAAAAATATTTATTTACCACAAACAAAAAGCCCGCTCGTTTTTGAGCGGGCTTTTTTCTTTTTTTATTAAACGCAGACTAGGTAGAATATGGTTACGACAACTAGGAAAATTATAGTAGTAACGCTAGTGAAAAACGCTACCGATTCATAGCCTTTTACGTTTGAATTTTTGCTATCGTTTATCATAACGGATAACATTCCGCCAGCGGATAGAACTATTGGGACTATGTATCTAAAATCCATAGTGCAACCATACGGCATTTTTAGGTTGAAGAAAAATTGTAAGCCCCAGTAACAAAAAATCATTGATAAAAATAAAATTGCTCTTAAATCAAATATCTTTTGCTTTGCTTTTATTTTATGAATAAGCCAAAAAACGAACAAGGTTATAAACAAAATTATAAACGCGTAGTGCAAAATTACCGCAAGAACGGCAAAAGCCGTTCCGTTCCACATTCCAAACTCGCCGAACATTGAAGATTTAACGGTGTAGTCGAAAAGGTTGTAATCTTCCCAAGCATTAGCAAACGGAGAATTGAAAACGTTAGATAATTTTGGCAAGAAAAATCTTTCGAAGAAACTATATTCCGCAACTGATAGTTGACCGTTTAAATATGGGAACACGTAGCCGAAACTTTGCCCAAATCTAACTCCAGCGTAAACTTGGAACCATAACGCAAGCGGCGCGCAAATTACCAAAAACAGAGCGTATTTTCCTACTAAGATTAAACTCTTTTTGTTATCGCCTTTCACAAACTCTTTCACTAAAACTATTAGCATTAAAACGGCAATAGGAAGACAAATCATTGCGCCGTTTAACTTTGCCATTATCGAAAGCCCAATAGTTAGAGCAAGCATAACTACGTTATAAATGCTTTGTTTGTTGAAAAATTTAATAGCGTAGTAAACCGAAACTATTGCAAAAGTTATTGCAGGCAAGTCGTTGTTAAGCTGACCAGATAACTGGTTAAACCTTGGAAAGAAAATTACGAACGCAAGCCCAACTAGTCCTATATTATTAGAAAGTTTTAACTCTCTAAAAATTTTGCTTGCGTAAACGGTTATAACAACCGTTTGAATTAAAGAAAGCGTTTGGCAAGCGGAAAATAGCGCCGTAGTTGAAACTTCTAAACCCTTTCCACTCGTTAAAAATAGCATATGTTGGTTAATAAAAGTGAAAACCGAGTTAAAAATATGCATAAACACCGATTGCACGAACGCATTTAACGGCGGATGATAAAACTGATAAGCGTTAGTATCTGGAAGTTTACCGTTTTCATAAAGATAAACCGCGTATTGATAATGCCCTGCATCGCTGTCTATTGGAAAAGTATCGTATTGCCGTGAAGTGCCTTCGGTATAAAGTATATAACCAAGCCTTACCGCAAACGCGATTAAAATCATAAATAAGATTATAACTTTTCTATCAACCTTTTTCTTATAAAGCAAAAATCCAAAAACTATAATTAGCGAAATTACTAAAAAAAGCGCAAGCGATTTTGCATATTCGCCACGACCGATATTTTCCGTACCGGGATAAAGCGGCACGAAAATAACGTAGCAAACAACGCTAAACAAAAATAACGCTAAATAAAACGCCATTTCTTTTAATATTGGTTTTGTTCTTGTCCAAAAATATTTCATTTTTTTAATAAATTTTCGCCTTTTTCTTTTGTTTTTTATTGATAACGGGCTTATAGCCCCACTTTTACGGTTTGAAAAACTGCAAACAGTTTTCTAAATTCTCAGTTGGGTTTAAAACGACGGCTATCTTTTCGTCTCTTTTTAAAACAACTTCGTAGCATTTTCCTTTTAATTTATCGCCTAAATTTATTGCGTTCTTAAACATATTAGACAGCAAAATGACGCTATCGAAAGAACTATCCTTTAACCTAAAATACGCATTTTTAGAAAGTGAAAAATTATCGCTAGCAACTATTCCACTAAACTCAACTTTTTTTTCTAACTTAACGTTTTCAAGCGCTTTTAGTTGAGGCAAATAATCTTGATAGTTAAAAAACGAACAAATAAGCCTACCTAAAAAATAAAACCGCGCTTTCCAAAAAAGTCCGTTTTCAAAAACTTTATTGTCATCGTTTTTGGTTAATAAGTCTATTTTCCTTTTAATTTCTAAAAGTTTTTTCTCATTCCCGTAGAAAACGAAATCAAAGTCGCCGAAAGATTTAGCGCCAAGCATAATAGAACCGGTAATTCCTAGTTCGCCTTGTTCTAACTCAAAATGCTCTTCTAAACCTTTTGCAATAAAATCTAGTTCCTTATCATCTTTTCTAAGATTAGCTAAAACTTCTCTTGGCAAATAAGTGTTTGTAACGTATTTCTTATCTATAAAAACTAAATTATCAAAAACACCGTCTTTAATTTCAATTTCTTCAAATTCGCTCTTAGCAATATCACGCATTTCATAATCGCTTACGTTTTCAAAAACGTCGCCCTTTTTTCGATACGCTAAGTTCAAAAACTCACCACAGGGTAAAATTTTAGTTTTAAAAAAATCTTTTTTAAAGCCGTAACTTTCTTTCTTTATATAGATAGGTTTTCCAAAAACGTAGTTTGCATTTGAAAAATTGTGATATTCGCTAAACAAAAAAAGCGTTCCCTTTTTTAGTTCAACTTTATAGTAAACGGTATCTTCCATATTATTCACAAAAAAGTTTTCTCTGCTCTTTAGCAATCTTAGTAAAATCTTTTTTTAAATCTTCCTTAGTTTTTCCTAAAACGTTAGTAATAAAGTTCTCTTTTTTAGGGCTTTCTAGATAAGAATTTCCGTCAAGCCGTAAAATTACGTAACCTTCTTTATAAGCCTTTAACTTTTCGTCTTCTATCGGTTTGTAAACTAAAACACCTTCGTTTTCAAGTTCTTTAATAACTTTAGTTAAGTCAAAAAGTTGGTCTATAAGCCCGTTTTCGTTATATTCATAGCCTATTCTAACGTTTTTAACGCCTAAATCTTTTACAAGAGAAGGAAGGTCTTTTAGGCTATTAAAGTTATCTTTAGATACGGTTACGGTTAATCTTACTTTTACGTTATTTTCAATAAGTTTCTTTATCGTAAGTATTACCTTTTGAAATCCGTCGAAACGCCTAATTTTATAATAATCTTGAGCATTTGTAGCAGGAAGGCTTACGTCAACGAAGTTGAAATATGGCAAGAATTTTTCAATTATGCTATCGTTTAATAAAACTCCGTTAGTGCTAACTAGCGTTGAAACGCCGTTATCTTTTGCAGTTTTTAAAAGGCTAAAAAGCCTTTCTTGATATAAAAACGGCTCTCCGCCACTTATGACAAGCCTTTTAATTCCAAGTTCTTTTATTGCCGAGAATATGGCTAAATCACCCTTATCTTCTATAGTTTCACCGCTAAATTGGTTAAAACAATAAGGGCACGCTAGGTTGCATTTATAGCCAACGTGCAAGCACGCGGTAAGTAGCGAAAATTTAGTTTCTTCACAAGTTTCCAAAAACCTATCGGTCTTATTATCATAAATAACTTTATTCATTTTTTAAACGATAACGTTAAAAGATAACGAAAATTAACGCCGATAAGAACATAAACCCGATTGCAAAAAACAAGCAAATTTTGGCTTGAAATTCAGGGAAAATCTTTTCGTAATTAGCAGAACGCATATTATAAAGCGTTTTGTTTTTTATCGCCTTTTTATCGAGCGTGTCGTAACGGCTATGAAGGTATTTTATGGTTGCCGTTCTAGCAAATTTCGACTTGTTTACAACCTTCTTTTCCAAATGCGGAGCAAGCGTAGTTTTCTTTTTAAAAAAGGCGTCGAAAATAATCTTGCCCATTCTGTCTTTTCCGTGAGCAACTTTCGATGAGAACGATTTGATTGCAAAAAACACGCTAAGAAGCGAAAACGCCAGCCCTAAGATAGATGAAATTTTTAAGAAAAGATTATCGCCGTAAAACCTTGCGGTTATAGCCGAGAAGAACGCCGTTGCGCAAAACGTTGCAATGATTAGTATCATTGACGATTTATTATCTAAATCGCCTAAAAAATTAGTGTAATCTTTAGTTTGAATATCGATAATTTCTTGCAAATCGTCGCTTTCGCCTAGAGAATACAAAGCAAAATCATAAATTTCTTCCCAACTATCTAATGCAATAAAGCCAAACTCATCGTAATCTTCTATGCTTTTTTGGCGAGAAATAATTTCTTTTTCAACGCTTTTTTCGCTCTCGTGCGTGGTGATAAGCACGGCTTGCACGCCGTTTTCATAGTAACTTATAGAATCTGCGGCGGTATCGCCAACGCCGAAAATTATTTCTCTCGTTAAAACGAGGTCTTTAATTATAGAATTTTTTTCTTTTAACTGAACCTCGTCATAAGTTTCAACGGCTTCCTTGTTTTCTTCTCTTGCCATAATAAGTTCGCCTTTAGGAAAACCAAATTCGTTAAGGCTTTTTTGCGTAACCTTTCTTAACCGTTCGGCTCTAGAAGTTAAATATATTATGTCAACGAATTCGCTAAGTTTTGTTAGGTAGTAGTTTGCGTTCTTAACCACTTCTAAATTTTCCGCCTCGTAAAACCCAGCGCCAAAAAACGCCTCGTTAAATTTAGCCAAAGTTTCTTTTTGGTCAAACCCCTTTTCAACTGCAACCTTTTTTATTACGTTTACAAGCGAATAGTCTGCGTTAATTTCCGCAAGCGAAATATAAGCCCCAAAAAGTTCTTTGATAATTTTTTGTTTTCTTTTGTTTTGAGAAATTATTGTGTTGTCAATATCGACTAAAATATATTTCTTTAACTTTTCCATAATAAATTACGCTTTTTTCTTATAGTTTTTTCTGTTTGTTGAACTTTTTCTCTCTTCGTTCTTTTTCTCAGGTTGATTATTTTTTACGCTTTGAGCCGTTTTGTTATTTGGAATACGAACGTAGTAAACGATGCTATGCGGATTTTTATCGTTAGAATGTTCTTGGCTTGCTTTAATCTCGTAACCGAAATATTTAAGAAGATCAACTAATTTTTTCTTGCCGTAGTTGTGGGAGTGGAAATCAGGGAAAAGATTTGCCATATGCGAACCAACAATGCTAACCAAAACGAATCCATCAGGCGTGTCTTGATGCTCGTCAATGCACTTGTTAATTGCCTTTTTAACAACTTCAACCGGCGTTCTTGAACTTTCAACCTTTTTCTTCGTCTTTTTATCTTGGCCTTCTTGTTTTTTGTCTAAAGAAGGCTTTTCATCTTGTTGCGTTTCGGTAAGTTCATCCGTTACGTCAAGGAAGAAAAACTTATTGCACGATGCTACGAAAGATTTTGGAGTTTGGCTTTTACCCATACCGACAACGTTCATACCCGCTTCACGAAGACGCGTTGCAAGCCTAGTAAAATCGCTATCGGACGACGCTAGCAAAAATCCATCGACCTTGTTAGTGTAAAGAATATCCATCGCATCGATAATCATAGCGGAATCGGTCGCGTTTTTGCCTTTAGTGTAAGCGTATTGTTGAATAGGCGTTAGCGAATATTCAAGCAAAACGTCTTTCCAAGACTTTGAGTTAGGTTTAGTCCAGTCGGCGTAAATTCTCTTATAAGTTACAACGCCTAAATCGCTTGCCGTTTCAATAATTTTTTTTATTGAAGAGGCTTGAACGTTATCGGCGTCAATTAATAATGCGTATTTCATAGATTAGTCCTTTATAATTTTTAGTTAATATAATATATTAATATAATAATATCTTTTATAAAAAAAGTCAACACTACTTTTATTTTTTTAGAAAGCGTTATTTAAATTTTTGCTAAAAACTGCTAAAAATCGACCTATAGCCCAACTTTTTTAGAAAAAATAAAAAACGCCACAAACGAAAAATTCGTTTGTGGCAAGTTTTTATTTTCAAAATTTAGAGAAACAGCTTAATTGTATCTTTTTAAATATTTAGTTTTGAACGTTTACGGTTACGCTTACAGTCGTTCTAGCTCTGATCCAATCGTCCACACTAGAGCCACTTGCTCCATACCTTATATACATTACGTTGCTACACTTGCTCGCTTCTATGGTATATGTAAAAGTATCCCAACCGCCGTTTTTGTCAACACCCGATCCGCCGTGAGCAAATTCTCTTTCACCTTTTCCAGCTAAAGAAGGAGCGCCTGCCTCACTACTCGTCGATAAATAAAATTCTTGATAACCTTCGTTTACTTCTATAATATAAATACTAATTGTAAAAGTAAAAGTGCTATTTGTTTTCATAAACGGGCTTAATGAAGAAAGGTCAATCGTATCTAAAGTATATTCGTGCGATGCATCAATTCGATTATACGCTTCGCCTGAATCATAATAAACGCTCTTTGGCTTCCAATTTGCAGTAGCGCAAACGTAGGCAGCAGGCATGTTTTGACCAAATTCGAAATAAGGGTAGTCATAAGTCCAACCAGCCAAATCATATCCTGGTTTTTCGTTTATTTTAGGAGCCTTTGTCAATTCGCCAACCTGATATGAGTTACTCGATATAGGAGTTCCGTCATCCGCAACAACTTCCCCACCGTTAGCGTTATAAGAAATAACGTAAAAACTATTTTTATCGACGTCATAAGTTCCCGGTTCTTTTAGTTCTGGCAAATCGAAACTTATTTTTGCACTATAACGATTTTCAACCATCGATAGATTATATTCTTCTTCCGTTAGATATACGAAAGCCCAATAATCAGTAACAATATCGCCAAAATATTCAACGTAAAATTCAGTAGTTTGCGGATCATAGCAAACGTAGGTATAAACTTTTATACTGCCTAATCTAGTATTGCCATAGAACCCAGACTCTGTGTCTTTATTGAAAATAATAGTTTCTTTTTTCGATTCCGTAACAATTGTTTGAGCCGTTTGTTCATACGAAGAAGAATAGGTGCTTGAATTTATTTCGTTTTTACTTCTTGCGCCCTTGTAGCTAAGTTCTAAATTTGCGGTTAATTGAGAACTTGCTATTTTGTCTGTGAAAAAGTTCTTTTTATATTGAAGTCCTGCCTTAGCAGCCCATTCGTGTTCTATGTTTTCTTCGATAGAGAAAGTTGAAACTCTGTTAACGATATTTTTTATTTCTTCTGCTTTTGTAACGGTAGTTTCAACCTCTAAAGTTCGATTTTCTAACGAATTAGAATAGTATCTTTCAAGACCGGCAAAGTTTTGCAAAGGAACGTTATGTATAGACCCAGAATAAAAGACGTAATTCCAACAACCGTTTTTATCTTTAAAGGTATGTTCCAATTTAGCAACGTCATTACTAATCGTTGTGTTAATGTTAGCAAGTTTTTGAACGCTCTTTTCGCTAACGTTTACTTCAGTTTGCTTGTTTCCACCTTCTGACGAACTATTTGATTGACTAGTTGAACTATTGCTTTCAGTAGAATTATCACTTACTTCACATCCAGTTATGCTAAATAGCATTAAAGATATTAGAACCAAGACTAAACTAATTAATTTTACAGTTTTTTTCATGAAAATTTTTCTCCTTTAGTATTTTTTTATATCAATTCTATTATAACTTCTAAAAAAACTATTTGATTCTTTATGGTCAAGTCTATCCCATTCAGGCTCAAGTTGCATGACCTTTTTAGGAATATAAATCATTCCGCAACAACCAACAAAAGACCATTTTCCAATGCTTTCACAACTGCTAGGAACAACTATTTCACAAAACTCAAAAGTATCATTATTATAAAACAACGCACTTGGTATGCTTTTCACGTTTTCACCTATTACTATTTCTTCAATGGCTAGCCCGTAAAACGGCGGATAATATTTACCTTGATAATAATACTTACATTTACAATCAATGCAGTTGTAAACAACCCTCTTTAAATTTTCGCAATTAAAAAAAACGTTATATGACATTTGTTGCAAGCTTTTAGGTAAAATAACTTTTGTTATGCTCTTGCAACCGTCAAAAGCGTGCTGTCCTAAAATCTCTAAACCAGGAAATCTAAAATTATTAAGGTTTACGCAATTAGAAAAAGCATAATCGCCAATAAATTTTATACCTTTGCCAAATCTTACAGTTTCTAAATTGAAGCAATTGCGAAAAGCGTTTTTATCGATTATTTCCAAATTATCCGGCAAACTAATGCTTTCAATACTTTCACAACTATCAAATGCCGACTCGCCTATTTCTCTAACCCCTTCGTGAATTTCAACGCTTCTTAAAGCAACTAATCCAGCAAACGCCTCTTTTCCTATAACATACACATTTTTTGGTATTACAACGTTTACATTTTCACCATTATATTTTATAAGCGTCCCACCTCTAATTTCAAAATCTTTGGTTAAAGAAAAATTAACGTTATCAGCCATAACGTTATAAGTGTTATTAACATTTGTAATATAATTCTTTATAGCTTTTTCTGTAACAAACGCTGTATTGCAAAAAGGACAAATACCTGCATCCATCGTATCGTTAATTTCAATGTTTGCACCACATTGAGTGCATTTTGCCGGAACTAATGACATAAACTTCTCCTTTTTTTCTTAAATTATATCACATAAATATTGATTATGTCAATATTTTTAATTGGTTTTGTAGTATTTTAAAGAGTAGAATTGTTTGCTTTCGCAAAAACAAACAACAAAATAAGCACCCCAAAAGCTAAACGCGCTTGAAGTGCTTTTAAAAATTATCTTATTTATTTAAAGTTATTTTGTTTTATTATAAATTTTTAAAATTTTCAATAACTGAACTTGCTCACGAGAATCCATTTTCGCCAGTTCGCTTAAAAGACCCGCCGCAAACGGACTATCATCACGAAAATCATTTTCCAAATCAGTTTTACCAACAACAAAATCTATTGAACAATTAAAATAATTAGAGATATCTATCAATTGCTGAATTGAAGGAGCGGTTCTTTCTTTTTCCCAACTGCTAATAGTTCCTTGCGTCACGTTCAACTCACTAGCCAACTGCTCTTGATTAATCATACGTTCTTTTCTTAAATTTTTAATTATTATTCCAAACATTTTACCACCTAGCAATATTTTACTACAATTTTAATTATATATAATCAATTATTTAATATTGCTATCTTGCATGCAAAATATTACATTTCTTAATATTTTTTTAAAATATTTCTTTTTTTAATATTATTTCACTTGACATATTTAATTTTGTTGTAATAATATTAGAATACAAAATAATTAGAGGTGCATTATTATGAAACAAGAGATGACAAACGAGCAACGTAAGAAATATATTAAGGATATGAAACGTTACGTAATTGGACTAAAAAAGAAGAGAAAAACATTAGGTATTTTTCTCTTAATTTCATTAGGCGTGTTAGTATTGGGTTTTATTTTTATGCTATTTGAAGCAACCTCAAGTATTGGCGTTTGGTTGTTTTTTGGAAGTTATTTTGTTCCCGTTATTTATATTCTTCCAGCAGCAATAAAAAATCATGAGGGTATAAACGATGGCGGAGAACCAGAACCAAAATACGATTTGTATTACGACGTTAACACAGGCAAAGTAACCGCTCAAGAAACTGCATTTTCTAGCGGAGAAAGAGCGGGCGCTGCATTAGGTTCAATAATAGTTGATCTAGTGTATTGGATTGGCACGCTACTAATCGCCCTACCTTATTCAATTATTAAATTTATAGTTTTGTGCATAAAAATTAAAAACGGAAGAAATAAAATTATCAACGAAAAAGCTTTATTGCAAGCAAATTAACCGCTTATTAATTTGAAAAATAAAATTTAAACGCAATAATGTTAAAAAACCCCGCAAACGAAAATTTCGTTTGCGGGGTTTTATTGCATTGTTTTTAGACGTTAACTGAAATGATTTTTGAGAACTTTTTTGCCTTTAAATCTTTTTTCTTGATTAAAATGCAAGAATATTTTTTAACCATAACTAAATATTGTTTTTCAAAATAATCAAGTTTTGGCGGACACATTACTAAAAAGCAAATATAATCTTCGTCAAGATTAGGCATTTTCTCTTTAACAGCCTCAGGCACGTCGCAAAGCATTTTTGTGCCGTAAGCGTGCTTTTCCTCTTCAGTTTCAGGATTTTCAAACGCTACTGCTAGCGGTTTATCAAACCTGCCGAAATCAAACTGCGTGTTAAAATCTTCGACTAAAATTTCGCCTTTTTCTTTATAGTAAAATAGTTGATAGCTATGACTATAAATATCGTAATAAATATAAATCATACCACTACTTGGCAAAAGGTTCTCGGTGTCGTAAGGCTTAACGTCTTCTAGGTTTATTTGACCTATAAACATATCTTCTTTTTCGAGATCCTTCTTTAACAATTTTTTGTTGACAACGGGATGCCCGAAAAAGTGAGTTTTTGAATCTTCTGCTAAGCCTTTATAGTATTTTAGCGTTACGTTAATGCTCATTTTTTTACCCCCTAAATTATTAAAAACTTGCAATAACAGGCTTATAGCCCAACTTTTTTTCAATTTATAAATTTTCGTATCGTTTCAAATAGCCTAGGTCTAACGACCACTCGTCAACCATATTTCTTAATTGGTGAAGTTCGTTTGCTCTTTTTAACGCTTTAATATAGTCGGCGTAAGAGGCTTTATTTACCCTTTGAAAGTGCGCTATTGCTTTATCTTCATCGCCTAGAAGTTGCGTTCTGCCTATATGAATTACGCTATGGCAACTATGGCAGACCGCTATTACTTCTTCTAGTTTTTGCACCTTTGTTTCAAGGTTATAACTCCAACGCTCGTGCGCTTCAAGTCTAGTTACTTTTCTTCCGCAAATCATGCACTTGCCTTCTGCTCTAAAATATGCTTCTTTTCTAATAACGTCCCACATTTTAGGCTTTAAAAGCGTTCGAAGATTAGAATACCAACAGCTATCTGGAACTAGTTCGAAATCTAGTTTTAGTTGCATTATTCGTGAAGTTTAATATTTAATACTAACGCTTCAAGCGCGGTAACCGTTTCTTCCCTCATTAATGTTGACGGAACGATATAACTACTAGCCGTTGCTAAAATGTTAGCGCCAAAGGTTATTGATTCGCCGTAAGACGTGGTAGTTTCTGCTATTGCTAGCGCGCCTAACTTATCGGCTAAAATTGCCGCGGTTAAATATGCGCCGTATTTATTATAGTGCGTTCCTTCAATACCCGTGATATAATTAGCGGTAGTTTTATTAGTAGTCTTAAATTCGGTATAGTTAGCGTCGTAACCTGCCGGCCACTCTAGAGCAGTGCCGTTTGGCTTTAGTGCCATAAGAAGATCAGCCTCTTCTTTTTTGGTAATTTCCATCATTGTTTTGGTTACGTCGTAAAGATCGATAAGAAGACAATCTTCTTCCTTTGCTAACTGACGAACAGACTCAACGTATTCTAAATTTTTACCATGTTTTGAGTTCGCGCCGATAATTTGCGTGCCAGTAGAATCAAAACTTACTCTTGTTACTGGAGTCATAAGAACTGGTATTGCGCCAACTGATCTTGCAAAGTCAATATACATTTTCAAATAACCTTTGAAAGTGCCACCGCAATCGTATGAATAATAAAAATCGCCATAAGCCTTAATCGTGTTAAGACCAGAATTTAAGGTTGATTGAGCGTTTGCATAGTAATTTGCATAATCTTCAGGAAGAGCAAGCGTTGAAACCTTAACTTGAGGAACAATCGTAGGATAAATTCCGTCTTTATCAGGCTCGCCAACAGGAACACGCCTATCAAGATAGTTAGTATAACCACCACCAGTATCATCATCGTTATGACCAAATTGAATAAATAGATAATCACCGTTTTCAATTTCGCTTTCAATTGGAGTATAACTAGTGGTTTTAACGTGATCGTATTTATAAAGTCTTCCTTCGTTGATAAACGAACGCGAACTTCTTCCGCCTTCGGCTTTGTTTACAACTGTAACGCTTTCTGCGTTCAAAAATTGTTGTAAATATTGTCCCCAACCGCCGATTGCTTGCTTATCTGGATAAGTTTTAACGGTTGAATCGCCTGCTAAGAAAATTTTAGGATTTGCCTTGACAACTGGGGTTACCGGAGTTATTGGCTCTCTGTTTACCGCTATAGGATCAGGCACGGAAATTGAACTTGACTCTTCCACTGAAGAAGACGAGGCTTGTTGCTCGGAAGAAGATACTTTTTCACTAGACGAATTGTTTTCTGCAGATTGGTTGCTACTTGAGTTATTTCCCGACGTATTGTTACAACACGCAAGCGAGAAACACATCATTAATGAAAGTAATAAACAAATAAACTTTTTCATAACTTTTCTCCTTGTTATTTTATTTTAACATAAAGAAAATAAATTTTCAAGTATTAGTAAAAAAAACAAACCTAAAGGCTCAATTAAATTTTTTTAACTTTTTAACTTTTTAATCGTTAAACTGTTGTTTTTTTATAAAAATTAAAAAAGTGGGGCTATAAGCCCGTTATCGAGTGGTTTTTACTACGTAAGAAAAAAAGCGGTGAGCCGAAATCGGCTCACCGCTTAAATTCTAAAAATAGTTTGCTATCAAAAATTATTCGATGATTGTTGAAACAGTACCAGAACCAACAGTTCTACCACCTTCACGAATAGCGAAACGAAGACCTTCTTCAATAGCGATTGGGGTGATAAGAGAAACTTTGATTTCTACGTTATCGCCAGGCATAACCATTTCGGTACCTGCAGGAAGTTCGATAGTACCGGTAACGTCTGTAGTTCTGAAGTAGAATTGAGGACGATAGTTGTTGAAGAAAGGAGTGTGTCTTCCACCTTCTTCTTTAGTCAATACGTAAACTTGACCCTTGAAAGAAGTGTGAGGCTTAATTGAACCTGGTTTAGCAATAACTTGACCACGTTGAATAGCGGTTCTGTCGATACCTCTAAGAAGAAGACCAACGTTATCGCCTGATTGAGCTTGATCAAGAAGTTTTCTGAACATTTCAACACCGGTAATAACGGTAGTTTGAGTTTCCTTAATACCAACGATTTCAGCTTGATCACCAACTTTGATGATACCTCTTTCAAGCTTACCAGTAGCAACGGTACCACGACCAGAAATGGTGAATACGTCTTCTACAGGAAGGATGAATGGCTTATCGTCGTCTCTTTGTGGATCAGGAATATAAGAGTCGATATTAGCCATGAGCTCAAGAATTGGTTGAGCTTCAGGAGATGCTAAAATTTCTTCATCAGAGCAACCAGAAGTTGCTTTTTCTAATGCCTTGAATGCAGAACCTCTAATGATAGGGGTATCGTCACCAGGGAATTCGTAAGAAGAAAGAAGTTCTCTAACTTCCATTTCAACTAGGTCGATAAGTTCTTCGTCGTCAACAAGGTCAGTCTTGTTAAGGAAAACAACGATGTAAGGAACACCTACTTGACGAGCAAGAAGGATGTGTTCTCTAGTTTGTGGCATTGGACCATCGGTTGCAGCAACTACTAGGATTGCGCCGTCCATTTGAGCAGCACCAGTGATCATGTTCTTAACGTAGTCGGCGTGGCCTGGGCAGTCTACGTGAGCGTAGTGACGAGCGTCAGTTTGGTATTCAACGTGTGCAGTGTTTATCGTGATACCTCTTGCCTTTTCTTCAGGTGCTTTATCGATTTCATCATATTTCATCTTAGCAGCCTGACCTTTACAAGCCATAACCATAGTGATAGCAGCAGTAAGAGTAGTTTTACCGTGGTCTACGTGACCGATGGTACCTACGTTAACGTGTGTTTTACTTCTGTCAAATTTTTGTTTTGCCATAAGTTTTGTTCCTCCGAATTTATCTTTTTTATTTTTTAATTTTATATTTAATGTGGACGAGCCACTTGTTTTAAGGATTAGTCCTTAATTGCTCTCTCGCCGATAATCTTTTCAGAAACCGACTTTGGAACTTCCAAATAGTGAGAGAATTGCATAGTGTATTGACCACGACCTTGCGTTCTTGAACGAAGGTCAGTAGCGTAACCGAACATTTCAGAAAGCGGAATAAAGCAATCGATAATCTTTGCGCCGTTTCTATCATCAGTACCGGTGATAGTACCACGGCGAGAAGATACGTCGCCCATAAGATCACCAAAGTAATCTTCAGGGGTTACGATTTCAACCTTCATGATAGGCTCTAAGATAACTGGTTTTGCATCCTTAACGCCGTTTTTAAACGCCATAGAACCTGCAATCTTGAACGCAATTTCCGAAGAGTCAACTTCGTGGAAACTACCATCGTAAACGGTTGCTTTAAAGTCAACAACTTCGTAACCTGCTAAGATACCGTTCTTTGCCGCTTCTTCAATACCACGGCGAACAGGGTCGATGTATTCTTTAGGAATACTTCCGCCAACGGTTTTATCTTCAAACACAAAGCCTTGTCCTGCTTCGAGCGGTTCAAAAGTAACCTTACAATGACCGTATTGGCCCTTACCGCCGGATTGACGCTTATACATACCTTCTGCATCAATTTTTGAACGGAAAGTTTCTCTATAAGCAACTTGTGGTTTACCGATTTTTGCTTCTACTTTGAATTCACGAAGAAGTCTATCAACGATAATTTCAAGGTGCAACTCGCCCATACCTGCGATGATGGTTTGACCAGTTTCTTGATCGGTGTGAGTCTTAAAGGTTGGGTCTTCTTCGGCAAGTTTTACAAGCGCTAAAGTCATCTTTTCTTGACCTTGTTTAGTCTTTGGCTCGATAGCAACTCTAATAACTGGCTCTGGGAATTCCATTTGCTCTAAGATGATAGGCGCGTTTTCAGCGCAAAGCGTATCACCGGTAGTGGTATCTTTCAAACCTACGATAGCGCAAATATCGCCTGCGTAAATTTCGTTGATTTCTTCACGGTGGTTAGCGTGCATAAGAAGAAGTCTACCAACTCTTTCTTTTTTGCCTTTCGTGCTGTTATAAACGTAAGAACCACTAGTTAAATGACCGGAATATGCTCTAAAGAAAGCAAGTTTACCAACGAACGGGTCGGTTACAATCTTGAACGCAAGTCCAGCGAAAGGTTCGCTATCAGAAGTTTTTCTTTCAACCTCTTTGTCGTTCTTATCAACACCTTGAACGTTAGGAACGTCAAGCGGACTTGGTAAGAAGTCAACAATAGCGTCAAGAAGGTGTTGAACGCCCTTGTTACGATAAGATGAACCGCAAAGAACAGGGGTAACCTTCATTTCGATGGTTGCTTTTCTTAAAGCTCTTTTAATTTCGTCAACGGTAAGTTCTTCGCCTTCTAGATATTTCATCATGAGCTCGTCTTCTTGCTCAGCGCAAACATCTAAAAGTTGTAAACGATACATTTCCGCTTCGTCTTTATACTCTTCAGGAATTTCAATGATAGATTCGTCAGTTCCTAAATCGTTATTATAAATGATAGCGTTGTTTTGGATAAGGTCGATAATACCTTTGAAAGTATCTTCTTTACCGATAGGAAGAGTGATAGGAATAGCGTTAGTCTTTAATCTATCACGCATCATATCAACTGCGCCTTGGAAGTTTGCGCCGTTAATATCCATTTTGTTAACGTAAGCAATACGTGGAACACGATACTTATCGGCTTGACGCCATACCGTTTCGCTTTGTGGCTCAACGCCACCTTTAGCGCAGAACGTTGCAACAGCGCCGTCAAGAACTCTTAGAGATCTTTCAACTTCAACTGTAAAGTCAACGTGACCAGGCGTATCAATAATGTTAATGCGATTACCTTTCCAGAAACAAGTAGTTGCCGCAGAAGTAATTGTGATACCACGTTCTTGCTCTTGAACCATCCAGTCCATCGTAGCAGAACCATCGTGGGTTTCACCAAGCTTGTGCGTTTTACCGGTATAGAATAAAATACGTTCAGTGGTGGTTGTTTTTCCGGCGTCAATATGTGCCATAATGCCGATATTGCGGGTATTTAATAAATCAACTTGTCTTGGCATATTAAATCACCTTACCAACGGAAATGCGCAAAAGCTCTGTTAGCTTCAGCCATTCTGTGCATATCTTCTTTCTTTTTAACAGCGCCACCGGTGTTGTTAGCAGCGTCCATAAGTTCGTTAGCAAGTCTTACGAACATATCACGGTCGCCTCTCTTTCTAGCGTTGATAACAATCCAACGGATAGCAAGAGTTTGTCTTCTTTCTTCTCTAATTTCAATAGGAACTTGATAGTTTGAACCACCAACACGTCTAGCCTTAACTTCAAGTTGTGGCTTAGCGTTAGCCATTGCTTGCTCAAAAAGTTCCATAGCGTTTTGACCAGTTTTCTTTTCCATATGATCAAAAGCGTCGTAAACTATTGATTGTGCTATACCTTTCTTACCGTCTAGCATGATTTGGTTGATAAGCTTTGCTACAACCTTACTACCAAACTTAGGATCAGGTAACACGTCCCTTTTAGGGATGGAGCCTCTTCTTGGCATAATAATATTCTCCTTTTAATATTTTTGGGCATTGCCCAGTACAGCTATCGCAGAAATAAAAATTTCGCGAACCTTCTGCCACAAACGTGGCATACTGCCTACTTTAATCGGGCGTTTTTAAAGTATTCCGAAAATAAGTAGGTTAAATTTTTGCGGTTAGACTAAATATTTTAATTATTTAGGTTTCTTAGCGCCGTATTTACTGCGTGATTGTTTACGTTTTGCAACGCCTGCAGTATCTAACGTGCCACGGATGATATGATATCTAACACCCGGTAAATCTCTAACCCTTCCGCCTCTAATTAGAACGGAACTGTGCTCTTGAAGGTTGTGACCTTCGCCAGGAATATAAATAGTACCTTCCTGCTTGTTCGTGAGCCTAACTCTGGCAATTTTACGCATAGCAGAGTTTGGCTTTTTAGGAGAAGTCGTCGTAACTGAAAGGCATACGCCTCTTCTTTGAGGACATTCTTCTAAAATTGGCGATTTACTCTTTTCAATAGCGCTCTTTCTGCCGTGCTTAATGAGTTGGTTAATCGTTGGCATTTTTAGACCTCCTTATATATTTTCGGAATATTTCAATCTTGCCCCATTAAAAAGGAAAGAAAAAAATCAAATTTAACACGCGAAAAAGGGTCAAAACCTTGACCTTCCACGTAATTTTAGCATTTTTAATGCTTTTAGTCAATTATTTTTTTGCTATTTTCTTTGCTTGGAAGGGCGTTTTTGCCCTTCCCTTAGCAAATTTTGTATATTTTATTAGATATTGTTAATTACTTGTGGATTTAACTGCTTGTAATCCTTAACGCCAGTTCCCGCTGGAATAAGTTTACCGATAATTACGTTTTCTTTCAAACCAACTAACGGATCAATCTTATTCTTGATTGCAGCCTCGGTTAGAACTCTTGCTGTTTCTTGGAAAGATGCTGCCGATAAGAAACTTTCGGTAGCAAGCGACGCTTTAGTAATACCTAAAAGCGTTCTCTTAACGGTTGCAGGTCTGCCACCGTTTTCCATAACCTTGAAGTTTTCTTCTTCAAAACGAGTTATATCAACGAGTTCGCCAGGGAGCATTGAAGTGTCGCCACAGTTTTCAACTCTTACCTTTCTTAACATTTGACGAACGATAATTTCAATGTGCTTATCGTTAATATCAACGCCTTGAGAACGGTAAACTGATTGAACTTCGCGCAAGATGTAATCTTGAACGCCTTTTACGCCCTTCGTTCTTAAAATATCTTGAGGGTAAACCGAACCGCCGGTCAATACGTCGCCAGGGGCTACGATATCGCCTTCTTTTACTAATAAAGTAGAACCGAACGGAATTAGATAATCTTTAACAGAATCTTTAGAAAGTTCGTCGCCACCCTTTACTATAACGTGCGGAACGTTATCACGCATTTCGATGGTAACAACACCGCTCGTTTCGCATACGATTGCTTGACCTTTTGGTCTTCTCGATTCAAAAAGTTCTTCAATACGTGGTAAACCTTGAGTGATATCTCCAGCCGATGCAACACCGCCCGAGTGGAAAGTTCTCATGGTAAGTTGAGTACCCGGTTCGCCGATTGATTGAGCCGCGATGATACCAACCGATTCGCCAATGTTTACAGGGAGCATGTTAGACATGTTCTTTCCGTAACACTTAACGCAAACGCCGTTTTTACTCTTACAAGTGAATACGCTTCTAATAAGAACTTCCTTAATGCCTGCTTTTACAATAGCCTTTGCTTGTTCTTCGCTAATCATAGTATCGGCAGGAACGATAACTTCGCCCGTTTCAGGGTTGCAAACGTCACTAATAGTCCATCTACCTGCAAGTCTATCTTCAAGGCTTTCGATTTCTTTACCCTTTTCGTCAAGGATAGCGGAAATAAGCATACCCTTCGGCTTTTCGCCAAGCGATTCAAAGCAGTCGTCTTCACGAACGATAACGTTGTGAGAAACGTCAACTAAACGTCTTGTTAGATAACCGGAGTCAGCCGTTTTAAGAGCCGTATCCGCAAGACCTTTACGACCACCGTGAGATGATACGAAGTATTCTAGAACTGATAAGCCTTCACGGAAACTTGATTTAACCGGAATTTCAATAGTTCTACCGCTAGGGTCTTTCATAAGACCACGCATTGCGATAAGTTGTTGTAATTGCGATTGGTTACCACGCGCGCCTGAATCCATCATCATTGCGATAGGGTTGAACTTGTCTAGAGTATGCGGTAAAATTTGACCGATTTTCTTTTCAACTTCTTCCCAAACGGCAATAACACGGCGGTGGCGTTCGTCTTCAGTTAAAAGACCAAGCGCTGCGTATTCGTTAATTTGAGCAACGTCTTTAGACGCCGTTTCAATAAGACCTTTCTTTTCTTCAGGAATTTTCATATCGAAAACGGAAGTGGTTAAACCGCTAATGGTTGAATATTTAAAGCCAAGCGCTTTAATATTATCTAGCGTTTCCGCCGTTTGAGGCGCGCCGTTTACCTTAAAGCAGTTACCGATAATCTTTTTGAACGTGCCTTTAACAACTTCGCCGTTAATTTCGAGTTGAAGGTAATCTTCATCCTTTTCTCTCTTGCAAATTCCAAGGTTTTGAGGAATTGCTTCGTTAAAGATAACTCTACCGGGCGTAGTTTTAATAATACCGGTAATTTCCTTGCCTTCAGGAGTCGTAACCGTTCTACGAACGAAGATTTCGTCTTGAAGGTGAATTTGTTTAGTTTGGTATGCTACGATTGCTTCTTCAGGGGTGTAAATACCGCCCTTATATTCTACGCCCGCTTCGTTTTCGGTAAAAGTTTCGTCATACTTCTTACCGTGCGCGCGACGTAAAATAGTTAAATAATAGCAACCTAAAATCATATCTTGCGATGGAGATAATACAGGCTTACCATCGGCAAGTTTTAAGATGTTGTTAGAAGAGAGCATCAAGAAACGTGCTTCTGCTTGCGCTTCGATAGATAGCGGAACGTGAACAGCCATTTGGTCGCCGTCGAAGTCGGCGTTGAACGCGCCACAAACGAGCGGATGGAGTTTAATTGCTCTACCATCGATTAAAACAGGCTCGAACGCTTGAATTGAAAGTCTGTGAAGAGTTGGAGCGCGGTTAAGAAGAACTGGGTGGTCCTTAATAACTTCTTCCAAAATATCCCAAACGACAGGTTTCATCCTTTCAACCGTTCTCTTTGCGCTCTTAATGTTATGGCTATAACCATTTTCAATAAGGCGTTTCATAACGAACGGCTTGAAAAGTTCAATAGCCATTTCTTTTGGCAAACCGCATTGATAAAGTTTAAGTTCAGGGCCTACTACGATAACCGAACGGCCAGAATAGTCAACACGCTTACCAAGAAGGTTTTGACGGAAACGGCCTTGCTTACCTTTAAGCATACCTGAAAGCGACTTTAAGTCACGATTGCCAGCGCCGGAGAAGGCTTTACCACGCCTACCGTTATCGATAAGCGCGTCAACTGCCTCTTGAAGCATTCTCTTTTCGTTCCTAATCATAATATCAGGAACGCCGAGTTCTAATAGTCTTTTTAAACGGTTGTTTCTTGAAACAACTCTACGATAAAGTTCGTTTAAATCGCTTGCGGCAAATCTTCCGCCTTCAAGCGCTACCATAGGGCGAAGTTCAGGAGGAATAACAGGTAACACGTCTAAAATCATCCACTCAGGACGGTTACCGCTATTTCTAAACGCTTCGATAATATCAAGTCTTTTAACGGCTTGAGTTTTCTTTTGGCTAGATGAAGACTCGTTTATAATTTTTCTACATTCTTCCGCTTCTTTATCTAAGTCAACAGCCATTAAAAGTTCTTTAATTGCTTCTGCGCCCGTGCCTACTTTAAACGCGTCTGCGCCGAATTTATCAACGTATTCGCTATATTCGGTATCACTAATAACTTGCTTATATTCAAGGTCGGTAGTGCCCGGATCTAAAACAACAACGCCGGCAAAATATAAAACTTGCTCGAGTTGTTTAGGTCCCATATGAAGAATAAGACCTATTCTTGAAGGCACGCCTCTAAAATACCAAATGTGAGAAACGGGAGCGGCAAGTTCAATATGCCCCATTCTTTCACGGCGAACTTTGGCTCTGGTTACTTCAACGCCACACTTATCGCAAATAACGCCTTTATAGCGTATTCTTTTATATTTACCGCAGTGACATTCCCAGTCTTTAGTAGGTCCAAAAATTCTTTCGCAGAAAAGACCGTCTCTTTCAGGTTTTTGAGTTCTATAATTGATAGTTTCAGGCTTAGTTACTTCGCCGTGAGACCAAGAACGAATTTTATCAGGAGATGCAATACCTATTTGAATTGAGTCAAAATTGTTAAGTTCAAACATTATCTAATTCCCCCTTTTTTATAAATTTTCATCATCATCGTCGTCTAAGAAGTCAAGGTCGTCCATCTTTTCGATATCGGTATAATCGTCTTCAAAGAACGAATCTTCGTCAATATCGTCCTTATCGAAATTATCCATTTCAATATCGTCGAATAAATCGGTATCGTCGGTGGTAACTTCAATTTCTTCTTCTTGACCAACGTCAAGGTCAACTGCTTCGAGTTTTTCGCGTTCGATTGCTCTTGGACGATCGTCAATTTCATCGTCTTCAAGTTCTTTAAGCGAGATTTCGTCGCCTGTTTCGGTTAATACCTTCATATCTAAACCTAGCGATTGCAATTCTTTCAATAAAACTTTGAAAGACGCAGGAATACCGGGTTCTGAAATATCGTCGCCACGAACGATTGATTCGTAAGTTTTAACACGACCTACAACGTCGTCTGATTTTACGGTTAAAATTTCTTGCAAGATGTGAGCAGCCCCGTATGCTTCGAGCGCCCAAACTTCCATTTCACCAAAACGCTGCCCACCGAACTGCGCTTTTCCGCCGAGCGGTTGTTGCGTAATTAGTGAGTAAGGACCGATTGACCTTGCGTGAATCTTATCGTCAACAAGGTGGTGAAGTTTAATCATATACATTTGACCAACGGTTACCCTATTTTCAAAAGGTTCGCCCGTTCTGCCATCGTAAAGTTGAATCTTTCCGTCAACCTCGCCTTGCGGATTAACGAAAGAGCCTTCTTTAAGTAATTCTCTAATATCTTCTTCACTTGCGCCGTCGAAAACAGGAGTTGCAATCTTCCAGCCTAGTTGCTTACAAATAAGACCTAGGTGAACTTCTAGCACTTGACCTATATTCATACGAGAAGGAATACCGAGCGGATTTAGAACGATTTGAAGTGGAGTTCCGTCCGCAAGGAAAGGCATATCGCACTTAGGAAGAACTTTAGAGATAACGCCTTTGTTACCGTGGCGTCCAGCCATCTTATCGCCTACGGAGATTTTTCTCTTTTGAGCGATATAAACTCTAACTAATTTATTAACGCCAGGCGATAATTCGTCTTTGTTTTCTCTAGTGAAAACTTTAACGTCAACAACTACACCGCTTTCACCGTGCGGAACTCTTAAAGAAGTATCTCTAACTTCTCTAACCTTTTCGCCGAAGATAGCGCGTAGTAGTCTTTCTTCTGGAGTAAGTTCAGTTTCGCCCTTTGGCGTTACTTTACCAACGAGAATATCACCGCTCATAACTTCTGCGCCGATACGAATAATACCGTTTTCGTCAAGGTCTTTAAGAGCGTCTTCGCCAACGTTAGGAATTTCGCGAGTAATTTCTTCTTCGCCAAGTTTAGTATCTCTAGCCTCGGTTTCGTGTTCTTCAATGTGGATTGAAGTAAACAAGTCGTCCATAACTAATTCTTCGCTAATTAAGATAGCGTCTTCGTAGTTATAGCCTTCCCAAGTCAAGAAACCGATAAGAACGTTTCTACCAAGCGCCAATTCGCCGTTGCAAGTTGCAGGGCCGTCGGCTAAAATATCGCCTTTCTTGATAACTTCGCCTTTAGAAACGATAGCCTTTTGGTTAAGGCAAGTGCCTTGGTTAGAACGTTGGAATTTTTTAAGTTCGTAAGAAGTGATAACGCCGTCATCACCGGTAACTTCGATTTTGCTACCTGAAACTCTTGAAACAACGCCGTCTTTTTCGGCAACAACCATAACGCCTGAGTCATAAGCGATTTTCGCTTCGATACCGGTTGCTACGATAGCGTTTTCAGGGCGTAGTAGCGGAACTGCTTGACGTTGCATGTTAGAACCCATTAGCGCGCGGTGGCTATCGTCCGTTTCAATGAACGGGATAAGAGCCGTCGCAACCGAAACGAGTTGCTTTGGCGAAACGTCCATATAGTCGATTTTAGACTTATGTTCTTCCGTAATATCTTCTCTATAACGGCAAGCAACTATATCTTTTTCAAACTCGCCGTTCTTATTAACAGGCTCGTTTGCTTCGGCAACGATGAAGTAATCTTCTTCGTCAGCCGTTAAATAGTCAACTTCATCGGTTACAACGCCGTCTTTAACACGAAGATAAGGTGATTCGATAAATCCGTATTCGTTTACCTTTGCGTAAGACGAAAGTGAAGAAATAAGACCGATGTTTTGACCTTCTGGGGTTTCGATAGGACACATTCTACCGTAGTGCGTATAGTGAACGTCACGCACTTCGAAAGTTGCTCTTTCTCTATTGATACCGCCCGGGCCTAGTGCCGAAAGTTTACGCTTATGGGTAAGTTCAGCGATAGGGTTGGTTTGGTCCATAAATTGAGATAGTTGCGAAGAGCCGAAAAACTCTTTAATAGCAGAAGTTACAGGGCGGATGTTAATAAGACCTTGCGGAGTAACTTCTTTAGGGTCTTGAGTTGCCATACGCTCTTTGATAAGTTTTTCAAGCCTTGCAATACCAATTCTAAATTGATTTTGTAAAAGTTCGCCTACCGAACGAACACGGCGGTTGCCTAAGTGGTCGATATTATCAATAGAACCGATGCCAAAGTTTAAATCAAGGTTCAACGAGATAGCCGCAACGATATCGTCAACGGTAGCGTGTTTGTGGTTTAATTTTTCTAAAAGCGGTTTAACCGTCTTTTTAGTTTCGGCAGAAATTTTCTCGGTTGGATTAGTTGCCAAAATTTTGAAGAACATAGCGCACGCTTCAACGAATTTAATTCTTTGTTGACGGCGCTTTTCAGCGTTCTTTCTATCTTCAGGCTTTTCTTCGCCGATAATTTCTTTTTCTTCAGTATAATATAAATCGTTAATTTCGTTGATAAGTTCGTTAGCCGTTTCTTCAACGCCTTTAAGCGCGCAAAGTTCGTTGACTCTTTCAGCAAACAATAAAGTTGGGTAGTGAATAGTCTTAATAAGACCGAACACCTTGCTCGATACGCCGGTTACCGCCTCGAAATTAACTGCGTTGTTAGCGATAATCTTATGCTTTTCACCGTTCACTAAAACGAACGCTTCGTTTACGCCGGCGTTTTGAATTTCGATAGCCTTTTCTCTAGAGATAACTTCTCCAGCGGTTGCTAAAACTTCGCCGTCAGACGATACGATATCGTCGCTAATAGTAAGCCCAACGATTCTTGCAGCCATTTTTAAGCGCTTATCATATTTATATCTACCAACTCTAGCAAGGTCGTAACGACGGAAATCAAAGAAAAGGTTACGGAAACTAATTTTGATAGCCTCATCGTTAGGGATTTCACCAGGACGAAGACGGCGATAAAGTTCAAGTAAGCCCTCTTTGGTTGATTTGGTAGTATCTTTTTCTAAAGTTGCGGCAATAACCTTATTATCGGCAAAAAGTTCTCTAATTTGAGCGTCTTCGCCAAAACCTAAAGCACGCAACAAAACGGTAGCAGGAAGTTTTCTAGTCCTATCTACCTTAACCCATAACACACCGTTAGCGTCTTGCTCGAATTCAAGCCAAGCGCCACGATTAGGAATAACGGTTGTTTGGAATAATTTTTTACCAGTTTTATCAAGTTCAAACGCATTATACACGCCAGGACTTCTAACGAGCTGAGAAACGATAACTCTTTCCGCGCCGTTAATAATGAACGAACCGTTGTTGGTCATTTTAGGGATTTCGCCCATGAAAACGTCTTGGTCGAGAACTTCGTTAGTAACCTTATTTACGAGAAGAACTTTAACTCTTAAAGGAATAGCGTAAGTAGCGTCCCTATCTCTACATTCCTTTTCGCTATATTTAGGCTCGTCAATAAGCCTATGGTCTAAAAAGTAAAGTTCAAAGTGGTCGGAATAATCGGTAATCGGCGAGAAATCTTCAAAAACTTCCGAAATGCCTTCGTCGATAAAAGATTTATAAGAATCCTTTTGAACTTCAACAAGATTAGGAATCTCAACCGATTCTTTAATTCTTGCGAAAGAAATTCTTTCAATCTTACCATATTTAGCCGGCTTCTGCAATTCACGTAACATTAAGCACCGCTCCTTATAAAAAAAATATTGTTTTCCCATTTACAAAACCAAAACTTTGGTGTATAATAAAATGGTGAAATGCCCAAAATCTTACTTGTTTTCAAGGTTTTTTTGCGCCCAAAAATGCAAAAAAGGGTAGAAGAGCACAATTATCGATTTTAATGCATTTTATAATTATAAAATTAACAGTCAAGACTGTCAAGTGTTTTGACGCGTTTTTAAAAAAAATCTTAATTTTGGACTTTTTTATGAGAATTGACAAGTTTTTGAAAGTTTCTAGAATATTAAAAAGAAGAACGGTAGCGCAAGAAGCGTGCAAAGGCGGTAGAGTTTCGGTAAACGGAAAAGACTGCAAACCGTCCTGCGACCTAAAGATTGGCGACGAGGTAGAAATAAGGTTTGGCTCTTCAACCTTAAAGTTTAGAATTTTAGAACTTAAAGAAACGGTAAAAAAGGAAGAAGCGCAAACGCTTTACGAATTATTATAATATAATATGAAAGCAACTGTAATCGTAACTGCCGCAGGTAGCGGAGAAAGAGCAAAACAAAATAAGAACAAGGTTTTATGCCTTTTAGGCGAAAAAACGGTGCTTGAAAAAGCCGTTTCGCCTTTTTTATCGAGCGATAATTTTTCTAAGGTTATAATAACTGCAAGTAAAAACGATTTTGATGAAATTTCGGCTTTATTTTCAAGTCAAGATAAAGTAAACGTAGTTTTAGGCGGAGAAACTAGAGCGCAATCGGTTTATAACGGACTAAAAGAAGTTACCACCCCTCTCGTTTTAATTCACGACGGCGCAAGACCTTTTATCACGAGTGAAGTAATTGATAGAGTATTGCTCGGCGCTAACGAATTTGGTTCGGCAATTCCAGTGGTTGACGCAACCGATACTATGGCAATTTTAGAAAACGAAAAAATAGTTAAAACGGATAGGAAAAACTTAAAGAAAATTCAAACGCCACAAGGCTTTAAGACCGAACTTATAAAAACGGCTTATGAAAAAATTGAAGATTTTTCGCTCTTTACCGATGAAACTAGCGTTTTTTGCAAGTTTATAGGCGCTTGCCATTTCGTTTTAGGCGATAGAAAAAACCAAAAACTAACTTATAGTGAAGATTTTGAAAACTTATCAAAGGTAAGAGTTGGCACCGGCTTTGATTTGCACCGTCTAGTTGAAAACCGCAAACTCATTTTAGGCGGAGTTGAAATTCCGCACGATAAGGGGCTTTTAGGCCACAGCGATGCCGACGTTTTAACTCACGCCATTATGGATGCAATTTTATCAGCCCTATCTTTAAGAGATATAGGTTACCACTTCCCAGACACCGACCAAAAATATAAAGGAATAAGTAGCATATTGTTGCTAAAAGAAGTTTTAGCGTTAGTTCAAGAAAAGGGCTATAAAATCAATAACGTTTCCGCCTGCATTATGGCGGAAAAGCCAAAGTTAAAGCCTTTCATTGAAAAGATAACTCAAAGCCTTGCTTTGGTTTTAGGCGTTGAAAAAGAAAAAGTTGGAATAGGTTGCACCACGCTTGAAGGAATAGGCATAGTAGGAAGAGAAGAAGGAATCG
The DNA here is from genome assembly GCA_045586885.1 of Christensenellaceae bacterium. Lineage (GTDB taxonomy): Bacteria > Bacillota > Clostridia > Christensenellales > Borkfalkiaceae > UBA4636. The sequence continues at coordinate 96,136 of JAZNBE010000033.1, forward strand.
CCACTCAAGCCTACATATCTTTAATTAAAAATAATTAAAAAAACAAAAAAACACGCTTAAGGGCGTCACTCTTAGGGATTTTAATTAAATATTTTATAAAACTCGACTTTTCTAAGTCGAGTTTTCTTTTACCCACATATATCAATTTGATTTTTTCTTTTTGTATGATATAATATTTTTATCAATAAATGAAAATTTAACGGAGAAAGCATGTCTTATCAAGCCACCTTAAATAAATATCTTCAAGTAATTGTTGGAAAAAAATTAGAAAAGTTGAATCTTGCTTGCGAAATGATGATGTTCTCTTTTGAAGACTATGCTTTTCACGCATTAGGTTTGACAAGAATTATTAAGGATAATGATATTCTTGTAACGACTCTTGATTATCTAAATTGGAATAGGAAAAATGATGAGAATAACGACGAATCGTATTTCGTGAAAAAATACCGCGATAAGATTGAAGGTGGCGTTGTAATTTCAGTAAGCGTTACCCCTTTATACGACGTTGAAATTATTATGGATAATGGTATAAAAATCGAATTGTTTGTTAAAAACGGTTATCACCATTTTGATGACGAAAATGAACAATGGGTGTTTTTTAGAGAAGATGACCATTCTCACCCTTTTATTAGTGTTTGGAGTAAATCTGTCGATATAACAACAACTTGGTAAGCGGTTAATTATAATTTTATATTCTTCTATCGTGGACAGTTTCATGTAAGGTGTAGCACACTATACTTTCAAATGAAAGTCGTATGTTTTTATAAGGCAAAAAGTAAAGGATAGCAAAAATCTTGCTATCCTTTTATGTTGTCAAAAAAATCCCTATGGGAAGAGCGAATATGCGTGTTTTTTTTATTTTGTTTAGTTTTTAAGTTGCCGTAAAGAAAACTTCGGTTGAGTTATTAACGTTAGTATAGGTGTTTCCGCTTGGAACGGAAGCATGACCTAAGTTAGTGTTATAAACTAAAATGCTTGCGCCGTTGCCTTCGTTATAAAGAAGAGAGCCTTCAACGTAGTTTCCGTAATAAATTTCAATATACGCTCGTTCGTAAGAGCCGTTATAAGTTATTTTGTTAGCGGCTATAGTTGCGCTCTTTGCGTAAATGTTTATATCGTCTAGTAAAGGACTGTCGTTGCCAGTTTGAATATTTTGACCGCTATAATCGGTTGCGCCAAAAATTACGGTTGCCATATCGTAAACGTTAAAACCGTCTTCAAGGTTTGTGTTTTCGTGGCCGAAACTTCCCTTATAAATATAAACGTAAGCCATGTTTCCGCTAATATTAGTTTTAGAGATAAATTCATCAATACCGGTTATGAACGCGCCGCCGTTACCGCCGTCGAAAGTGCCGTCATGAATATAAACGTTGGCTCCGCCTATAACCTTCAAGCCGTAGAACGCCGCCGGACCTGACTTTCCTGATAAAGCGTTAGAGCCCGTTCCCATCCAACCGTTGAACGTTCCGCCATAGATATGAATTTCGCCATCGCCTTCAGCCGCAACGCCGTTTCCGTAAGAGGCTTCGAACGTGCCGTTATAAATTACGATGTTACCACCGTGAAGTTCAACCGCGTGCCCACCGTTTACGCTCTTATAGGTTTGCCAACCGTTTGAAATATAAGTGCCGATTGCGTCTAAAGAACCACCCATCGTTTCGCCAGTCGTTGTAACCGTGATATCTTCTTGTTGGGTTAATTCGTTACCCATAGTAATATCACCGCCCGAGCAATAAATACCACCGCCTTGCGTTGCCGTGATAGAACCTTTTTGCATAGTAACGTGGCCGTTACTTACTCTTACGGCGAAACTAGTCATTTCAAGGCCCGTGTAGTTAGTGTAACTTACGTCGTTTTGAAGTCCGTTATGAGTTAAATCAATTTCGCCAAGCGCTTCAAACGAGCCACCCATAACGTAAATTCCGTCGGTGTTTTGATATTCAAAGTCGTTAATTACGTAATTATCACTACTTTCGCTCTCTTTTTGTAAAAGCGGAAGGGTTAAATTATAAGTATTACTACTAGAATTTAGAGTTGTTGCGTTTGAAGTTATTACGTAACTGCTATCTTCCATAAAGGTAACGCTACCAGACGCTACCGCCGCCGCAGACGCTTTCTTAGTTTCTATTATTCCTTCGCCGTAAACGTTAAGGTGTCCACCTGCTACCGCTACGCCTATTTCATAACTTGAAATATTCGTGTTAGTTAGATTTACCGCGTTAGAAGAGTTATTCGTTGCAAGGAACACGCCGACCGACGCTCTATGCGTGCCTGAAGTTTTGTTGTTTGTAGAGTTATAGCCAACTATTATTTCAGCGTCTTCAACGCTTACGTTTATTGCCGAAGTTTCGGTTGAAGAAACGTAAATGCCGTAGCAGTTTTCGTTACTATCTAGTTGCAACGTTCCACCGGACGCCTCAACCGAACCACCAGTCGAATAAATGCCGTAAGACCTATCGCCAGCTATTTCATAACTATAATGAGAAGATTCAACCGAACCGCCTTCTTCAACCAAAATACCCTTACCGTCCGAGCCTGATAGATAAATTTCAGCCTGCGTTGAAGAAGTTAAAACTACCCTACCGTGCTTTGAATAAATACCGACTTGGTTATTTCCGTCTTGAAGGGTAAAGTCAGTGTTGTTTACGACGAAATTATCGTCGCCCATAACCGTTGAATAAATACCGTGCGCGCTTTCGCCGAAAATATCGCAAGAACAGTTATTGATGTCTATCTTGCCGTTATTCATATAAATTCCGGTAGATAAATCGCCTATAACGGTATAAGTTGCGTTAGAAACGGAAAGGTTTCCGTTCTGCATAAAGATTGCCGCGCCGTCATCGTAAGGCTCGCCAAGTGGCAAGGTCATACGCTTGGTAAACTCTCCGCCACCTATCGTTAGCGTTCCGCCTTGCATATCTATAATATTATTATTAGAAGAATAGAATTTTCCAGTTCCTATCGAAACGACTGCCTCTCCACTGTTTATTATAGAACGTCCCGTTCCGCGCCTTGCTTGAGCGCCTTCGGTAAAAGTTGTGTTAGCCCAGTCGAAATTAGTAAAATAAGTTTCTTCAAAAGCCTCTTCGTCTTCTTCCTTTACGATAACGCTATCTTCAACCGCCGTGAAGGCGTCTGGAATACGCGTAGAGAAAACGCCCTTTCTAACCGAAATATTACCACCTGACGCGTTTACGCAAGCCGACTTATAAGTGCCGAAATACGAGAAGAATTCGCCGTTCAAAATTTCTAGACTTCCCGCTTTCATTTTGATAGCAGCGTAATAATCTTCAACGTATTGTTTGTTCATTGATTCGGTTATTACGTCTTCATAGCCGTAAATGGTTATTTGATAATAATCGTCTTCATTTTCGCCGTTAGATAGCGTTGCTGCGTAATATTCGTAATCTTTAGTAACGTAATAAGTGTAACGCCAGTCGCTAGTTGAAGGGTCGTTCGTTAAAAGTGATTCGTCTTGGCTAGTTCTGTAATAACAATAAGTATCGGCTCTAATGGTTAAATTTCCGCGCGTTAAATCGTTATCGAAATAAATGTTACCGTGCGTATAGACTACTTCGCCAACGGTTGTAGTATAAGGGTTTATGATAGGCGCGGTGATATAAGTAGTTTGCGAGCCTTGTATAAAACATACCGAACGAGCGGTATCTTCAACGGTAGTTCTGTTTGAAAAAGCCGACGCAGAACTTACTATTTTTTCGTTATAGGAATAATATTCGCTATATCTTGGGCCTGATTCGAATTTTCCTTTAGAAACGGTTAGCGTTCCTTCGTCAATATAGAAAACCGAACCTATAGGATTATAAAGACCGCCAGTTTGCTCTGCGGAAGTATCAACAACGGTGAGTCTAACGCCTTGCTCGATGTTTAAAATAGGCTCGTGGCCGTTTCTTTGAATTTCAATTCCGTTAAGGTCGATGATAAGGTCGGTGTTAAGCGAACGAACGTCTTGCGTAACGATTAGCGGATTTCTTATAGTCTTGCTAAGTTGCACGTAACTATAACCTTGGTTTACCGCCGAGAAAAGTTCTTCTTGGTTATGCGCGATGAAAACGCCGTTCAAAGTATAATCTAACTCTTCTTCGCCCTCGTATATGATAGGAATTTTTTGAGCGTATCTAGAAAGGGTTGGCGAAATTAACTGCGCGCCAAGAACGACAAGGCTTAAAATTAGCGCGCCAAAACAAATTTTTTGAACTAGCGTTAATTTTTTCATTTGTTCTTTCCCCCCCTTTTTAGATTTTTAGGTTTTTTGTAAAATTGTTTTTTATAAAACTTTATTGAATTTGCTCGAAATGAACGTTTAGAGAAACAGGGTAGTTTTTAGTAAAGCATTGAGAAATATAATACTTTTGCTCTCCGTTTTCTTCAAACAGCGTAAACGGACTATCTTCCGTATAATAAATATACTTGTCAATAGGCTCGTCGTTTTCGTTATAAACTTTATCTTCACGGCAAATGCTGTTTATCGTAATAGTTGCAGAGTGAATATGCCTTCTAATTAAACGGTCAACCATTTCTATCTCTTGGGTTGTTTCCGGTGAAGTGAAATAAGTGTTATCTACCTTTTCAATATCTTCAACTTGGCTCTCAATCTCGCCTTCAACGCTACTATTCCAAGTAACAGTGTTTACGTTTTGACCGCCAGACGTTAGGTTTGGTTGATAAGTATAAACGTAGCGCCCACCGGAACGACTTCGCGTAGTATAAAACTTTCTCGTTCCTGTTGAAGTAACCGTTTTTACGGTAGTTATCGTTTTAGTTGTTCTCTCTACCGTAATTTCTTGGTATCTTTCTATCGTTTTAGAAACTTCTACGCTTTGAGTTATGTAACCGTCGTCGGAAACGGCTAGCGTTGTTATTCTTTCAGCGGAAGTCGTATCTACTATATCTAACGTGGTTACCCTTTCGGTTATTATAGTTCTTACTTCTTGCACCCTTTCAACCTTTTCAACGTCAACCGTGAACGGATAATACGTAGTGTTTCCTATTCTTTCGGTGCTTTGAGCAACTTCGTTAGTATAGTAATTAACAGGGTCGGTTGAAGTGGAAGTATCGCTTACCGTTTCTATTACGGTAGTTTCAGTGGTATCGCTAACGTCTCTATCAAACGCATCTTCGCCTGATATGAATCTGTAAATTGAAGTGTCGCCGTCGATTTCTTCGCCAACTACGTAATACCTACCGCTACCGGGCACGGCTTCGTTGAAAGAGTGCGTTGCGCCGTTAGCATAAGTATCGGTTGCCTCGTCAAGAGTAGAGTGCAAGGTTATTTGCTCGCCTGCGTATAACGACCTATACCATTGCCCTTCTTCATCGGCAAAGTATCCGCCAAGGTGCATATCGTGAAGGAATTTGGTTGGAACGAACTCTAAATTATAGCGGTGCGTTTGCTCAAAGCCCGGATAAAACTTAAAGTCAGGGTGAGATATAGTAAATTTGTAATATTCTACGTCTTCCGTATAGGTTACGATAAGTGGCGCTAAAAGTTTACCAACTTCAGCATCAACAATAGGGTTTAGGGCGTCCGTTTCGTCGGTTACGTCCCATACTCTAAACTGAATAGTTTGGTCGGTTTCTTTAATAATTTTTTCGATTTTGATTTCGATTTCGCCAGAAGTTAGTTTTCTGGTAACGTTATCGTTTTCATCGGTAGTTTCCGTAATAACGAACGCTAAATCAGTTGTTTCAACCGCGCTAAAATCAACGAAATTTTCCGTTCGAATAATAGTTCCAACTGGCGCAGATAAAACGTTCGTCATAACGAGTTGCGGTAATACGGCGTTTCTCTCTTCGTCAAGAAGTTGAATTGCAAGATGCTCTGAAAAATTGACTGGCGACGTGAACGTTAAATCGTATTTCATCTTAACGTCACTCACCTTTTTTTCGCCGTTTTCTAAATCAAAGTTATTAACCGCAAGGCTTAGTGAACGCATGGTGTTCATCGCCACTTTTTCGGTATCTAGTTGGTTCCAGTATTCCGTGTTACCGAAAGATAACGGCGTTGCGTCTTCAATCTCGGCGGAATAAGCAAAGTTTCCCGCCGTTGGTATTTTATTAAAACTATCAACCGAAACGTATCTTGAATAGGCAGAGCCAGTTATAAAAACTAACGTAGCTAAAAGCACGCAAATAAATGAAAAAATATTGCGCTTTATAAACGTTATTACTTTTAGCATTTTAGCCCCTCCTTTTAAGATTTTTCGGTTTTTTAGGTTCTTTCTAATTTGTTAAAAGCGAATTTTCTTAAAATAAAGTTTTCGCTTTAGTTTTAGGCAAACTTTTTAATTTTCGTTACCTAAATCGTTTTGAGTATCTCTCTCTTTTTCGGTATTTTCAGTTTCATCGTCGGATAAATATTTAACTAAAAGTAACCCCACAACTAAAATACCTAAACCTGCGATAATATAAATCCAACCTTCTTCTCTAACCCACTTTCCAAACGTTCCAACGTTTGGAATTACCGATACGACTTCGCCTACTATCATTTCTTTTAAAACCCAGTCTTGATCGCTTGCGTTGTTCGCGTCGCCCTTGGTTACGAACGTTCCGTCGCTATTATAGTTTACTATTCTATGCGTTGTTGGAATAGTGTCCCCTTCGCCAAGATAAGTTATAATATCGCCTATTTTATAATCGTCGGTTTTCTTTATTATAATAAGGTCGCCTTCGTCAATCGTGCCTTGCATACTTCCAGTTTCAACGGTCAACGCGCTAAAACCAAAGCATGACGGAACAATAGATTTTTTCACGAACTTATCAAACGCTAAAACCGAAACGACTATAATTAAAAATATTAAAATTGCCGTTAAAACTATCCATAACGCTTTTTTCAAAACGGCAAAAATTTGTTTCTTTTCCATATTTAATCGCTCTATAGCCTAACTTTTCGCTACGTTTTCTTTTTCTAGGCACTGCCCTTCGCCAAAAAAGGCGAAGGGCTTTACCTAAAAGAAAATTTTATAGTTTTTAGTTTTTTATTATTCTTGAATTTGTCTAATAGTTACGGAAAGGTCTAAAACTAATTGAGTTTCAACGTTAGAATAAACCGCTTCATCAATATCTTCTTCTGCAGCCGTTAAACCAATAGCCGTATCTGCGCCGTCGTTTCCGCTATCTAGTGGCCATTCCCAAGAAATAGTGTAAGTCTTATTTACTAATTCTGTTCCTGGCGTTAAGGTTGCGTCAAAATCTGCCGCAGCAGTTACTAATTCCGCTAAAGTCATATCTTCATCAACTACTACGCCGTCTTCTTTAAGAGACCAAAGAATAGGCGCGTAAGTGGTGGTTTCTTCATCAACGGTTACGTCAACCGATGGAACTTTGCTATTTAAAGCATCAATCGTGATAGAGAACTCCGCTAAAACTTCAGCCGTTCCGTTAATAATGATATCAATCGAACCGGTTGAACCGGGCGCTAAAACCAAGTTTTCGCTTGAAGATTTAATAGCAACGCCGTTTTCATCAACTACGGTAGCAAAAGTGCCGTTTTTAGTGTAATCCGTGCCGAACATTTCCGATGCATCGGTAGTAACAACGTAGCCCCACATTGCAGCGGTTGCTTGAGTTGAGCCTAACTCGGTGGTAGATACGTATCTAGCGTAAGTCATTGCGCCCATACCCATAACTAAAGCCACCATAAGACAAATTGCAACTATCAATAAAGGTTTTTTAGATTTTTTTGTTTTCATTTTTTCTCCTTTTACCATTTTTGCATTCTCTTGTTCATTAGCCAAGAGATATAGAAAATTAAAATTCCAACGTTTAGCATTAACATAATAAGCCATAACCAACGGAAAGTTCCGCCGTATTCGATATTCCCTTCAACTTCAATTTGATTTCCGCCTTGAGCGGTTGGGTCGAAATGCTCTTCTGCGTAAGTGTTAATTCCAAGCGTTAAGTAAACGCCTTTTTCACAAGCAAGATCACCGTAAAGGGTGTCGAGTTCATCGTTTCCGCCTTCGAAATCCCACACAAGTTCTAGCGTGAAAGTTTCGTAAGAATTTGCGCCAAGCACGCTAACGTAGCCGTTTAGTATTGCGTCTTGCACGTTCTCGTAGCCGTTTTCAGTTCCTACTAAAATTTCTCCGCTTTCGTTCTTTAGGCGAACTTTTAGCGGAAAAGAATAGTTTTCCTGAACCTCAGCGCCTATCTTTAGCGTAAAATCTAAGTCGGTTTGGTAAACCACCGCCATATTACCGCTGTTATACATCGTAAACTTATAAGTTGTTTGAGTTCCCGGCGCTATAACTTTTGTGCCGTCTTGCGATATAACTGTGGTTTCGCCTTGCTCGTTTTCGTAACTTGCTTTAAAAATATCAACGTTCTTTTGGGCTTTCCAAGACTCTTTTTCGTCTTCAACTTCCACGGAAGGATTTTTTCCCACGATGAATAAAATATCCGTATTGTTTGGCAAAACGTTACCAACTTTTAGCGCAACTATGCCAACGGTCATAAGTATTAAAATGAAAACTATGTTTACGAACATCATTATCCACATCCAAGACTTTCTAGAGCCTTTTGGCGGATTTTCACTAGCAAAAACGTTCTTATCCTCTGCCATTTCGTTGCGCCTCCTTTGGTAATTTTAATCTTTTAGCCTAATATTTTTGCAAAAATCGGTTAAATTCTATTAGTCGATTTGAGTTGCGGTAACCGTAAGGCCAAAACCAACGGTTAGCGAGTAATCGGTATCTAAAACTGGAGCAACGTAATTTGCGCCGTCTAACTTAACAACGCTAACGCCTGCTTGAAGATTACCTAAAATAGTGTCTGCTCCGTCGTTTTGGTCAAACGCCCAAGCCCAAGTTAAAGTATATTCGTTATCAACTTGCTCGTTTGCGTTATAAACCTTGCTAACTTGACCTACGCCGTTAATTCCGTCAACGATAGTGCCGAAAACGTCAACTAAATTTGAAGTTGCCGCTCCGCCGTTTACCGACCAGGCGATAGGGTAGTAAGTATCGGCTAAAGTGCAAGCGTCGCTAAGTTTATAGTAAGTAGCGCTTGAATCAAAACTATTAGCAACGGTGTAAGTAGATGCGTCTAAAACGTAATATACGTCGTTTGCAAAGTTTGCTGCGGTTACGCCGTATGCTTCTACCATAACGCCGTAAGAACCTGCTGCAAGATAGATATCTTTAACGTTTGAAGAAACTGCCTTTACTTCGAACGCAACTTCAGGTTGACCTGAAACTTTTACTTGCCAACCGGTAGTATTTTTAGTTCCCGGAGCAACAACGTTATCGCTTGCGGCGGTATCAACGCTGTGTGATGCGGTTGCAACGATTTCGTCTGCGCCGTCGATAGCGTCGTTAGCGGCGTAATACTTACCAAAAAGCGTTCCACCCATATTAACTTCAACACCCCATTTAGCCACTCTAGCGTCGTCAGTTGCCGAGTCTTGAGTTACGTATTTAGCAAAAGTAGAGCCAATTACGCAAGTTGTTAAAATGCATAAAATTGCAACAAGTGACGCAATTTTTACGAATTTTGATTTTTTCATTTAAATTCTCCTTTAAGCAATAAATATTTAAGTTTTCACCCCTGAAAAAAGGGGTATTTTTAATTGAGTCGTGGCACTCAAAAAATTCTAATTTTGTTATTTAACGGTGTTATTGACCGTCTTTTTTGTTTTCTTCTAAATCGTTTGAAGGTTCTTTTTCTTGGTTTTGTTTATCCTTTGCCCTCAGTTCATTAAGTTCTGCAAGCAGTTTTTCCTTTTCGTCTTGTTCACTCTTATCAGCCTTTTTCTTATTCATAAAGTAAAGAACTGCGATAATACCGATAGGAACTAAAACGCATATTAAAACGCCTGCTGTAGATTGCATAAACAAAACTATGCTACCTAGAGCCCAAAACCTAGTTCCCGTCCAAACGCCAACCAAATTTTCTTCCGGAACGGACGCTTTATCTTCAACGTTATTATTAACGCCTTGCGTGCGGAAATAAATTTTTCCGTTTTCGTCAACTAAAACTTCGTTTACTTCGTGCGTTACGATACTAGTTCCGTTGCCTTCAGGGTCAATAAAGGAAATAACGTCGCCTATCTTTACGTCTTTTGCATCAACCTTCTTGCAAATAATAAGGTCGCCCGCTTTAATTTCAGGCTCCATTGATTCGGTAAGAACGATTAACGGCGCGCGGTTAAAAATCATTGGGACTTCGTCAGGGTTTATTAAGCCTTTTACGATTAGAGTGCAGTTTATGATAAGAACGGGCAACAAAATAACGCAAACGACAATCGCAATAATATTTACGATTTTCTTTGCGTCAACGTTTCTAGTTTTATTAACGGTAGATTTGTTTTCTTCCATTTTCTTATCTCCAATTTGAAAGTTTTGTTATTAAGCGTTATCTTTTTTTCTCTTTTCTCTACGCTTTTCGTTAGCAAGTTTTTTCTTATATTGCTTGTATTCTGCAATTTGCGAAACAACAAGGTCAATACCGTCTTTAACAACGCCTACGGAATTAGCATCAATAACTTTAATTTGCGTTGCCGCTTGCTTAATCTTCACGTCGCTAGTATTTGCGTAATTCATAAAGTCAATATCTATAAACTTAAATTCCGCAACGATTTCGCCACGCTTAATGCTCAAACGCACTACTCTATATGACGCGTCTTTATAATCGTAAGAACTGTTTAGTTTAAGTTCTTTAACGCCGTCTTTTGAAAGGGCGTGGCGCGCAATTTCTTCAAAGAACTTTTTATACTGCGAAGAAAGTTGAGCGTATTTTTCCGCCATAGTGAGCGTTTGCTTACTAAACACAACTGCGTTTCCGTCTAAAGTAGCAACCTCTTCTACAAAAGGCGTTTCTTCTTCGGTTACTTCTTCAACCTTTTCTTCAACCTTCTCTTCAACTTTTTCTTCAACTTTTTCTTCAACCTTTTGAGCAGGTTGCTCTTGTGGTTGAATAGGCGCTGGAGCGGTAAGTTGAACGGTTACGGGCGCAATTTGTGGCGCTGTAGTTTGAGCGTTTTCTTCTCTAATTCTTTCCCTTCTCGTTTTCGCGTTTTCGTGAATAATATCGCGAACGATAACTATTACGGCGAATAAGCAAAGCGAGCAAAGGAATAGCATAAAGATTACAACCACTGCTTGTAACATTACTTCCATAAAATTTTCTCCTATGATTTTTATTTATAAACTAAAAATATAGTTTCATATTTCCATTAAATTGATAGTGCGTAGCGTTAAAATTGCTACCATTTTTTTAGACTTTCTACTTTTTTAGACACTTTTCCACTATATTATTATTAAATTATACTCTCATATATTACGGTAGTCAATAAAAAATTGAAAAAGCATCAAAAAAAACTTAATTTTACCAAAATTTAACGCACCGTAGCCTTGAAAACCTTACCATTTCACCTTTTTTTAACCAAAAAACTAAAAACGATAAATTATAAAAAAACGTAAAAAAAGAACAAGCCTTTTTGGGCTTGCTCTTTATTTTTTAATTAAAGATTTTCAGTGCTAATAAGATCAGCGTAACTCATCTTTCCAGCGTTGAATAGTAAGAACTTATCGTTAAAGTCGTCAACAGTTCTTGATGCGATAGAAATAATATAGTTAATAAGTTCGTTAGAAGGATCCATTTCACGATAACTAGAAGTTAGTTTAAAGAAAACCGTGCCGTTGTTAGTGTCAAGGTAGAAAGCGCCGTCACCAAACTTAATGTTGATATCGCAAATAGCAAGAGCGGTTTCTGCAATCTTATCGCTATCAATTTTGAAAGATAAGAAAGAGTAGTAAGAAATAATATCAAGGTTTGAGTTGATTGCGATAGTGAAATCTACCGGAAGGTCTCTAGTTTTAACACCGGTTTTAATAAGAAGACGTTCATCATCTCTATCGTAAGTCCATTTCATACCGTCTAAAACTTCGATAACTTTGTTGTAAACTTGCTTTGCTTTTTGTAAATTTGCCATTTATGTATTCTCCTTTTACTTTTATTTTTATTTTTTGTATTTGTTATAAATTTCTTCCATTTCGGCAGAAATTAAACTGTTCTTTTCAAACAAACTCTCAACTAACGCATCTAACATATCAACGTTTTCTCTAACTAAAACAATAGTTTTGTCGAGTTGTTCTTTCAAAATAGCGTTTACCCTATCACGCACGGATTTTGCAATAGCGTTATCAACTATTCTATTCATATCAACGTAAGATAATCCAAATTCTTCATCCATGCCGTAATCGCAAATAAGCGCTTCGCAAAGTTTTGTTGCTTGGAAAATATCTTGACTAGGTCCCGTTGATAAGCCTTCTTCTTCGCCGTAATAAACCATCTCAGCGGCACGACCTGCTAAGCAAACTCTAATTTGTTTTAAAATTTCGCTCTTAGTGTAGCCAAACTTTTCTTCATCGCCCGCTTGCATATATCCGCCGTATTTAGCGCGTGAAACGATGGTCAAATATGATGGAATAGTGCCTTCTAGCATATTAACTAGAGCGTGGCCTGCTTCGTGGCGAGCCGTTCTTAAAACTACTTGCTCGCTCCAGTTTTTCTTCTCACCGCTATTATAAGTTTCAAACGCTTCGTCGAAAGCCTTATCGTCAACAACGGCGTTTTCACGCTTTATTGCCTCACGCAACGCTAGTTCAATAATGTTCGATAAATCAGATAAACTCATCGCGGTAGATCTAGTTGCAATATTAGTTATTTGGTGAGGGGTTAGTTGTAAAAGTTTATTCTTTAAAACCGCGCCTTTTAAGAACCTTTCACGCTCTTCCTTGTTAGGAAGGTCTATTAAAATCTTTCTATCAAAACGCCTTAATAATGCTGGATCGATAGAATTTTTACCGCCGTCTATTGAGAAGTTGGTTGCCGCAAGCACGAAAACAGGCTTATCGGCGTTGCTCTTAAAGCCGTCCATTTCGGTTAAGAACGCAGTTAGCGTTGCCGCCACACCGCTTGAAGAGCCGGAATCTTGACCTCTCGTCGTTGCGATTGCATCAATTTCATCTATAAACAAGATTGCAGGGGCATAGCGCCTTGCCGTTTTGAATAGGCGGTGCACTTCTTCAGGGCCTTCGCCAACGTAACGCTTTAAGAAATCATTACCCTCCGCTGCAATAAAAGTTATATCTCCTTCGCCAGCCATTGCCTTTGCAAGCATCGTTTTACCAGTTCCCGGTGGACCGTAAAGTAAAACGCCTTTAGGCGGTTTAATGCCCGTTGCGGCAAACTTTTTAGGGTTCTTTAAGTATTCGATAAAGTAAGCAAGTTCGCCTTTAGCGTCTTCCGCGCCGATAACGTCGGTAAATTTAACGTTTGGTTTTTGAATATCGCTAATAACTTTCTTATTATCGGCAGAGTTAAGCGAAAGCGCAAGTTTTAAGTCGAACAAATCAACGGTTGCTTCAGTTCCGTCGAAAGAAATACTTTGCTCGGTATCGAACGATAAAACTTTATTATTTTTAGCAAGAAGTTCCATCGCTTGTTGTTGATGTAGGCTTTGGCACTCGCCAACGAGCCTATTAACGAAAACTCTATCTCCCGTTTCGGTTACGTCAACGAACCCACGCACACCTCTTCTTGCGAACGATTGCTTTTCTTCAAAACTAATCTTTAGCGTTTCATATTCTAGCAAGAATAAAGGAATTGAAGGGCAAAGTTTTTCGTGGAAAACAAGGAATTTGTTTCCAAGCCCTCTCAAATCTTCAACGTTAAGGATTTTCTTATCAACCTTTTCGGCTTCGAAAGCAATATCGCTTAAAATAAGAGTAACTTCTTTATCTTTTAAGATTTTTTGAGCCTCTGCTAGAGTTTCTGCATGCAAGAAATTAATTTTAGAACTTCTAATATTAACCTTTTTGAAAATTTGATTATCGCAGAAAACTAAAACGTTAGGCTTTTCACTTTGAACGAAAATATCTATAACGTCTTGCTTTGCGTTAGTGAAATCAATATTAAACTTAATCTTTTTAAGTTTTGAAAGTTCTAAATTTTCTTTATCTAATAGGCGGAAAAGTTCAAAAATTTCTTCCATAAAGAAATTCTTGCCCCTTCCCTTAACCGTTCTAGCGTCGCACGAACCGCCAAGCGAGAAAATTATTGCCGATGCAATTTTTTCATCAAGTTCAATTTTAATGCCAGTGTTAGAAGAGAAAGTATCAACGGCTTTTTGAAGTTGAGAGTTTAATATCGTTGCAAGGTTATGCGCTACCATATGGTCGAACATAACCACGTTATTAGACGCAAGCCTTGATACTATTGCCGATGGGAAACTGTGATTATTCGTTACAGGGTTTTTCTCTTCGGCTATTGCCTTTATAATAGTCTTCTTTGGAAGAGCAGAAAGTAGGCCTATATCTTCGTTATCGTATAATTCGCTACCTACGTTGGTAGTGAAAATTATGATGTTGTTAGTGAAAGAAACTTCTTCGTCGGTATAGTTATCTCTAAGCCTACCTGCGTCTAAAATTTGAAGGAATAAATGAATAATGTTAAGGTGCGCCTTTTCAACTTCGTCAAAAAGCAAAATTGCGTTAGGGTTTTCCGCAACGAAAGAAGTTACGTTACCCGCGCTACCGTTCTTATAAACTTTATCAGAGCCAGCAAATTCAAAGTTTGCTTCCTTATCGGCGTATTCGCTCATATCGAACCTACGGAAAGGAAGGTTTAGAACTTCGGCAGATTTTTCCGCTAAGAAAGTTTTACCAACGCCCGGAGGTCCACAGAAGAAAAACACCGCTCTTGGTTGGCGAGATAAACTACCTGTCATAACGGCGTATTCAGCGTTAAAATAGCCGTTAATAAAGTTATTAACCGCATGGTCTTGCCCAAAAACCGACGTTAAAAGCGTTTTTTGCGCTTCTTTGACCTTGCGAATAAGGTTCATTAAATCTTCGGCTTTTAGTTCTTTTTTGGTCTTTTTAGTCTTTTTATCTAATTCCTTGAAAACCTTTTCAAGTTTTTCTTTAGAAGTTTCTAATTTTTCTTCTTCGCTTGGTTTTTTAGCCGTTGAAGACGAGGAAGTTTTAGAAGGTTCTTCTTGTTTTTTGGTAGTTTCGCTCTTTTTAGGGGTATAAGTTGCGCCTATTGCTTTAATAGCCTTTGGCGAAAGCCCTTCAAAAACACGCTCTAAAAACGTTTCAATCTTAAGGTTTTCACGCTTTAGGTTAAACGTTAAAAGATAATATCTACTGCCTTGCTCGGAGTTTTCGTATTCTGGACTGGCAACGAAAGCGTCTAACGCTTTGTAAGCGGCAACCGTATCTTTAACGCCGTAATAATTAGCAAGGCAAGTTATCATATAGTTAATTTCTATGATAATGCTAGTATCGTCACCAGTTTCTTCCGTTTTGTTATTAGCAAAATGAAGGCACGATAAAAGCATGAAAGACATCGTTGCGCTCGCAACGTTTCTATTTTCAACTTCCTTTTTCGATTGTGTTACTAACTTATAGTTAAACTTATCTGAAATGAACAAAATTTATTCCTCTCAATGCTTAATAGCGTGTATATATAATATCATATTTACTATCTTTTTGCAATACTTTTTTAAAATAAAAAACCTTTTTATATTATAAAAACAACAAAGAAAAACTCGCCCAAGGAAAGCCTTAGGCGAGAATTTTTTATTAGTTATGCGCGTTGCGCTTTTTGTTCTTTTCTCTTCTTTAACACTTCGATAATTTCTTTTGGCCATAAGAAGTTGAACTTTCTTGCAATGATATCTAAAATGAACAAGCAAATTGCGATAATCATAAACAAGAAACTTGGATCGTAAATCTCAGTTTCGTAGTCGAGTTCACGGTTGAACAAGTCGTCCGTTGAAGAACGCATGTGTCCGCCACCTGCGATTGCGATTGAGTTGACGAAATCAAATAAGCCAAGGTCACCATCGTAGAAGGTGTTATATTCTTGAGAATAAGAGAACGTAAAGTAAACGTTTGCTTCGTCTAGTTGCTTATCTTGACCGTCAACGAGTTCAAGATATAACTTATATAAGCCCGCGTCTTTGTTTTCGAGTGAACCCATGAATTCATCGTCGCCTAGAATTCTTAAAGCATCGTCGTTTACGTAAGTTTTGCCGTCTGGAGTAGTTAGCGTATAGAATACTGCGTTTTCGCCGTTAGCGGTATCCGCTAGAACGAAGAAATCGGTAGTATAGTTACGCTTTTCGTATTCAACGATTAGGCTTGACGTGATAGTTTCTTCAGGCAAGAGCGTTGAAATAGCGTTCTGCAAGAATATCTTACCACCCGTATCGTTATAATACGAACTAGCCCAAGCATCACCTAGGTTACTAGCAAAGCTACCTACTTTACCTTTACCATACTTCCAAGAAGCGTATAAGCAGTCGTCACGAACAGTTACTTCGTCATCGTTTTTAGCAACGATATTTTCAGTTACGCCAGATTTGGTAGTAACACCGTTATATTTATAAACGTTAGGAAGTGATGAAACGCCCTTAGTTACTGCCGATGCGTTCTTAATTTCAACTGCGTAATCTTCGCCTTCACTGGTAGGAGGAGTGGTTGCCTTCTTACACTCGTCTTCAATAGAGTCTAAAACTTCTTGAGAAGTGTGGCACTCGTAATATCTGCCTTGACCGGTTGAAGATAAGCTTTGAAGAGTTTGTCTCCATTGACCAGTGATATCGCCTGAAACGGCTATAGTAGATAATGAAATATCATAATAACTATATGCGTTTTGAGCAATTTCGGTGAAACCTACGTTGTTACTATCTTGCGGATCACCGTCGGTGATGAAGATAATATGTTTATGCTTTGCCGAAGTAAAGTTCTTGAGTTGGTTTACGGCTTCCTCTAGTGGTTCTTTCCAAGAAGTACCTTTAATAGTTTTAACGCCTTGAACCGCAGCGATGAACTTACCGGGTTGAGCAGCGGTAGTTAAAGGAAGGTCAACTACAGGATATTGGTTTTTCGTTTTACCAAAGTGGATAAGACCGATATAGTCTTTCTTACTAAATACCGTCATAGCCGCGTTAATAAGCGCGTCTTTAGCGTATTTCATTCTGGTGTTTTGATAACCTGCGCTTGATTCGTTGTAGAAACAGTCGCTATCCGAACTACCACCTCTATCAATGTCGTAATACATCGAACCAGAAGCGTCAAGAACGATCATAATAGCGGTAGTTTCGTTATTTTCAGGCTCAACGTTTACAGGAAGCATTGATTCGAAAAGCGTTCCTTGCATGTTGCCGTAGAAATAAGTTTTGTCGCCGCCGGTCGTTAATAATCCGCCGCCGTATTCGTAAACGTATTTGTTAAGTTCTTTATCGAAACCTGATCTAAACTTAGCAACGTCAACGTTCATCATAATAACTTCGTTATAGTCGGTAAGATCGGCTGCCGTTGAAGGAACTGTTTCAGGCGTACAAGTATCAACCGTGTAACCCATACCTTCAAGTAGCGTCTTCATACCAGCGCTTTGATTTCCGTCGCCGTCGATAATTAAAATGTTTTTATCAGTTTCAATATTAACGTAAGAATAGTAAACGTTGTTTTCTTCGATTTGGTCGCCTTCTGAAGTAAGTTCAACCTTAACGGTGTGAAGACCTGCTTCGGTAAACGCGAAATCTTCAAAGGTGATATCGCTGTTGACGCCTTCTTGAACGCTATATTCAATAGTTTGCATTTCCTTCCAGTTTCCGTCGCCAAGTTTATCGTAAAGAGTTAAAGTCGCTCTTCTTGAAACGTGGCTTTGAACGGTTACGGTGATATCAAGCTTTTCGCCCGGTAAAACCGCTTTGTTGAAAGAAATTGCGTTTATTTGCATATCCCTATCATATTGAATAGGTTCAAAATATACGGTATCAACAGTAATGCCTTTTTGCGCTAATGCTTTAGCGGTATCGGTAACAACCTTTCTTTGAGCCTTAAGGTCTTCTTCCGAGTTTAGAAGTTCAGAACCTGCCATAGTTTCCAAAATAACCAAACTGTTTTCCGTTTCAAGACCGTCGGTTAATAGGATAATCTTAGCATCCTTAGGGTTTTCGAAAAGATTTGCGCAATACTTCAACGCTGCAGCAATATCGGTAGCGTTACCAGTGTTATTCTTTCTTGCTCTCTTATATTGAGCGAGCATGGAAGAGGTATCACTGCTTAAGTCGCATACAACCGATGCGCCGTCGGCAAACGTTACAATACCAACCTTACTATTGCTGTCACAATCGTCTAAAACCGTTTGAATAAAATCTTCAATTGCTTCTTCATTATTATCAGTCGAAGAAGATACGTCAACCAAAATAAAGGTTTCTTTCTTCTTTAACGATTGTTCGTTTTCGATGCTGAAACCGCTAAGTACTAGCGCGCAAAGAACAAGAATAATAATGTGGAGAACGAGTGAAGTTATTTTATTTCTGTTTCTTCTTCTTTCCTTCTTTAAGCGGAAGAAAGGGAAGAAAGCCAAGAACAAACCTGGAATTAGAACGAGAAGGAACAGCGGTTGAGCAAATATAATACTAGTATTGTTCACGATACTGTAACCCCCATTCAAACAATAATAACGCTAGCAAGCCTAAAGCAAACCAGAACATTAAACTATTTTCATCAGCATCTTCTTCGTTAATAACGGTTGAACCAGTTTCTTCTTCATCGTCTTGAGCGAGAAGTTTAGGGTTTGCGCCGAAATAACATTCTTCTTCAGATAAAGCAACGTAGAAGTTGTTTACTTTTGCTTCAGAAGTGTTGTCAAGGTGTTGAGAAATAGTGTAAACGCCAGGCATAGTTGCCGAATAGTTAAGTGGTAGAGTGTTATACTCATAGTTCATCTTAACGTCGTAAGAAGACCAAGCAGACGCATACTTCTTGTTACCGTAATAAGTAGGTTTAACGTCTTCAGTAGCGTAAGTGATTTCTACGTATTCAGCGTTAGGCTTTGCATTGATAACAACATCGCTATCGATGTCGTAAGAGTAATCTTCCAAAGTGTGCTTTAACGTATATGATGCGATATTTTGAGTTAAAATAGGCATGTTTATCGTTAAAGGAATATCAGTATAACGAAGGTCGAAACCGAATACAACGATTTTAATACCATCTTTTTCGCCCGCGATAATTGCAGGTTGGTCGTTGATAGTCATAACCGTTTGCATATCTTCGTTGGTAACCGTTAAGTTGGTGTATCTCGTAACCTTAGTGCCGATAGAAGAAATCATATTCGTAGCAAGAGTTTGGCTTAAAGCATCGGTAGTGGTTGCAAGATTTGCCGTTTGTTGAGCCATTCCTTGAGTTGTGAAACCATAGTTAGCCGAATAATTTCCGTTTTGTGGCGGATTGATAATCCAAACAGCGCCGTCGGTAGGTAAAATAGTTGGAGGCGCTACGCCATCGTAAACGTAAAGGTCAAAACCGGTGGTTACAGCAGTGTTCATAGGAAGTCTTGCGCTTACTTCAGAAATATAAACTTCTGGGTTTGCGCTAAGCGCTGCAACAACGTATGGAGGAGTTGTGATGTCTGACGCTTGGTTAGAAACAACTTGAACGTTAAACTTTTCCGCTTCCGCACCAAAGCAGTAGAATTGATCGTCGATTGAGAAAGAGTCGCCAATTTCTTTACCGTCGGTAGTGGTTAGTTTAAATTCTGCCATATTGTAAGAAGAAATACGCATATCTGCGTTTGCTCCGCTTGCCAAAACAGATTCTTTTTCGCCTTCCACTCTAATAATTCTAGTGTCTGGGTTGTTATCGGTATCGTCTTCTTCAGATTCCTCTTGGTTAAAGTCAATAACCTGCTTAATAGTAAGTTTTGATCTTTCAATATCTTCGCCGTAACCGTTTACGCCCGTTATGTTCACGGATAGGTTATAAGTGCCTTTCTTATAGAAAGAACCTACGGTTACTTGGAAATAAATGTAATCGTTGTTGCCTTTGAACTCTTCAACTTTAAGGATTGAAGCGTTCCAGTCTTGTTCTTCCGCAAAACTTACAACGTTCACGAAACCTTGAGTAGTAAATTCTCTATCAGTATAAAGATAAACTTCTAAGTCTTCGTTTGCCTCTCTTTTGTCTCTAGCAATATCTAAAGCAGCGGAGTAGTCAGCCGTTTTGTAAGTGCATTGAGTGTTACTCAAAGTCATGTTCATCTTAACGATACAGTCGTTCCAGTCGTCAATGTAGTCTTTAGATACGTCGAAAATAGGGTTCATACCTTCAATTTCTTCAGGCGTATCATCACATAAAATAACTGTGATATTGTTGCTTTCGTCAGATTTTTGAGCCAACTCTTTAATTGCGTCTTTTGCGTTTTCAAATCTTGTTTTACCGTTAGAAGATACCGTCATCATACTAGCGGATGCATCTAAGATAACAAGTTTTTCTTTCGATTCTTTATCATCAATTTCTTCAACCATATTAGGGTTAG
Source organism: Christensenellaceae bacterium (assembly GCA_045586885.1). GTDB lineage: Bacteria > Bacillota > Clostridia > Christensenellales > Borkfalkiaceae > UBA4636. The sequence goes on from JAZNBE010000033.1 coordinate 116,494, forward strand.
CAAGCATAAATGCAATAACCGCAACGATTAAAAGTTGAACGAATAAAAGAAGTGATCTTTTGAGCCATTGTAGTGGTATTTTACGTTTTCTATATTTTAAGCTTAAACGCCAAATGTGAGTAGAAGTAATTTTCTTTTCTTGGTATTTCGGCTTTAAAATATAAATGATAATAACAACAGGTATACCAATTAAGGCAATCAAACCGATAGGTGCTAATAACTTAAACATTATTTAATCACCCCCGATTCATACATTTGTTCAAAGAACAACTTTTCAACGTTAGCATCGCTTCTGCCGAAAAGATACGTAATACCACGTTTTCTTGTAAATTGCTTAATATCTTCAAGATAGTCTTTCAACGCTCTTCTATAAGCGTCGTATTCGCCTCTTGTGATATTTATCTTTAAGTTGCGTAAGTCGTAGTGGTCGTCTGATTCAGAGTCTAATAAAATAACTCTGCCCTTATAAGACGGATCCATTTCTTCAGGGTCAAGCATATGCACGAGCATAACTTCCCTCTTCTTATACAACAAGTAGTCCACTGCTGATTTCCAGTTATCTTCATTTAAGAAGTCGGAAACAAGAACTGTCATACCGTCGTTGCTACCTACGTTCTCGCAAGTGGTGATCGCTTTATTAAAGTTAGATTCACCTTTGAATTCGATTTCTTCAAGTTGAGATAACGCGCCAAGGAACGCCTCCTTGTTAGACAAAATACCCCAAGGGTCAATTGCTACGTTACCTTGAACAAGCTTGATAGTAACCTTATCCATGTTTTGAACTGCAAGATAGCCAAGCGCCGCAACGGTTTGCAATGCAAATTGCTTCTTCGCTGAATCCTTAAACGCCATAGACGCCGAACAATCAAGGAAGATGTGAATATGCATTTGCCTTTCGTCAGTGAACAGTTTTATAAAAAACTTTTCAAAACGGCTATACAAATTCCAGTCAATACGCCTAAGATCGTCGCCCAAGATGTAATCACGGTAATCCGCAAACTCAACCGTAGAACCATACGAGTTGGTTTTATGCGTACCACCGAAGAAACCTCTCATAGCGGTCTTCATATTGAAAGAGATAGCCTCAAGACGGCTTAAAAATCCGTCGTTGATTATCGTCTTCTTCATACGGCGTATTAATCATCCTCTTCTTCGTCTTCTACTTTTTTAGCCTTTTTAGCAGCTTTTTTAGCCTTTTTAGCTGGTTTTACTTCTTCTTCAACGTCAACTTCGTCTTGATCGTCTTCTTCAACTTCGTCTTCGTCTTCATCAACTACGTCTTCATCGTTATCAACTTCGTCTTCATCAAGATCAACTTCTTTTGACTTCTTAGCGTCTTTATTCTTCTTAGTAATCTTAGAAATTTCGTCTTTAACGATAGTGCCACCAAGTTCTTTAACGATTTCGGTAATAACGTCGTCGGTAGTGATGTGCTCGGTGATAGCTTCGAAGTTAAGTTTAATTCTGTGGCGAAGTACAGGAATTGCTAATGCGTTAATATCGGTAGTAGAAACGTTAAATCTACCGAAGATTAATGCTCTAACCTTAGCAGCGGTGATAAGCGCTTGCGCAGCACGTGGAGATGCGCCGAAACGTAAATACTTCTTAGCAACTTTTGCAGGCGCTTCGCTTTCTGGTTGAGTTGCAACTACCAACTTCATGGTGTATTGTAAAACTTTATCAGCTACTGGAATTTCTTTAGCAACTTCTCTCATCTTAAGAAGTTCTTCACCGTTACAAGCAGCGCTTGCGGTTTCTTCCATAGTCTTTTGAGTCATAACAACGACTTCTTTAAGTTCAGCCATCGTAGGATAAGTAACGATTAGTTTGAACATAAAACGGTCCATTTGAGCTTCTGGTAGTGGATAAGTACCATCTTGTTCAACTGGGTTTTGGGTTGCTAATACGAAGAAAGGTTCTTCAAGTTTTCTAGTAGTACCCATAACGGTTACGCTATGTTCTTGCATGGCTTCGAGAAGCGCTGATTGAGTCTTTGGAGTTGCACGGTTAATTTCGTCGGCAAGGATAATGTTAGAGAAAATAGGACCCGGTTCGAATTGGAACTTAGAGTTACCACTTTCATCTTTTACGATAATGTTAGTACCAGTAACGTCGGCTGGCATTAAGTCAGGAGTAAACTGAATTCTTGAGAAAGGAAGATCAAAAACTCTACCTAAAGTTCTAACCAAACGAGTTTTACCTACGCCCGGTACACCTTCTAGAAGAACGTTACCACCAGCGATCATTGCGATAACTGAACCGTAAACTACGTCTTGTTGACCAACCATATCTTTGCTAATTTGCTCAAATATTTCTGCTGCTCTATCACTAAAATTTAAAATATCTTTTTCTGAAACCATAAATAATTTCCACCTTTAATTTTTTTTTATTTTTATTTTTTGCTTTTGTAAGCATTTTTTTAGTAATTACTTATCCTTATTTTTGTTCATAAGGTTGAAGTATGCGATTGCCATATTATAAGTTTCTTCATCAATTTCGCCGTTTTCAAGCGCTTCGTTTAACTTTTGTTCGTAACCGTTTTCAAACGCCGAATAGAAGTCTTGACTTCCGTCGATAACCGTATCACTCTTGATGATTACTTGTAAACCTGAACCACTAGCAGAGTCGCCTGCAAATGGGTCGCTTTCGCCGCCACTCTTTGAAGTTGAGCCTGAGCTTGAACCAGAACCTGAACCCGAGTTAGATCCCTTCATGCTACCAGAACCTGAGTTAGAACCAGAGCCTGAGCCTGAACCAGAGCCACTTCCAGAGCCTGAACCACTTCCCGAGCCTGAACCTGAACCAGAACCTGAGCCACTTCCAGAGCCTGAGCCTGAACCAGAACCAGAGTTAGAACCTAAAATACTTCCGTTACCAGAATTTGAACCAGAGCCAGAGCCTGAACCTGAGCCACTTCCCGAACCTGAGCCCGACATACTGCCTGAGCCTGAATTTGAAGTAGGTTTCTTTTGCTCTTCAAGTTCTTTGATATCTTCAATGGCCTTGTCGATTTCTTCCTTCATTTGATCTTTAACTTGTTCTTCTTGTTCAAGTTTTTCCATAGCGTCGTTAACTTCTTGCTTGGTATCTTCAACCTTATCAGCGGCTTCTTGCTTATCTTGTTCGGTTAAAGTTCCGTTCTCAATTTTTGACGCGGTATCTTCTAAAGTCTTAATAAGATCTTCTAAGATAGGATAGAGCGGTGATAAATCGTTACCGGTTATTGCCGTTCTAATATCGTTGGCTGCATTTCTTAATTCCGTAGCGTTAGCTGGATTAGTTCCGTCGATATTTTCAATAACCGTCGCTAAATTGCCTAGAGCGTTTTCAGCGCGCTTCTTATCGTTGGACTTGATTGCTTCGCCAAGTTCTTTTAACGATTCTCTTGAACCAGAGTCAGGAGTAATTCCCGATAGGCTGTTACCAATGTTTAACGTTGCTTGTTTAGCATCGGCAATAACCTTTTCAATTTCCGCTTTAGTCTGCTCAATTCTAGAAATCTTGGCGGCAGTATCGTGCGAAGCGATTTGGTCAACTTCATCCTCTAACGATTCAATCTTATCGAATAATTCGTCGTAAGTGAAATCACGAATAATATCGTCTTCATACGCTTCGTTTACGATTCTCTTAAGCTCGTCGATAAGTTCGTCAATACGCGCATCAATTTGCTTGTCAATCTTCGCGTTGTGTTGACGGTTCAACAAATCTTGCGCCTCAACGTCCGGAAGAGTAACGATAGCAGAAACACCAATGATTGCGGCTATTATCATAAAGATAAGCGCAAACAATGGGAAACGAAGAGACATTTGCTTTGGTTCAATTGCTTGAATTTTTTCACCAGCATCTTCTCTTTGCTTTTGAGCGATGATTGAAGTATCGTTAGCGAACTCAACCATTGTTACGGCTCTGTCTTCTAACCCCATATCATCTAGACGAGTCGCAACGCTTTCGTCTTTTGGCAAGAACACTTTGTAGTAGAACCAGAACGAGCACGCAATGAATACGACAACGCCAACCACTATAATAATCCAGTTAATCTTTGCGTTGCAAAGGTATAACCCTAGCGATAAAACGCCAATAGCAAGGAAAGCGAGCATTCCGGCAAAGAACAAAGATTTTAAAAGAAGCTCGACACCTAACCTTTGTCGGTAACCGGTAAGTGAGTCTTCTCTTTTATCTTGCCTAAGCATTTTCTTAAAATCCACTTTACTTTTTCTCCTTTATATTATTTTTTGAAGTGTAATTTTTCAAATTTATTTAACGCTCTCCCTAAAAATGGTGGGAAAAAGCGATAATAATAAATTTATATCTTATATTATAATATTACGAAAAAAATATGTCAACTTAATAACCGAAATAACTCTATTTTTTTAACTTTTAGTGCCAAATTTTTCATATAAATGTCGAAATTTGCTGTTTTTTTTGCACTAAAGGAAACAACGCAAAAAATGAAAAATCCGTTAAGTGAATAAACTCAAAAAACTAAATAATTGATAAAACCATAGGGTTTAAGCGACTTTTTTTATTTTCAAAAATGAACTTATCTAAAATAAAAAGTCCTTATTGAATTTTATTGGAAAAATTTTTGTCCTTTTATATAAATACTGGAATTGATATTCAAAATACGGCACTATTTTGTAAACATTTAGACCGAACTTGCATATTTTTTAAAAAACTGGAAAAGTTTTTCATTATATATATATTATATAATAGGAAAGCGCAAGCCTTATTTTTACAAAAAATAGAAATTTTAGAAAAATTAAAACTCTTACTAAAAATTTGCAAATTAATTTTGAGCATAAAAAAACCGCAATACAAATTGCGGTTTTTGTTTTTAATTATTATTCGCCTTTGAAAGGGAGAAGAGCGCAATGACGTGCTTTCTTGATTGCTTCAGCAAGCTCTCTTTGGTGCTTTGCGCAAACGCCAGTCATACGTCTTGGAAGGATTTTACCTTTTTCAGTAACGTATTTTCTTAACTTGCCAACTTCTTTATAATCAATGAAATCAACCTTATCTACGCAGAAAGAGCAAACTTTCTTTCTATTAGGTCTTCTCATAGGCTTCTTTGCTTGTTTTTCTTCCATAATAAACTCCTTTTAATATTAGAACGGCAAATCGTCCGAATCGTCGTCAACAGGGACTAATTTTGCCTTTTCGCGCTTAATTGGGCGCGCCTCTTCGTCATCTTCATTAACGCGTGATGGTAAAAATTCAATTTCACTTGCGATAATATCGGTAACGTTTCTCTTAACGCCGTCTTTATCTTCGTAAGAACGAGTTTGAAGACTGCCTGAGATAGCAACCTTGCTACCCTTTTTAAGATATCTGCCGCAGTTTTCAGCTTGAGTTCTCCAAACGGTAATGTTGAAGAAATCAGTTTGCCTTTCTCCATCGCTACCAGAATAAGTTCTATTTACAGCAATAGCAAAACGGCATACTTTAATACCATTATTAGTTTCCGCTAATTCTGGATCTCTTGTTAAATTACCAATTAGAAATACTTTGTTCATAGTTTTCTCCTGCTTTTGTTATTTTGCGTTTCGAACAGATACGAGTCTTCTTAATACGTTTTCAGTGATGCCGGCAACTCTATCGAGTTCTTTAATGAAAGATGGATCTGATTCAAACGTCATAAGAACGTAATAGCCTTCAGTTTTGTAGTTGATAGGGTAAGCGAGCTTTTTAACGCCCCACTTATCGCTTGCTTCAACAACGCCACCGTTATCTTTAACGAGCGCTTCGAACTTTGCTACGATTGATTCTTTAGCTTCGTCCGCTAGGCTTGCGTCAATGATGTAAAGCATTTCATACTTCTTCATATTTTTTACCTCCTGGTCTTATTCGGCTTGTCAACTAGTGGCAAGCAAGGCATCGGTCTTGCAACCGATTATTCACAAGGCTCAAGATTTCTCTTAAGCCTTGCTATTTTAACAAATAATATAATATTTGTCAATCGTTTAACAATAATTTCTTATTTTACTTCATTTTTCCCTAAAATTTAGGTTTTTCAAAATCAGTAAGTTTAGCTTAACGGTCCGTAAAGGGTTTCGTATGCTTGAAGTTTTGCGTAATATTCGTTAATGGTAAGCATTAATTCTTCCATAAACTCTGGCATTGAAATACTAGTCCAGTATGCTCTAGATTCCGCATCGGTTACGATTCCGTCGTTATCAGCGTCCGCAATAAAGGCTGAACCGTTTTTCTTGGTTTGGAAAATCTTATCCATCATAACGAAGTTTGTATCCGTTGCAGTTGAAACGGTTTCACCTTCCGGAACTAGGAAGTAATCACCGAATACGCCTAGGTGGATTAAATCTTCAATGCTTGAATCGGTTTTAACCTTATCAATAAGTTTGGTTGATAATTCTCCAAGTTTCCACGTAGGGTCAACTAGTGATAAGAAACCGTCTGCATCAGGTTCGCCAGCGTCTTCAAAAATAGTGCCGATAGAAACGTTTTGGCTAATTTCTTGAACGATGTGATCAGAGAAACCAATTTGGTTGTTATCGTCATCGTAAAGTTCATAGCCCGTTGCTTTCGTTAAACTGCCGATATAGTAATTAGAAAGAATAACGATAATTTCATCGGTTACTAAAACGCCGTCGTCATACCAGTTGTTACCAGTTCTAGTGTAGCCCATAACTTCGCCGATTTGCATTGAGTTAATAGCCGCGCTCGCTTCGTGAATAGTATAGTCTTTCATATGCTTGAAGAACGGATTGCTATTTATCGTTTCGTCGTCGAATACGTCGCCAAAAGTCCATTCTTCAACGATGTTATGAATATCACCGGTGAGTTCGTTCATCGTATGGTGGCACATCTTTTGCATTGCGCCTTGAACGATATTTGCTCCGTCATACCAGTTATTATCGTTTCTTAATTCATAACCTAGAACGTATCCAAGTTCAAGCGTTTTGATGCTATCCATAATAACGTCAATACCGTTATTGGTCATAATATCTCCAACAACGATAGGGCAAACCGTTTGATAAAGTTCTTCGCACTTTTGACCTACAACGTATTCGCCGTTTTCGTCAACTACTCTTAAGCCGTTTTCAGTCTTATAAGAATACCAAACGCCACTATATTCATAGAGATTGAATAAATCGCCTAACTTACATTCTTCTACGAGCGACTTAATGCTAAATTTACCCTTTAGCACGTCTTCTACTGAAAGTTCTGCTAAAATTCTATCAAGCGTATCTAAAGGCATAAGCATCGTAGTTTCGCCTTCGCCTTCAACGTAAACGTTGGTTTGCTTTTTCCATACGCAACTATCGTTATGCTCGTGACCTAAAACGTGAGCGTTATCGCACTCGTAGTTTAGCATTTCGCCAAGATATGCGCTACCGATAATATCGGTTACGTCAAGACCGGTTACCAACGAAGATAATTTAACGCTGTAAAGTCTAGATTGAATTGCTTTTTCTTGAACTGAACCAAAGTCGATAGGGTCGCCGTTCTTATCATACCAAACGCCTAGCGTTTCATCGTAAGAATTTAAGCCTTCGTCCATAATATCGCCGTAGTAAAGGCTACCGAACATTTCGTCGCCGAATAGATAACTCTTTCCGCCGTCCATAAAGCCTTTTAGAGCGTCAACCGGCTTAATATTAGCAATTATGGTCATAAGTTTGTAGTAATTACCCGTTGCGCTATAAGTGCCGTCAGGTAATAAAACTACTTCGCCATCGTAAAGTTTTGGCGCTTTTTCTTTGATGGTAGGAATTAAATCAACTAAATATTCTCCAAGCGGAGCGTTAATAAATTCCTTAATTTTATCTTTGTGTCTAAATTCGGTTAATTCGTAAATCGAATAGTTGTAAACTTTAGTCAAGAAGGTTGCAAACGCGCCCGTTACCTTATAAGTTTCGCCGTCATACGTCATACCATAATCAACGTCGAACATAGCCATAGCCTTTTCAAAGAATTCGTGAGCAAAATCACCAACCAAGAAATCGTTCATAATGTCTTTAATTCCTTGTTTGCTTAGACTAGTTGCTAAATCTTTTAAGGTGTAGTTATAAGCCTTGTTGCATAAAATTTCAAAGTTTCCTAAAACGGTGTAAGTTCCGTCGGCATTAACTTGGTATTCGTGGTAAATTCCAGCAACGTCGAACACTTTTTCCGCAACGTCAGCCACGAAATCACCAACGTAGAACTCGCCAAGAAGGTCTTTAATACCTTGCTTGCTCATACAATCTAACAAGTCTTTTAAGGTCTTGTTGTAAACCTTTTCTAAAAGAACTTTAAATCTTCCGTCAACGGTATAAGTTCCGTCGGCATTTACGGTAAACTCGTTATAAACGCCAACAACGTCAAACGCTTTTTGAACGATGTCCGCCGAGAAATCACCAACGTAGAATTCGCTAAACAAGTCCTTAACACCTTGCTTGCTCATACTATCTAACAAGTCTTTCAAGGTCTTGTTGTAAACCTTTTCTAATAGAACTTTAAATCTTCCGTTTATGGTGTAAGTTCCATCTGCGTTTACTTCGTATTCGTGATAAATTCCAACAACGTCAAACGCTTTTAGAACGATATCCGCCGAGAAATCACCAACGTAGAATTCGCCGAGAAGGTCTTTAATACCTTGCTTGCTCATACTGTCTAATAAGTCTTTTAAGGTCTTATTGTAAACCTTTTCTAAAAGAACTTTGAACTTTCCTTCAACGGTATAAGTTCCGTCTTCGTTTACTTCAAAAGCGCTATAAACGTCTAATACTTCTAAAGCCTTATCAACGATATCGGCTGCGAAATCACCAACGTAGAACTCGCCAAGAAGGTCTTTAATTCCTTCTTTACTTCTTGCGCTAGATAAAACTTCTCTTAGCGTCTTGTTGTAAACTTTCTCTAATAAAACGCCAAATCTACCGTTTACAGAATAAGTGCCGTCTTCGTTAATTTCATAAGTTGAAGTAACGTCGAACATAGATAAAGCCTTAACGCAAATATCCGCGCCGAAATCACCAACCAAGAACTCGCCTAGAAGTTCTTTTACGCCTTCTCTATTAGCCTTTTCAAGAAGTTCTCTTCCGTTCTTATTGTAAACCTTGTTGAGAAGTTGACTGAATTTACCAGTTACGGTATAAGTTCCGTCTTCTTCAATAGTATAAGAGTGAGAAATTTCGGCAATATCCATAGCCTTTGCAACGATTTCCGCAATGAAATCGCCAACGTAGAATTCTTCGGCTATATTCTTAATGCCTTCTTTATTCATGCTCTTGTAAAGTTCGTAGAAGGTCTTGTTGTAAAGTTTATTGCATAGAACGCTAAATCTTCCGCTTACGGTATAAGTGCCGTCCGCGTTTATAACGTAAGAGTGGTTGACGTCAAGTTTGGTTAAAACTTTTTCTAAAACTTCAGCGAAGAAATCGCCCGCGTAAACGGTTTTAGCAATTTCCTTTAAGCCGTTTTTAACACCATCGTCAAATTGATTGAATTTGGTATCTAAAAGTTTGTTAGTTAAATGCTTTCCAACAGGTAAAACTTCAACAGGGTCGCCTTCAACTCCGCCAAGTAAGCAAGCCGAATTCATAAAATCACGAATAGTAAACTCGCCGTAGTGATGGAAGAAACCTTCTCTAAACAATTTAGAATCTTCGTTCGTGAATAAGAATACTAAATCATCGACAGTTGCTTGGAAAGTTGCGTAAATTACAGGGTCTTCAAGGTAAGCGTCAGGTAAGTAACAACCTAAACAATCGATTAACTTGATATGACCGTAAACTTCACTAAGCGTCTTTTGAGCGCCTAAAAGTTTAACGAAATCAACTGCTTTCGCACTATATAAGCATCTTAAGAAACAATCGTTTTGCCAAGTATTAGTAAAGCAATCAACTATTTCGTAAAGATAAGTATCTCCAACGATTTGTTCCCAAATTGCAAAATTATCTTTTGTGAACGAATCGTATAATTCGCCAACTTTTACGTTGAACAAGTTGTTGTAAATGGTTGGAATTTTTGAACTTTCAACAATCCACTTTCCTTGTTCGCTAGAATAATTTGCGGTAAATTCAATATTTTCAAAATCACTAAGTAGCGGAACTAAAACGTCGCCAACTAATAATTCTCTAGCAACTTTCTTGAACGCGCCGTCGCCTTCATTTGCAAATTCTTTAACGGTAATAGCAAAGAAAGGTTCGGTTAATCTTCTCATATCGCCGTCTAGATAAACCGCCTCTCCGTCGGTTTTAACCTTATCGGTGTAAACGTTTAGCGGAAGAAGTATGCCGTAAGCCACGTCGCCAAGAGTTAATTTTTCAAAATCGTAATAGATATTATATTCGCCGTCTTTTTGAGCCGACGCTACAAGTTTCCAAATTTCAACGTCTAAAAATTCGCTAAAGCCGTTAGTTACGTGATCTGCGCCTTTATGCCAAATTGCGTCTTCTTCAGTCTTTTCAAAACCGAATATTGCGCCGTAAATTTGACCTATAGACATATCGCCAACGAGCGCTTTAGTCATTTCAACAGCATCATCAGACCTTAAAACGTCGAAAATATTACTAAAAGTAATATCAAGTAGTAAACCTAAAACTTCGTCGTCGCATATCCAGTTACCGTTTTCGTCTTTCTTATAGTTTAGCGTTTCGCCAATGGTTACTTCGCCGATAGCGTTTTCAAAAGCGGTAAGGAAAGTTTCAAGAGTATATTCTTCTTTCAAGAAGTCGCCTAAACGTAAATCCATAAGCGCTCTAGTTAAAGCGTTCTTATTAATATCGTCTTTTTGCTTGAAGGTAAGAAGATCGTCAAGGGCATCGCCTAAAGTTAAGTTACCGATATAGGTATCGAGCATTTCAACGAGCGTCGAGCCGATATTTTCAGTTCCGTTTCTTAAAAGGTCGCTAACCGTAACGTTTCCAAGCACGGTTACGATAAACGGTATATCTTCGTCGTCAACGAAAGTTTCGTAAAGCGTCAAGATTGACATATCGCCCGCAACCGCTTCAACAAGAGCAACGGTATCGCCGTCGGCTTCTAAAACTTCTTTTAAGTTAAGTGACGCTAAAGTTTCTAAAATTCCATCAATTTTTTCAGTGCAGTCCTCATCTTTATACCAAACTCCGTCGTATTTTTCGAAACCAAGCAAATAACCGATTTCAACTTCGGTTGCAAGTTTATCGAAAGTGAGTTTGTATTCCCCATTATCTTTTGCAAAGAGATCGCCTAAGGTCGCATCGCCGAAAACTCTTAAAAACGGGGCAAGCGTATCTTCTAACTGGCTACCGCCAATCGTTGAGAAGTCGCCCAAAATATCAACTATCTTTAAGTGAGATACCGTAACTAAATCGCCTTCCATAATTTCGGTAAGCGGGTCGCTTCCGTTTACGATATCCATAACGCCTTTCATTGAAACGTTAGCAAAAATATTTAATATGCCAAGCCCGTTGCCGTCTTTTACAACGTATATGTATTCGTGCTTATCTTCGTTATATTCCGCGTCGAAAACAGACGGTAAGAACGCACCGAATTTCAAGCCTTTAAGCGCCGATACAAGCCCAAGTTCCTTGTTGATTTCGTTGGAATTCATAAGTTCCCAAAGCGTATAATCACCAAGTTTAACTTGTGCTTCTTTTGATAAAATCTCATCAAGCGAAAGACCTGTTATTTGTGGCAAAATAACGTAAAGCGAACGAAGTTTAATTCCGTCAAGGAAAGGCTCTATTCCGTTTACAATATTGAAAATTGAAACGTTTGCTAAAGCATTCCAGTCGCCTTCGTCAACTTCGTCTAAATTAATGCCGTTATCTATTAGGAAATCTCTTAAACTAATTCCATATTCTTCTTCTAAACGGGCAAGAGTATATTCATCTGGCGATTGCATTGCCAAATTCAATAAATCAACTAACTCTTCAACCGAATAGTCTTGTAAACCATCTTTATCTGGGTTTTCTGCAAGGTCTTTTTTGTAAAAGAAAAAACCTGCGCCAGCAACCGCAGTAACGGTTAAAATTATACCAAGTAAGAACGCTGTAATTCTGTTAAAAAAACTACTCATTGCTATCTCCTTTAGAACACGACCAACTAAATCATATGCGTGCGCACTTAAAAATTATTTTATTTATTATATAACTTAAATAAAAGGTTGTCAATAAACTGAATTAAAATTTTTCTTTTTCTTCACAATTCTTTTCGCTCGCTTTTTTAACCAACGCTTTTTATTTTTATAGTTTTTTTGCCTAAATTTTTACAAAACGCACGGCTATAACACCGTTAATCGCTTTTTTTAATAAAATTTATTTCTTATAAATTGTTTCGTTTTTTTGCCAAAATTTAACTAAAATTGTTTTTTACACTGACTTTTTAACAATTTTTTATAAAATTTCGTTAATTTTCTCAAATTTTTCCATAAAATCTTAAGTTAAAAACGCGTTTTCAATTTATTTTTTTGCATCAAAAAAGTGGCGTTAATCAACTTATACGCCACTTTTTATTGTTTTTAAAGTTTTAGAAAGAAGTCCAACCGCCGTCAACTTCTAACGTTACGCCACTAATATAAGAAGACTCTTCGCTCGCTAGGAAAAGCGCCGCGTTTGCAATATCGGTTGCTTCGCCTTGTGGCGGAGATAATTGTAACACTCCGCTAATTCTTGAATAGCCGTCCATATTAGGCATACCCATAGCCGCGCCGATTTCAGTATTAATTCCGCCGGGTAATATAGCGTTGCAACGAATATTCTCTTTCTTATACATAAACGCCGTGTTTCTTGTAATTGCGTTAAGAGCGGCTTTCGACGCGCAGTAAACAGGACCTGCCGCTTGGTGCATCGAACCTACTGAAGATACGTTAATAATGTTTCCGCCGTTGCCTTGAGCAATAAACACTTGACAAGCCTTTCTCATTGCGCATAGTGGGCCGTAAACGTTGATTGCCATAACGCTTTCGTATTTTTCATCGGAAAAATTAGCAACAGGAGCCATATCATCCATTACGCCCGCGTTGTTAATTAAAACGTCTAACTTACCGTATTCTTTAACCGCAAGGTCAATCATACCTTCGCTATCTTCCTTTTTAGAAACGTCGCCAACGAAGATTGCAAGTTTTCCCTTTTCGCCTTTTAGACTTTCTTTTAAAGCCTCAAGTCTTTCTTTTCTTCTTGCCACCGCAACAACAAACGCGCCTTCTTTAACGAAAAGTTCAACTATTGCCTTTCCCATACCGGACGATGCGCCCGTTACTACTACTGATTTACCTTCTAATCTCATCATTTTTCTCCTTAAAATTTGATTATTTTAATTTTAACACGAGATAAAGGAATAATCAATACTAAACTTAAAATTCTAAAGGTTTTTTTTGTAATATAATTTAGATTTTTACGTTAAATATAATCAAAAAGCGTAGTTGGCAGTAAATTGAGCGTAGCGAGAGCATCTTTTTCATACAATTTAAAGAAATTATTTTTATTATCTTTATTAGTCGTTTCTTCTAAAAACCTTTCCGCCACCCATTTTTCAAGGTTGCTCTCATAAAGGAAAAATAGTTCGTGGCACTCCTTTCCGTTTAACTCAAAAAAGTTTTCTAAAACGGTTATAAAACGCAAATCCTTTTCGTTAAGAACAAAACCCGTTTCTTCTCTAACTTCTCTTAATATTGCGTTTTTAGAACTTTCCCTTATTTTAATTCTTCCGCCCGGGATTACCGAATTTTCGCCCACTTTAGACACTTCAACCACAACTTTTCCCTTATAGCGCAAAATAATTCCACACCTTACGCTAAACACAGCCTTTCCAACGTTCAAAGTTAAATCTTGCATTGTTTTTTGCCCCCTTTTTTTAATACTTTTTTTAAAGAATAGACGGCGATTATATCAAAATAAAAAAAGACTGTCAACTGTTTTTTCAAAACTTTTTATGATTTTTTTTAAGTTTAATGTTGACAAAAATTTTTTTTGTAATATAATATTTGTAATACCAATAAAGGAGAAAAATTATGAAAAAATTAGCAAAACTTTTATCAATCGCACTCACCTTAGTTCTTTGCGCGTCAATTTTCGTTGGTTGTAGCAAAGTTTCTCAATCTTATGCTGATAAGATTAACGAAGCCGCTGAAAAAGATGAACACGTAACTTATGAACAAGTTATGAAAGATTTAGGCGACGGCGCTATCGACGTAACTGTTGAACTTCTAGGTCAAAGATCTGGCGCTATAACCGCAGTTAAAGGTTGCAAAACCGCTGAAGAAGCGCAAGCAAAAATTGAAAGTGGCGACGCTTACGAATATATCGTTATAACTATCGTAAACGGTAAGGCTACCGCTGCTGAATACGAAAAAGTTGAAGCAAAAGAAGAATAATTTTAACTTAAAGAATATAAAAACCGCACGGCTTAGCGTGCGGTTTTTTCTTATCTTTATTTCTTTTTTTCTAAATATTCATTTCTATCAAGCGCGTAAATAGCAAGGTCGAAAACGTCGCCGTTATCTTTTTTTACGGCTCTTTTTATATAACCTTCCCTTTCAAAGCCTAATTTTTCGGCAAGGCGCATTGACGCTTTATTTTCGCCGAAAATATGAACGGAAACAATTTCAAGCCCACGTTTTATAAAGAGTTCTTCTAAAATAACTTCTAATGCTTCCGCCATATAACCTTTATAAGCGGTTTCTTGGACTAACCACGCTTGCAGAGTTTTGGCTTCAACGTGATATCTAAAAGGGTCGTCTTTTACGGAAACTGCGCCTATTATTTCTTGGCTATCCTTAAGAGTTAAAATAAAGTGCTCGAAATTTTCAAATTCTTTTAGAATTTGCTCATGGGAGCAAGGCTTATAAAGGTTAAAACGAGTAATAAACTCATTTCCCCTTTTCTCCGCTAAAAACTTAGCATCGCTTTGTTTTGGCGAGCGCAAAATAAGCCTATTAGTAGTTTCAAAGAAATTATTTTTCATTATTTTAGTGTTTTTATAATGCTTAGCGCCGATTTCAAAATTGCCGCTTGGTCGGCTTTAGAATATTCTTCAAGTTTACCCATTTCAAATCTTTTAACCGCAAAATACGCTATTGCTTGGAATTGAATAATATTCATTTGGCAAAGACGCATATCACGGCGGTAAACGTCGCCAGTGGTTGCGTAGTTATTACCATAACACGTTGGGCAAGCGTTTCTAATAAAACACGTTTTACACTTTTCGTCAATTTGAGCGTCTTTTAACTTTAGGGTAGAAAAATCAATATCTAAAGAGCGCTTTGCCTTATCTTCGCCAACGCAAATAGGCAAGAAGAACTGACAAGGATAGCAAGTTCCGTCGCAATCGTAAGCGCGCATAGCATAACCTGCCCCACAAACGCGGTAAGTTCTATCTTCTTGCAAAGATATGCTCTTAATTCTATTAACGTCTAACAAGGAACTAGGTTTTACGTTATCGTTTTCAAGATAATAATCAATCAAAAGAGATAACTGCTCGCTAAAGATTTTTTGGTTTTCTTCATTATCCCAATCAATGCCGTATGCTAGGTTGCAAGAAACGTCAAAGCCCTTTTCGTGGCAGAAAACAACTCCGTCTTTAAGGTCTGGCAAAGTTTCTTTTGAAATGGTCATCTTAACCGTTTGGTCAGGGTAAGTTTCTCTAAAGAAATCAATATCTATATCGTCGAACGAACCGCTACGGTTTTTATCGTGCATTTCTTTAGTTCCGTCAAGGCTAAGCCCTATTTGAAGATAATCGGTATGCGCCCTTAACCAAGTTTTCATTTCTTCAGTTAATAAAACGCCGTTAGTCGTGATAAAAAATATGTAATCTCTATCGTAATTTTTGCTAATGGTATATTCCACAACTTCCTTTACGGTATCGAACTCTAAAAGCGGTTCACCGCCGAAAAAATCAAATTCAATAAGTTCAACGCCGTCGTTCATAGTAAGTTCTTTATCAACTATTTTTTTAGCAAGTTCAACCGGCATCGTAAATTGATTTTTGTGGTGTTCGTAACAATAAACGCAATCTAAATTACACTGGTGAGTTAACACCAGTGTAATGTTCTTAGATTTTTGTTCTAAAATCTTCTCTTCACTCATTATCTTCCGCTCTTTTTGCACTTAACAGCGCAGTTTTCAGCACAAGAGTTAGAGCAATCCATACAACCGAAATAACGGATTTCGCTTGCGCTTGCAGGAACGAATTCGTCTTGAACGAACTTTTCTACCATAGATAGCAATTCTTCTTTAACTTTAAACATTTTTTCCACTCCTATTTTTACTCAAAAGGCAAACGCCTTAAGGTTCTTATATTATATCACTACTTCCCACGCCCGTCAATAGTTTTTGAAAAATTATAATTTTTTATGTTTGTATTTCTCCACAAAAAAAGTCAGCCTCAAAAAAATTCAAGACTGACAGTTTGATGCTTTAATCAATTTGAGCGAAAAAAACTTTTTTCGCTCTTTTTTTTGTAAAATTACGGGCAGAAAACCCTTTTTTATCTTAATATTGCATTAATTCATTTATTTGTTTTTTAACATTTTCGGCATTTTTTATGTGCGTAAAAACGATATTGTTTCTACCTGCGCCGTAAATACAGAGTGTTCCAAAATTAAAAAGTTTACCAAAAAAAGTATATGTAACGGTAACGTTTTCAACTTTGTTCAAGTTCATTTCATCGGTATGAGTGGCAATCAAACCATATTTTTCCATAACTCTTTTATCAGTAACTAAATATTCTGTTGAGCAATATTGTGTGGTTGCAATTATTGCTTTAACGGTAGGAATCAATAAAAGCCAACAACCTAAAACACCCCAAATCCATCTAAGTATTAAAAATATAGGATTTTTCTTAGGCTCAATTTTCACAACTTCACTACTGCCAATAACGTTTTCCTTTAAATAACTCATTTTTTATTACCTCTTGTAAAATTCTTGTTTATATTATACGGAACATTTTGTTCCGTGTCAAGTATTTTGGAACATTTTGTTCTAAACTAAAGGTATGGAAAATAAATTTGCAGAACAACTAAACGCTTTAAGAACGGAGAACAATTTTTCACGCGCACAACTTGCGGAAAAGTTAAACGTATCTGTTCGCTTAATATCTTATTGGGAAAACGGTCAACGTGAATGCAGTTTCGATATGCTTATTAAAATTGCTAGTTTGTTTTCTGTTAGCGTTGATTGCTTGCTAGGAATAAGCGAATTTTAATTTTTTGAAAAACGCTTAATTCAAAGACAAGGTTTTCAAACCAAACAAAAAACTTTTTCAAAGCAAAGTTAAAGCCGAGATTGAGTTTAATCAATCTCGGCTTTTTTTACGGTTAATTTTTAATTTTCAAAGTTTTCTTTTTTATTTTTTTAGCGAAAGATTATGGCTACGCCGTATCCTTCCGTTAATCTTATTTTATTATAGCACCGCAAAAACAATAAGTCAATAGTTTTTAAAAATTATATTTATAATACGAACTATAAATTACTCTTTTTTTTATTCGTTTAATTTGAATTATTTATTAGTTTAATCGACTTATAGACGACTTTTTATGGAGAACGCTTTTGTTACTTTAATTAAATAATTTTTTATAAAATCTAAATGCTTAAATTTTTTTATTATTTGTTTTTCCGTTCGTTGACAACGCAATAAAAAAAGAGTATAATCCACTCTTGACGAATAGAGCTCAACCATAAAAGATTCTTTTGAGAGCATAAATATACCCTCACATCATATCTTAATGATTAACTCCTGTAATCAAATCTTATTATTAAAAGGTGTGTTTTTATGACTCAAACCGCAAGTATTTTTTTAAGTTTATCAACCGCCTTGTTAGGAGGGCTTCTTCTTTCAAGGCTAGCAAAAAAAGTTCATCTTCCCGCCGTTACCGCTTACTTAATAGCAGGCGTTCTATTAGGACCGTTTGCGTTAGGCTCGTTTAAAGTTACAGGTTTAGGCATTTCATCCGCTCAAGTTGAGAGTTTAGGTATCGTTTGCGATTTAGCGCTTGGGTTTATTGCCTTTGCGATGGGAAACGAATTCCGCTTGGCTCACTTGAAAGAAATTGGTCGCCAAGCAACTATTATAGGCGTTTTTCAAGCCGTTTTTACTACTATCGTAGTAGACGCTATTTTAATCGCGCTCCACTTCCTTATGCCAGATAAACTTTCGTTGCCGGTCGCAATAGTTTTAGGCTCGGTAGCAACGGCAACAGCGCCAGCCGCAACGCTAATGGTAATTAAGCAATATAAAGCAAAAGGTGCGGTAACCGACGTTCTTCTTCCGGTAGTTGCGCTTGACGATGCCGTTGGCTTAGTCGTTTTTGCAATTTCTTTCGGCGTTGCAAAATCGTTATCGATAGGAAGTAGCAACGTTTTATCTATAATTTTAGAACCGCTTCTTGAAGTTACGTTATCGCTCGGTTTAGGTTTCATTATGGGGCTTTTATTTACTCTTTGCGAAAAGTTCTTCCATTCACGTTCTAAACGTATGGCGGTTTCGGTTACGTTCGTTATGTTAACGGTTGCCATCTCTTCGCTAGAATTTAGCATTGCCTCTATTCACGTTTGTTTTTCTTCACTATTATCTTGTATGATGTTAGGCTCGGTATTTTGCAACTTTTGCGAAGTTTCGGAAGAACTTATGGAACGAGCCGATAGATGGACCGCTCCTATTCTTATATTGTTTTTCGTTATAAGCGGAGCAGAACTCGACCTTTCAATTTTTACCGACTTAATGGTCGTAATCATAGGCATTGTTTACATATTATCTCGTTCAGTTGGTAAATATTACGGAGCGGAAATTAGCGCAAAATTAACCAAAAGCGATCCTAACGTTATAAAATATCTTGGTATTACGCTTTTGCCACAAGCCGGCGTTGCGTTAGGTATGGCGTCTAAAGCCATAGAACTTGGCGTTGACGGAAGCCTAGTTCGTAATATCGTTCTATTTGCCGTTTTGGTTTATGAAATAGTAGGTCCTTTCCTAACAAAACTTGCCTTAACTAAATCGGGCGATATTAAAAAAGACGGCAGAATAAGCGCAAGGAACGAACCTTTGGCATAAAAAATAAAAAAACTTTAAAAATTAAAAATTAACCGTAAAAAAAGCGAGATTGATTAAAGCGTGATGTTCTTAGCGGAGAATTTAAAAATACCGCTAAATGCGAGCATCGCATTTGTCCGGACAAATACAGTATAGGCTAAGCCCAAACCCCTATTACAAGCAGAAAGAGAGAACAAATCGGTTTTCACAGCCGAAATGTTCTCTCTTTTTTTGTTAGGCGATATGTTTGCAAGCAAACGCGATATACTCACTTTGCTCGTGCGATATATTGTCGCTTCGCTCCAATGCGATATGATATAAATCCCCTCACGCCCAAGAGGGCATATCGCAAGGCGTAGCCTTATATCTCTCCCGCAAGGGATTTATATCACTGCGTGTTCTCCGTTAAGGATAACACGCAAAATTCAATCTCGCTTTTTTCTATTCATCGTCATCAAGGTCGTTAAAATAATTTCTATCGAAAAAATCGGCTAAAGTTACCCACACGCCGTTAAAAAACACTTAATGGCAACAACCTTTAGGCTCTTTGTTTTACCCTTCGTTAAATTATATAAAGCCGACGGCGATTTTCCCCCACCTAAAAGGTATTGCAAACATTTTTACTTTTTTTTACAAACCTCGTCTATACGTTTTAAAACCGCCTCGTTTTTTTCATATTTACCCTTAGTGAACGTATTTTGCCTCTTAATTTTTAATTAACTTTAATTTTCCAAACCAACTAAATAGTCGATTGAAACTTTAAAATATTCGCTCAACGCAATCAAATTAGATAATTTTGGCTCTCGCAATCCGTTTTCCCAAAGACTAATTATGCCCTTACTAACGCTAATTGCTTTTGCTAATTCAATTTGCCCTATCCCACTTTCAATTCTCAATTCTTTCAATCTATCGCAAAACATAATATTCATATATAGATTGTCTCACAAAAGTAAGAAAAATACTTGACTTCTTACAATAGTAAGATTATAATGTTAACATAACAAACAAAGGAGAAATATTATGTTCTGTAAAAATTGTGGTGCAAAAATCGCTGATGATGCAACGTTTTGCTCTTCTTGTGGGACGAAACAGGGCGAAACCACTATCGCTTCGAAAGATTTGAGCGTGAAAATCTCTTGTCCTGTATGCCCTGGTCAATTATTTAACAATGCTTGCATAGCATACAATGCGCAAACGGGAGCGGAACTTGCAAAATGTAAGCAAGGCGAAGTTCTTACGTTCACTCTAACCAAGCCAACAGTTATCAAAGTTGTTGTTAAAGGTTCTTTCGGCTCGCCATCAGCCACGATGGTTCCCGGCGATAAATTTAAAATCGGCTATAGGGGTTTTGGCAAAATTTATTTGGCTAAAGTTGACGTGTTAATGTAAGCATATTAAAATTGTGATAGAAAAGGATATTTAAAAATGTATTGTAAACAATGTGGAAAAGTAATTGACGAAAATTTAAAGTATTGCCCATTTTGTGGCACCGAGCAAAGCGAGCAAATAAAACAAACGTTTGTCAGCCCAAGTTATTCAACGCCCGTTCCCAAAAAAAGTAAACCTAACACAAATGCTATTGTCGGCTTCGTTATCGCCTTAATCTCGCTGTTTTTGAATTTTGCAGGATTGGTAGGAATTGCTGCCGTTATCGTTTCGGTTATAGGTCTTATAAAAGTCGATGACTGCAACGGAAACGGGAAATCAATGTCTATTGTGGGCATAGTAATCGGCGCCGTTTCTATACTTTATGGACTGATTAGCCTTTTTTCTCTATAACCCAAAAGAAATAAGCGCATAATTTGCTTATACTTTTTTAATAACGTGAGCCTTTCGGTTCAAGTTAAAGCCGAGATTGAATTTTTAACTCAATCTCGGCTTTTTTGTTTGAAAATATTTGTTTTATTTGATTAAAAACTAGGCTATAGGTCGATTAAAGGTATTTTTCGATAACGCCACTTGGCCAAGAACCCATCCAAGAATAACCCGTTCTACGCTCAGCGCTTATTTCTGCCGGATCGTAGAAATAACCGTTATACTCTACCCACTTTTCGTTAGTTTTTCTATCGCTGAAAAATCCTACGCCCTCTAAATCGTAAAATCTAAACCAAATGGTTGAGCCTTGCTTTTCGTAAAGATATTCAACTTCTCCCGTTTGAGCGTTTGTTACGCCGTTTTTGCTAAACGCCATATTTTCTAGTTTATGGTTATCAAACCATCTAACTGCGCTAAGAGCCGCGTCTTTTGCTTCTTGGTTATCGGTTAAACCCATTAAAAGTTCAATAATTCCAATGCTTTCAGAACCGCTAACCGACGGTCTTTCATATTCTCTTGCTTCTTTTGGCTCGTAAGTTACAGGGTCGTGTTGAGCGCACCAACCTGCCTTTTCGCCTTTTACCGTAATTTGAGATTTCAAGATATAATCAACGCCTTTATCAAACATAGTTTTAATTTCGGCGCGTTCAGTTTCATCCATTATATTAGTATAAGGCGCTTTGTTTTCGTAAACGTTCTTTAATAATTTCATAACGTTTATCATAGCGTTATCGTTAAAGGTTACGTAATCGCTATAACTACCGCGTTTAGGGTAAACTTGAGTAAAACCACCCTTTTCGGTTTGAAGGTTCTTTAAAAAGCCTATAGCAAGGTCAAAACTGTCTTTATATTTTTGGTCGCCAGTGATGGAATACGCTTGAGCAATAGTTTCCATATGCGTATAAGTTCCGCCGTTATCAATCGTGCCCATATATCCGCCGCCTTGAGCCGTCCAACCAGAAGATTGATTATATTTACTAGTTCCGCGCTCTTTAGATACGTGCAAGTTATAATCTTTATCCCAACCGCCAACGTCAGGGATTTGCCAAGTTATAGCGTTGTTTGCCTTGGTTATAATTTCTTGTTCGGCTACGCTATATTCACCGTCGCCAGAACTTCCTGAATTATCTTCAGTTGCGCCTTCGCCGGAATAAGCGATAGCGTAAATATTGATAGATGCGGTATAGGTAGGCATAAGCGCGTATTCGCCAACTTCCGTAATCTCAATTTCGTATCTATTAAATACGTCGGTTATATCAATAGCCGTAACCACTTGGCTTGACGAATTATAAAGTTGAAGTTTTCCAAGCGCAACGCCTGAAGAGCCAACTATTGCGTAAATGGTAAGTTTACCCGTCGTAGTAGCCTTAAAGGTTATAGACCTTGCCGAGAACGGAGTGCTAGAACCGCCTAGTTGACAAGCCATAGGGAACGTTTCGCCGTCAAGAGTTTTTTCGCCCGCAGTTGACGTAAATTTTGCATTACTCGTTACGGTGTATATCCCTATTTTATATAGTCCGGAAACTTTGTCTTGATTTACGTATTCCGTTACGTCTTTACCAAAATTTACGTAGTTTTTAAGTTCGCTAGGGTTTTGCGCGCCGGCGTTAGCGCTTGAACTTGTCGAAACACTCTCGCTTGAGTTAGCGTTTGAACTTTCGCTTGAATTTCCGCTTGAATTTTCGCCCTTGTCACAAGCGCTTAACGAAATGGTTAAAACTAAAATTGCAATTATAGCAACTATTATTTTTTTAAACCTAAACATATTTACCTCAATTTGTTTTATTATTATTTTACTTTTTTTATTATACACTATATACGCTCTTTTGACAACAAAATTCGCTATCTAATAGCCTCGTTTATTTTAGCCAATTACAACTTAAAATCAATTCTTTTTTTGCAAAAAAACAAGCCTATAAGTCGATTATCTGCAAATTTTTTAGAAACCGAAAAAATAAGACGGCAAGAAAATTTCCACCGCCTTAAACTTTTTTATTTACTTTTTGAATTTTTTTATAAGGAATAAAGTTAAAGCAACTAAACCTAAAACACCCACAGATGCTATTGCTACGTAAAGAATAACGCCGTTTCCGTTGTTAGGCAATTTATCAATAACTTCGCCCTTTTCAACGGTATAGTTACAAATAGCGCAAACCTTATCGCCAGTGTAACCTTCTTCTCTTTTAGTCGCTTCTTTTTGATTTACCACTATAATTTGGTGATTCTCTGCGTTATGTTTTTGTCCGCAAGAACAATCGTAATAATGCTCAGAGTTGTTTGCATGCCAAACGCTAGAATAACTATGCGAATTATTGTTTCCAGCGTTCGAACTACTGTTTTGAGCGACTGAACTACTGTTTTGAACGTTCGAACTACTGTTTCCACCGCTTGCGCTATTAACGTTACCGCCTTGATTTATATTGCTATCACCGCCACCAGAACTTGTAGCGTTCATATAATCAAGTTTAATTTTACCAAAAAGCAACGCTTTACTACTTGCGCCGTCTTCAATATTGAAAACGAACTTTTCGCTGTCTATTGAATAATCTTCGGTTGCAATAGCAAAACCTTCGTAGTTTTTACCATCGTCTAGAGTTGAAACTGGTTTTACTTTCGTAAAACTTGGAGTTTGAGTGCCGTTAAAAACAACTTGAGCGGAAACGTTATCGCCGTTATTATCGGTAACCACCCATAAAACGTCTTGATAAACGTCATAGTCTAGCGCCATAGCGCAACCTAAACCGGGGTTTATATCGGCAATTAGAACGAAAGTTCCGTCGTTGTTAAAAACAAAGCCGTAAACGTGTCCGTTATTCTCTAGAGCAACGAAGAAAACGCCGTTTGAAGTTTGTTTTGGATAGTTACTGCTACTAAATAAACCTTTTCTATTTGTATCGTAAAGTTTTCCTTCAACTTCGCTATTTGGAACCCACTCAACCGCCTCTAAGCCTTTATTAGTATCGCTAGGCTTTGGTATAGCAGAAGTTAAATCCCACTCTTCAACGCCAACCAAAGTGCTAGATGATGAATTAGCGTCAATCTTAACAACTGCGTTTTTGTTCGTATCTTTATCGGCTAAATCTCTTTCGGTGCAAACGTAAACCCAACCATCGCCATCAACGGTAATGCCTTCTGCGTCAATGCCTTTACTGCTACTAGAGTTGCTTTTAAACTTAGTTTCTTTGCCGTCTTTATTATAACCGCTTGCGTAACTTACCGCACCGCTTTTAGCAACGTCTAAAACCCAAATTATACCATCGCCGTTTTCTACAACGTATAGTTTACCGTTGTGAAAATCTAAACCAGACGCTTCTTTTGTAAACATTGAAGAACTATCTAGAAACGAAGTTGCCGTGCTACCGGGCCACTCAATACCATCGCTTGAGGCAAGTTTTGTTATGCCGTTTTCTGAAGAAATAACTTGCGCTGGCAAAACTTCCGCTTTCGCTTGGCAAGTTTGAATAGCCGTAACGAAAAATAAACACACGAAAGAAATGCACAAACTCAACGCAAATTTTATTACCGATTTTTTCATAAATCCCCCATAAATTTTTACTTTTTATATTTTTATTTTATTTTATTTTATCAAAAAAGTAAAGCGAATAAAAAAATTTCATTATATAATTTTAATTTTCTTAAAAAAATTAGGGTGGGCAAATTTACCCACCCTAAAAAGTCTTCCGTAACTATTTTTTATTATTGATTGTCGGTCGTGACTTTAATTTAATACTTCTTTGCCTATAAGAACAATAAATAAGGTACATCAATATCGGTAAAAAACATATATACATTATAATTCGTTCATTTAAAACAAGCGTTATAATAAAAAGTTTGGTTGTAGCAATGAACAAAAATAAACTAATAACTTCGTGAATAAAAGCAATGGTGAAAATTTCTTTTTTATCATGTTTTTTACAACGCCAAAAAAACCACTTAATTCCAATTCTTATTGTTTTCCGATTTTCATTAAATTTGTTTAACTCATATAGTTCGTAATCCATAAGAACGGCAAAAAAATGTGACCCAAATATAAATACTTGTAAAAGAATATACACACCAATTATGCTTAAATTTTCTTGCCAGAACATTTTCATCTCCTTTATTAATAACTATCATAATAGTTTTCATAAAATTTCACATTAAAATATGAAACTTTAAAAGTTAGATAAAAATTTTTTTCTCCACTTGAAATACAAATGTTTTTAAATTCTAAATCAATAGAGTGATTGCGTAACATAATAACAGGAAATAATCCACCGTTTGGATCTTTAGCCATATAATCAGTTGAAAACGAACCTCGACCTTGTAAATCCATTGAACCACCAACCAGATCGAATTCTCTCGTCGGTAATTTTTTACCTTCCATGTCACCAATCAATTTAAAATTGTTGTTTTCAATTTTTAAAACATCGCCATTAGGTAAAAATTTAATTTGGTCCTTTTCAACAACCAAGTTACCATCAAACAAACCAAAGTAATAAACTAGTGCATTATAAACCTTTTCATCTAAATAGCCTTCGGCATTATGCATTTGTCCAAAAGCATCCTCTGCGGTATATTTTTCGCCATCGTAAAAAAATCTTGCTAACAAATTATTGTTCACAAGCTCACCGGTATCCGCTTCTTCGAACAAAAAACAATCTAATCCTCTAGATGAATCTGGAATATCTAAAATATAATTTCTTGCATATTCTCCCGTTAAAGCCCCCATGCGAAACCTGTATTGATTACTATTAAACCAATAAAGGCAACTAACTGCGATTACAGCAAGTAAAGCAACCAAAACAGGACCCCTATTAACAAATTTTTTGTCATTTTTTTCATAATTAATCTCCACTATTTTTGTATGTACCAACACCTATTTTTTAGTAATTTTTAAACTTTACTCTTCAATTAACTTTTTAATTTGCTTTGCTAAACTAGATAATTTTTTATCATATTTTAAAAATTTTTCAAAAAACTGTTTTATATCATAGTCGGTAAGAATACTTAAAACTTGACTGTTTTTAAGAGCTATTTTATATATTTCTTCTTTTTCATCTATTTTCTCCTATATTCTTTTAAAAATTATTCGGCACCCATTTTGCATAAAGATAAATGCCTTCGTAACTCTTGTTCAATAATTCTTTTATTTCCTTATTGTTTGCATCAAAATATATTTCCCTTTCAATGTATATTTCTTTGCCTGTTATATCTGTTTCAAAATTCCACTTAGTTATACAATCGGTGTCCTTATACCAGCCACCGAACGTATAGCCATCTCTTGTCGGATTAGGCGGTATAAACGTTATTAAACTTTCATTATATGTGTCAACCCAATAGTAATCGTCGTTAGGGGAGTTATCATAATTATACATATACGACACATTTGCTATAGAAAATCTCCTGTTTCTATAAAAAATAATTTCGCCCTTTTTCTTATAAAGATTGTATCCAAAAACCTGCTCTTTTGTTTCTATACGATCAACATCATATGGTACTTCGTCAGGTGAAGTTGTATCACCATAACCACTATTCCAATTTATGAGTTTTGCTTCATAAAGGTCAAGTATCCTGCCTTGTTCTAAATTTTCAATTTGTAACGTGGGCATATAAAACTTTTGAAGATTTTCGCTTTCAACTTTTCCTGCAACTAAAGGATAAACACCTGTGTGGTAATTATAACCAAGCCCGTAAACGGTATATCCCTCTATTGTGCTAGGATAAAC
>JAZNBE010000034.1:0-15466 GCA_045586885.1 Christensenellaceae bacterium
TTGGCCTTCCGACTTACGCCGAAGAAGAATAATGTTGCAAAAGCCCCCCGCTTATGCGTGTTATCCTTAACGGAGAACACGCAGCGATATAAATCCCTTGCGGGATTTGCGATATTCCCTTGCGGGAGCGATATAAGGCTACGCCTTGCGATATGCCCTGCGGGGCGTGAGGGGATTTATATCATATCGCATTGGAGCGAAGCGACAATATATCGCACGAGCAAAGCGAGTATATCACGTTTGCATAGCAAACATATCGCCAAGCAGAAAAAAGAGATAACATTTCGGCTACGAACCAATTTGTTATCTCTTTCTGTCGTTATAAGGGTTTGGGCTTAGCCCATACTGTATTTGTCTGGACAAATGCGATGCTCGCACTTAGCGGTGTTTTCATATTCTCCGCTAAGAGCAGCACCCATTTAACCCAAGTTTAATTTAATATTTACGATAAGTTTATTTTACTTGTTTTTTAGGCTTTATCTATAGATAAATAACTAGTTTTTAGGATTTGATTCGTCAAGGCTAGACGTAAATTCGAAAGATACGTTTTTATTAAATTTTCTCACTTCTGTTATTAGGTCGGTGGCGTCAATCGTTTTTGCGTTTATTACGAAAAAGTTATCTTCGTTATAGTAAACAAAAAGTTTATTATTTGTTGAATCTAAAACCATACGGCTTATAGATTTAATTTCAAGTTGATTTTTCAAAAAACCCCAGCAAAGCGTTAAATGCTTTTCATCAACTTTATAATAAGAGTTTATTAGCATTGATAACGCTAATACGAAAAACGCAATCGAAATTAAAATCGTTGAAATAAAACTTGCCCAGTTATAAGAAGTTCTATCTTCTGCGTTTATTAGCCTTATAACGTTAATTATTAAACACGCTAGGGCTAAAACTAAACCTGCGTATAAAAAGGCTATCATAAGTTTTGAGTATTTATATTTGAATTTCATACTTCACCTCTAAAATTATTTTAGCACAATAGTTATCAAAACGCAAACGCTTGACTTAACTTTATAATAATATTACAATTATTCCGTATTTTAGGTGAAATTATGAGCGTTTTAGAAATTAAACAATTAACCCACCGTTATGATGAAAGGTATCTCTTCGATAAGGCGGATTTGGTTATAAATAACGGCGAGCACGTTGGAATAGTCGGCTTGAACGGAGCGGGAAAGTCAACCTTTATAAATATTATCGCAGGTAGAATTTCTCACGATGAAGGCGAAGTTAAGTGGCTGTCTGGAATAAGGCAAGGCTATCTTGACCAACACGCTTTAATTGACGGCTCTTTGACGGTTATGGAATATTTGCAAACGGCGTTTAATCATCTTCACGAAAAGAACTTAAGGCTTGAAAAACTTTACGAGAAAATGGGCGATGCAACGCCTGATGAGTTAGACGTTTTAATTTCTAAATCTTCAAGATTGCAAGAAGAACTTGAAAAAGAGCATTATTTCGAATTAGATTCTCAAATTAAAAAAGTTGCAAACGGTCTTGGCGTTAATAAGTTCGGTTACGAAACTAAAATTTCAACGTTATCAGGCGGAGAAAGAGCAAAACTTATGCTATCTAAACTTTTACTTGAAGAGCAAGACGTTATGCTACTAGACGAACCTACGAACTTTTTAGATATTGAACATATAGACTGGCTTATTAAGTATTTGAACGGCTATAAAAAAACGTTTATAGTTATTTCTCACGACGTTGAGTTTTTAGATAGCGTTTGCAAATTTATCGTAAACATTGAAAACGGCGAAATTAGAAAATACACAGGAAACTATACCGAGTTTTTATCTCAAAGAGAAATGTACGCTAAGCAACACGAAGATGCTTATAAGCGCCAACAAGCAGAAATAAAACGGCTCACCGATTATATTGATAGGAATAAAGCGCGCGCGGCAACTGCCAAAATGGCTCAATCAAGGCAAAAAATGCTTGATAAACTTGAAATCGTTTCAAAGCCAGTCGAGGCATACGAAGCCGAGTTTAACTTTCCTTACGTAGATATAAACGCAAAAGAATTCGTTGTTATTGATAATCTTGAAGTAGGTTACTCATCAACGCTTATTCCTCCTATTAGCCTAACGCTAAATAGCACCGATAAACTTTGGATTCGTGGAACTAACGGCGTTGGAAAAACTACTCTTTTAAAAACGCTTATGCGTAAAATTCCAGCCATAAACGGTAGGTTCTCAATTCATCTTGGCGCAAAGATATTATATTTAGAGCAAGAACTGAACTTTAAAAACCCATCAAATTCTGCTTTAGAATATTATCAATCAAATTGCCCTAGAGATAATATTAAACAAGCAAGACAAGCCTTAGCAAAAGTAGGGCTGGTTGGAGAACTTGCAACAAAGCCTATTTCAAAAACTTCAGGTGGCGAACAAGTAAGGGCTAAACTTGCCGTTCTAACAAAACAAAGTTCTAATCTGTTGGTTTTAGACGAACCGACCAACCATTTAGACGTTTTGGCTAAAGCCTCGTTGTTAAAAGCATTGCAAGAATATAACGGTGCAATCATTTTAGTAAGCCACGAAAAAGATTTTGCTGAAAAACTTTGCAATAAAGTTTTTGATGCAAGAGCAAAATAAAAGGCTAAAAATCGACTTATAGGCGGACTTTTGCCGAATAATAAAGAAAATTTTATAAAAATAACAGTAAAATTTTCAAATATCTATTGAAAAAAAGCCAAAACTATTATAAAATAAAATGGTATTATGCAATTTGCACAATACCATTTTGTTTTTTAGGTGAAAATATGAAAATTAGGCTAGAAAATTTGCTAAAATCAATAAAGGAAGAAACGGGTGTTGAAGCGCGTCTAATTGAAAGCGAAAACTCATTTTTCGAAGGAGTTGAAACTAAAAACGGAAAGACGCAATTTTTAATAGAGTTTGAAAACGAG
The DNA here is from genome assembly GCA_045586885.1 of Christensenellaceae bacterium. GTDB lineage: Bacteria > Bacillota > Clostridia > Christensenellales > Borkfalkiaceae > UBA4636. The sequence goes on from JAZNBE010000034.1 coordinate 2,918, forward strand.
TGTTTTTTAATTTCTATTAACGGCGAAAGCGAACAATCTAAACAAACTGCGCTTTTATTAAAAAAGTTAATAACTGAAGAACTGTTTAGCGAAAGGAAACTAATGGCTTTAGACAAGATAAAACTTATAGCAACCGGCGAAGCCTTTGGCGAGAAAGCAAAAAAGTTAATTGATGAGTTAAACCTTGCAAGCCTTAAAAATTTCGCAGTTATTTTTTCAGGTAAAGATACTTCTTTAGAAAACGTTAAAATTATTTTAGAAAAATATAAAAAATCACAGTTCGATTGTTTTTTCAATTATAATAAAGAACTTGTTTTTATAAAGTTCATATCAAATAATGAAGATGATAAGCCGTTTACAATTGCTAGTTCAATTCTCGCCGAAAAAATTATGGATAGCCATAACGTTGAAGCGTTTGTTAGCGGAGTAAATTGTGGCGATGAAATAAGAAAATCGTTTATGCAAGCAAAACTAGCGTTAAATTGTAAAAGTAAAGCAAATAAAAGTCAAAATATTTACTCTTTTACTGATTTCTCGCAACTTATATTTTTGCAAGAAACGCCTAAAGAAAAACTAAAAGAACTTTGCGAAATTTTATTAAGCGACGGGCTTTTAGCAATTTTTCAAGATGATGACCTAATGCAAACGTGCGAAGCCTTTTTTAAGAACGATTTAAATATTTCGCTATCGGCTAGAGCGTTATATATGCATAGGAACACATTAACTTATCGCATTGATAAAATTGAGAAAGAAACGGGGCTAGATATTAAAAAATTTAGCGATGCCGAAACTTTCAAATTGCTCTCAATAATTTACTATTTAGTTAAATAACGGGCTTATAGGCTAACTTTTTAGCATTTAGGAGTAGAAAATGAAGTTTGAATCAAAGAAAAGTAAAGTATTTTTTATAATAAATTGCATAATGCTTTCAATAATAATTTTTATCGGCGGTTTTTGGTTTTCAAGGCTTACTTTAGATGATGACGTTGAAACGATTACCTATATTTTAGATATGTATAGAAAGTATTATTTTTATGAAGAAGAAGACGTTGTCGGTATTTTCGAAGATAGTCTTTTAGACCAGTATTCCGATTATTACACGAAAGAAGAATACGCTGAAATTCAAAAGCAAAACACAGGCGTAAGATTTGGAATTGGTATGACGATTAACCAAAACCTTGAAATCGTCGAAGTTTACGGCAATTCCCCTGCTCAAAACGCAAATCTTCGTTACGGCGATAAAATTATTGCTATCAAAATTCCAAACGGAAGTCAATTTGTTGAAGTTAATAATCTTGACGAGTTTAATAGTCAATACGATTTAGTAGGAAACAATTTAGAATTTTCGTTTAAATATTTGCAAAACGGCGAAGAAAAAGAAACTTCTCTAAAGCGTGAAGATTATCTTCGTTCCTTCGTTAAATATTACGACGATAGCGGGGAATGGAGTTTTTCTAAAGCAAGCGGAAGTATGAAGTTTTTGAAAATTGGCGAAAACAAGTGTTATAACGTTGGCGAAAACCAAAAAGTTGGAGTTATCAAATACGACGGATTTTCCGGCGATAGCAACGGGCTTGACGGTAGCGCAGGGCAATTTGAAAAGGCTTTAGAAAAGTTTAAAGAAAACGGCAAAACCAAACTCATTTTAGATTTAAGAAATAACGGCGGTGGATTTATTAGCATTTTAGAAAAAGTTTCCGCCCATTTAATCGAAGCCGAGCAAGGCAAAAAAGTTCCTATTAGTATTATTCGTGATAAAAATGGAAACGAGAAAATTGATAATAGCGAAAGAGTTGATTCTGCAAATTACGGCTTTGAACAAATTATCGTTTTAGCAAACGCAAATACGGCATCCGCTAGCGAATCACTAATAGGCGCGCTACTTGATTACGATAAATCTAATAAAGTAAAAGTTGTGCTTGAAGGTTATAGCGCAAACAATACCACGTATTATAGAACTTACGGAAAAGGCATTATGCAAACGACTTTTTCTAGAATTTCCGGTGATGCGATTAAACTTACGACCGCACAACTTCATTGGCCACTATCTAACGTTTGTATTCATAACGTTGGCGTAACGAAAGAACTTAGCGATAAAGTTTTAAATGAAAGCGCATCTGGTTCTTGTTTTAGCGACGCGCTTTCGCTTTGTGGCTAAAATTTGCGTGGGCGTATTAGTCAAAATTTGACCAAATTTAATTATTTAATAGTTTTTTATAGCGTTTAGGCTTGTTGTAAGAAAACATCTAAAAAATCGACGCTTTCATCATCTAAATCACCGTCAAGATTTTTAGAAAAAGTATCGTTTTCAGGCTTATAGCCACACTTTTTGTCAAAATTTGATAAATTTTCTTTATCTTTTTCGTAAAAGTTAGTATCTAAACTACCCTCACTTTCTTTAGGGGGTAGTTTTTTGCTTATAAAATATGAAATTAAAACTGGAATTAGGGCTGGAAGAATTTCTTTTAAGCCAATTTCACCGTTTAATATTTTAGGCGCAACTTCAATCACGCTATAAAGCGATTCGCCGTCAATTCCTAAAAAAGACGCAACTAAAGTTATATTTTCTTTATTAAAAACTTCAGTTAAAATTTCAGGGTTTTTAGAAATTAAGTTTTTAAGATAATTAAAAATTTCATTAATATTCATAATATCACCAAGTTTATTAGCAACCAAACCGCTAACTTGCATACAATAAATAAGGAGATTAAATGATGAAGTTTAGCGATTATTCCAATAGCGAAAAAGAAAAAAGAGACAAAAACCAAAAAAGCGGGCAAGAAAATAACCTTCCGCCACAAGCGAAAATGCTACTTAAGGCGTTCGTAAAAGATTACGAAGGAAAGAGTGAAGACGAACTAATTCAACTAATCGTTGAAACTGCTAAAAAGAATAAACTAGAGGGAAAACTTACCGATAGCGATATTGATAACTTTTATAATATGCTAGCGCCTTTAGTTGATGCTAATATGAAAAAAACGTTAGATAGCGTTGTCAAAACTATTAAAAAATGTTAATTTTAACCTATTTTTTCATTAAATTTATTGTATTTTTTGACAAACGTTCGAAACGGCTAAAACAAGGGCTTTAATTTCTTCAAACGTGTTAAATGGCGAAAAACTCGCTCTTACTAATCCGTTTTCCTCTGTTTTTAAGGCAGTATGCATAAGTGGCGCGCAGTGAAACCCTCCACGAACGCAAATTCCATAACTGTTTGATAAAATTTCGGCAATATCAACCGAATATTCGTCAAATACGCTAAATGAAACAATTCCAAAAGGGTTTTTGCTAGAATAAACTTTTACGCCTTTTATTTTATTTAATGCGCCAACGGCAAATTGAGTGTAGTTAAGTAACGTTTTTTGGCTAGATTGTAAATGTTCGCTAACAAAATCAATCGATTTTTCAAAACTTGCTATCGGTGGTAGTGGCAAAGTTCCGGCTTCTAAAAGTTCGGGATAGCAAGACGGCAGTTGTTCAAAACTTTCAGTCCCACTTCCGCCAAACAATATGGGCGAAATTGAAACGCCTTCTAAAAATATGAGAGCGCCAACGCCTTGAGAGGCTAAAAGCCCTTTGTGCGCAGGGACGCATAAAACGGAAACTCCGTATTTTTTCATATCAATAGGCAGATGCCCTGCAATTTGCGCTCCGTCTAAAATTATAGGCACGCCTAAATCTTTAAGATATAAGCAAATTTTCTTCCACTCGTTTTCATAGCCAGTAACGTTAGAAACGGCGTTGAGAACGACGAAATCGGTGTTTTTGCTAACTAGCGGAATAATATCTTCAAGCGTTACGTATGGTTTACTGCTCATATTAGCAATTTTTAATTTTACGCCACGTCTTTTAAGTTCGTAAAGTGGGCGAAGAACGCTATTATGCTCGGTAACGGTAGTTACAATTTCGCCGTTTTTAATAGGAAGTCCAAAAATTGCCATATTTAGAGCCATAGTGCAACCCAAAGTAAAAACCACCCTTGAAACGTTTCCGTTATTAAAAAACGAAGATAACTTTTTGCGTGTTTGATAAATTATTTGGCTAGCCTTGATAGAAAGTTCGTGGGAACTTCTGCCAGCGTTTACGGAAAGATTTTTTAGGCAAAAGGAACTAGCGTCGATAGAAGAAGAAGGTTTAAAAAAAGAAGATGCCGAGTTATCAAGATAAATCACACTTTTACCCCCTAAACGAAATATATTGATAATAGATAATTTATTAAACTTTTCGTCAAAAAATGCCAAAAACCAAAAAGGCTATGGCGAAAGATAAAAAAATTAGCAAAAGAGGTATAAAATGAAAACGGTAATAGCAGTTTTTAAGAGCAAGCCCGAAGTTATGCGTTTTATCGAAAAAATGGTTTATCAAGGCGCGAGAGCGCAAACGACCGGGACTCCAAAAGAAGCAAAAATCGGTTGCGGAATTTCCGCGCGGTTCGAATATAGAAATTTAAACCTAGCAAAGAAGATTTTGCGCGAAGAACATTTTGAAGGTTTCCATCAAGCCTACTTAATCGAAACCGACGGCTCAAGAGTATCAAAGCGCAGGCTTTTACTTTAATAAAAACTTAAAATAAACAAAAATTAAGCCTTAACGAAAAGTGTAAGGCTTAAAATTATTGATAAATAAATTTTTTTGTGTTAAAATAAGAAAAACAAAAGGTCGATTATGAAAAAAGAAGTCGTTAACGAAGTTATAGCAAGGCTTTCTACTCTTTACGAAAACCCCAAGCCCGAACTTAATTACACAACTGAATTCGAGCTTTTAATAGCAGTTATTCTCTCCGCGCAATGTACGGACAAGCGTGTTAATATCGTAACGAAAGAACTTTTCAAAAAACACAACACGCCAAAAAAGATGTTAAAACTATCTAGCGAAGAGTTGGAAGGCTATATTAAAACTTGCGGTCTTTATAAGTCTAAAGCCAAAAACATTTTGTCGTGTTGCAAAGATTTAGTCGAAAAGTTTAACGAAAAAGTGCCTTCAAACCGCAAAGATTTAGAGTCGCTTGCAGGGGTGGGGAGAAAAACGGCAAACGTAGTTCTATCCGTTTTGTTTGGAGAAAACGTTATCGCCGTTGATACTCACGTTTTTAGAGTTTCAAGGCGAATAGGTTTAGCAAAAGGAACGAGTCCTTTAGCCGTTGAAAAGCAATTAACAAGCGTTATAGAAAATGAAAAACTTGGTAATTCTCACCACTATCTTATCTTTCACGGAAGGCGAGTTTGCACGGCTAGAAAGCCTAATTGTGAAAACTGCATACTTTTTGATATTTGTGAGAAAAATTTATAAAAGTGGGGCTATAAGCCCGTTATCGAGTAAAATTTTATAAAAAGTTTAGAAAATAACAACTAATTTAAGGTGAAATATGTTCGTAGATAAACGAGATATTATAATAAAATCTGGCAACGGTGGCGACGGCGCTACTAGTTTTATTCGCTATAAAGGCGTATCTAACGGCGGACCTGACGGAGGGGACGGTGGCAAAGGCGGAAGCGTTTACTTCGTGGGCGATAGAAGAAAGGTTAGCCTTATAGATTTTGAATACAAGAAAAAATACGTTGCGAAAGACGGTGAAAAGGGCGGACCTAAAAAGTGCTACGGCGCGGACGGAGATGATCTTGTTATCGTAGTTCCGCTTGGAACGGTTATCAAAGATAAAGAAACTGGAAGGGTTCTTTGCGATATTTTCTTTGAGGGCGAAAAGAAGTTAGTAATGCAAGGCGGTATGGGTGGAAAGGGTAACGTAAAGTTTTGTACCTCACGCCGTCATGCTCCTAATTTTTCGCAAAAAGGCGTGGTAACTAAACAAAAGGTTGTAACGCTTGAACTTAAAACTATAGCCGACGTTGGTCTTTTAGGTTTTCCAAACGTAGGCAAGTCAACGCTACTATCTAAAATTTCCGGCGCAAAGCCAAAGATTGCAGGCTATCACTTTACAACGCTATCACCAAACCTTGGCGTAGTTTCGCATTATGACGAAAGTTTTGTGGTTGCCGATATTCCGGGGCTTATCGAGGGCGCGTCGCAAGGAGCGGGGCTTGGCCACGAGTTTTTAAGGCATATTGAAAGAACGAGAATGCTCGTGCATTTAGTTGACGTATCCGGAAGCGAGGGTAGAGACCCTGTTGAAGATTATAAGAAAATCAATAAAGAATTAAAAGATTATAGCAAAGAACTTGCTAAAGTTCCGCAAATAGTGGTTGCGAATAAAACTGACCTTATGCAAGATGGAGAAAATCTAAAAAGGCTCAAAAAAGCAGTAAAGGGTAAGGTTTTTGAAATTTCGGCAATGAACGCGGAAGGTTTAGAACCTTTATTAGATGAAATTAGTAAAGTATTAAAATCTTTACCACCGTTAAAGCCGTTAGAGATAGAAGAATACGTTTACGAACGTCCAGACGAAAGCGCTTTTGAAATCATTAAAGAGAGCGAAGGCGTATTCGTGGTAATAGGTCCGCTTGTTGACCTACTATCTAGAAACGTAGTTTTAGACGATATGGATTCTCTAAACTATATGCAACGCACGTTAAAGCAAAAAGGCGTTTTCAAAGCGTTAAAAGACGCAGGTGTTAAAGATAACGATACCGTAATCATAGGCGAAATCGAGTTTGATTTTATTGATTAGTCCGCCTATAACTTCATTAAACGGCATTTTTTACAAAATTTACAATAAAAGAATTAGAGGAAATTAAAATGTTTACTTCAAAACAAAGGAGCAACTTAAAAGCAATTGCGCAGGGCTTAGAGCCTATAACCCAAATTGGAAAAGGCGGTATTAGCGATAATTTAATTGAAACGGTTTCTTTAGCACTAGCAAAAAGAGAACTAGTTAAAATTTCGGTTTTGCAAAACGCGGAAGACGATGCTAAAAGTCTAGCCGTTGAACTTGCTGAAAAAACGCAAAGCCAAGTGGTTTGCGTAATTGGTAAAAAGATAGTGTTATATAAGTTAAGCGATAAAAAAGGCGTTCAACATATTCAATTTTAACTAAACGAAAATAACGTAATTAATTTAATAACAAGATTAAAAACTTATAAAAAACCGCTTGCGAAAACGATATTATTTCGCAAGCGGTTTTTGTTGCTAAATTTACAAAAAGGCTTAAAATTTGATAAATTTCGATAAAATTTAAACAATTTTCATAAAATCTTTTAGTTGCCTAAATTTTGATAAAAACTAGCCTATAAGCCCGTTAACGCATAATTTTTTATAAATTTTGCAAGTGTTTTTACTACCTAAAACAAAAAGAGTTAAAAAAATTTAATTTTGCTATTGACAAATTTTCGTTTTATTTATATAATAAATGTGTTGCATAGCGCACGCTCGTGCGTATATGCACGTTAAACGTAGTAATAATTTATTTGACGCTTAAATTACAGGAGGTTAATATGTTAACTAAAAGGTCAAAAAGTTTATCGATAGCTGTTTTGGCAATAATGATGTCGCTTGCATTAGCATTCGGCGTATTCAGCGTTGCTCCAACTGCTAACGCAGCAACTGTAGACGGAACGTATACTTCCATGACTACTTCGGCTGATGGTAACACAATCGAATGGTCAATTATTGGTAGTTCAACTACAATCGCTCAAAAGGGCGCAACGGCTACCGATAACGGAATCGTATTCGTAAGTACTAGTAGCGGAAAAATTTCAACCACTTCTTCAAGTGGTATGATTGTTCAATTAAAGAACACCGCTTCGATGTATATTCCTGTTCCTGCAGGTTTACCCGGCACTCTTACGATTACTGCAAATAGTAATGCAGCAGACAGAGAAGCTCATATCAACGGTGATGCTACTAAAGCCGTAGTAATGAGCAGAACTGGTTCTAGTTGTGATTACGCAGTTAGTGATATCGTTGCATATGAAGGAAGCGGTAGTTACATTCAGTTAGTATCTGCATCTGACTTTAAGTTTGCAAAGATTAAAATTCAAGCAACTGCTCCATCTTCATACGACGTTGATTTTGATACCCAAGGCGGTAGCGCAGTTTCTTCTATGGAAGGCGTAACGGCAGGCGGAAACATTTCTCTTCCAGCTGCTCCAACCAAAACTGGTTATTCGTTCGCAGGTTGGAACGTAAACGCTGACGGTAGTGGCGATGAACTTGCAGCAGGCGCTCAAGTAGCAGTAAACGCTAACGCTACTTACTACGCTATTTGGACTGCTAACACCACCGCTTTAACTATTGGCGGAGCTCCATATACTGCAACTTACGGTGAAAAGTTAGAAGGCGTTGAACCAGTGGCTGGTGAAGGCGTATTCCAAGGTTTCTTTACCGCGGAAGTTGACGGCGTTAAAGTTATTGACGAATACGGCGCATTAATCGCTAACGTTGACGGTTACACTGATGCAGAAGGCAACTGGATTTATTGCGCAAACGAATCTAACGCATTAACCCTTTACGCTCAATATTCAAACGAGTGCGTAATTACGTTCGTAGCAGGTCTTGACGGCGCAGAAAACCCTATTCAAGCATCTTTAGAAATTGGTGGAACTGGCGTATTACCTCAAGCACCTATCGGCGCAAGCGCAGATTATACTTTCATCGGTTGGTATGAAAACGGCGAACTTGTAGGCGTTGAAGGCGCAGAATATAGCGCAACTGCAAACAGAACTTTAACTGCTTACTGGTCGGTTGACGTTGTTTCGGTTGACCTTATTGAAGAAACCGTAAACCAAGACGCAGTTTACGAAATGCCAGAAAAAGTAGTTGCTAACTACGCTGACGGCACTATCGAAGTTCCTGTTACTTGGAACACTGAAATCACCACCGCTGTTGCTGGCTTATTCAAAGCAACCGGTGAATTAGAAAACGTAACTATTGACAATATCGTTTACGAAATTTCTTTAGGTTTAGTTGCTGAACTTCAAGTAAACGTTTATAAGAAAGTTGGCACGACCTATACCGTAAACTTTGCGGTAACCGCTAACGAATTCGATACCGTTTGGGCGGAAACTAATATCGCAAAAGACGGCGTTGAAGTAGCGTTATCTGCAGACGTAACGTCAGATACTGGTCACCCACAAACCAAGTCAATGTTAAAGGTAGCAAGTGGTTCAACTCAAGCAATCACTCTTACTATTCCTGCAAACGTAACTTCTGGTTATATTAGAGTTAAAGCGGCTGCATACTCAACTGGCAAGAACGGTTCAGTTGCAATCACTCCAGCCGGTGGCACTGCGGTAACTGCAGATATTTCTGCAACTGCAGTAAACGAACCTGATGGAACTGCTTTCGTAGAAGCAACCACCGCAACTGCAGAACTTACCTTAACCGCAGGCGGAACTTACTACATTGGTGCAACTTCTGGTTCAAACATCTACTTAACTTCAATCGAAGTTTACGCAGACGCAACCGTTTACGAAGAAGTTGAATATTACACCGTTAAGTTTGACGCAAACTATGACGGCGCTGAAGTTATTGAAGATATTACTTGGAGTGAAAACGAAGTAGCCCCAGCGCTACCAACCGTAGCAAGAGATGGTTATGAACTTCTTGGTTGGTTCAATGGCGACGAATTAGTTGACGCGTTAAGTAAAGACTTACATACTTACACTTTAACTGCAAAATGGTTAAGCGAAACTGCACTTGATGCAACTGAGGCTGTAAAAGTTGAAGAAGAAATCAATTACGGCGCAGATTACTCTCTTCCAAGCGTAGTAACCGTTGTTTTAGAAGACACAACTCAAGCAGAAGTTGCAGTTAAATGGAATAACGCAGTTATCAATAATAAAGATATCGGCACCGTTCAAACTTTCACTGGCGTTCTATTCTCTGAAGAATATGACGTAAGAGCAATCACCGCAACGGCTGAAATCGTTGTTTTAGATACTAGAAAAGTAGTAACCGCAGTAGGCGTTTACGAATTTGAAACTTACTACGGCGTAGAGGCTAAACTTCCTGCAACTATCGAAGTTACGGTAGGCGAAGGCGTTGACGCTGAACAAGTTTCAATCGGCGTTACTTGGGACGCATATTCTTGCGATTCTAACGCTCCTATCACCGTTATTGGTGAACTTGACGGTTCTGGCGACTATAAGGTTGAAGAAGTTTCTCAAGTTAGCGCAACCGTAAACGTTGTTTTTGCTCCACAAAACGCAAAATCAATTAAATTTACTAACCTAACCGCATTAACTCAAATTTCTTCTTACGGTTACGCAACTAGCGGAACTATCTCTATTGACGGTGGCTTAAAGATTGCAAGCAACAACGGCAAGATTTCTTTCAACGTTGTAAAAGGCACTCAAATCGTATTCAAAGCAAGTTCATCTAACGCAAACGTTTCTTACTACGATGCAAACGGCGCTCTTCAAACCGTAGCAGTAGTTGAAGGTATTAACGTTATCGACGCTTTCGAAGGCGAATTCGCAATCGTAACAACTTCTCAAGACGCGTTTGTTGTTGAATATATCAACATTATGAACGGCATAACCGAAAGTTTCGTTGCAACCGCAAACGGCGCGTTCCCTGCTGCTTTCGATACCGAAACTCACGTATTCCTTGGTTGGACTGTTGACGGCACTATCATTGATACCGCAACCGCTCAAACTGTTGAAGGAACTGAATACTTGGCAGTTTACGCTCAATTAGCAGTTGCTCCTGGCGCGGCTATTAGAATTCACGGCGCAAACGCAGACGCAACTTTAGATAATTCTGCATTAAGATTTACTATCGTAATCAACTTTGCTAACGCAAAACTTGCAGATATTTACTCTAACGTTGCAACTCTTGCAAACGTATATCAATTCGTTATTTATAACACTGCAACAGAAGTTAACATCGACGCGGTTTCTATCTCAACTCTAGTTTTAGTTGAAGATAATTTCGTTGGTATCTTAGCATACGTTGAAAAGGTTGCATCAAGCGGTCTTGTTGACGTAGAACTTCAAGCGCAAGCAAACCTCGTTGGCAAAGAAGTTGTTTTAGGCTCGGCTATCTCTGCCGCAACCGTTGCAACTAAAGCCCTTGCTGATATTCAAACCACTGCAGACGACGTTTATGCAACCGTTGTTGAAGGTGGATATTCAAGATTTATCGCTGAAGAATTAGAATCAATCGCACTCTACCTCGAATTCGTTGAAGAACCTGGTCAAGACCCAGAACAACCTGGTCAAGATCCAGAACAACCTGGTCAAGACCCAGAAGAACCTGGTCAAGACCCAGAAGAACCTGGTCAAGACCCAGAAGAACCTGGAGTATCTTTAGTATTTACCGAGGCAGAAGTTCTTAGCGCATCTAAAGTTTTCGTTGAAGGCGCTATCACTGCAGTAGCATCAACTTCTAAAACTATTACTATCGATGAAAGCGCAAAGACTGTTGGCGAAAAAACTTTCACTCACAGATTAAAATTCTCTGGTCAAATGAAGAGTGATTGCAACCATATTGCAATTACCGTAACCGGTCCTAGCCACTTAGTAGTTTACGCAATTAGCGGAAGCGCAACTGAAACTAGAAGTTTACTTTTAACCAGCGACCTTGCTAATAACACTATCGCAACTGCGCTTTCAGTTCGTGAAGTTCCTGGCGACCAAGTTATTATCGTAACTTATAACCTACAAGAGGCTGGCACTTATTACATTGGTAGCGCATCCGGTGGCATTAACCTTTACGGCATTGAAATTACCGATGGCGTTGAAGAACACGTTTTCGATACTGAAAACTGGACTTCTAACAAAAACACCCACTGGCACGCATGCACTAACGCTAACTGCCAAGAAAGAGGTGACGAAGCCTCTCACGACTATGACGGTGGCGTAGAAACTAAGCCTGCAACGGCAGAGGAAGCCGGCATTATGCTTTACACTTGCCAAACTTGCGGTTATGAAAAAGAAGAAGAAATTCCTATTCTTGACCCTAACTACCAAGAAGGTGTTGTAACTAGTGACGTTCTTTTAGTTTTCGAAGAAAGCGATATCGCAACTTTAGATGCTGAAACTAAACTTGTTAACGGTATTAACGCAGTAGCATCAACTTCTAAAACTATTGCTATCGACGCTAACAACAAAACTTACGGTGATTTATCTTTCACTCACAGATTAAAATTCGGTGGTGGAATGAGCGATGCAGGTAGATACTTAACCGTTACCGTAAGTGGCCCATGCACCATTACCGTTTATGGTATGAGCGCATCAGGCTCTGCAGATAGACTAATTTTAATTACCGATTCAGTAGCAAACAATTCTCAAGAAACTGCTCTTGCATCAGTATTAGCAAACGGCTCAACCCTTTCTGCAGTAACCTATGAAGTAACTGAGGCTGGCACCTATTATATTGGTAGCCCTGAAAGTGTAAACATTTACGGTGTTTCGGTAACGTTCCCAACTGTAGCATAAGTTTTCGTTAAAACGTAAAAAACAAATTCCGCTTAGGGCAAAAGCCCTAAGCGGTTTTATTTTATTAAATTTTATGCGTAAGGCTAAAATTAGCCTTTTTTGTCGCGTTACGTTAAATTTTAACAACTAGCGTTAATCAAACTAAAAAAGAGCGGAATAAAGAAATTTTGCTATCATATTATATAATATAATAAAAGAAAAAAAGAAACTTTTA
>JAZNBE010000035.1:0-48851 GCA_045586885.1 Christensenellaceae bacterium
CAAACGATTATTGAATACTACAAAACTACCGAAAATTTAATATTATACACCGCTTATATTTTAGGCGCAATAATTCTTGCGACTATACTTTTTTTCATAATTGATAAAATTTTATTAAAGAAAAATAAAAACGCAAAAAAAACTGACGCCGATAAAGAAGATACGTCAAAAGATAGCATTGAAAACGAAAATCAATCAACCCTAGATAACGCTAATCTTGATACGGAAACTGAAGAAAATGCAGAAGATACTGAAAACGATAAACCTTTAGAACCTTCTACAAAAGACCAAACTTTAGAGATTGCAAGATTTATTATTAAGAAATTTCAAGAACAATACTATGCAACGCTTTATTATAACGGTGAAATTCTTTACTCAACCGATTATTACACTTCATTATCCGGCGTAAAGAGTATGATTGATAGTTTCGTTAAATCAATTAGCCAAAATAACTTTGCCTTAACTATTGACGAAAACAAAAACTACGCTTACAAACTTTATTTCTCTCAAACTAAAGAGCCGTTCGTAAGCAAAGCCTTTTTAACACTCAAAGAGTGCAAGGCTCAAATTGAACTTCTAAAAGCCGTTTCAAAAAACTATATTGTTGAAGTAAATTAAATAAAAAATAAATAATTTCATTAAAAAACTGCCCTATAAGTCGATTAAAGGGCAGTTTTTGTTTTTTTGATTTTATAAAATATCTATCTTTTTCTTGAAAATTCGCTTAAAGTCTTGGTCAGCCGTTTGCGCCTCTTTTATCTCTAAAGTAGCGTCGCTAACGATTTCAGTTTTCATAATAACGGAATCGCCCAAAACGTCGCAAACTATACCGGTTACGCAACCAGACATACTTCTATCAAGGCTTTCCGCAATTCTAAGCATAATACCAAGTTTTCTAATAACGTCAACGTCTTCTTCGGTAATAAACTCTTTATATTTAACGAGTTCGCTCATAGAGAAATCATCGTTCTTATAAATAGAAATAACCAAAGCCGCCATAACTATTTCTCTTTGAGAAATGCCGTAAAGAGCGGAATTTAGAGCAATATAACTTGAGTGCTTTTGATAATCGTAATACTTAATGCTAGCGCCTGCATCGTGGAGCATTGCCGCAACTTTCAAAATTCTTAAGTGTTGGCGTGGGAATTTGTGAAGAACACGAAGTTGCTTGAAAAGTTTAATGCAAATATCTAAAACGTGCTCAACGTGTTTTTCGTTACAGTTATAATACTTAACTAGCGTTTTAAGACTATAAGTCAAAACGTCCGAAATAGGTTTTTCAAAAGTTGAAGGCATTGCGTAGTTAAACATTAAACCTTCCCTTAAACCGCAACCAGATATTACCATTTCATCAAAATTGCAATAATCAACGAACGATTGAACTACCGCAAGCGCCGATGGTAAAATATCCGCGCGTGATGATGAAACGCCCTTTATTCTCTTTTTCTTATCAAGTTCCATACCTTTGAGTTTGCCGTAAATAGCATCGAATTCATTAGTAGGAATATGATAATTGTTTACGATAGGATAAGGGCTCTTCTTAACAAGTTTGCTAATTCTACCAAGACTTCTAAACGAACCGCCCACCAAAATAAGTTTTGTTTCAGGGTCGATATCTTTAAGCCACTCGATAGACGCTAGTTGTTGAGCGAAGAATTCTTCAATTTTCTTAGTTTGATCTTCTGGTGTTAGCCCATCGCCAGCAAAGAGTTCGGTTAAAGTGATTGCGCCAAACGGTAAACTCTTAAAGTTAAGAAGATTTCTGCGGTTATAATAAATAACCTTAGTAGAACCACCGCCAACTTCAAGGATTAAACCTTTAGGCACGTCCATCGTATTGATAATGCCTTTATACACGAACATTGCTTCTTCTTCTGCTGATAAAACTTTAAGTTTTATACCGCAAGTGGTTGCAACCTCGTCTAAGAAACTTCTTTGATTTTTTGCGCGACGAACAGCCGCCGTAGCAACGGCGATAATGCGTTCAATACCGTAAGCATCGCAAAGCTTACGGAACATTTTTAGCGTTTTGATAGTATCGGCAACGCGTTGAGGTTTTAAGAAACCATCACGCTCCATATCTTTACCTAAACGAACGCTCTCTTTAAGTTGGTCAACGACCATAAAATGACCATCACCAAGCATTTTAACGATAACTAGCCTAGCGGAATTCGAGCCTAAATCGATGATGCCTATCATTTCCATTGAGTCAAAACCTCCTTTTGCGAAATCGCCACACAATACGCATTATATTGCACGATAAAATTATATACTTTTAAACGCGCATTTTCAAGAAAAAATAAAATATTTGTGCATTTTTTTTACTTGCTAGTAAATTTTAGAAAATACGTAAACAAAAAAAGCACTAAAAACCGACTATTTTTCTTTATTTTTTACAAAAACAACCCTTTTTTGCCAAATTTTCAAATTTTTTGGTATTTGTGCAACTTGCACAAAAACGGTTTATATAAGGTCAAATTTTATAAGTTAAAATATTAGCCTTTTACTAAAGTAAAACATTTTTTATTTTTCTTTCTTTTTGCCACTAGATTTTTTCTCTAAAACGATAGGAAGAACTGCTTGAACTATAGCAAGCAATATTAAAAAACCGCCGAAAATTCTAGATAGCAATATTCCTTCAACGTTTTGAGAAATTACGCTAAATAAGACGGCAACGATAAGCGCAGGAATTATTATAAAACCAATTCCGCTTTTCTTAATTAGTCCGTTTTTCTTATGCACGAAAACCGAAACTATCGCCATAGGAACGAAAGAGAGCAAATTGATAATTTGGGCGTGGTGTTGAGAAATATTAAAAAGCATTGTAAGGCACGGAATAAGTAGCGTTCCGCCACCCATGCCCATTCCGCCTATTATTCCGGACACTATTCCGCAAATTGCAAGCAAAATTATTCTTAACATATATGTAACCGCGAAAGAACCAACAACTTTGAATTTTATAAAAAAATTAACGCATTTTTGCTAATAACGGGCTTATAGCCCATTTTTTAGAAGAAGAGCATTTTAACGCCAGCAACTAGCATAATGATTGAAAAAATAATAGTTACCCATTTTGCTTTTAGTTTTTTAAGAAGGTTTGAGCCTATAATACCGCCAACGAAAACACCTATAACGATAGGTAACGCTTGCAAAATATCTATGCCGTTTACTAAAAGCGCAACGATAAGGCTAACTAGGGTAATAGGTAGCATAATAACGATAGCCGTAGCGTGAGCGGTTTTGGTGGAATATTTTAGGACAAGAATTAAAAGCGGAATAATAATCATACCGCCACCGCCACCGAAAAAGCCGTTAATAACGCCAACCACAAGCCCAAAAACTATTGATAAAATTTTATCTTTTTTTGAAACGGAATTTGTTTGCATAAGGTTAGTTTGTTAAATTAACGAATTTTTTTGCAAAAAAAAGGGCTAAAATGTAAATATTGTCAAAATAAAAGATTGATTTTTATTTCAAGTTATTGTATAATCAATTAAGTTAATAAAAATATTTATTAAAATTACTAAAAATAACTAGTATTAAGGTGAACGCAAAATGACTAACAAGACAACAAAAACCAACGTTAAAACACTACTAACGATAATCTTTGCAATGATTTTATCGTTAAGCATGCTATTTACCGTTGCTTGCTCGAAAAATGGCGACGAAACGTCTTCGTCTTCATCAAGTTCTTCTTCTAGTTCTTCAAGTTCTAGAGTTGACTATCAAGCAATTACCAACGGCGACTTTGAATATAAGCACGATGGCAAGGAAGCAACTAGCTACCCTTACTCATCGTCAATCGGTTGGACTAGAACTAACGATTCTATTACGACTTCTGCAATAACTTCAAAGTATTCTTCCGGTATTATTGATACGACCGAAGAAAACTACAATAAAATTGCAAAAACTAACAACTTCCCTATCGTAAGCGGTGAAGGTGATTCGGCAGTTTATTTCAATCCAAAAACTCCGCAAAGTTACGGCTTTGTTACCGATAACTACGAATACGACGAAGAAGTTGAAAATAAAGACAAGCTAACCACGAAAGGTAATTTCGTTCTTATGATTCACAACGAAACGGCGGAAGCTGGTAGAGGAACGGCTCAAAAGTTTACTTCTTCAACTTCTATCACCGTTAGTGATTACGGTAAAATTACCATTTGGGTTTTAACTAAAGACTTAAAAACTCTTCAAGACACCAACGAATTCGGCGCATACGTTAGCCTTGTTAATACTATTAGCGATTCTAAAGAACCGCTCGTTATCAAAAACATTAACACTCAAGGCGAATGGGCAAAATTCGAATTCTATCTAGAATCTAGCGATTATGCAACTTCTACGTTCAAAATCGTTTTAGGTCTTGGCTTTGGTTCTAAAGAAGTTAAAACCGAATACGTTGAAGGCTTTGCTTACTTTGACGATATTCACTACGAAGATATTACGAAAGAAGAATACGAACAAGGCGTTTTAAATTGCGACCAAGCTTTTAGCGCTTACCAAACCGATTCAAGCGATAGCGATTTATATGAAACTGCAAACGCAAGTTCGTTAAAGATTTCAAACGTTTCTAAAACGATTGACAAAAACGCTGAAAACAAGTTCACCACTTACAGCTATTCTTTCACACATAAACATCCTGTAACCGCAATGGGCGCAATCGCTCCAACCTTTGAGAATAACGACGTTTACGCTCACCCTAACTATACTTTCAATTCATCTTTCGGCTCGGCTAACTTTGACGACGTAAAATCTAATTTTGATGGCGTTGAAAACCCACTAGGTAACGTAAACACCTTATACGTTCTTCATAACAACGGCGCTTCAACCAACGTTAAGTTAAACGCAGGCCTATCTATTGCGGATGAAAAAGCAATGTATATCACCTTCCTTGCGAAAGTGAAAACGGGCTCGGCTCAAAAAGGTTTATCAATTAGTTTAGTTGACAAGGGAACGGCATCTACCGTTATCGAAAAGAAAACCGAACTTATTTCAAGTTTTGAAACTAACGCTATCGAAGATGAAAACACTAACGACTGGATTAGAGTAAACTTATTCGTAGCAAACTTTATTGGCGACGGTGAAATTAGAAACTTTGACCTTGAATTCAACTTCGGTCCAACCGAAACTGTAACCGACGCAAGTTTTGGCTTAACTAAAGGTTACTTACTAGTTACCGGTTTTGAAACGGCGCTTTTAGATAACGAAGAATATAACCGCGCAACTAAAACCGGTTCATATTCTAGTTCTTCATCTTTAGGCAAAGAACTACCTAACGGCATTGAAAGCGAATCGACTGATTCTTATACCTTCAACGCATCTTCGGTTAGCAAAGTAACGTTTGAAAAAGAACCTGCATCTTCTATCGTAAATTACACCGGCGTTGTTGGTGGACATACTATGGTTGGTGGCGAAAACACTAACTTCAAGCAAGACGCTACTACTGCAGGTCTTATCAATACCAAATATTTATACAACTATTCTTCATACTTCATTTCATACGCTGAAAAACAAGTTATTGAAAACATCCCTACAAAAGACAAAAATCAATATAATCAACCGCTTTTAATTAAGAATAGTCAACCTGCCTCTTACGGTTATTTAGGCGCGAAGAGAACTCTAAGCGCAGGTAGCACAACTCTAGTTTCTGTTGACGTTAAGGTTTTTGGTAACGCAAAAGCATATATTTATTTAGTTGACGCAGAACCATTATCTAACTTTGAAGTTTTAGGAATTCAAGCAAGATCTTGGACTATGACCGACGGCGAACTTAACGTTAGCGACAGCGAATACGCTCTAAACGAAAAATTCGCTGTTGAAGTTAGCGCTAGCGATTGCATTGGCGAAAACGGATTTATTACCGTAAACTTCTTATTAACTACCGGTCAAAACGATATTGATTACAGAATTGAATTCTGGAACGGCTCAAGAGATAATCAAAACAAATCAACCGGCCTAGTTATGATTGACGGCGTATCATTCACAACTACCCCTAACGTAAACGAATTCATTAGCAAAATCAATTCTGAGTTTGGCGATGATTCAACTTCAGTTGACTATACTAGAATTCCTACTACCGTAAAATATCTTGACGAAGAAGAAAACGAAGCGGTAAGATACGAAACGTTCACCCCTTCAACTATCTTCACTAAATACGAAAAGGCAAAAACTATCGTAGCGTCATACGAAACGGTTGACGTAACTTTGGAAATTGACCAAACTAACGTTGAAGATGAGGAAGAAGAAGAGGAAGACGCTCCACTTACCGAACAGGAACAAAACTTTAGCCCTGCGCTTCAAGTTGTTTCAATTATAATTTCAATCGTTCTTATCGCAGTTCTTATCGTAATATTTGTTAGAAAGACTATTATTAAAAACAAAAAAGAACAAGCATCTACTTCGACTTATTACAATCGCGATAATAGACAAAAAACCCAAGAAATTATTAAGGCTAACAAGCAAAAACGCGAACAAGCGATGAAACAAAAAGAACTAGAAGAAAAGAAGGCTCAAGAAGAAGCTGAAATGGCTGCAAAGCAAGCGGAAGAAGAGCAAGCGGAAGAACAACCTGAAGAAGAAGTTCAAGAATATGATTACGAAAATATGGAAAACAATATTCCTAAAGACGTAGTTGCAGATGAAACTGAAACTCCAAACGACTCTTCTAGCGAAGACAAGAAAGACGAATAATCTTTAACAAACCAAAAGCCAAGCGACAATCCGCTTGGCTTTTTATTTTCATTTCTTACTTTCATTTATATATAAGGCACAAAATAAAAAAGCGATATTTTTATCGCTTTTTCTTTTAACTTTTTCTCCACTTAATCTTTCCGTCTTCGTTTACGTAATACGGATTTTCTTCATCAACCACGACCACAAACTCGCCCGTTCCTTTAAACATATTATGAGAATATCTATTCATAGTTTTCGGTAAAACTATCATTTTAACGTGATTAGGAACTGTTACGTAAGAATAATCATATTGATACTTATCAGGCACCCAGTCAGAGCCTTTAGACGGATGGTGCCAATCGCACCAAACTTCGTGAGCCTCAACGAATTCTTCAAAATAACCAACGTGAGTTATAGGTTCACCGTTAAACTCATCGGGCAAAACTACGATTTTATCGTTTTCTTCAAACTCAATATCGTAAATAGAAACGTAATATTCTAAATCTTTATCAGGATAGCCGTATCTAAATTTGCCAATCTTAAACTTTGCCATAGGAAACTCCTTTAACCGTTGTTAGCGCCGTCGTCAACTGATTTTTGCATTGATAAAATTACGGATTTTTGCGCGTCTAAATCGGTTATTTCTTCAACAGGGTCAATTCTCAAGTTATATTCTTCAAAGTCCATGTAATAATCGTAGATTATGAATTTATAACCTTTTTCGTTTGATTTTTGTTTTAATTCTCGACTAACACTAGATAATTTTTGCTCGGTATACTCAGCATCGTTATTTATAGCAAAAAGCCTTATTTCGTGGTTAGAATATTCGTCAATTTCATCAAGCGCAATACTTTGCTCTATTAACTTAAACATAAACTCTTCGATAGAAACTTTAGAATAGTCGTATTCTTGATCTACTAAATCGCTTACGATTATCTTACCCGAAACGTTAATGCCCTCTATTGCTAAAATTACGCCGTTTTCAGTAATAATATGAACTTGCCCCCAGCAATCGAAAATATAGCAAGTAACCGCGCTTTGATTTGACTCTACTATACTACCGCTACTCGTAGAATTTGAGTTATTACCGCTTTGATTAGGTCTATAAATTATAGGTGGCAAAATTAACGCAAGCGCTAAAATTACAACCGCTAAAATTACAACCGCAGTTAAATATCTAAACTTATCTAACTTCTTTTGCGCTAAAAGCGTGCTATCATCCGCAACCGTAATTTTTTCTTGCTTGAAAGGTTTTAGGTCGGCTTCGGGCAACGCTTGATCGATTTCTTTGTTAAGTTCTTCTTTTATTTCTCTAGTTTTCATCTTATTCTTCATCGCCCTCACCTCCTAGTTTAGATTTTAACGTTTTAATGGCTTTGTTATATTTCCATAGCACAGTCCCAAGCGGAATTTTAATAATTTCGGCAATTTCCCTATGCTTTAAATCGGAAACAAGATGAAGCATAACTATTTTCCGCTCGTCGTCATCAAGGTATTTATTGATAGCGTCAAGCACGAACCAAGCGCTTTCCTTAAAATGCGTTTCCAGTTTAGAAATTTCGTTCTCAGCCTCTGAAAAAGCAATTTCACGTTGACGCTTTTTAAGTTCTGTTAAGCAAAGATTTTTCGCAATCTCTAAAATCCACGCAACCGCATTTGTGCCTACTACGTAACTTTTGCAAGAACTTCTTATTTTAAGATAGGTTAGTTGCATTACGTCTTCTGCGTCGTGGTGGTTTTTAAGATAGGAATAAATAAAACTGAAAACACCTTTCCTAGATTCAATATAAAGTTGTTCAAACGCCCTTTCACTGCCGTAAAGTTGCATTTCGGCAAGGCATTTATCTAACGCTACTTTATCCATTTGTTACCTTTCACTTTTTTCATTATATCAAATACAGTTTATTTTTGCAATATTATTTTCAAATTAATTAAAATCAAAAACTCAAACGAAAAAACGCTTTCAAATGAATAGTTGAAAGCGTTTTATTATAAAATTTTATTTGTTAAAATAGCGGTTTTCTAAAATTTCAGCGCAGTCGCCTATAATCTTAAGGCAAGGTCTTGTATTATAAAACTCTTTAGTCCTTTTCGTTGGCGTTGGCGAACTTTCGCACTTTCCGCCAAGTAACGCTCTACAAGACGTCGTTTTATATTTCTTTTCAAACTCGCCTATTATCTCTTGCACGGCTTGGTAAGATTGTTTCTTTTTTTGGTCGTTAGAAGATTCTACATAACCTTCTAAAAGCCCTGTCACCATAACCATTGCGCTAACCGCTCCGCAAGTTAAGCGTTTACGCCCCATACCGCCACCGAACGTTGACGATATTTTAAGGCAAAAATCTTTATCTAACCCCAGTTCTTCACAAAAAGCCGTAATTACTGCTTGAGCGCAATTATAGCCTTCTAGAAAAAGGTTTTGGGCCTCTTCTTTCTTTGTCATAAAAACTCCAAAACTTAAAACTTTCTTTAAACTTAAGCAGCGTTCAAACCAAACAAACTCTCTAAAGCAGTTAATAGTTCGTCGTCTTCCGCTGTATATGAATCACCGCTCTTATAAGATTCTATCGCAGCCGAAACTTGAACTTTTTCAATTTCAGTTGCGGTAAAGTTCTTAGATTCAGGTTGCTCTGCGTAATCAACAATGGCATCTTTAACCGCAGTTGTTTGAGTAAGTTTTTCAATCATTTCGTTAGGCTCTGAAGCGCCTGCGCTTTCAGGATTAACAAAATTCATAATCTCGTTAATTGCTTCGGCTTCTTTTTGAACGTCTTCTTCATTTTCCATTTGCGAAATATCGTTCAAACTATCTTTTAAAATAGAAGAAACAACTTCGGCTGAGTTATCGTCTAAACCAACGTTTACCATCGTTTCTTGGCTAACGACAGGCTCTAATAAGTCAACGTTTTCAGGCGTTACGCTTGTTAAGGTGTCTAAAAGTTTATCAACAATTTCACCTTCGGTTAGAGTGCTATCGTTTATCGACGTATAATAATCGTATGCCTTAATAACGGAATTAGTTGTATCGGCAAAAGCGTTTAAGTCTTGAGTCAAGGTCTCTTCGGTGGTGTTTTTCATAAGTTCTAAAACGCTATCGAACGAATTTTTATATTCGGTAGGTAACGATTCTTTAACGTTTATACCTAAAAATTCATTGCCTTGACTCCAACTATCGCCAGCGTCCGCAAAGATAGGCGCTAAAACTTGTTTAATTAAAGTAGTGTCTTCAATCTCAACTGAAATAGTTTTGATAGGAGCCGTGTCAATTGAAGGAATATCGCTAAAGTCCATTTGTTTAATCTCTTCAATTTCAGGATAAATTTCAACTAAATTTTCCATTTCGAAAATTAAATCGTTTAAATTATCTACCAAATTTGAAGTTGTGGTAATTGATATTTTTTCGAAAACAACGCCGAAATAATCTTGGAATTCTAGAGGCAATTTATCGTTAAAGTTAATTCCTGCAAAATCTTCGCCGTTAAGCCAACTATCGCCAGCGTCCGCAAAGATAGGCGCTAAAATTTGTTTTACTAAAGACGTGTTTTCAATCTTTTGAGTAACGTTTTTAAGCGGAGATAGGTCAACTTGCGCCATATTGCTAAAATCGGTTGCCATAACCCTTTGAATTTCAGGGTAAACATTTAATAAAACTTCCGCCTCGCCCACTATTTCGTTTAAACTTTGAGACAAAGTAGAAGGCGTTATAGTCGATAATTTTTCAAACAAAACGTCTAAATAATCTCTAAACGCTTCGGGAAGTTGTTCTTTAGCGTTTAAGCCAACGAACGCTTGGTTATTAAGCCACTTTTCACCAGCGCCTGCAACTATTTGCGCTAAAATATGCTTAACTATGGTAGTTTCATCAATCTTGTTAATAATGGTCTTAATAGGCGTTAAGTCAAGAGATTCAAGGTTAGCAAAATCCATATTCATTACTTCTTGAATTTCAGGATAAATTTGACTGAGCGTTTCCATTTCGCTAATTAATTCGTTAAGATTACTAGCTAAAGTTTCCGCCGTTGTGTTAGATAGTTTTTCAAAAACAACGTCGAAATAATTTTTAATATCTTCAGGAAGTTGCTCTTTAACGTTCAAGCCCATAAACGCTTGACCGTTTAGCCACTTACCCCCCGCCGCAGACATAATTTCCGCAACGATTTTCTTAATTGATTTAGATTTATCTAAGTTAGCAACGATATCTTTAAAAGGTTTTGTATTAAGATTTTCAATGTTTGAAAAATCAATGTTCGCAACGTCTAAAATAGGTGGAAGAATATCTATTACAGCGTCTACTTCTTCTAGAGTATTAATCTTTTGACCGTCAGGGTCGGTATAGGTTAGCATACCGTTAAAGATAAAACCAGTAGTTGAATAAACGATTTTTACAGGCGTTGAGTCCTTCATAGCCTTAAGGTCTTCGGCAAATTGAACGCTACTATCTTCCGCAGCGATTAAGTTTTTGCTCTCAAGATTAGAATAAACGTTACTAACCGTTGTCGCGTAACCGGCAAAAGGAAGTAATATTCCGCTTGCAATAATAACACCGCTTACAAACGACGCAACTACGGATAAAAGAACTGAAACAACGTTTCTTTTTCCATTGAAACGTTTCTTCAATATAAGTTTAATGATTAATCCAATTATCGACGTTAGAAGTAAGCAAACAATAAACACAACTAAAAACACTATAGGCGTTACTATAGATAATGCGATATCAGGCACAAACGCCATCATAGTTGGAGATGCTTGAGCAAGTTCGGAAAAAGTTGGCTCGCTTGCTAACATATCGTTCACGTAATTTAAAATGAGTGGTTTTGCAAAGTTCATCAAAAGCACTCTAGATAATATAACCGCTAGAGCAAACGATAAAATTACCATTGATAATCTTACAATGGTATTAGGTAGTTTTCTGCCTAAGCCTATTAGCGCGCTTATTATGACAAAAAAGCCTAAAACACCCCAGAAAACGTAATTCAAAATAGGAAGAAAATCCATAATCCACCTTCTCACTAATTTTTTGGTCGCTAATTTATTATATTTTATTCTATCATAAAAAGTTTTTTTTGTCTATGAAAAAGACAAAAAAAGAAAAATTAAAAACGCCCGCTAAATTTTTAACGAACGCTTTTTAATAATTTAAAATTTATTTTTTACTTTCGATTATCGCAGAAGATATGAAGAACAAGTGGTCGCCCGCTCTTTCAAGGTTGTTTACGAAGTTGATAAATACGCCTGAAGATTCAGGTTTGCATTTACCTTCTTTAAGCCTTGCCATATGACCGTCGAGAAGTTTCTTCTTGTAGGTATCAATGGTATCTTCAAGGCGTTCCGCCTCGTCGAGAGTTTTATTAGGGTCTAGGTTAAACGCCTCTAGAGCCTCTTCGTAAGCAAGTTTTATAGTATCGAACATTTCCTTAATTTCAACCATAACGGTATCGGAAAAGGCAAGTTCTTCTTCAACGTAGTGCTTAGTGTAACGAGTAATGTTTTCAGCAAGTTCCGATAAACGCTCAATATCAGGAATAGTAGAGTGAATTGCAGAAATAATCTTTTCATCTTTCAAACCAATATTCGATGCTGAAATTTTAACAAGGAAAGAAGTTATTTCGCTATCGTAAAGAGAGGCTTTTTTAGCGTGTTCTAAAACGTCTTTTGCGGCGTTTACGTCTTTATCCATAAAGCCTTGATAAGCCGTTTCTAACGCTTTCATAGAACATACCGACATATTCTTTACTTCGTTTAATACAGAACCGATTGCAACACCCGGCGAGCGTAAAAATCTTTCGTCGAGCGAGGCAACTTTTTCTCTTTTTTGGTTCTTGCCTTCCGGAACTATAATCATTGCAATCTTAACGAATACTTTGCAGAACGGTAAGAATACGATAGTGCATATACAGTTAAAGAAGGTATGGAACATAGCAACTTGAGTACCTGGCGCCTCAAATAGATTAGCAATAACTTGATAGAAATTCTTCCAAATAAGAAGAATAACGATAAATAGCAATGAACCTATAACGTTGAACAATAAGTGAATAATTGCAGTTCTTCTTGCGTTTGCGGTAGTTCCAATAGACGAAATCATACCCGTTACGCACGTTCCTATGTTCGTTCCAAGAATAAGGAAGAATACGCCGTTACCGCCACCGCCTACCATAATTCCAGCGGAAACCATCGAAATAACGATTGCCGTTACCGCGCCTGAAGATTGTAAAACCGCCGTAACCAAAGCGCCTACTAAAATAAGCAAGATAGGGTTGGTTAAAGTTTCCATCGCCTCGCGGATAATAGGCTCATCTCTTAAAACGGACATTTGTTCGGACATCGTTTCTAGTCCAAAGAACAATAAGCCAAGACCAGCAAGAGCAAGACCGATAGTTTGATATTTATCTTTTTTCGCTAGCATATAAAGGAAAACGCCAATGAAAGCAAAAATCATAGCGTAAAGAGCAAAGTCAAACGATTCGAGCGCCGCAATTTGAGCGGTGATAGTTGAACCTATATTCGCGCCCATAATGAACGGAACTGCCTCAACTAACGAAATAAGCCCTGCGTTTACGAAACCGATAAGCATAACCGTAGTTCCGGAAGAACTTTGAATAAGCGCGGTGATAGCAGCGCCAAGTCCTACGCCAACGAACTTATTTTGAGAAACTTTATTGAAAACGTTTCTCATCTTGCTGTTAGCAAGTTTACTCAAATTGTCTGAAAGAAGGTTAAAGCCCACCAAAAATGCGCCAAGCCCTGCAATCAAAAACATTATGGTTTCAATAGTCATATAATTTATCCTTTAGTAAGATTTCTTTTTGTTTGTTTAGTCGTTTTGCCAAATTTACTTTTCCTACGCTTTAATTATACTTTATGACAACGATTTTTACAAGCATTTTTATTTATTTTTTCAAACCGCCAATTTCCAAATTTCAACAATTTAACTAAAAAAGTTAATTTTAGAACTGAATTTTTCTAACGCTTAATTTTGTTTGCCTATCGTAATGGTCTTTGTTTTTGCAATTTTATTATTCATTCTATGGCAGATAGAAATTAGCGTGCGGTTTTTAGTAGCGTTAGTTATTGCCTCAACCACCATTTGCTCGGTTTTAGAATCTAAATTTGCGGTAATTTCGTCAAGCAACATAATTTTAGGGTTTTTAACTACGGCTCTAGCCACCGCTAAAAGTTGAAGTTGACCTTGAGAGAAAAGCCTTTCGTGGCAAACTTCGTCAAAGCCGTTCTTAAAGCCCTTTATCGTATCTAATAAACCTGATAATCTGCAAGCGTTTTCAACTTCTTCATCGGTAATTTCATTATCACCCAAAGTAATTTGGTCTTTAACCGAACCTGAAACAAGTTTAATTGATTGCTCTATGTAACCGAAAATTTTTCGCTTATCGCTATCTAAAATATCTTTACTTGGCACGCCGAAAACTTCCAAAACGCCACTCGACACAACTTCAAGCCCCAAAATCAACTTAAAGATAGTAGTCTTTCCAGCGCCTGTTCTTCCCATTAAGGTAACCGACTCGCCACTTTTAATCTCAAGCGATAAATCGTCTAATATTTTTTCGCCTTCAACGTAAGAAAAGTTTACGTCTTGCATTTTGAGAGCCGGCTCTGAAAAATCAAACTTATCGTAAGGCGTTTGCAAATCTCTTTCTTCTTCTAACAAATACTCGTCAACTCGCCTTACCCCCGCTAGAGCCGTTTGAATATTTTGAATTTCCATACCAAGACTTTCTATCGGCGTAAACACGTTAAATACGTAATCTATTATAGCAACGGCTGTTCCTACTTGAATTCCAAAAAACGCTTGCATCTCTCCGCCTAAGCCCGATAACACTAACGATACGCAAACGACCGTTACCGCTAATTGATTGATAATAGGCGTATAGATAGATTCAAAAAAGTAAGTCTTTTTAAGAGCGTTATAACTTTCGTCAATATGCGTTGAAAATCTTTGTTCGAAATACTCTGTTTTTTGCAAACTCTTAATCGTTCTAAAGTTTTCAATAGTTTCGTGAACGTGGTTATTGATTGACGCAATCGCTCTTCTATTTTTAGTCTGTTCTTTCTTAATTTTGTTCTTAAACTTCCAAGTTAAAATAATTAAGAACGGCGTTAAAACAACCATTAACAGACCTATACCGAGACTTTTTGTAAAAAGCACCGACAAAATACCAACGATTTTGCACGCATCTACAAACGTTGAAATTATGCCCGTTTTGAAAAGAGAATCTAAAGCCTCAACGTCGTTTATGAAAACCGATGCAATCTTTCCGCTCTCGTTTTTAGTAAAGTAACTAGCCTTTAACCTTGAAATTTTATCGCATAGTTTTAGCCTTAAATCACGAGTTATTTTTTGACCTAAGAAAGAAATTAATACTTCTCTTAGCATATCGAAACCGCAACCAAGTCCTAGAGTTAAAAAGTAAAGAATTGAATTAAAAACTTCAAACTTTTCTAAAACTAAATCGTTAATAACTTTTTCGATAACTAAAGGCGGAATTAACGAGAAAAATATCGAGCCTAGAACTACTAACACAAGTGAAACGGTTAAAAACAAATTATTCTTAAGCGTTGAGAAAACGCTTTTTAATACAAGGCTATTTTTCATCTTTCACCTCGCATTGAGCATTGAATAATTGAGCGTAATCATCGTTTTTCATAAGTTCTTCATGGCAAGATACAACTTCTTTTCCCTCGGTTAAATAAACGACTTTATCAAACTTAGGAAAAAGCGTTAATCTATGAGATATTAAAATCAAAATTTTGTCGCCGATAAGTTTTTTGATGTTTTCAAAAATTTGGTTTTCAGTCGCCCTATCAACTGAAGCGAACGGGTCGTCTAAAATTATAATCTTTCTGGCGTGAGCAAGAGTTCTAGCAAGCGCTAGCCTTGCCTGTTGCCCCCCTGAAAGCCTTATTCCCTTATTGCCTATAACCGTATTTTTACCTATTCCGCTTTCGTTCAATTCATCGTATAAACAACAAACTTTTAGGTAAAAATCAACGTCAATATCATCGCCAAGCGCAACGTTTTCTTCAACCGTTCCGCTAAAGAGTTCGCAGTTATGCCCAAGGTATGATACGTAATTAAACCTTTCAAATTCCGTTAAATCTTTTAACTCTTTTTGGCAAATTTTAACGCTACCTAAATATTCCCTTTCGCATAAAAAAACTTTTCCAAGCGTTGTTTTTCCACTAGCAACCGCGCCGGTTACGCCTAAAATTTCGCCTTGTTTTAATTCAAAACTTAAATCGTTTATTATTTCTCTATTTTCTAAATAACTAAAATTTAAGCCTTTAACCGACATATAGGCAGACTTTTCAAAATCTAGGTTAGAATTTTTATCAGGCTTTTCTTGAGTTTTTAGCATAGGCTTAACTCTTTCCCAACTAACCTTTGCTTTTTGGTAAGCGTTAAATAATTTTGCGCCTTTAGAAGTTTTATCAGCAATTTTTGCAAAGCATAGATTAAAAGTGGTAAAGGTTGCAATATCCCAAACCGCCCAGCCTTGACCTAAAACGTTTCTCGCGCCAAAATAAACCACGAAAATTACGCCGGTTAAAACGATAATTTTATATATCGGTTGAAGAGCGTTTTCATAAATGGTTGCTTTTACGGAAGTTTTTTCGTGAGCGTTTAGTTTTTGCGAATATTTTTCTAGTTCAAAACTATCTCTTGAATAAACTCTAAATAAAGTTGCCGCGCCAAGTCTTTCAAAGGTTGCGTTATTTACGTCTTCCGCAGTCTTTTTATGAAGGCTTGCAGCCCTTTCAACCCTTTTTCTAAAAAACAGAGAAACTAAATAGATTATAGGCACGAAAATTAGTGAAATTGACGCTAGCCTATAATCGTAAATAAATAGCGTTACGATAAACGCTACCATTAAAACGCCGGTATCGAAAATCTCTTGGCTAACTCGCCTAAAGCCTTCGGCGATGGTATCTATATCTAAAATTGTTTTTGTTAAAAACGAACCTACCGTTTCTTCATCAATTTCCGTTTGCTTTTCGTAAACAATATAATTATAAAGCGATTTTCTTAATTTTGCAGATATCATATTAGACATACTTCTAGAAAAATATCGCTTAAAATGGCGCGTTACTTGAACTAAAATCATAACGATAAAGAACTCAACGCCAAGTAAAAGCAGTTTTTTAAAGGGAATAACGCCACCTATTACGTCGTATAAAGATTGCGCTAATTTTCCTTCATAAATAGGCAACGCTAAAAGACCGATATTAAATAAAATACCGAAAACTATTAGCATCGCTAGCGAAAACTTATCCGCAACGACGTATGATAAAATTTTATTCGGTTTTTTAACGATAAAATCTTTCACTTATTTCCCCTTAAAATTTCTAAATAAATTTTACCACTTTATTATATGGTTGTAAAGTAAACGAAAATTAAACTAAAAATTATACAAAAACTTTTCTTTTTAGTCCCCTTTTTAACTTTTTTAACGCAAAATAATTTTTTTTGCGTATTTTTCATAAACCCCTTGACAACGCAATATTATTATGATATCATTTTGATATCACATTACGGAGAGAGAATTTTATGAACGAAAAGATTTTAAAAACTAAAGCAAACGGCTTTATAGCCTTAATAATTGTAATTATCGGTTTAATCGCGTCGTTTTACCTAGTTATTCACGGCGGAATTATGACTGAAAATATAGAAACTGAAACTATTGGCGCAGTTTTTCTTATTGCAGGTATTTTGCTTATGACTATTTTTAGCATATTTTTTGCTGGCTTTAAGGTTATTCGCCCACAAGAAGCGCTCGTTTTAACGCTATTTGGTAAATATATTGGCACAATAAAGAACGAAGGTTTTTATTTTGTAAATCCTTTTTGCGTTTCGGTAAACCCTGCCGCTAAAACTAAACTTACTCAAAGCGGTGATATTAAATCGGTCAGCGCGGTAGCGACCAGTCAAAACCAAGCCGTTGTAAATAATAAAATATCGCTTAAAATTATGACGCTTAATAATAATCGCCAAAAAATTAACGATTGCCTAGGCAACCCTATTGAAATCGGTATTGCGGTTATGTGGCGCGTGGTTGATACGGCTAAAGCGTGTTTCCAAGTTGATAACTATAAAGAATATTTATCGTTACAATGCGACAGTTCGTTGAGAAACATTGTTAGAATTTACCCTTACGACGTTTCGCCTAACGTAGACACAACTGGAGACGGTGTTGCCGACGAAGGAAGTTTAAGAGGTTCTAGCGAACACGTTGCAAATAGAATAAAAGAAGAAATTCAAGAAAAGGTTAAAGAAGCCGGTTTAGAAATTATAGAGGCAAGAATTACTCATCTTGCCTACGCCCCTGAAATTGCAGCGGTAATGCTACAACGCCAACAAGCATCGGCTATTATCGACGCTAGAAAAATGATAGTTGACGGAGCAGTTGGTATGGTTGAAATGGCGCTAGAGCGATTAAACGAAAACAAGGTTGTTGAACTTGACGAAGAGAAAAAAGCGCAAATGGTATCAAACCTTCTTGTAGTTCTATGCGGTAACCACGATGCTCAACCTATCGTTAATTCAGGCACGATCTACTAATGAATAAAGATAAAAAGCAAGTCCCTTTAAGGCTTTCAAAAGACCTTTTTGATAAACTTTCTAAGTGGGCGGAAGACGACTTTCGCTCACTCAACGGGCAAATTGAATTTCTTTTAACCGAGTGCGTAAAAAAACGTTATAAAAAACCAATAAAAGACGAACAAGATAAATAATAAATTTTAAAAAGTCCTCCTATAAGTTCGTTAAACGTGTTTTACCATACGAAAACCCCAAGGAATCGCCTTGGGGTTTTTGCTTTGTTTATTTAATTTTTTAATACTATTTTGCTTCCTTAATTGTGTTTACTAAACCAACTAGGCCTTGAAGGTCGCTTGGAACAACAATCTTAGTTGCTTGGCCGTTAGCAACGTCGCCCATAGCCTCTAATTTTTTCAAGGTTAAATATGCTTCGCTTGCGTTAGCATCGTTTATAAGTTTAATTGCTTCGGCTTGCGCTTGATAAATTTTCAAAATTGCTTCAGCCTCACCTTCCGCTGCTTTTACGCGCGCTTCCTTTTCAGCCTCCGCTTTTAAAATTGCCGATTGCTTTTCTGCTTCCGCGCTTAAAATCATACTTTCTTTTTTACCTTGAGCAACTAAAATATTACTTGCCTTTTCGCCTTCCGCTCTTAAAATTTCTTCACGGCGTTGACGTTCTGCCTTCATTTGCTTTTCCATAGCGTCTTGAATTTCTGAAGGCGGTTTAATGTTCTTTAATTCAACACGGTTAATCTTAATACCCCAAGGGTCGGTAGCGTCATCTAGTATGCTACGAATTTTTGCGTTTATCGTATCTCTTGAAGTTAGCGTGTGGTCAAGTTCTAAATCACCGATAATGTTTCTAAGCGTTGTTGCCGTTAAATTTTCAATTGCCATTATAGGTGATTCAACGCCGTATGCGTAAAGTTTAGCGTCAGTTATTTGATAGAAAACAACGGTATCAATTTGCATAGTAACGTTATCTTTAGTGATAACTGGTTGCGGATCGAAATCAACTACTTGTTCCTTCATTGAAACGACTTTTGCAATACGATCAATGATAGGCCACTTAAAGTGCATGCCAGTTTGCCACGTGGTGTGGTAAGCGCCAAGTCTTTCAATAACGAAAACTTTTGCTTGAGGAACGATTTTCACGCCCGATACTACCACTATCAAAATGATAACGAATAGAATAATTAAAGCTACTATCATAATTTATTACTCCTTAATAATATTTTTTGTTTATCAATTATCACTTTTCATTATTTTCTAGTAACGAAAAGTTTATTACCCTTAATATCTTTAACGATAACTAGGGTATCTTTTTCAATTTTTTCGCCGTTTATAGAACGAGCCGTCCAAACCAAGCCGTTAATCTTAACCGCGCCTTTAGATAAGTCGTTATCGATATCTTCTTCAACCATTCCAATGTGGTCAACGATAAGTTCAAGATTAGTTTCTTGACCTTTCTTTCTTGCTAAAAATTTCTTTACTAAAGGTCTAGTTAAAATAAGTAGCGTTGCGGATAGCGTTAAGAAAATTAAAATCTGCCAACCGATATCAATCGATTGAAATATAGCAGTTATTATTCCCATAACTAGCGCAGATAATGCAAACCATACCGCAACTAAATCTATCGTTATAGTTTCAATAACAATAAGCGCCACGGCAAGCCCAAACCAAAACCAAAACATTTTTTATCTCCTATATGATTTTATATTTTTTATTATTTCTTCCACTTGTAAATTTAGTAAATTTGCCTAATAATCGACCTATAGCGCAACATTAAAGCCTGCAATAAGTAAAATTATAGCAAGAACAACAGTTATTACTACTTGGTGCAAAACGTAAAATAATAGGCTATGCCTTCCTACTAAAGTTACGAGATTATTTTTATATTCGCCTTTAATAAGAAGTGGTTTTCTTTCCTTGTATAATAGTTTACCAAGGAAAACGCCTATAAAAATTTGCCCACCGTAGAAAAAGAGTGAAAAACTATCTGGACCTAGCATAATTAAGCCTATAAGTTGCTCGAAAAAAAGCCTAAAAAAGTTCCCTGAATTATATGATACTGGAACTTCCTTTAAAAAGAACGCGCCGAATATCATAAACGCTAAACCTATTATTAAATAAACGAACTTATTTGAAGTAAACTTTTCAACGAGCGCAACAAGAAGTAAAATTACGGCAATACAATGCAAAATTCCAAAACTTATAATCATATCAACGTCGTTCATAACGAGTGATAAAACGTAAGTTGCCAAAGTTAATAAAAGAGCGACTATAAGAAGTTTTACACCTCTTTTTAGATTGCTTTTTGAAAACGAACAACTAACACCCGTGAGCGCTAGAAAAATAAAGATAATAACGTAACGAACTATAGTTCTAACGCCCCAATTCCAGTAATTTAGCGCAAGACTATAAAAACCATACCACTCAGCGTTTGGAAAATCCAAAAACACGAAAGGCATAAGCCCCCAAACGTTGAACATAAAGTGGTCTAACATCATAAATATGACCGCAATTCCACGAAGAAGGTCTATCTCCGTTAGCCGTTTTTCAAATTTAGTTTTTACAACTTCTTTTTCCATAGTTTTGTTAAATACATATTAACATATTTCTACGATATTTTCAATACATATTACGCAATTTCTTCACTATTATTGTCGCTTAATTCTATATCTTCCCTACCTTTAAATTGAGAGCGATAAAACCAAACGATAAACGGTATAGAAACAATAAAGGTCAAAAAGTCTGCAATCGGTTGCGTTATCTGAACGCCAACGTCTTTTAGAAAGATTGGTAAAATAAATATTAAAGGAATAAAGAATATTCCTTGACGGCAACTAGCCAGTATTGTTGCGTGCGTTTTGAACCCTAAGCCTTGCATAAACTGGTTTACGTAAGTAGAAAAGGCTAAAAACGGTATTACGAACGAATAAAATAATAGCATTTGTTGCCCTAAACTTACAACTTCTAAATCTTTGCTAAATAAAGTCATTACCTCAGTTCTAAAAATAGCGATAATAACGCTTACGACTACGCAAAATATAGAGCCAACGATTGTTGAAAACGAGAAAGCCTTAAACGCTCGAGTTGGTTTTTTAGAGCCAAAATTATAACCCGCAACCGGTTGAAAGCCTTGACCTAAACCTATAACGATATTTCTGGCTAACATATAGACTTTATTAGCAATCGAAATAGACGCAACCATCGCATCGCCGTAAACTACCGCTTGCACGTTCAAAATAGCCGTTGCAACGCTTCCTAGCCCTTGCCTACAAATAGTAGGAAGCCCCGTTGATATAATTTTTCCATAAACCGAAAGTTTTTTGCTAACGTTTTTTAAATTTATCTTTACGATTGATTTTTCAAAAACAAACAAAGAAATTAAGATTAAGAAACTAAGCGTTTGACTAATTGCAGTAGCCAAAGCCGCACCGCCCGTTCCCATATTAAGAGTAAATATGAAAATAGGGTCTAAAATAACGTTCAAAATTCCGCCTATTCCCATACCCCACATAGCAAGTTTAGAATGACCTTCCGCTCTTAAAGTATTATTTAAAACGAACGTTGACGTGCTTATAGGCGCGCTTATTAAAATAAACGTGGCGTAAGGTTTAGCGTATGGCATCATAGTTTCAGAGCACCCTAAAACCTTAAGCATAGGCTCTAAAAATATAAGCCCAAATACACCGACTACCGCGCCGAATAAAAACGCAGCCACCGTGCCGCTAGATGCTATTTGACTTGCCTCGTCAACCTTTTTCTCGCCTAGTTTTATACTAATTAAACTAGCCGAGCCCATTCCAACGCCAAAGCCGATGGCTTGAATTATGCTCATAAGCGCGAACACCGCGCCAACTGCGGCGGATGCGGATTTGTTTATTTGCGAAACGAAGTAAGTATCGCAAGTGTTATAAATAACGGTAATGAGCATGGCAATAATAGTCGGCACGGCAAGTGATAACACAAGTTTCGGCACCGGCGTTTTCGTCATTTTCTCAAATTGTAAAGAACTATTTTTTCCGTTTTTCATAACGAATAACCTTTTTAAGCGTCGCTTAAAAGTAATTTTCTAGATATTATTATATGCTCACTTGACAACGTTTGTCAATAAAGCAACGAAAAAGTCCTAACACAACACAACAAAAAAAGAAGTGCAAATGTCACTTCAATACATAAAACAATTTTGAAATTGATAGGAATAACTTCCTTATTCTTTTATCTTTCTAGGCAATATTTCTTAATAACGCTTACCGCCAAGTCCATTGACAAATCTACTAATTTATTTTCTTTCATTGTTTCACCTCAAAATTTAGTCTACCATATTCAATGAAATATCGCAAGCAATATGAAATAATTGAAAATTATGAAATTTTTGCTTTGCAAAAATGAAATAAAATTTATGCACCATATACGAAGTATATTTCATATCCGTAGGATATTTCATAAATCCTATTATTTCACTTATGCCACAGGCATAAATTTCATTGGAAAGGGCTACGATTTTGATACAAAATCATAGCCCTTTCCTGGTGCGGATGAAGGGACTCGACAAATGTTTTGGAAAACGCAAGCGTTTTTTTTGAACAAGTTCAACGCCAAAAATTAGCACTTCTTGTTTAAAGAGGTAATATCTATTTCACAACCTCAGTAATAACTGCATCTGCACAACTTGTAGATCCTTCTCGTATTATCAAATACTTGTCAATAAAAAATCTCGTTCCAACAACAAGAGGAACTTCTTGGTATATCTTAAAAGAGAAATAACCAGAATTTCCGCTGATGAGTGATTTAGTTATTTGTAGTTCGCCCTCAATATGACCAATACCATTTTCTAACATTACCGCATCATATTTGTTAGCATACATACGGAATTCAATGACTGATTTGAAGTCCAGTATTGTGTATCCATCAAATTCAGCATCATACATTGTTACAAGCGCATTGAATTCTTTTGCTGGTTTTACTTTATCTTTAGATATCGCATGAATTAATGTTCCTTTAATCCAATAATCTTCTTCAAGTTCCACTATAAGACGGACTGTTTGACCTTTTTTGCCATTAAGCGTTGGATTGAAGCTAGAAGCAAGAATTACAGTAATTTTACCCACTACTTCTTTGCCTCCTTTACTAAAAATGGATATTCTATCTCCCTTTTCAATAAAGCCACTATCGATTTCACCACTACATTTAACAGTTCTAGGACCGCTTTGTTCATAAGATAAATTATTGATAACAAATGGGAAACTATGGATGTGTTGTTTGACTTCATTGAAGAAATTAACAAAGTTAATACAAGCATTTCTATCACCATCAATTACATCATCTAATGATATTTGTTTAGCAAAACACTTCGCATATACACGAGACATATAAGCGCCAATATCTACACTGGTCTTGAGCTCATCTAAATCATAGCAATGACCGGTATATAAGAATACAACATTATCAATATTAGCTTCACTAACACCATCATACATATTATCAAAATCAATCCACCCATCATCAGCGATAAAAAGGATTGTTTCTAATTTAGAAGGGGAAAAATTATTCTCTTTAGCAAGAGGGAATTCATAAAAATAATACGTATCTCGTCCTTCGTCTGTATAAGCAAATAATTTTCCATTTTCGTTATAACTATCTATTTTCCCTAATCCACATTTAGAAGCTTCTAAAAATTTTTCTTTTACATTTTCATTTACAAAATATACACCTATATAAATTCTTTCCATTTTACTCATATTATCTAATCATCCCCGAAATATCGATTAGATAACACCTCCTTTCTCCGGGTATACTTTTTTTATTTATTATATCATACTTATTCGAATAATAAAAACAATTCCAATATCATGCCCCACTGTAACTCTGCCAGTAATACTACCATTATTTTCGACATACAACACTTCACGATCACGTTTAGGATCATATGGAGGTTTCCAAGGTGTTCTAGTCCAATAATAGCCATTACCTTCTAAATGTTTTTCTTTCTTACTAAACGCTGAATAACTTGATGCTTTATTTGAAATTGCATAGGGAGTTACTTTTTTTATTCTTTCTTCTTTTGTTAAGTTCTTTAGTACATCAAGAGATGGAAGAAAAACTTTATCAGTTACACCACATTCTAATTTTGTTGGCAAAATTATAGATAATTCTTCTTCACTAAAAGCTTTAGAAATAAATTCATCATGAATATATTTTCTAATTGCACTTTCTTTATAATCACTATAATACCTATCATACATAAAATTTGTTAATATTTTATCTGTCATAAGAGTGATAATATTATCTTCTTTTTTTATAATGCACCATTTAATTGGTTCTGGAATTGTCCCATTTTGAGGGTATAACCCAAAAAAAACATATTTGTCATCAATTATTTCAATTTTTTTCATAAGCCCATCTTTATAATTCTATTTGTTAAAATATATCACAAACTGCCTTAAATGTAAATATATTTTGTTATCTAAGTTTATTTATTCCTTCTACCAAATATATTTAACTCGCTCACGCTCGCATTTTCTTAATCACGGCAAAGCCGTGTATGGAAACCGTCTCAAGACGGTATGTAATCAACACGAAGTGTTGTATGTAATCAAACCGCAAGAAAATGCTCCCTTGTTGATGCCATACGCCTACGGCGATTACATACACGCTAACGCGTGATTCCATACAAAACCTGCGGTTTGGATAAAAAAGTCGACAAGCCAACGCTTGTCGCCTTTTTTGATGCGGATGAAGGGACTCGAACCCACACGACTATTAATAATAGAAATCTAGAACCTACACACTACCAATTCCGTAACACACGCAAAAATTTTAGTTTAAAAAGTTTTTAAGGTTTTTAATATCGCTAGACAAAAATTTAATGCAACGAAAAAGGAAACCGAAAGCCGATTTCCTTACTTTTTAATAAATATTGAAATTTAAGAAAGAAACGTTGTTAAATTTGCAATATCGGTAGATATAAGCAAAATTTCGTTCTCTGTAAAATTTGTGGTATCTATAGCATTTAACGCAGTTAAAACGCTAGTTAAAAATTCTTTATCTTCACTCTCAACCGCAACGAACATAATGCTTCGAACGGCGCAGTTATTAGAATAAGTTTTCAGATAAGTCAACGCTAACGAAATAATTTCATTATCTTCAATATTACCTAAAAGATATTCGCTTTGCAAATATTTTGAAGTAATAAGTTCGTAATACTCTACACCATCTTCTTTTGCTTGGCAATAAGAATAAAACGTTTCATCCTCGCACAATTTTTGCAAATGTTCGGCTATAAGTTCGTTATCGCCCGATTTTAATGCGTTATCACAAAGCAAGCAAAGGTCTTCAATTTCGCCTGATTTTCTATATTCGCTCTCATAATAGATAGACGCTTTTTTGAAGTTTGCAACGTTAGAATAAAAATTAGCTACCGTTACCGGCGAAAAAATAGCAATGAAAAAATACGACAATAACGCTACCGCAAATAAAGCGAGCACGGAAATTATTGATACTTTCAAAACGTATTTTTGCATAAGCCACCTCTTATTTATTGTAACACAAAATAAACTTAATTTCAAATATTTTGAAATATTTTCATAATTTATTTATTGCGTTAATATCATTAAATATAGACGTTTAGGAATTTTTTATGAAAAGAACAGTAAAATCAATTATTTTAATTTTAGTTTTCGCTACCGTATTAACGCTTACCGCTTGTCAAAAAACTACTGATTTAACGCCTTATCTTTCCCAGCTTAGAAACAAAATTTTTGTTGGCGAGAACGATAAATTCGTTGCCTCGGTTTTTAGCGAAATTAGAGAAACGCCTTTTATTGCCGATGGGAAACGTGGAGAACTAGAAAACGTTGTAATTATAAAACTAAAACCAAAGTTTAGTTTAAGCGCTAATGCAACGGTAAGTTTTTCTATTGATAAAGAATACTCTGCAAACCTTGCTTTTCGCCCTGAAAGCGATAATTTTATTGCTACGGTTTTAGTTAATGATTTACCTCAATCAAATTTAACTTTAACGATAAGCCATAGAGACGGCGTTGAAAACGTTGATGTTTCACAACAAATTGTCTCAACCAAACATACCTTTGAAGATGCTCTAAACCTTGTTTCTTCAAATAAAAAAGAATTGATTGATAATTATCTTGAAACGTTGACTTCTTTTGAAGTGCAAGTAAGACTAATTATTAACGAAGAAAAAACCTTTTACTTTATAGGAATTTGCGATAGCGAAAAAACTAATTGTTTTTTAATAAATGCCGAAAATTTAGAAATCGTTGCTGAAAAAACTATTAAAAATAATTCAAAAAACGCAAATTAACGGGCTTATAGCCTAACTTTTTAATAATTTGAGCATAAAAAAACGCCCACAATTTCGTGGGCGATATTTTTTGTTTTAAGCAAACATTGAACTAAACAACGGAACGAACGGATTGTTATTATAAAGTAAAGAAGAAACTTTAGTTGCTCTAAACAACTCGTCTGTAGCGGTTAAAATTCCTTTTTCAGAAACTACGAAAATAAACGCTAGTATGATTGCGTAAATAACCAAGAAGAAGAAAATTGCTAAGATGCAACCAATGATTTTATTACAAACCTTATAACCGCCTTGTAATTCTTTTAATTCAACTTTGTTTATTAATTTAAAAACAACGCTTACTAAAACGTGGCCGATAATGAAACCAACTATAGCAAAAACGAAAACGGCAATAATATTTGCGATAAGTTTAGGGTCGTATAAACTACTCTCCCCAACAACCGACCTTAATGCCGACGTAAGACCGCTAATTGCGCCTATTACTTGGAACAACAAAAGCAATAAAACGGTTGAAAGAGCAACGATAACGGCTCTTAAAATGAACGAACCGATTCCGCGAAGCATACCAGTAGCGCCGCCTTTTATTCCAGAATTTACCACTAGACCTAACAAAAATATAATGAATAGGTCAACAAAATAGAACATATCTTACTCCTTTACGAAGAATTCTGCTTGCATTTAGGATTTTTTCTAAATTATATTATATAAAAATACAATAAAAAAGTCAATATTTTTTATAAAATTTATTATGCAATATTTAGAAAAGATAAAAACAAATAAAAAATTAGAAGAAAATTTATTTTTTGAAACTGTCTTTAAGCGAAACTATTTCGGATAGAACAATCTTTTCGCCTTTAACCATTTTCTTATAATAACCCTTTCTCAAAAGTTGGAAACTTTCGCCTATAGTTACGTTTTCAATATATTTTTCAGCAACGCCGTTATATATGGTAAGGCTGTTTTCGTTCATTCTTTCGCTAAAATCTTGACCTTGATATTCAGCGTCTTTTAACAAATAGTCGTATTTTCTAATTTCAACCGGAGTGAAGTTATTAGCGTCAACCCAGTGAATAGTGCCTTTAACCTTAATATCGCTACCTGCTCCGCCACTTCTCGTTTCAGGAAGGTAAGTGCAGTGAATTTCTTTAACGTTTCCGTTTTCATCAAGAACGTAATCGTCGCACTTAACAACGTAAGCGCCTTTTAAACGAACTAAGCCGTCCTTTTTCATCCTAAAATATTTAGGCGGAGGACAAACTGAGAAATCTTCCGCATCAATATATATCTCTTTAGAGAAAGTGATAGGGCGCTTGCCTTTTTGCTCGTCGTTTGGGTTTATATCCATTTCAACTTCTTCTTGACCTTCGTAGTTATCAATAATAACCTTGATAGGCTCAAAAACTACCATTGCTCTTTCTGCGTGAGCGTTTAGGTAATCTCTAGTGAAATGTTCGAAATAACTAATCTCAATTTCGGAATTTGCTTTAGCAACGCCAATTTCTTCACAGAAAGTTTTTAAAGCCTCTGCAGGAATACCTCTATTTCTCAAACCTGTAAGCGTTGGCATTCTAGGGTCGTCCCACCCTTCAACTAAGCCGTCCTCAACGAGTTTTTTAAGATAGCGTTTGCTCATTACGGTATTAGTTATGTTAAGGCGAGCAAATTCAATTTGTCTTGGTTTGTGCGGAACACCAGTGTTTTCAACTACCCAGTTATAAAGCGGACGGTGATCTTCAAACTCAAGCGTGCATAGAGAGTGCGTAATGCCTTGCATAGAATCGCAGATAGGATGAGCAAAGTCATACATAGGATAAATGCACCACTTATCACCCGTTCTATGATGCGTAGCCTTAAGCACGCGGTAAATAACAGGGTCGCGAAGGTTGATGTTTGGCGAAGCCATATCTATTTTTGCTCTTAAAACCTTTTCACCGTCTAAGAACTTACCGTTTTTCATATCTTCAAAGAGCGCAAGGTTTTCTTCAACCGACCTATCTCTATAAGGCGAAGGCTTGCCCGGTTCAGTCAACGTTCCGCGCATTTCACGAATTTGGTCGGCTGTTAAATCGCAAACGAAAGCCTTGCCGTCTTTAATAAGTTTAACCGCAAGCGAATAAATGGTATCAAAAAAGTCGGATGCGTAGTGGATTTCATACCAATTAAAGCCGAGCCACTCAATATCTTTTTTAATAGCGTCAACGTATTCGGTTTTCTCTTTTGAAGGATTAGTATCGTCAAAGAAAAGGTTGCAAACGCCACCGAATTTTTTAGCCGTGCCAAAGTTGATGCAAAGGCTTTTAGCGTGGCCAACGTGCAAATATCCGTTAGGTTCTGGCGGAAAGCGAGTATGAACGCTTGAAACAACGCCTTCAGCAAGTTCCTTCTCAACGATTTCTTCAATAAAGTTCTTAATTTCCATAAACTTAAACCTATAATAAATCAAATTATATCGGTATTTTATCACTTTAAATTAAAATAATCAACTTAAATTAAGCACAATGCTTGCTTTTACTTGACATAATTACGATATTTTTTTAAAATATCGGTTGAAAAACTTATTGAGGATTAAATTATGGAAGAAAAAAGAGCAGTTACAATGGACAAACTTGTAAACCTATGCAAAGGTCGTGGAATTATTTTCCCCGGTAGCGATATTTACGGCGGAATGGGTAACACTTGGGACTACGGTCCAGTAGGTGTTGAAATTAAAAATAACATTAAAAGACTTTGGTGGAAAAAGTTCGTCCAAGAAGCCGAAAATTCTTTCGGTGTTGACGCTGCAATTTTAATGAACGCAAGAGTTTGGGACGCTAGCGGACACACCGCTTCTTTTACCGACCCTAAAATGGACTGTAAAAACTGCAAAACTCGCCACCGCGCCGATAACCTTATTGAAGCGCACTCTAAAGGCTCGGTTAATCCTGACGCTATGAGCAACGAGCAAATGGAAGAATATATTCAAACCAACAAGGTCGTTTGCCCTAAATGCGGTAAAATGGACTGGACGCCTATTCGCCAATTCAACCTTATGTTTGAAACTTCTCGTGGCGTAACCGAACAAGGTCAAAACAAAATCTTCCTTCGCCCAGAAACTGCTCAAGGCGAATTCGTAAACTTTTTAAACGTTCAAAGAACTACTAGAGCAAAAGTTCCTTTCGGTATTGCTCAAATAGGTAAAGCGTTTAGAAACGAAGTAACCCCGGGCAACTTCATTTTTAGAACGATTGAATTTGAACAAATGGAACACCAATTCTTCTGCAAAGAAGGAACAGACCTTGAATACTACGAATACTACAAGAAAGTGGCAATGGAATTCTTGCTTGCTCTTGGAATTAGTAAAGACCACTTAAGATACAAAGATCACGACAAACTTGCTTTCTACGCAAAAGCCGCGTGCGATATTCAATATCTTTTCCCAATGGGTTGGTCGGAACTTAACGGTATTCATAATAGAACTGACTACGATCTATCACGCCACCAAGAATATTCTGGAAAGAATATGCTTTATATCGACCCTATCACCAACGAAAAATATATTCCTTACGTTATCGAATATTCAATCGGCGCGGATAGATTAATGCTAGCAGTTTTAGCTGAAGCATACGACGAAGAAAAAGTTGGCGAAAACGATACTAGAGTAGTTATGCATTTCCACCCAGCAGTTGCCGCTTATAAAGTTGCAATCTTACCACTTCAAAAGAATTTAAGTGCAAAAGCAAAAGAAGTTTACAAAACTTTAGCTAAATATTTCCCTGTAACTTACGACGAAGCAGGCTCAATCGGTAAACGTTACCGCCGTCAAGACGAAATAGGAACGCCAATGTGCGTAACCATCGACTTCGATACTTTAGAAAACGATACCGTTACCATTCGCGATAGAGATACTATGGAACAAATTCGTTTACCAATTAATGAACTTAAAAACTATATTGACGAAAAGATTGCGTTTTAATTAAAGCAAATAAAACAAAAAGGGCTAAAAAGCCCTTTTTTTATTGCGTTTTTTGTAAAAAAGTCCGCCTATAAGTCCATTATCGCCTTTTTTCAACATTTTTCTAAAACAACAAAAAACGCCTAGAAAATTCTTTACTTGTTTTTAACTAACTTAACTTGACTTTACTATTTATTTATTATATAATAAATAACGTTAATTTGATAATACTATTTATGGGAGGTAAGAAGTGAATAGCGTTCTAGTTCAAAAATTAAAAGAATCACTAATTTCAGTTTTACCTATTTCCATAGTTATAGTAATTCTTAACTTCACTCTACCAAACCCTATGACTAGCGTAGAATTTACGTCTTTTATAATAGGCGCAATTCTTTTAATCTTTGGTATGATGCTTTATTCTCTTGGTAGCGATACTGCCTTAGCGCCAATTGGCGAATCGATAGGTAATTCAATTACTTCAACCAAGAAAGTTCCTATCATTTTAACGGTTGGTTTCATTATAGGCGTAATCGTAACGATAGCCGAACCAGACCTTATGGTTTTGGGTAGCCAACTTGGCGAAATTAAGAACTTTATTATTATTGCAATCGCTATAGGCGTTGGGCTATTTTTAGTTTTAGCGCTATCAAGAATTTTATCTAACGTAAACTTAAACGTCGTTCTAATTATCGTTTACGCAATCATTTTTTTACTAGCAATTTTGGTCGATAATCAATATATAGGCCTATCTTTTGACTCTGGCGGAGTAACGACTGGCCCTATCACCGTTCCATTTATTATGGCGCTAGGAGTTGGTGTTGCGGGAAGTTTAGGCGGTAAAAACAAGACTGATAATTCTTTCGGTGTAGTTGCAATTTGTTCGGCTGGGCCTATTTTATTAGTTCTTCTTGCTTGCTTTATTTTTAAGCCTGATATTAACGTTACGGTTTCGGCAAAAACTATCACTTCTTTAAATGAAATTGTGCCTTTTGTTTTTAAGCATCTATTAGTTAGTATGAAAGACGTCGCTATTGCAATTTTGCCGATAGGCGCGTTCTTTATAATAATGAACTTCGTTTCCATAAAAACGCCAAAGCAAAGGTTTGTTAGAATTTTAATCGGTTTAGTTTATACTTATATCGGCTTATCGTTATTTTTAACGGGCGTAAACGTTGGTTTTATGTCAACCGGTTATTCGCTTGGCGAACGCCTTGCCCTTTTAGATAACAAAATGATACTAGTTATCGTTGCAATGATAATAGGTTGCTTTATGGTATTAGCCGAGCCTGCCGTTCACGTTCTTTCAAAGCAAGTTGAAACTATTTCCGACGGTATTATCAAACGCTCAACTATTTTAATTGCGCTATCAATCTCAATGATAATTGCAGTTGGGCTATCAATGCTAAGAATCGTTATGAATATTTCCATTTGGTATATTCTTCTTCCGGGCTACGCGCTAGCAATAATCTTATCGTTTTTCGTCCCAAAAATTTATACCGCAATCGCGTTTGACTCCGGCGGTGTTGC
The DNA here is from genome assembly GCA_045586885.1 of Christensenellaceae bacterium. Taxonomy (GTDB): domain Bacteria; phylum Bacillota; class Clostridia; order Christensenellales; family Borkfalkiaceae; genus UBA4636. Next base: position 32,008 of record JAZNBE010000035.1, read on the forward strand.
CTCAGGGCCTATGGCAACGACGTTCACTTTACCACTTGCAATAGGCGCTGCAACGTGTTTAACAGGTTCTGAAAGCGTTCTTTTTAACGCTTACGGTTTAATTTCGTTTATTGCTCTAACTCCGCTTATCACAATTCAACTAATAGGTGTTATTGTTCGAATTAAGCAAGGCAGAAGAATTATTCTTCCAAAAGCGTTTATTACGCTATTCGAAGGCGATATTATAGAACTCGACCTAAAGAGATAACGAGGTGTTTATGAGAAAAATTCAACTAGAACTAGTAGTTATAATTTCAAATAGAGGCACGGCGTCAAAGGTTTTATCTACGATATCTTCGCTAGTAACCTTCCCTTCCATTATTCAAGGCAGAGGCACGGCAAGAACGGAGTTTTTATCGGCGCTTGGCGTTGGCGAGCCTGAAAAAGATATGATTATATGCTTTGCCGAAAACAAAAACGTTGGCCATATTTACAACTTTTTAGAAAACGAAATGTCCTTTACAAAGAAAAAACTTGGAATAGCAATGTCGATTCCAGTTTCTGCTATCGGCGGAAACTTAACCTTACAAATTCTTTTAGGAAAAACCAAAGACTTAATTTAAAAAAATAGAGATTAACCAAATTAAATTTAGGAGAAACGTTATGAACGAACTAATTGTCGTAATAGTAAACCAAGGCTTTGAAGAAGAAGTAATGACCGCCGCAAGACAAGCAGGCGCACGTGGTGGCACAATTTTTAACGCGCGTGGCACTGCCGATTCGCAAGACTTAGTTAAATTTTTAGGTATAACCCTTCACCCAAATAAAGAGATAGTTTTCATTTTAACGGCTCAAGAAACGCGTGATGCAATTATGAACGCAATTAAAGCGTCAACTGGGCTTGCAACAAAAGGCGCAGGCATTTTATTCTCACTTCCAGTTACTAGCGTTTACGGCGTAAATCTTCAACCTACGCAAGACGAAGAAGAAACGGCGGAAGAGTCCCAAGACCAACAATAAATTAAAAAACGTTAAAAGGCTAACGAAAGTTTCGTTAGCCTTTGTTTTTTACAAAAAACCTGCCTATAACTTCGTTAAAGGCAGGTTTTAATATTATACTTCTTCTTTTTTATCAACTAAAAGGAATAAATCTTCAAGTTGTTTATCTTCAACTGGCGCAGGCGCTTCGCTCATTAAACAAGATGCGTTTTGAACCTTAGGAAATGCTATAACGTCTTTAATAGAATCGGTTTTACAAAGGAGCATAGTAAGTCTATCAAGACCAAGAGCAAGCCCGCCGTGAGGTGGCGTTCCATACTTGAACGCATTAACGAAAAAGCCAAACTTCTTTTCAATATCTTCATCGGTAAACTTCAAAATATTGAATATTTTTTGTTGAAGTTCTTGCGAATAAATTCTAATCGAACCACCGCCCGCTTCTTGACCGTTTATAACGATATCATAAGCCTTTGCGCGCATTTTAGTTGGGTCAATATCTAAAAGATATAAATCTTCGTCTTTAGGCGCGGTGAACGGATGGTGCATAGCAACGTATCTGCCTTCTTCTTCGCTATATTCAAACATAGGGAAGTCAACCACCCATAATATATCGTAAGAATTCTTATCGTAAAGGTCGAACTTGTCGGCAAGGTGAAGTCTAATTCCGCCAAGAGTGTTGAAAACAACGCTATCTTTATCGGCAGCGAATAAACAAACGTCGCCGTCTTCAATATTCAATCTTTGGGTAAGGTTTTTGATATCTTCTTCGCTTAAGAACTTCAAGAACGAACTTTTGATAGGCTCGTTTTCAGGTTTAACAAGCCAAGCAAGACCTTTTGCGCCTAAAGTTTTTGCAAGTTCAACTAAAGCGTCAAGTTGCTTTCTAGGAAGTTTAGACGCAAAGCCTTTAGCATTAATTGCTCTTACTGATTTTCCATCGCAAGTAGCCTCACTAAATACTTTAAAATCGCTATTTTTAAACAGGTCGCTAACGTTAGTAAGTTCAAGCCCAAAACGAGTGTCAGGCTTATCAGAGCCGTAGCGTTCCATCGCCTCTTTATAAGTTAAAGTTTTGAAGTGTTCTTCACCTAAATCTAGACCTATAGCACGATTAAACACACTTTTAATAAGCCCTTCAACAGGATACATTACGTCTTTTTCATCTTCAACGAAACTCATTTCAAGGTCAACTTGAGTAAATTCAGGTTGGCGGTTTGCTCTTAAGTCTTCATCTCTAAAGCACTTTGCAATTTGGAAATATCTATCGTAGCCGGCAATCATCAAAAGTTGCTTATAAAGTTGTGGCGATTGTGGAAGAGCGTAAAACGCGCCTTCTCTCATTCTTGACGGAACGAGATAATCTCTTGCACCTTCAGGCGTAGATTTACCTAAAAACGGAGTTTCAATTTCTAAAAAGCCGTTCTCAGCAAGATAGTTTCTAGCCGTTACCGCAATTTTAGAGCGCATAATAAGGTTCTTTTGAAGTGGCGCTCTTCTTAAATCAAGATATCTATGCTTTAAGCGAAGGTTTTCGTTTACGGAAGTTTCGTCGGTAATTTCAAAAGGAGTAGTTTCGGCTTCCGATAAAATTTTAAGTTCATCCGCTAAAATCTCAACGTCACCCGTTGCGATTTTGTTAGTTTTGGACTCGCGTTCACGCACAATTCCTGAAACGGCAATAACGAATTCCGAACGAATTTTTTCAGCCTTTTCAAAAACTTCCGCTTTAACCGTTTGGTCAAAAACTACTTGAACAACGCCTTCTCTATCTCTTAAATCAACGAAAATAAGGCTACCAAAGTTACGCCTTTTTTGCACCCAACCCATAACAACGGCGCTCTCGCCCGCGTTAGATAATCTAAACGAACCGCACATAGCAGTTCTTTTTAATCCGTTTAATGATTCAGCCATAATAATTTCCTTGCAGTAAATTTATTTCTTAAACATTATAAATTTTTGCAATAAAAAAGTCAATTATTTAATATTAAATAATATTATTTTATAAATATCTCTTAACTTTTACAGGAATTTGATTAATTGCAATTTCTTCGAGCGATAAAATTTTATTATACCACTCGATAATTTCTTGCTTTTGAACTTCAGTTTCAGTTTCTATTCCGTAAAAAACGTTGGTTTTATAAACGTCAAACGCTTTTAATATTTTTTCTCTTTTTTTACGATAATCGTTTTTAATAACTTCATCGTTTCCTTTTAATAAATCTTCTAAAATTCTATTCATAACTTACCCCCTTAAACGCTCGGCTTTTCACAAACAACAAATAAATCAATGCTTGGCTTTGCAGTTGCGCTATTATCGTTGCCTATAACTTCAATCCAACCGCCGTTTCTTCTCATAGCACTAACCTCCTCAAGCGTTAATGTGGTTGAAATAATTTGTTCAGTTGGTGTTGCTACTTGATAAACAATTTCAAGCGGTGTGCCGTTTGCGTATTGTTGAGCAAGATAAGTTTTCCAATTAGTTGTTTTTTGGTTATTGCTTGCATTTCCGTCAGGATTTGTAATTTCTTCATAACGAATATAAATCGTATTAGTTCCCATACGCACCGACTTTTCCGCTATTTGGTTTGGCATTAGCGTTGAACTTTGTAAATAATTACTTATACAATGCGTTGGAACAACACTTTCATTGCTTATAGAAACTTGCATTAAGTTTTGAGAACTACCACCAACCGACCAACTTTCAGTTCCGTCAAAAGTTATAGTTATAGTGTTTGCAACCTTCTTTAACGTGTAATAATCATCGTTTTCGTTTTTAGTAACAACCAATTTATCAACCGCGCCGTTTGGAATTCCTTTGAGCGATTGTTTATTTTCAAAAGTTATTTCTCCAGTTAAAGTCGTTCCGTCGATATCGTAAAATTTAACACCGCTAATTTCACTACTTTTCAAAGTAGAAATTTGGTTTTCATCGGTATAAACGGCAGTATTTCCTTTAACTTCACTTAACAGCGCCCTAGTGTTATCAATAATAGGGTAAACTTCATTATCAACGACTACATTATTGCTTAAAATACCTTTATCAACTTCAGTGTTAGTATCAGTTTCTAAACTTAACACCGAACCAAACAACGCGTTTTTAAGGTTAGTAACTTCAAGTTGAGCAGTCCTTAACGCTTCAGGATTTGGATATTTCTTCCCATCGTAATAAATTCCGTCGTCTAGAACGGAAAAATCACCGTAGTTTAAGCCTTGATTATCTATCTTAAGCGTTCCACCGTTGCGGTGGCTAATTCTCGTTTCATTTTGATTGCCGTAAAGAACGTTGTTTCCACCTTGAACAACTGAAACGTAGTTTGTGTTTCCTTGTATTAAAACGTTATCGTCAAATTTTAGTTGCGTTTCGTAATTATCACAATAAAGAGTTGACACGCCGTTATGAGATAGTTCAGTTATACCGGAACTTGCAAATAAAACGGTGTTTCCATTGTGAGCAAATTGAGTAACCCTATCGTTACTACTTAACACTCTTTTTTCGTCTAAAAGCACAGCCGTCTCATTATCTTTTGCTAAAAAAGCAACTTTTTCATTATGCGAAATTTGAGTTTTATCACTATCGCTTAAAAAAACGTCTTTATCGTTTACCAAAAGTTTCGTATTATTTCCGTCCGCATAAAAAACGTTGTCGCCATCAACGAAAAGTTCAGTTTTATCTCTAGATACTTTTCTTACGGTTTCGCTATCGCATACTTCGCAAATTTCATCGCTTGAAAAGGTTGCATAAGTTGAACTATCGTTTTTAGCGCGAATTTTTTGAGTTTCTATTAAATTTAAAGTTGCGCTCGCTCCATCGTTAGATAAGCCTATCGTTTTATGTTCAATATCGTCAAAACGCTCTATCGCATCTTCAAAACTTTGGTATTTTAATTCAAGATCCGAAAGTATTTGCGTTAAGCAAGACGGAACGCTATCAAAATTTTCCGTAGGATTATCAATAGAATACTTAATGTCAACTTCCTTTACGTTAGATTTAATAACCACTCCGTTTCCACCTTCAAACGAAATTTGGCATTTTGCCCTTCCCTTAACCCTAGTAAAACGTGAAGTTATATCTAATGTTAAATAGATTTCTTCATCAAAAACTTCTTTTGAAAACAAAAACTTGTCCACCGAATAATCGCTAAACTCAATTAGAAAATATGCAAACAAGTTAGATAAATCTATATCGTTATAAAACCTATTTATTGTTAGCGTAATTTTATCGGCTAAACTTTCGCCTTTGAAAATTCGAATAGGCCTATTGTTTAATGATTTTAAGTTGTTAAAACCGTTTGTCAAAATTTCCCTCCTATCTTCCCCATATTAATTTTAACAACACAATCACCAAGTTTTGCCTTTTTGTGCCACTTTTAAGAAAAAATAAAAAATCCGCAATATTAATTGCGGATAATTTTTACTAATAATCGACCTATAGGCAGACTTTTTACTCATCTTCACTTTTTGATTTATTATCGGCAAGACTTACCAAAACCGTATCGTCACCAATTTTATTTACGCAACAAAGGTCGAAAATATATTCTTCCTTTTGCGATAAAAACCCTTTACCCCCAACTATAAACGATACGATTTTTCCTTCAGGAAAAGTAAACACTAAATCGATTATTTTGCCAAGTTCTTTGCCGTCTAATATATTTACGACGGACTTTTTCTTTAAGTCAAGATAATTTATCATTTTTTAACTTCCTATTAAATTATATTAACTTAAATTTTTAATATTACTAGATTGATATTTTTTGTTTCATCGTTTTAAGCGCATTTTTTTCAAGCCTAGAAACTTGCGCTTGTGATAATCCTATTTCGTTAGAAATTTCAGTTTGAGTTTTTCCTTCAAAATATCTTAAATAAACAATTTTCTTTTCTCTATCGTTAAGTTCGTTAAGAGCAGTGTCTATCGCAACTTTTTCAGTCCAAATTTCATCGTTATTTTTCTCGTCTGCAATCTGGTCTAAAAGCAAAATAGTATCGCCTTGCTTATTGTAAACAGGCTCGTAGATTGAAACGGTATCGCTAATAGCGTCAAGCGCAAACGCAACTTCTCGCTCGGTTTTGTTAATTTTTTTAGCAATTTGCGAAATTGATGGGTCTTGGTCGCCTTTTTCAAGTTCTACCCTTGCTTGCAAAACAAGGTAAGCAGTATCACGAATACTTCTAGCCACTCTTAAACTGTTTCTAGTTCTAATTAGCCTTTTAATTTCGCCAACTATTAAAGGAACGGCGTAAGTCGAAAATTTAACGTTAAAAGCCATATCGAAATTATCAACGGCTTTCATAAGCCCAACAACGCCTGCTTGAAACATATCGTCGCTATCGACTGGGCAAGCGGAAAACTTTTTTATTACCGATAAAACTAATCTAACGTTTCCTAAAACTAACTTTTCGCGAGCGTCTTTATCGCCCATTTTTATCTTCTCTAAAAGTTTATTACACTCTAAAGATGAAATTTTAGGAAGTTGTGAAGTGTTTATTCCACATAGCGTAACTTTTTTCATAAAAACCTCTCCTATGTAACAAAAAGTGTGGCTATAGGTTGATTATTTGCATTATTTGAAATAATTATTCATAAACTTCAAAACTATTTTTCTTTAAAATTTTGCATAAAAAAACTTGCCGAATTATCGGCAAGATTTTTAATCAACTAAAGTTGCGAGCATAACCGCTTTAATGGTATGCATTCTATTTTCAGCCTCGTCAAAAACGATTGAACTTGGGCTTTCAAAAACTTCATCGGTAACTTCCATAGCATCTATTTTAAATTTGTCGTAAATTTCTTTGCCGATAGTAGTTTTCAAATCGTGAAACGCAGGTAGACAATGCATAAACTTGCAATTTGGCTTTGCGTTGTTAATTAAAGCCATCGTTACTTGATATGGCATTAAATCGTTAATTCGCTCCGCCCATACGCTTTCCGCTTCCCCCATTGACACCCAAACATCAGTATAAATAACGTCGGCGTTTTTAGTAGCAATCATAGGGTCAGTTTCAAAAGTTAAAGTTGCTCCGCTTAATTTTGCTTCCTTCTCACAAATTTCAATAAGTTCTTTTGATGGAAAATATTTTTCGTTAGTGCAAGCAACGAAGTTCATACCAACTTTAGCGCAACCAACCATTAAGGAATTACCCATATTATATCTAGCGTCGCCCATATAAACTAAAGTCTTACCTTCCAAAGAGCCTAAATGCTCTTTAATAGTCATAAAGTCGGCAAGAATTTGAGTTGGGTGGAATTCGTTAGTTAAACCGTTCCAAACGGGAACGCCTGCATATTTTGAGAGCGTTTCAACGATTTCTTGTTGAAACCCCCTATACTCTATTCCGTCATACATTCTACCTAAAACTCTAGCGGTATCGGCAATGCTCTCTTTTTTACCCATTTGCGAACTAACAGGATCAAGATAGGTTGCGTGCATACCAAGGTCAAAAGACGCAACTTCAAAACTGCAACGTGTTCTCGTGCTAGTTTTTTCGAATAACAACGCAACGTTTTTACCCTTACAATATTCGTGAGAAACTCCGTTTTTCTTTTTTTCTTTTAAGTCTAACGCTAAATCAATAAGACTTAAAATTTGTTCTTTAGATAAATCTAAGAGTTTTAAAAAACTTTTTCCTTTAAGATCAAACATTTTTTATCACCTTTTATGCTTTTTTATAAGATAATCGACCTATAGGCAGGCTTTTTTAATAATTTCAAGCGCTTTTTCCAAAACCGAATAAGGAATATTTAGCGCAGGTAAAAGCCTAACCTTATCTTTTGCGGTCAACACTAAAACGCCGTTTTCCATGCAAGACGAAACAACTTCAGCGCACGGCTTTTTAGTTTTTATGCCTATCATAAGCCCTATTCCCGATACGCTTTCAACACCACTTGAGTTAGATAAACTATCAAAAATAAACTTACTCTTTTTCTTTACTTCGTTTAATAAATTATCGTCAATTCTATCAATAATAGAATTTGCCGCAGCGCACGCTATTGGGTTTGCGCCAAACGTTGAGCCGTGTTTACCGTAGCCTAACGAAAACTCTGTTTTTTCGCCCATAACGCAAGCGCCAAGAGGAAGACCGCCGGCAAGCCCCTTTGCCGTTGTGAAAACGTCAGGCAAAATTCCGTATGCTTGGAAAGCGTAAAGTTCACCGCTTCTGCCGTTTCCAGTTTGCACTTCGTCAATAATTAAAAGAGCGTTGTTTTTATTGCAATAAGATTGAATTTCTAAAACGAACTCTTTTGAAAGCGGTAAAACACCGCCTTCGCCTTGGCAAAGTTCTATCATAACGGCTGCAATCTTTTGTTCCTTCGTAACACGATTAAAATCTTCAATATCGTTAGCGGTTGCGTAAATAAAACCATCGGTTAAAGGCTTAAAGTCTTGGTGAAAAACGTCTTGACCAGTTGCGGCAAGCGTTGTTATCGTTCTACCGTGAAAACTGTTTTTAAGAGTTACTATCGAATAATAATCTTCGCCTTTATTCTCTTTAGCCCAAGCCCTTGCAACCTTAATTGCACATTCGTTTGCTTCCGCCCCGGAGTTTGAAAAGAAAACCTTTTTCATACCAGTTCTTTCGCAAAGTTTTTGGGCAAGTTCAACGCAAGGCTCAGTGTAATATAGATTAGACGTGTGTTGAACAAGGTCAAGTTGTGAAATTATTGCGCTTTTCCACTCGTCGTCGCAAACACCAAAAGTGTTTACGGCAATTCCGCTACCCATATCTATATATTCCTTACCACTAAAATCGTAAAGGATAGAACCTTTGCCTCTTTTTATGGCAATAGGAAAACGCTTATAGGTGTTTGCTATAAACTTATTGTCTTTTTCAAATAAGCCTTGCATTTTAATCCCTCACAACCATAGTGCCGGCGCCTTCGTCGGTTAAAAGTTCCATAAGAATTGAGTGCGGAACGCGCCCATCCATAATAATAACTTTTTTAACGCCATGGTCAATCGCTTCAATACAGCAATCAACTTTAGGAATCATACCGCCACAAATTATGCCTTTTTCTTTTAATTCTTGCGCTTCTTTTACGTTAATTTTTGGAATAAGCGTAGAAACGTCGTCTTTATCACGAAGAATACCCGCAATATCAGTCATCATAATAAGGTTTTCCGCGCCTAGCGCCCCTGCAATAAAAGCAGCGGCGGTATCGCCGTTAATGTTATAAGCGTTACCTTGTTTATCACAACCAATAGTAGAAACAACAGGGATATAATCGTTGTTTAGTAAATCTTCAATCGGTTTTTTATTAACTTTAGTAATTTTACCAACGTAGCCGAGTTTTTCATCTTTCATTTCAGCTCTAATAAGACCGCCGTCAATACCAGAAATACCCATAGCCCTACCGCCTTTCATTTCAAGGAAGTTTACAAGCGTCTTATTTATTTTACCAGCCAAAACCATTTGAACTAAATCAACGGTTTCTTTATCGGTAACACGAAGTCCATCAACAAACTCGGCTTTTTTGCCAAGTCTTTGCATAAGTTCAGAAATTTCAGGACCACCGCCGTGAACCAAAACTATTTTAACACCTATAAGATGAAGTAAAACAATATCTTCCATAACTTGTTCTTTTAGGTGCTCGTTAATCATAGCGTTACCGCCGTATTTAACTACGATAATTTTTCCGTTATAGCGTTTAATATAAGGCAACGCTTGAGTTAAAACTTCAGCGCGTTCTAAATTAGTAAAAATTGAATTCATAACATTATCCTTTTAATTTTTGCTTGTTTTTGGGCTTATAGCCCCACTTTTATAAAATTTAGGTTCTATAATCTCCGTTAATTTTAACGTAATCGTAAGTTAAATCACAGCCCCACGCAGTTGATGAAAAATCACCGCTTTTAAGGTCGATTAAAATTTCTATTTCTTTTTCTAACAAAATCTCTTTTGCCTTTTCTTCCGAAAAATCAACGCCACTTCCGTTTTGGCAAACGATAATTTCGCCTTTATTTGACTTAAACCAAACGTCTATTTTTTTAACGTTCACCTTTGCTCCGCTATAACCGATAGCGCAAAGCACCCTTCCCCAGTTAGCATCCGCTCCAAACATAGCCGCTTTCGTAAGTGAAGAACAAACAACGCTTTTTGCAACCGTTTTTGCAATCTTTAACGTTTTTGCTCCACTTACCTTGCACTCTAAACGCTTAGTTGCGCCTTCGCCGTCTTCCGCAATCATCTTGCAAAGTTCCACCGTTACGGTATTTAACGCTTTCATAAAGATATTAAAATTATCGCCTTCTTCAACGATTGGCTCGTTTTCCGCCATACCGTTTGCTAAAACCGTAACCATATCGTTAGTGGAAGTATCTCCGTCAATGCTTATCATATTAAACGTTTCTTTAATATCGCTTTTCAAAGCCTTTTGTAGCATAGCAGGTGAGATAGCGCAGTCGGTAGTGATAAATACTAGCATGGTTGCCATATTAGGATGAATCATACCGCTACCCTTTGCCATACCGCCTATTTTACAAACTTTACCACTAATTTGAAATTCAACAGCAACTTCCTTTTTGAAAGTGTCGGTAGTCATAATGGCTTCGGCGGCTAAACTTTCTCCGTCCGTATTTAATTCTTTAACGAGGTTTGGAATTCCGTTTTTAAACGGCTCGATAGTCATTTGTTGACCGATAACGCCAGTTGATGCTACTACTATATCGTTTTTATCAATTCCAAGTTCCTTCGCTAAAAGTTTGCAAGTCTTTTCTGCAATTTCAACTCCGTTCGCGTTGCAAGTGTTAGCGTTTCCGCTATTGCAAATAACTGCTTGAGCATAGCCGTCTTTAATATGCTTTTTAGTAACTAAAAGCGGTGCGCCTTTAACTAAATTAGTGGTATAAACCGCCGCGCACGAACAAAGCGTTTGGCTATAAACCAAACCTAAATCACGCTTAACTTTATTTTTTCTAATTCCGCAGTGAATACCGGACGCTAAAAAGCCTTTAGCCGCGCACACACCACCGTTTATTATTTTCATTTTACACCTCAAGCCCGAGCGTTTCATCGCAACCGAGCATTATATTCATATTTTGTATTGCCGAGCCTGACGCGCCCTTTCCAAGATTATCGAAACGAGAAACCAAAACAAGTCTTTCATCGTTCCCAAAAACCGAAATAGACATATCATCTCTACCGGCGTAGGCTTTCGCGCTTAAGAAACCGTTTTCATCCGCATTATCGTCAAAGTGAACGATTTTTCCGTTATAGATAGATGCATAAACGTCTTTAACGTCTTGAATACTACCTTTAATTTGCGAGCCAAATAGCGAAACGGTAACTTCCATACCTTGCGGAAAGTTACAAACGATAGGGCTAAAAAGTGGCAAAGTTTCAAGACCGCAAATTTCTTTCATTTCAGGTAAGTGTTTATGCGTTTGACCTAAGCCGTATTGCCTTGGCGCGCCGTATAAAGACGGCGCGTCTTGTTCGTATTCAGCAATCATTTTCTTTCCGCCACCCGTATAACCTGTTAGCGAAAAACACGATAATTTCTCTTTTTTACTTATAAGACCGCAGTCTATAAGCGGTTTAACTAGCGCAATAAAACCGCTAGCGTGGCAACCCGGGTTAGCAATTTTATTAGAAGATAAAATCTTTTCTCTTGCGCCTTTTAATTCCGCAAAACCGTAAGCCCAGTCAGGATTAGTTCTATGCGCGGTTGAAGTATCAATAATTTTAACGTTTTTGTTTTCTACTAGCGTTACGGCTTCAACTGCGGCTTGGTCTGGAAGACAAAGAAAAGTAACGTCTGCTAAGTTAATTGCATCTTTTCTTGCTTGCAAATCTTTTCTTACGGCATCGCTTAAAATTATAAGTTCAATATCTTTACGCTCTTTAAGCCTATCGTAAATCTTAAGCCCGGTAGTTCCGGCGCTACCGTCTATAAAAACTTTTTTCATAACAATTCCTTTAACGCAAACTCAATTTGTTCTTCAACGGAAGAAACGCTAGTTCCACCCTTAGAGATGCGTTTATTGACGCAATTTTCAAGGTTTATATCTTCAAAAACGTCCATTTCGAATAAATCGCTAAACTTTTTATATTCTTCAAGAGGAAGTGTTTCTAACACCAAACCCTCTTCAATACATTTCGCTACTATTTGACCTGAAATTTTATAAGCCGACCTAAACGGCAAACCCTTTTTTACAAGATAGTCTGCTAAATCGGTAGCGTTAATAAAACCACCGCCAGCCGCCTTTTTCATATTTTCAGGAATAGCCTTCATCGTTTCAATCATAGGCGTGAAAACGTCAAGACAATTTTTAACCGTTTCGAGCGCGTCGAAAACACTTTCTTTATCTTCTTGCATATCTTTATTGTAAGCAAGCGGTAAACCTTTCAAAGTTGTCAAAAGCGCAACCAAATCACCGTAAACCCTACCAGTTTTACCACGAACAAGTTCAGCCATATCAGGGTTTTTCTTTTGAGGCATAATAGAAGAACCTGTCGTATAGTTGTTATCAAGTTCAACGAACTTAAATTCCCAACTAGACCACAAAATAATCTCTTCCGAAAACCTTGAAAGGTGCATCATAAGAATTGAACAAGCGCTTAAAAACTCAAGGCAGTAATCCCTATCGGAAACGCCGTCAATACTATTTAGAACAACGCCGTCGAATAAAAGTTCTTTGGCTTCGAAATCTCTATCGGTGTTATAGGTGGTACCGGCTAGCGCGCACGAGCCTATCGGCGATAAGTTCAAACGAGTTTTAGTATCTTCAAACCTTCCCTTATCTCTTAAAAGCATCATAGCATACGCCATAAGGTGATGCCCAAAAGTTATAGGCTGAGCGCGTTGAAGATGAGTGTAACCCGGCATAATCGTAGATTTATATTCTTGCGCTTTTAGAGTAACGGCTTTTGCTAACTTCTTAATTTTTTCAATGATTAATGAAATTTCTTCACGGATAAACATCTTCATATCAAGCGCAACTTGGTCGTTACGGCTTCTTGCGGTATGAAGTTTTTTACCAACGTCGCCTAGGCGGTTAGTCAAAACTTGCTCTATGAACATATGAATATCTTCGCAAGTTAAATCAAACTCTAGTTTTCCGCTTTCGATATCACACAAAATATCTTCAAGCCCCTTAACTAAAAGTTCAGCGTCCTTTTTTGTGATGATATTTTGTTTAGCAAGCATATTAGCGTGCGCAATGCTACCCATAATATCTTGCTTATAAAGTTTTGAATCAAACTTAATTGAAGAGTTAAAATCGTCTGCAATTTTATCGGTTGCGCCACTTGTTAGCCCCGCCCACATCTTAGCCATAATTTGCTCCATTTTACACTTTGTTTTTAAGGAATTTGGTTTGTTTTTTAAGAAAATTTATTGAAATTTAACCTTTTATAAAACGCGAAATTGCCCTGCGTATTTTATGCAGGACAAATTCCACTTTACTTTTTGTTTTTAGCGTTTACCATTGCTTGAACTTTAATAGGCAAGCCGAATAGGTTAATAAAGCCTTCGCTATCCTTTTGGTTATAATCGCTTTCGCCAAAAGTTGCAATTTCTTCGCTGTATAGTGAATAAGGACTCCATACGCCTGCGTTTATCATATTGCCTTTATAAAGTTTTAAGCGAACTTTACCGGTAACCGTTTCTTGAGTTTTATCAACGAAAGCAGATAGCGCCTCACGAAGTGGAGTAAACCATTGTCCGTTATAAACTAATTCGCCAAAAGTAATGGCTAATTTTTGCTTTTCGTGCATGGTCATTTTATCAAGGCAAAGCGTTTCTAAAACTGAGTGCGCCTTGTATAAAATTGCGCCACCCGGCGTTTCATAAACGCCACGGCACTTCATGCCAACTAAACGGTTTTCAACGATATCTAATAAACCAATACCGTTTTCGCCACCAAGTTTGTTAAGTTTCAAGATAATATTTTTAGCACTCATCTTTTCGCCGTCAAGAGCAACTGGAATACCTTTTTCAAACTCAATTTCAACGTAGGTTGGCTTATCAGGCGCTTTGATAGGAGATACTCCCATTTCCAAAAAGCCTTCCTTTTCGTAAAGCGGTTCGTTTCCGGTATCTTCAAGGTCTAAACCTTCGTGAGATAAATGCCATAAATTTTTGTCTTTAGAGTAGTTAGTTTCCCTATTGATTTTTAGCGGAACTTTATGCGCTTCAGCGTATTCAATTTCTTCTTCACGAGATTTAATATCCTCTCACGCCATGGCGCGATGATAGGCATCGTTGGAGCAAAGTGCTTAATGGTAAGTTCAAAACGAACTTGGTCGTTACCTTTACCAGTGCAACCGTGAACGATAGCGTCAGCCCCTTCCTTTATAGCAACTTCAACCAAGCCCTTTGCAATACAAGGTCTTGCGTGGCTAGTTCCTAAAAGATATTCTTCATATAAAGCGCCGGCTTTCATAGTAGGAATAATGTAATTGTCAACGTAATCGTCGGTCAAATCAAGAACGTAAAGCTTAGAAGCGCCAGTCTTTAACGCCTTTTCTTCTAAACCGTCAAGCTCGTCCGCTTGCCCAACGTTACCAGCAACCGCTATAACTTCGCAGTTGTTGTAATTTTCCTTAAGCCATGGGATGATAATAGACGTATCTAAACCACCAGAATAGGCTAAAACAACTTTCTTTATGTCTTCTTTTTTCATAATTCACCTTCCGCAAATCTTTTATGGCTATATTATACCCCCTTCTAAAGCCACTGTCAAACAAAATTTGCATATTTTTGCAAAATTATTAGTTTTTTTATATATTTTTTTGCATAATTTTATGCATAAATGAATTAATATTCATAATTATTGCATATTTGCAAATTTTTATAAAATTATGCAAGAATTCTTTTCACTCGGCTTGAAATATTCGTTACGATTTCATAAGAAATCGTGTTCAAATTTTCAGCAATTTGGTTAGCGGTAATTTGGTTTTCGCCGTCTTTTCCAATGATTGTTGCAAAAATATCCGTTTTGTGCGGTAAATTAAAAGGGCTAACGTCAAGCATACAATAATCCATACATACTCGCCCAACTATTTTTGCTTTATTTCCTGAAATGAGCATATGACCATTATTTCCTAGAGCGCGTGAAAGTCCGTCTGCATAACCAAAACAAACGGTTGCAATCTTTTTATTTTCGTTTGCTATAAAAGTTCTATCATACGATACGCCTTCGCCTTTTTTAATTTCAAAAATTTTAGCAACTTTAGCCTTTAGCGAAAGAACTGGCATAAAGTTTTTTTCGTTTAAAAATTCGGCGTTCATACCGCTTTTATTTTCGTTTATAAAACTTGAATTTTCTGTAAGTCCGTAAAGAGCAAGCCCTACCCTAACGAAATTTACGCCTAAAAGGTTGTTGCCATAGAGCGTTGCCAAAGTGTTTTCCGCATGGCAAAACTCAAAATCTAAGCCCAAAAACAATTTTGCATTATTAAAAATTTCGACTTGCTTTAAAAAACTTTCGCCAAAACCTGTTGCAAAGTGCGTAAAAATTCCGTCGATTAAGCCTAAAGAATAAAGTTTTTTTATTTCTTTTTGGTGTTTTTCAATATCTTTAAGCGTCAGCCCTAGCCTATTCATACCGCTATCAACTAAAATGTGATATTTAACTTTAGGTTTAACGTTTAAAACGGCTTTAAGATATTCAACCGAATAAATAGTTAAAGTAAGGTCGTAAAATAAAGCCCTTTCAATATCTAAAATAGAAGAATAGCCAAGCACTAAAATTTTACCTTTAATATTTTGTTTTCGAATAGAAATTCCTTCTTCAACCGTAGCAACGGCAAAAAAAAGAACGCCCATTTCTTGAAGGATAGGGCAAACTAAATTATAGCCGTGCCCGTATGCGTTAGCCTTAACAACGGCAATAACGCCCTTCTTTTTTGAGCGAATTTTTTCTTTTATTAAATTATAATTGTTTTCAAGCGCGCGCTTATTAATTTTAGCGAACGCGCGGTCAATAACGCTATGCAAATTTTTTCAAAAATTACTCTCTCTTAAGTAACCTTTCAAAGTTTTAGAAGAAATACTCTTCTAACGCAAGGCTTAGCGCATGGTAAATAGGAAGATGCAATTCTTGAATTTTGAAAGTTTCAGTTTCAGGAACTTCAATAATGCAATCGGCAAGTTCTTTAAGTTCGCCACCGTTTGCGCCGGTTAGCGCAATTACCTTAAGACCTAAAGCCTTTGCAACCTTGCACGCATAAATAACGTTTTTACTCTTACCTGACGTTGAAATAGCAAAAAGCGCATCGCCACTATTTCCATAGTTCAACACCTCTTGCGCCATAGAAAAAGTAAAACCATCTGCGCTATCGTTAGCAAAAGCCGTTTCAAACGCAATAGAGCAAGTCAACGCAATAGCAGGGAGCGCGCCTTGAAGATGGTTTGCTAAAAACTCGCCGTCTTTCCCAAGCGCCAAAAGTTTTTCTTTAACTTCTCCACTAATCTTTCTATCAACGCTAAAATTCTTCATAAGTTCTGCAACGAAATGAAGAGCGTCCGCCGAACTCCCACCGTTACCGCAAACTAGCAGTTTACCCTTGTTTTCATAAAGTTCTATTAAAATATTTAAAGCCTTATGGGCTTGCTCCTTGACGCAATCAAGGTTAGTATACCGAACAAAAAGTTGATCTAACTTTTCTTGATAGTTTTTCATTTTACACCTAAAACGTAATTTTTAGTTATTTTATTTTATCACAACTAAGGTTTATTTTCAAGCGTTTTTTTGTAATAAACGAATTTACGCAATTTATTATAATTAAACAAAAATCGCGTTTAATCGACCTATAGCAAGCCTTTTTTAATTTCTAAACACTTTTAATTAATAATATTTATTATTGAGCGATAAAAAATATTCTAAATTTTTTAACAATATTAGATAAAGTAACCAAATTTAGAAACT
>JAZNBE010000036.1:0-38072 GCA_045586885.1 Christensenellaceae bacterium
TAAATGGTTAATTTCTTGTTGATATGTTATTTTACCTAAAAAATAATTCAATCTTTCTTCAAAAGTTCCAGCATTATCATACTCAAGTTTTAAAAAAACATCTTTATCAACAGACTGTTTTTCTTGGGAATAATAACAAAAATCATAATTTGTAGTCTTAAACTCTTCTTGATTTTTTGGAAAATAGTTGATATTTTGACAATTTTCAGTTAAATACTTTAAATCATTGCTAATAATTTTTGTATCTTTAAACAAAAATAAAATAAGTATAAGTAAAAATATAATGACGATAAAAACAATGATTAATAATTTTAAATATTTCTTCATATTTCGTTCCAAATATTAAAATATCCTCTTAATAATTGTCCAATAATTTTCTTCAACATTTAAATGAGCCACTTTACATCAATCAATTTTTTTAACTCAAATTAAATTTTGTGATTTTAAAATACCTTCAAAACTAAATCTGTTTGACAATATCTCAACGCTACTATTTTTTTGAAGCTTATAATAATAAGAATCAATGTCTCTTTGAACGCCTACGTAATACCCAACGTTTCCGCAAAAATTATCAAAATGATATATGTTTGAGGCATAACCCCTTCCGTCAATGCTCTCTTCGAATAAATCTTTAAAAGCGTTTTCGTTACCACGCACATCAAAAGCATAAAGCTTAATTATTTCATTAAAAAAGTTAATATACGGCCTTTGCGTTTGGTAATCGTGCAAATCTGCGCCGTTAACTGAATAACAATAGTAGTTTGCCTTAAAAAAAGCAAAACCTGTCGTTTGACAAAAATGAAAATGAATGGTGTTAACGTCATTATAGTAATACAAATCAAACTCACCGTTTTCTTCATTTTCTTCAACTATCTTTTCAACGCATAGTGCATGTTGCTTTAATATATCGTCAATGTTATTAATATAAAAAGGCTTATATATTTCAAAAAATTCTTTTTTAGTTTCACAGTCCCACCCAGCTGATTTACAGTATTCAAACTCTTTTTTGTTTTCCAGTTTCAATAAAGAACAACCGTTAAGAGATAGGCTGATAATCACCACTAAAATAATCAATGTGATTTTTATTTTTTTCATTATACACACCAAAAATAATTATCTAATTACAATTTATTACCAGAAAAAAAGATTTCCTACTGCTCACGATAAAGCGTTCCGTTACAATAATTATAACTTTTTCTAAAAAGTTTGTCAATAGGTCATTTAACGCTTAATTTTAACAAAAAATTTAGGTGGACGATTTCTCGCCCACCTTGTTGAATTATATTTTTGCTAAAACCCCCATTCTTCATAAACGTAATAACAAATTGTTTTTTCATTATCGTTTAAAGAAATGTTTGCATCTCCAAACTTCCTCACTGCATCTGGTTCGGTATTAACATAATAATAAATAACAATTTTCAACTTACCATTTTCAAGAACTTGTTCATTATCGCTAAACTCATCTAAAACCTTTTGCTTTTCAACCAAATAAGTTTCTTCATCATAAGAAAGCGTTAATATAATACTATTTTCTTTTTGAAGCATATCAAAAAGATAATAATATTCAGCGTTTATAGCGTTTTCAAATTCCTCTTTTTTAGGGAAGTGAGAAACATCGTTTTTCGTAGAGTCTTCATTATCTAAAACCAAATAATTTTCAATTAAAGTCGTTTCGCTGTATCCATAATGACCAAAAAAATCCGTAGTGTAAAAATTTAAAAAACCAAAAAAACACGTAAGAAAAGCTAAGATGGAACAAATTACTTTTGTAATGATATTTTTAGAAAAACCTGCTAAAACGCTAACACCAATTACCGGAATTATGACAAGCAATGCATCGTATAAAATAATATCTATTACTTCTCCAAACGGTCTAAAGACGTTAAAAAGATATTGCGGAAAAATATAGCTAATAGCTAAACGCATAAAAGATAGTATCGTTGTAACAACGAATGTTATGAAAAAATTTTTAAAACAAAATTTCACCAAGCCACCCCAATTTTTTATAAATTTTTGCATTTCTATCATCAGTATTTAAGTCAACGCTAGAATCACTTATAAATGAATTTTTCTTCATTTAAAATAAAGCCTGTGATTCCACTTGCGGTATAGATAAACCTTAGGTCACGAGAAACTCCGTTTTGAACATATTGCTCACGATAGAGCGTTCCGTTAAAGTAATTATAACTTTTTCTAAAAAGTTTGTCAATAGGTTCGTTAATTCAATAACCAAAAGAAAACGATTCGGCTTTACTTGAACACATATTATTTTTGCAAAAAATGCACCTCTAAAAGCTTCTACCTTTAGAGGTGCATTTCAGTTTTAATTGCTTTTAATATAATCTTTAATTTTTTTCGAGAAAGTTTGATTTAAAATTAGCAACTCATTTTCAGAAATTGTTTCATTTTTTTGTTTCTTCATCAAAAGCGTTAATATTTGAATATATGACTTATTAATATCAGACGGTTCTAGTTTTTTTAAATTTTCCAAACAATTTAAAAACTCTACTTCGTCGCCGTTAAAAAAGTGATAATATGCTTTCCAATAAAAAACACTGTTAGACAATGCGTCACACTTTACTTGTTCTATATAATACTCAAAATCTAAACTGTTGCCAATTTCGTAACTAGATACTGCAAGTATTAAGAATATTTGGTATTTCTTATTAGATCTTTTGTTAGCATATAGAAGAAGTTTTTTATGTTTTAAAACGTATTCGTAATTCATTAAAGAAAACTGCTTATAAACCTTTTTTTCAAATATAATATATATTATTGTTAATAGAAACATAATTACGAGCAAGACAATTAACTCAATAAAGATTTCGTTCCATCCGATTTTTACGGTTAGCAAATTTGAAAAATTCATATTACTCCTTTTTGCTTTATTTTTATACATAACTCGGTATAGTTGCTGCTGCTGGAACTAAGTATGGCCATAAATAATATAATGCAACAGCAGTAGCAAATATTTCCGGGCCATTCAATTCAAACTTTATATAAGAAAAAACACCATTATCATCTTGAACTGTATGTTTAAAACCTAATCTTCCTAACGCATTAACATATGGTATGCACCATTTTTTGAGTTGTTGTTGAAGTGTCAAGATTAATTTCTTCCCTAATAAGTTCGCCAACGCTATTTAACGAACTCGTGTAACTTTGATTGCCCCTTGTTTCAGTTGAAATTAAGTTATCATCACTATAAGTATAAAGGCTAACAACACCTTTGTCAATATTTTTCTAAAACAAAAAAGTGTGCCTACCTTACGATAGACACACTCTTTATTTATATTTGTTTGCAAATTGTTTTACAGGACAGCACTTCAATATTTGACAAAAAAACAACTAATTTATCATACCGTCAAGATAGTTTTCCTTAACTTGTTCTTTCTCGAACGGACAATTAATTTTTTTAGCATATTCCCCTAAGGCGTTTGTTAAAAGAAAAGTTTCTTCCCTACTGCTTACAATATAGATGCTATAATTTATAGGCTTTTCATTGTTTTTGGTGTAGAAATACACGCAAAAATATTTAAAACCCCTGCCATTTGTTTTATTATCTCTCGTAATTTTAATTAAATTACTTCTATGAATTACTCTTCCACCACATATAACAATCCAATTATCACTTAAATATAGATTGTTCCTAAATTTTTCAACGTTTTTAGGAATAAACACTTTATTAGTGTTTTTTTCTTCTTGCTTTACGTTGCGAATAAATAAAAATATAGGTAACGAACAAAGAACAAAGATAGCCCCACCTACGTATAGAGGAACAAATATTGCAGGATCATTTGAGTTATTATAGATTAATGAAATGGCTAAAAAAATTAAAAATATAACAATGGAAGGAACAGCGCAAATAAGAAAAATTCGAGTCAAATATTTACTGCAAAAATGATAAATCCATTTTTCTCTTGTCATATTAGCTTTCTCCTTTCATTAACTAAAAAGATCGAAATTGAATCGTTCTTTAATCCACTTATTAATTTTATCTTTTGAATTTTTAAGCCCGTAATAGAAATCTATAACCAAAGCATGGCTAACACCTTCTATAATTTCATTAAAATTAGTATTAGGAATTATAGTTCCAAAAACTACATTTGCCATAGAATCAACACTTGATTCTATAAAAATTTCTTTTGCAGAATAATCCGTATTTCCGCTAATGTTTGTGATTAACATTGTTGAAGCCGTAGTGCAAAAGCCTGTTACAGCATCACTAATTTCAGCCGACAATGCTAAATTTCCTGTTGCAGCACCAACAATTCCGCCTGCTGCGCCACCGATAGCAGCACCAACATATGATTCCCAACCACTAATATATTTTTCTCCAGTTATAGCAGATGTTATAACATCACTAATCACTTGCCCCATCACTCCTACTATTGCACCAACCACAGCGCCTATTACCAAATGCACCCATGTACCATCTGGATCATATCCCATAACGGGATTATTGTTGCAATAAGCATATAAGTTAAGACCATTGATTGTTTGTGGGTCTAAATAGTCAAGTTTATCAATCGAAATAAATCTGCCAACTTCGCTATCGTAATAACGAGATTTTAAGTAGTAAAGACCTAAGTCAGCATCGTAATAATAACCACGGTAACGAAGTTATAGGCGGTTTTATTTGCTTTTTATCTAATTTATTTTTTCTTTTTTACTTTTATTTTATCAGCAAAAGTTGAAAGCGCATTGTTAATTTTTTCGGCGTTTTTCATTGAGATAATAAACGCTACAATTCCTAAAATTGATAACAATATTATTATAGGAATTCCCCATTCGTTATAAGGTATTACTTCACCTGACAAAAACAATAAAGTTGCGCCGATTGAAGTAAATCTCGTTACCGCTTGCATTAGCATAAAGCCAAATAGCGTTATTGGGCAAAGCCCTGCAACCGAGCATAAAACGTCATCTGGAAAAAACGGAAATAGAAACATAAAAAACAATAAAACGTTTTCTCTACCTTTTAGTCTTTTCAAATAATCGTCAACGGCTTTTTCGCTTCCGACAAGCCAGTTCACAAAAGGCCTTCCTATAACCCTTCCAAGCATAAACGCAAACAAAGAGCCTAGCATCATTCCAACGTAAGAATACAAAAACGAACGCCATGCGCCAAACAGATAGTTGCCTGCAAGTATTGTAACCATGCCGGGAATTGGAATTAGCGTTACTTGCAAAAAACTAACCGCTATAAATACAAGTGGAGCAAGCGCCCCAAAACTCTCGATATATGCTTGCAACTCTTCTTTTCCTAAATTAGTCCAACCAAGGCGGTCGAAAACCAGATAGCACAAAACTACTATTGCAACTATCACAATAAGCGAAAAGACTAGCCGAAGAACTGTTTTTTGATTTATATTCCTTTTCATTTATTAATAAATTATTTTGTTTTCTCCAACAAAAGTTTAATTAACGAGCCTATAGCCCCACTTTTTAATTTTGGGAAGTTTCCCAAACGGCAATTTCACCGTTTTCATAGTGATAGAAATTTCCATTTTCTTGTGGCTCGGTTTCGCTAAAACAGAAAACGGTTGCGTTTTTAAAATTATCATTACCAGACTTTACGTCAACCAAAGCAAAGCCTTCACTATCGCCTAAGTAATAAATTCTTTCAAGTTTTGAACAATTTTTAAAAGCATCAACCGAAATTTTGGTAATTGAAGTAGGAATTTCAACGCTTTGAAGTTTTGAACAACTTTCAAAGCACTCTTCGCCAAGAGACGTAACGCTTGATGGAATTCTAAGTGCTTCTAAACTTCTACAAAAATAGAAAGCATCTTCACCTATATAAACTAGGGTTGACGGAAATTCAAGTTTTAAAAGCGACCAACAATTTGCAAAAGCGGAATTCTCTATTCTTCTAACGCCTTCAGGAATTATCATCTCAACTAAACTAGAACAACTATTGAACGCATATTCGCCTATTTGTTTAATAGAGTTATCATTAGGAATAACACTCGTTTTGCAACCTGCAAAAACGCTTTTTGATTCCTTTTCAACTATCATATTTCCAACCGAATAATATTTAGCGTTTTCACTATCTACCGTAATTTCTTCAATAGTTGAACAACCAACCAAAAGGTTTGTTTCAAGGTTTTCTACCGTTGAAGGAATATTTAAACTTACAAACTTTGAACCGGAGAACGCCCCGCTTTCAATAGTTAAAACGCCGTTAGGAATAGTTTTAGTGATAAAGCCTTCCCCACCGCAACAAGAAAACGCTCCGCTTTTTATAATTTTAACGGTCGAAGGAATTTCCGCCTCGCTTGGCGCTAAAATTAAAGAATTATCTTGCTTTAATAAAATGCAATTATTTTCCGCTTTATAAATAGAATTATCGCTATCAACCGTAATCGTTTGCAAACTCGTTGAAGAAATAAAAGCGGTGTTAGCAATAAATTTTACGTCCTTTGGTAACGAAATGGCGGTAACGCTCACGCCTGATAGCGACGAATAGTAAATTATACCCACATTATTATGTAATGAAATAGTCGAAGAAGTTTTATCGTTTATAGAAATTAAAATATGGTATGGGTTCTCACTATTTCCTAAGTATTTACAGCCTTCGTATTCGTTAAACGTAAGTTTTGGACAGAACGAAAAAGCAAGGTCGCCTATTTTTGTTACGCTACTAGGAATTTGCAATTCGGTTAAATTTTGACAACCGAAAAACGCGCCTTCTTCAATTTCAACAACGCTATTTGGAATAACAATTTTCTCAATGAAAGAATTGCCGTTAAAAGCGCCGTAAGCAACTTTTAGAACGGGTTGTCCAAACGCCATTGAAGGAACTTCAATCAAACTAGACGTTACGTTGCCAATGCCTGCAACTTCATAGCCGTAAAGTTCGCCTTCGCCGTTTCTAAGTTCTCTATAAGTCAAACTTTCTCTAGCCGACACGTTTTGATCACCGTTGCAACCAACCATAGTAAAAACTAACAGCATGGCGCACACAAAACTAAGTAACTTTTTCATTATACCCCCCTTAATAACCTCTTCCTGTTAATTCGCCTTGCTCGATAAGTCCGCTAAAATCGTTTTGGCGAAGCGCTTCATATAAGCAAATTGCTACGCTATTAGATAAATTTAGCGAACGAATATCATTTCGCATAGGAATTCTTAAGGTTTTATCATAATATTTTTCTAACAAAAGTTCGTTAAGCCCTCTTGATTCTTTACCAAACACTAAAAAATCGCCGTCTTTGAAACTTGCGTCGCAATAATTCTTCTTAGCCTTTGTAGATAGAAAATAAAAATTATCGCCTTTATAGTGCTTGTCCATCACTTCTTCAATGCTATCGTAATACGTAATATCAACGAAATGCCAATAATCAAGCCCCGCTCTTTTCAACATCTTATCCGAAGTATCAAAGCCCAAAGGTCTAACTAGATGAAGTTTTGCGCCGGTTGATGCGCACGTTCTTACAATATTGCCAGTATTTTGCGGAATTTCAGGCTCAACCAAAACAATATTAAAGCACATATTAAACACCCCTGTTTTTAATCGTTATTTGTGAAAATCTTTTTTTATAAGGCAAAAAGAATATGCCAAAACCTTCGTTTGAAGATAGCAAAACCTTTCCAAACGCATCGCAAAAAACAACCTTATTTTTATTGATAGTTACTATAGGCATACCGCTAAGATACGCTAAAGACGAGAATAAATCTTTTGCGCTAAAATCAAAAACGTCTGCCGATAGGTTGATTATCGCATCATTTTGGCAAAGCGAAAGAGTTTTTATGCATTGAAAATCTAAAATATCTTTACCAACCGCAACGCCTATTTTTCCTATATTTTTAGAGCCGACGCTTTTATAGCCATAACCTCCCGTAAACTTAGAGTTCCCACGGTTGCAATCGGCAATAAAATCTAAAGTGCCACCCTTAAACGCCGCTACCGATTGTCGAATTGTTCCAAAAGTATCGGTTATTAGCGAAAATAAAACAACGCCGTTTAGCTTTTTAGAAATTTCCGCCATTTTAACAAAATTATCGGTTTTATTATCAAGTTCGTCTTTTACCGAAACGAACGAAAATTTTTTCAAAATGAAAACCGCTACATCGACTTTAGAAAGTTTCTCAATCTGGCTAAAATTTACTTCTTCGCCTATAAAATAACCTACGTTAATACCTTTAACCATACGTTATATTATATGAAAACCTTAACGCTTGGTTGTGAACTTTTATTGCAAAAATTCAATGCTATTTATTATTTCTTTAAGTTCTTGTTTCGTGGTAACTGAGAATACTTTTTGCCTTAACGCTTTTGCATTTTTTACGTTTGACAAATAATACGCCATCTGCTTTCTAAGCGCCACTATTTTATGAACGGTGCAATTATCTTCTAGGCTTAAATCAATATGTCTATTGATTATTTCTTTTTTATCAAAATCGTTTTCGCCTAAAATCTCTTTAATAAGCCAAGGCGTTTTTAACGCTCCGCGCCCAAGCATTACACCGCTTGCGCCCGTTTGAGTTAGATAAAAATCAAAATCTTCCTTAGAAAAAACCGAGCCGTTATAAATTACTGGGATTTTTACGGAATTAACAACCTTTTCAACTTCGCTATAAATTGGCTCGCCCATATAATAGTCTTCTCTAGTCCTTGCGTGAACGGTAACCATTTTTGCGCCTGCGCCTTCTATGACTTTAGCAATTTCAGTCGCAACGAATTTACCTTTTTCAACGCCAAGCCTAATTTTAGCAGTTATAATTTTTCCACCCTTTACGCACTCGCTTACTATTTTCTCAACAAGTCTCGGCTCGTTAAGTAACGCGCTACCTTCACCGTTATTAAAAACTTTAGGAACGGGGCAACCAAAATTGATATCTATAATATCAAATTTTTCTAGTTCTTTACTTTCTACGGCTTCTCGCATAATTAAAGGGTCGTTGCCAAAAATTTGCGCCGCTTTTACGTATTCAAAAGAAGTTGTTCTTAACAATTCACAAGTCGCTATGTTTTTATATTTTAAGCCTTTCGCGCTAACCATTTCGCCAAACGCTAGGCTAGTGCCAAGTTCATAGCAAACGGCTCTAAAAGCATAATCGCTAAAGCCGGCAAGTGGCGCTACAAAAACGTTGTTTTTGAGCGTTAATCGACCTATTTCAAGACTTTTTATATTTTTCATAGGTCTTTTTTACCAACTCTTTATCACAATTTTTAAGTTCAAAGCCTTGCTCTAACAAATCTTTCTCAACAACCTCTAGAAGGCTTAAATCTTTCATAACGGCATCGTAAAGGCTTTCTTCACAAGATGAAACTTTGCCTTTAACAAACGCTAATAGTAATAATAAAAATTCGCCGAAAAGTTCTTTGCACTCGCTAGAATTTTCAATTTCTTTTAGCATTTTAGTAAGATTACTTAAAGTAGGCTCTAAAATGCCAAAATTAGATTTATCTTGCCTTTTAATAACTTTTTCTGCGCGTATTAACGACGGCAAGCATTTTGGCACGTCGCTAACGTAAGAGTATGCGGTATCAAAGCCCTTTTCAATTTGTTTATTCTTATTCCAAACGTCGAGCGCGCTTTCAGCGTTTTTAGCATTATCCTCGCCAAAAATATGCGAGTGGCGGAAAATAAGTTTATTGCATAACGAAGACAAAACGTCATAGCGAGAAAAGGCTTCGCGTTCTTCAGCAAGCGTCAAATGGAAAACTGCTTGCAAAATTACGTCGCCTATCTCTTCGAGCATTTTATCTTCATCGTTTTGGTTAATAGCGTCAACTAATTCATAGCACTCTTCAATTAAATCTTTCTTAATGCTTTCTTTAGTTTGGACTCTATCCCACGGACAACCGTTCTCGCCACGAAGTATTTTTATTATTTCAAAAAGGTCGTTAAAATTAAACCTAGCCTTTTCTTTAAGAGAACAATCTTCAACGACTATACAAGTTGAAAAATCGTAATTTTCTTGGCGATCTAATTCATAAACAGGAATAGAAATTATGCGTTTATCGATATATAGGCGCACTTTTTGCTCTTCGCCCACAAGTTCGGTAAGTTTTATTTTCCAAATAGACGCTAGATAATAACTATCTAAATCGTAAACGACTAAAGGGTATGAAAAGGTTGAGATTTTATCAATTTCATAAGCGGAAATTTGAGTTGCTCCTTCACCGCAAAGCCCAAGTTTTGCTAAAACGTTAGCCGTTTTTGACGCGCCTTCAATAACTTCAACGCCCTTGACGGTTTTAATTAGTTCTTTACAGGAATAATCTTCGCTAACCGCGCCGTCAACCAAATAACAAACGTTAGAATACTCTTTTACAAGCGACTTTACTTCTCTTACGACGTTTTTATTAAGCGTCTGGAAATTTCTTGACTTCTCGTAAATATAGTCTAAAGATATCGGTTGACAAAACTCAAAAACACAACTTGCTGACGGCGTGTTTTTAGTTCTTAAAACAACTATACTTGCCGTTTTAATTTTTTCAACCGCTCTTAAAGAAATATCGCCGTTTTCAACGCCTAAGCCTATAATCGTTAATGCCATATCATCCTACGCCAAGAGTTTTACTCTTGAATTTGTTTTTTCTTTCTCTAATAATATACAACAAATTACAAAAAGTCGCAACAAAAAAACAAGATATATCGCAAATGGCGTTAGATATAACGTAAAAGCGTGGGCTTGGCGCTAAGATAAAAGTTAAAATTATTTTTACTATAAGCCCTAAAAACAAAAAAAACGATGGCAAAAACAACCTATCTTTTGCAAAAAGCATTGCGTTCATACTTTGTAGCATTGATAATAAAACTATTGAAACAGATGATATTTTAAGAAGTTGCTTTGCAACAGCCTTATCGTCGTATGGCATACTTTTATACAAAAACTCAATAATAAAATTAGCGAAAACAAAAGTTAAAATAGCAAAAATTAGGCTCGATATTAGTGTGTAAATTAAAATTCTAGTCCTGTTTTTATTATCGTTTTTATTTTTAGCAATAATAGGCACGGCAATTACTGAAAAAGCGTAACAAACCGAAACGGGTAGTTGAATTAAACTTTCAACAACGCCAGTATAAATTCCAAAAAGCGAAGTTGCCTTGTCAACGCTTAAAGGGTATAAATTTATAAGCAAATAACTATCAATCGAGTGAGAAAGCGGTAATAAAATTGAAGTCAACGTTATTGGGATTGAAACCTTTAATATCGTTTTATACTTTACTTCTAAACTTTCGCCTTCTACGTCTTTTCTTTTAAACGCTAAAATAACTATAAGCGCAACCATCTCGCTAATGGTTACGGCAAGCGTTGCGAAAAACGCTTTTTCAATAGCCGTTTTACCAAAAGCAAAAGAAAAAGTTAGCCCACATACCACTTTAACGATTTGCTCTATAATTTGAGAAAACGCCGTTGGTAGCACGTTAAGTTTACCCTGATGATACCCCCTATAACAAGATATCAACGAAACTATTGCCACCGACGGCGCAATCGCTAAATATAACTTATAAATTTCTTCATTTCCTTGAAGTTTCGAAAGCGGTTTTGATAGAAAAATTATTAATAAAACACCAACAATTCCTATAATAAAAAAGGCGATAATCGACTTATAGAGCACTTTTTTAGCATTTTTACCTTCTGCTATGAGTTTTGAAATTGCAGTTGGAACGCCAGTTGAAGAAAAAGTTAGCATAATGGTGTAAATAGGAAAAACCATTTGGTAAAACCCTATTCCAACCGTGCCTATTGCGTTAGTTAATAGAACTCTATAAACCGCGCCGATAACTTTGCAAACAACACCGCCCGCGCCTAGCAAAAAGGCGTTTTTTAGGATTTTATCTTTCACGGAAGTTGCCTTGCAATAATTTCAGCGCAAAGTTTTATTATAGAAATGCTACGCGCGTCAAACGGTTCGTTTTCATCAGTTGCAAAAACGATAGCGCCGTAAAGGTCCCCTTTAGATATTATCGGCGATACTATTGTGTTTTTAAACTCTAAATCATCTTCCGTTAAAGTTAGCGGTTTATTTTCGCTTGCGCTAAACATCATAAGTTTTCTTTCTAGCAAAACCTTTTCCAAAGATTTAGATATTTTCTTATCTTCTAGCCCTTTCGCCTTTCCGCCCTTAGAGAAAATAACCTTCTCATTATCGAAAACTATTACCGAAAATTTTTGCGTTTCCCAAACGGCGTCGCCTATGGTTTTAACTACTTCTAAAACCGTTCCTATCGGTAAAAACTTTTTTATAAAAAGCCCGTCGGCATCGGCTATAATTTCAACGGGTTCGCCTTCCTTAAAGCGCAAAGTCTTTCTCATTTCTTTTGGAATAACAACTCTTCCAAGCTCGTCAATTCGTCTAATAATACCTTTCATATCACGCTTATTTTTTGTAAAACTAAAGTTTTTATGCGTGAAAAAAAGTGAGACTATGAACTTATAGCCCCACTTATCGTTAATTTATATGCTTTTTATATTTTTTATACCACTCAAAATTGGAGTTTATTTTACCTAAAATATCATCAACGGAAAAATCACCGCTTTCAAAATTTCGTTTGTTTATTTTGAAAATTTTATAGAACTCATCGCAAGATAAAACTTTTGCTCTTTTCTTTTTCGCTTTATATAGATTTTGCTTTTCTTCTTTAGAAAAATAAACTAAGTAATCCGCCATTGACGCCATACTAGTCCATTTAGCGCCAACCGATAAAATTTTATCGATTGCAAAAAGCGTTTGAGAAAAATGCTCTTTTTCATATTCTTTAGAAAAAGCAAAAAACTTTCCCTTCAAATTCTCGTCAACCTTATCGACAACTCGCTCTTCAATAAATGATTTTACTAGCCTTTTATTAAGCGCAGTCATTTTGTTGCCAGCAGTCCACTTAAACGCTCTATTATGAAAAGCAATTCTACCTTCAAATAGTTCACCAAACGAATAAGCGCATTTGTCTAAAATCTCTCTTGGAAAAATATTCACTTGATTGCAAAAGTTTTCAAAAATCTTTAAAGTCATAATAGAATCGTTAAGCGCTTCGTGATGAACGATATCACTATCGACTTCTTGTTCCTTAAAGATTGCGTCAAGACTTAAATTTTCTTTTCTTCCTAAGCCTTCGGTGTAAAGTTTAAGAACATCAACGAACTTAAAATTAAAAAGCGGAAGTTTTAATCTTTTTAAATCGGACAAAATAAAGTTAGCATCGTTGTCGGTTGAAAAGCCGATAGGTAAAGTGTTAGAATCGGTCAAAAGGGCTTTAATCTTTTCGTAGCGCTCGTTTAGCGTTGGATGGTTATAATATTCGTGATACGGATACGCAAGTTCAATACCAGCCCTTTTAAAAGCGTAGGTATTAAAACTTGCTTGCGGATTGATTAAAAGATTTTCGCTCTTTATAATATTCAAATTGCCGTCAGTCAAAACGTAACCGAATTCACAAATTTTAGAAACGCCTGCGTTACAATTTGCGCATTCAATATCAAAAAACAAAAAATTCATAGCGCCCTTTACTAAATTTTTAATAAAAATTAAGCGTTAATGGGCTTATAGCCCCACTTTTTTAATTTTTAAAAAGTTTCTCACAAAATTAAAAAACAAAAATAGTTATAAAAAAACTAACGCTCTTCTAAAATATAATAGCATTAAAAAAATATAACTGTCAATAAAAAACGGGCTTTTATAACAAACCAAAAAGTGAGACGCAACAAAAAGCGCGCTTTAACTTAAGTATACATTATAAATTATTTTAATTAACTCTTTACAATTTTATTAAAATAGAGTATAATATCTTAAATCACTTTGGAAAATCTTAAGGAGAAATTATGGCTAAAGACGTTTTTATAAGTTATTCTCACGTCAACGAAGACGTTGCTAACGCAATAGTTAAGCATTTTGAGGCTAACGGCATATCTTGCTTTATTGATAGAGAAGATATTGCTCGTGGTAAAGATTTTGAAAGCGAACTCTCTCGCGGTATTAGTGAAAGCAAAGCGGTTATCGTTGTTGCGTCGAAAGCAATGAACAATTCAAAGCACATTATAAGAGAACTTCGCCTTGCGGAGAGTTATTCAAAACAAATTATTCCGTTTATGATTGAGAACTTTTCGTTTGCGGAATCGCTTGCTTACTACCTAAACGGCAGACAATACGTTACCGCTTTCCCTAGAGACCCAAAGTTTTATCTAGACGATTTGTTAAGCGATTATAAGAGCCTTCTTGGAATTCTTGACGAAAAAACTCAAAAACGCTCTTCAAGAAACGAAAGTTCTACCGTTGTTTTTGAATACATAGCAGAGCGCGGTATGATGGTAAACCCTGAAGATAAGCAAAGAAACGTAAGTTTTAGAACTGATACTTTCATCAATATGTTCGGTGGAATTTACGAAGAAGTTGAAAAGTTAAGCCCTGAAACCGCAAGAGATATTTTCCACAAAACCGGCTATACGTGTGGTCAAAACTTTGCATCAAGATTAAATTCACAATGGGATTTACACTCTTCAACCGAAGAGTTCAACTATGAAGAAAAACTTAAAAAGTGGTGTGAATTCGACTCTAAAGTTGGCTGGGGTAAGTTTGACGTAAGCGTTCAAATAGACGCTGAAAGCGGTGAATTTAACGGTCAATTATCAATTCGTGATTGCTTTATCGTAGATAAGAAAAAGAAAAGACACGTTTGCGAATTTTTGAAAG
The DNA here is from genome assembly GCA_045586885.1 of Christensenellaceae bacterium. Classification (GTDB taxonomy): domain Bacteria; phylum Bacillota; class Clostridia; order Christensenellales; family Borkfalkiaceae; genus UBA4636. The sequence continues at coordinate 14,645 of JAZNBE010000036.1, forward strand.
GGTATTGCGAAGGCGTTTTGGAAACGCTACTTGGCGCAGAAGTAAGGCTTGAGTGCACTTCTTGCCCACTTTTAAAGCATTTTAACGAGTTCTGCAAATTTAACATTATTCTAAAATAACGCTTAAGAGAGGCAAAAATGAAAATTCTATTTATTTTTACAGGTGGTACGATAGGTAGCACGCAAAACAAAGAACTTATCTCTGCCGACCCTAAAAAATCATATAAAATCATAAAAGCATATCAAGAAAAATTCGGTATTGACTTTGAATACGATACTATCGAGCCGTATATTGAACTTAGCGAAAACAATACCGGCAAACACGTTCGCGAACTAATTAAAGCAACTTGCCAAAACCTAAACAAAGGCTACGATGGAATTATCGTTACGCACGGCACTGATACTATTCAATATTCATCGGCTGCAATCGGTTACGCAATAGGGCTTGACACTATTCCAGTTTGCATAGTTTCATCAAACTTCCCAATAGAGCACGAGCAGTCTAACGGACTTGATAATTTGCACGGCGCAATAAAGTTAATTGAGCAAAAACTTTTCCGTGGCGCTCTAGTTGTTTATAGAAACGACGTCGGTGGCGAAGTTGAAATTCATAGAGCAACAAGGCTTTTATCTAGCCTACCGTTTTCCGACGATATTGAAAGCGCGTTCGATATATCTTTAGGCAAGTTCGATACTAGTTTTAGTTTTATTAAAAACGAGACTTATAGAGAAGAAAGTGACGCTATAGCACCGTTAGCGGCTAAAAACCTTGATGAAGAGTCGGAAGGAATTTTAAGAATTTCGCCATACACCGGTATGACTTACCCTAAAATTACTAGCGATATTAAATACGTTATTATCGACACTTATCACTCCGGGACGATTAACACAAAATCACAAGATGCAATTGACTTTTTCAAGTTAGCAAAAGAAATGAACGTTACTATTTTCGTTGCCGGCGTTACAGAAGGTCCAACGTATGATAGCACTAAATCTTATAGCGATTATGATTTCGTTCTAATTAAAAACGTTTCGCCAATTGCTGCTTACGTAAAACTTTGGCTACTAAAATCTTGTGGTATTTGCCCAATAGAAAACGTAAATAAATCGTTATCTGGCGATATTATTATTTTATAAAAAATCACAGAAGAACTCTTTTATCTAAAGATTTTTTAATACCACCGCTCCAAGCGGTGGTTAATTTTCGCTAAAGACTACAATTGAAACTCGACTTTTTCATAAGTCGAGTTTTTTTATCTACGCAAAAACTGCTTGATAAGATTTTTTATATGTGCTATAATAAATATGCCAAACTAACTTAATAAACGCAATTAGTGGTGTAATTTTCTTTTTTATAAGGATAATTATATCTATTTTTGCCACAATAGTATTATTGAATTTGATAAAATGCAGATTCTACTTGTGCTATTGTGGTTACACCATTTTGCGTAAAGTTAGTTTGGCGACTATCGGAGTCTGCGTTTTTGTGCGTTGACTTCGGTTGGCGCACTTTTTTATTTTGCGGAGGTATTTTATGAAAAAAATTATGACCTTGATTTTAGCAGTTTTATTAACAATTTCCTTTGTTGGTTGTGGGACAAACACATCGAATAATTCAGACAAATCAAATAATATATGGGGTATAAAATATTATGTTGATGAATTTAATAAACCCACAAACAATAGATACATAACAAATGTTAAACTTTTTAACGGTGTGTTTAGCAATAGCGCAACAACGAATTCTTCCCTTTCCGCAAAATTAATTATTGACCCAAATGGTCTTTATATTATGTTGTGGGAATATGGCAATCATCAAGTTAAAGGATACACCGCAATAGGCTATAAAATTATCTTACAAGGTACTGATGGCAAAAAAACAAATATTACTGGGCTAATGAAAAAAAATAGTGATAGAATTACTGTTGACATATCCGAATGGGAAACTTTTGTGGGTTTAATAATAGGTAATGAAAAAATTAATGTTTACATTGAAGAAAAATCAGATTATGGATACTCGTCTACCTATCTTTTTGAAATAAAACAAGATAATTTCAATAAAGTTTTTAGCGATTATTGTTTGTAATATTTTAGTAAAAAAAAACTAAAAGTGTAGCACACTATACTTCGCGAGCAAAGTCGTGTGTTTTGCGAAGCAAAAAATAAAGAGTAGCAGAAATTTGCTACTCTTTTATAATGTTTTAAAAAAATCCCTATGGGACACGCCCTTTTGCAGATGGCTTTTTTGTTTTTGTTTTATTATTTTAGTTCATTTACTTTCTTTAAAATAATTTCGTTAAGAACTTGAGGGTTGCAGTTGCCTTTTAGTTGTTTCATGCATTGACCGAAAATTGCCATAAGCGCTTTTTCTTTTCCGCCAAGATAATCGGCAACCGATTTAGGATTTTGTTTAATAACCGCGTCAACGACGTCTTCAATTTGCGACAAATCGTTACTAACGATAAGTCCGTTTTCTTTAGCAAATTCTTCAGGGTTAACGTCGCTTTCAAACATTTCGGCAAGAATTGTTTTTGCGTTTACTCTGCCAACCTTTCCATCGATTACGAGTTTAATAAGTTCGCCTAAACTCTTTCCGTTAATAGCGAAAGCATCAGCGTTCATTTGCTTTTTATTCATTATGCTAGACGAATCTTTCAAAATGAAGTTTGCAACTTCTTTTGCGTTACCGCAAACCTTAAAGGCTTGGTCGAAAACGTCGCAAAACGCTCTACTTTGAACTAACGGCTCGGCATCGGCTTCACTTAAACCAAGTTCTTCCATATAATATCTCTTTTTATCTTCAGGAAGACCGGGTAGCGATGCTTTAACTTCTTCAAGCCACTCGTCGCTAATAACGATAGGCATAATATTTGGGTCAGGGAAGTATCTATAATCCGCCGCCGTTTCTTTGTTTCTCATAGCAAAACTCTTGCCTTTAACGTCATCCCAACGGCGAGTTTCTTGAACTAAAACTTCGGTTTTGCGTTCGATAGCGTCTATATGGCGCGCCGTTTCGTATTCGATAGCGCGTTTTATTGCCGAAAGCGAGTTCATATTCTTCATTTCCGTTCTAACGCCCAAAACCTTGCTACCTTTTTCGCGAACGGAAAGGTTTACGTCGCAACGCATTGAACCCATTTCCCAACGGCACGAGGAAACTTTAGCAAATCTTAATAACAGTCTTAATCTTTCAAGGTAAGCAATAACTTCTTCGCTTGAAGATAAATCAGGTTGGCTAACGATTTCGCATAAAGGAACGCTAGTTCTGTTAAAGTCAACCATAGAAAGATCACGCCAATCATCGTGAACGAGTTTGCCTGCGTCTTCTTCCATATGAATTTGTTTAATTCTAATATCTTTTTCGCCTTGCGAAGTTTTAATTCTTACCGATCCGTTTACGCAAATAGGCGCAAAAAGTTGCGTCGTTTGATAAGAACAAGGAAGGTCAGGATAGTAATAGTTCTTTTTATCGAACGTGGTTACTTGGTTGATATGGCAGTTTAGCATTAAACCAGCGGTCATACCAAGTTCAACCACTTTTTTGTTTACGATAGGTAACATGCCCGGCATACCGCAACAAGCAGGGCAAACGTGATCGTTTTGTTCTCCGCCCGGCTCTGCCGAACAAGAACAGAAAATTTTTGATTTTGTAGCAAGTTCAACGTGAACTTCTAAGCCGATAACTACTTCATATTCCATATTTTCACCTATTCTAAAACCTTTGCTATATCTAAAAGCATAGAATCGCTAAACTTATCGCCAACAATTTGAACGAAAGATCTTGCAACGCAAGGAAGTCCCGTAACTAACGAAGGAGCAGTGAAAACGCTCTCATCAAAAATCGTTTGCATAGAAACTTCTTGAGCCTTAAACGAAGTTTTAGACGCGCTTGGGATAATAACACCGTCAAAACTTTCAAAGGTTTTTTCAAACCACTCTCTTAAAACTCTACGAACTCTTAAAGACTTATCGTAAAGTTTTTCGTAATTTTCGTTAGCAAGAACGGAAGAACCTAGCATAATTACCGACTTTAAGTATTCGCCAAAAGCCTCCGTTCTTGATTTTACGTAAAGTTCGTCGATGTTTTTATAATCTTCCGCGCGGTAGCCGAATTTAACGCCGTCGTAACGAGAAACGTTGTTGCAAACTTCCGCGCTCATTAAAATATTCCAACTAACTTGGCTAACTAAAAGTTCACTAGCCGAAATTTCAACAACTTCAATACCATTATCACTAAGTTTTTTAACGGTTTTTGCAACTTCATCTTTCATTTCTTCGTTGCAAAGCGCAACGAATTCTTTTAATAGCGCAAGTTTTTTAGCCTTTTTAGCCGTAAAAGCCGTTTTTATAGTCTCATTATCTAAACTAGTGCCGTCTTTTTCATCGTGGCAAGCAATTTTTTCTAAAACTTCTTTGCAACCTAAAGCATTTTTAGCCATAACGCCAACCGTTTCACCGGAACACGCGCCCGGAATTACACCGTATCTTGAAACGATACCGTAAGTTGGCTTAATAAAAACTTTATTAGATAAACTTGCCGAGCGTCTTGGATAGCCGTTTACGTCAAGGCAAAGAACTGCTTTTGCTAAACCATCGTCAAGCGCTTTAACTGCGGAAGATTGCAAATTTCCATCGTTATCAACTAGCGCGCCTTGATAACAAGTTTCACCAAGAAGGTCAAGAGCAAATTCGCCAGTTTTAACCTTTCCGCCAATTTTCAAGCCTTGCTTTTCTAATAAAGAAACAACTTCAGCGCAAAACAGGCTTTCAAAATTATAAAGCATTTTAGAACCTGCTGAAGTTATGCCGTCGGTCGTTAAAAACATATCGTCTAACACGATACAATCTTTTGAAAGATTTTCAGTTTTATAAACAAAATAACTCATAATTCACCGCCTTATTCAACTAAACGAGGAACTTCCCAGTAACCGTCGGAAACGGCAGGGGCTTTTTCTTGAAGTTCGTCACGAGAAAAAGTTTTAATCATTTGGTCTTGGCGAAGCGTATTTTCTTTTGGCATAACGTGAACCATAGGCGCAACGCTTTCAGTATTAACGCCATCTAATAAAGAGTAACTTTCTTCAATTTTAGCAAACAAATCTAAAGCGCTAGCCTTTTCGGTTTGGCTAAAACGAATTTGATTAAATTTTTCTAATTCTGTAAAGGTTTTTTCCGTCATAACGCCACCTTCTTTGTTATGAATTTTAATATTTTATGCCGATAATCGACTTATAGGCCGACTAATCTCTAATTTTTATGTGAACTTCACGAAGTTGTTGTTCGGTAACTTCACCTGGTGCTTGCATCATTAAATCTTGCGCGTTGCCATTTAGTGGGAACGCAATTACGTCACGAATGGTTTCTTCGCCTAAGATAAGCATAACCATTCTATCAACGCCGGGAGCCATACCTGCGTGAGGTGGAGCGCCGAAAGAGAAGGCTTTATACAAAGCGCCAAACTTTTCTTTCAAAGTTTCTTCGCCGTAGCCTGCGATTTCAAACGCCTTTCTCATAATGTCTGGGTTATGGTTTCTAACCGCGCCAGAAGAGAGTTCTACGCCGTTACAAACGATATCGTATTGATAAGCGAAAATATCAAGCGGATTTTTATTCAAAAGCGCGTCCATTCCGCCTTGTGGCATAGAGAAAGGATTGTGCGTAAAGTCGATTTTGCCAGCCTCATCGTTATATTCATACATAGGGAAATCAACGATAAAGCAAAATTCGTATTTAGACTTATCAATGATATTAAGTTGTTCGCCAAGCCAAGTTCTAATTTGACCTGCAAGGCGGTTTACTATTGACTTAACGTCGCAAATAAAGAATAGCGTTTCGCCTTCTTTAATGCCTACTTTTTGAGTAAGTTCGGCGCGTTGTTCTTCGCTTAAGAATTTTGCGATAGGGCCTTTATATTCGCCGTTAGTTAGGGTTAAGTAGCCTAAGCCCTTCATACCTATTTCAAACGCATATTTTAAGGAATCTTCAAAGAATTTCTTGCTTTTTCCCGAGCAGTCCGCAACGATACCGCGAACAGGCTTATTCTTAAATAGCGGGAAGTCAACACGTGAGAAAAATTCCGTTAAATCTTCAATGATAAGCGGATTGCGAAGGTCTGGCTTATCGGTGCCGTATTTAAGCATAGCGTCGTTAAACGAAATTCTAGTAAACGGAGGTTTTGAAACTTCCTTTTGAGAGAATTTCTTGAAAGTGTTGTAAACAACCGTTTCGGCAACGGCAAAAACGTCTTCTTGAGTTGCGAAAGCCATTTCGAAGTCTAATTGATAGAATTCGCCCGGCGATCTATCTTGGCGCGCATCTTCATCACGGAAACAAGGCGCAATTTGGAAATATTTATCAAAACCCGAAACCATTAAAAGTTGTTTGAATTGTTGAGGCGCTTGAGGAAGAGCGTAGAATTTGCCTTTATGCTTACGGCTTGGAACAAGATAATCTCTTGCGCCTTCTGGAGAAGATGCAGTAAGAATAGGCGTTTGCATTTCCATAAAGCCGAGTTCTTCCATCTGCGCTCTTAAAAAACTAATAATTTTAGAGCGTAGAACGATATTTTGATGAATTTTAGGGTTTCTTAAATCAAGATATCTATATTTCAAACGCACGTCTTCACGAGTTTGAGTAGAAGAAGAAATTTCAAACGGCAAAGAAGATGAGCAAGGTCCTAAAATTTCAAGCTCAGTCGCCTTTACTTCAACAAGGCCGGTTTCAAGTTTTTCGTTTACGGTTTCTTCATCTCTTTTTGCAACAACGCCCTTTACCGAAATAACCGTTTCTTTAGAAACGCCTGATAAAAGCGAATCGTTAGATAAAACTATTTGAGTAATTCCGTAGTGGTCGCGAAGGTCAACGAAAATAACGCCACCGTGGTCGCGAATAGTATCAACCCAGCCAGATAAAACGACGCTCTTGCCGATATCACTTACTCTAAGTTCATTACATGTGTTAGTTCTTAACATAATTGTCTCCCAAAAATATATCAAAATATGATAATTTAAAAAATTTTCTAAAAAACAGTGGATTTTTAGTTTGGTAAAATAAAAAAGTTACCTTTAGCCCCGTATGGGACGAAAGATAACTTCCGCGATACCACCCAAATTGATTTTTCAATCCACTTAATTTCGCATTACGGCGCGCCCCGTGCAATTCTACTAACCCAAAAGGCTTTCTTTTGCAAGCTCCAAAGTGTTATTCGCCTAAAGACCGCTACTATCTTTCCACCACCGATAGTTCTCTGGATGCGGCTACCTTTAAACTACTGTCTTTATCATAGCCATTAACAAAATAATTTATAGCACAATAGATTTTTTATGTCAATTATTTTAACAAAATTTTTTGCCGAAATTTTTCTTTTTTAGGGTTAAATCGACAAAATTGCCGTATCAATTTTATAACTTCCGCCGACGTATTTTATGCCAAACCTTGCTTTAAGCGCCATATCGAACAACTTATCGCCGTCAACGCCGATTAAATTATCAACGTTATTTAGGAAGTTTTTTGCGCCGTTATGGAAATAAGAAGTTGTTGCAAAGATTGCTTGCGTGCCTTTTTTTGCGCAAACCGCGCCGTAGAAAGAACGAAGTTCTTTTTCAGTTACCTGAATATTTTCACGGCATTTTAATTGAATCATAACAGTTTCTCTAAACCCAAGATAGTCTTGCGTTTGAACTACACCGTCAACACCGCCGTCGCTAGAACCGCCTAAAACTTCGGCAGACAAAACTATTTTTCCCGTCATAGCGTAAAACTTTGCAAGCAAAGAAACGAAATATTTTTCGAAAAACTCTCCGCCTAAAAGACAAATTCTAGTTAAAAAAGCAAATTTTAACTCTTCCGGAGTGTTAGAAGAAACGGCAAGCGCTAGATTATTGCTAGGCGCTAAATGGAATTTATTGTTTTCTACGAAAACAGTTTTGTTTTCACGAAGTTTTCTCAAAACGTTGCCAGCCGATTGGCGAAGTGATAAATCGTCTTTTAGCGAAAAAGTTTTATCCGTGCCAAAACGAACTTCAAGTTTTTCGTAAAGTTCGCCTTTAGAAAGCGGAAAATTTTGCAAATTGCTTATAATTTCGCCCTCTAAACGCCCTTCGCTAACTACTACTAATTTTTCTTTAACTAGTTCGTATTTACCGCCACGCTTTAGCCTAATAGAACGCATTCTTTCAAGATCGGTAATGATAGAGCCAACGTAACTTCTTTCAACGTTTATAATTGAGTCAACTGAAGTATTGGCAAAATCTTGAGAAGAAAAACCAAGTTCGATTAAAACGCCGTCTATAAGTTCTCGCCTAGTTTTAGGCGAATTTTCTAGAAGGCTTACTATTAAACGTCTTATTTTATTCTTTTTATCTTTTTTTGCCATAACGATCACCCTAATAAAATTATATCACTTATAAAAAGCGGTGTCAATACGCAAAAAAAGGTTTTTAACACAAGTTAAAACGCATAATTTTCGGTTGACAAGGCTTATAGTTTTTATTATAATATTATGGCAAAAAACAATAAACCGTGAAAGAAATGGAGAGGTGTCCGAGTGGCCGATGGTGCAACATTGGAAATGTTGTGTGCGGCAACGCACCGCAGGTTCAAATCCTGTCCTCTCTGCCAAACAAAAAACGCTCTATTTTTTAGAGCGTTTTTTTGTTTCATAGGTTATTTAGGATTTGAACCTGCAAACGAGCGCAGCGAGTAAAACTATATAATCGATTTTTGGCGTTGAACTTTAGTTCAACCTAAACGCGTTTTGCGTTTCCAAAACATCTATCAAATCCTGTCCTCTCTGCCAAACAAAAGACGCTCTATTTTTTAGAGCGTTTTTTCGTTTCATATATTTTTAGGATTTGAACCTGCAAACGAGCACAGCGAGTAAAACTATATAATCGTTTTTTGGCGTTGAACTTTAGTTCAACCTAAACGCATTTTGCGTTTCCAAAACATCTATCAAATCCTGTCCTCTCTGCCAAACAAAAGACGCTCTATTTTTTAGAGCGTTTTTTTGTTTCATAGGTGAATTATACTTTTAAGTGCAACACTTTGAGAGAAAAAAGAAGTTCATATAAATCTATGGTATAATAGTAATAAGGACAAAACCAAAAACCATGGAAAAATATATGAACTATCATCGTTTTACCATAGAAGAACGCAGTTGTCTAATCGTGCTTGTTGTCGGTCTGGTTTAAGTTACATACAGAATAACAAGACTCTCAAACGCATCAAAGGCGCTTGCTAATGTCTTATCAGTTAAATAGTGACAATTTTTGTTTTTTGTAAAAAATAGATTAAAATGCATTTGTGAAATTATTGAACGCAATTTATAAAACTGACAAAAAATATTCCGTAATTTCTTCCTTCGATTGTTTCATTTTATTTTTAATCCACCAATTAACCGTTAAGATAAAAGTTGACGAAACGTGATAAACCCAAAATTCTTCAGGAACGTTTTTAGGTTTTTTATCGAAAATTTCGCCTTGATTTTTTCTTATTAATTCAACTAAATATTCGCTAAAATATTTTAAAAAAATCTCTGCGCTTTGGCAAGTAAAAAGTTTGCAAAGGTTGTTATCGTTATTTTCAAAATGCGAAAACAAATGCAAAAAAACCGACGTTTTTTCATCGCAATCAAAAACGTGGTTATGCGTGCTTGAGCCTTTTTCTTCCGTTTCAAAAATATGCGCGAAAAGTTCTTCGCAAAGCCCTTTTAACAAAAACTCTTTAGTTTCAAAGTGCGAATAAAACGTAGCCCTACCAACGTTTGCCTTTTCAATAATTTCGCCAACGGTTATTTTTTCATAACTTTTTTTAGATAGTAAGGTTATAAACGCGTTGTAAATAAGTTCCCTAGTTCTTTTTTGACGCCTATCCATTTTTAAAACAATCCCTTGATTTTGTTCAATATTGAACGAAAATAAAATTTCGCATATTGCATTTTTTATTATTTTTTAATAAAATAATATCGAACAACTTGTTCAATATTAAACAAATTATACACTTTTCTATAAGAAAAGTCAACAAAGGAAAATATGAAAAACGATAAGAAAATTTTAATTGCCTTTCTTTTGAACTTCTTTTTCTCAATTTTTGAGTTTTTTGGCGGGATAATAACGGGGAGCGTTGCAATTTTTTCAGATGCGCTTCACGACCTTGGCGATAGCGTATCTATAGGCGCGTCTTACTTTTTAGAGCGAAAAAGTTTGCGCCCTGCCGATAAAAAATATTCTTTCGGTTACGCAAGGTTTTCACCTCTTGGCGCAATTTTTACTACTTTAATTTTGCTTTTTGGCTCAATTTTCGTAGTCTATAACGCAATTTTAAGGCTAATTTCCCCTAGCCATATATACTACGATAAAATGATAATTTTCGCTATCGTTGGCGTTATAATAAATCTTATTGCAACCGTTTTTACTAAAGATAGCCACTCTCACAACCACTCACACCACTCACACTCACACCACGAGCACGAGCACGAACACGGACACTGCCACGAAGAAAATAACGACCGCTCAATAAATAGGCGCGCGGTAAACCTTCATATGCTTGAAGACGTTTTAGGTTGGCTGTGCGTTCTAGTTGGCGCGGTAGTTATGAAATTTACGAATTTTTGGTTTTTAGACCCTATTTTATCTATTTTAATTGCAGTTTTTATTTTTATAAACGCAATTAAAAACGGCTTGTCCTTAATAGAATTGTTCTTATTAAAAACACCAAAGAAAATTAGCGTTTCACACCTAGAGCGAGAAATTTCAAAAATTAACGGAGTTTTAGCCGTTTTAGATATAAAAGTTTTACCTCTTGATGAAAACAAAGTTTTTGTGGCGTTAAAGATTAAAGCAAAAAAAGAAAGTCAAGTTCTACCGTGCGTTAAAAATCTTCTAGAAAACAATAAAATTTTAGAAAGTAGCGTTGAAATAATAGAATAAAAAACGGCTAAAAAGCCGTTTTTTTTCTTGCGCCTAATATTTTAATAAACCTAATTTTTTGATAAGCGTAACTATCAAGCCTACGGAAAAGTTGATCGTTTGAATGCGTTGCAATAAGCGGAACGTTTCCGTAAAACCCAACGATAAAAAGCGTGTGATAAAACTTTGATGAATTTCCAAGTTGAATAAAGTCGCCAACGTTTAGCATTTCTTTAGAAACTTCTATTCCAAACGGACCTTCTCCGTTTCCTATAGCCGATGAAAAGTTAAGATAGTTTTGCCCTTCGACCTTACCTAAATTGTTTATTAAGAAATTATAAAAAAACTCAACGCCAGTCCAACTAGGCGTTCTATTTTGTAATGAAAAATAATACCAACCGAAATTTTTTGTTAAATTCATAATGGGCGCGCCTTGGAACAAACATTGTGAACAAAAGTTAGTGCAATCACCGCCAAGAAAAGAAAAATCATAATACTTAGGGTTTCTTTTATTTGCAAATTCTATTGCGTAATTTACTGCCTTTTGCCTATCGTATTCAATAAAAACCATATTTTATTTTATTAAAAAATTTCTCTTTTTGTTCTTTTTTAAACGAAAAGCCCCACAAAAAGTGGGGCTATAAGTCGATTAACTCTATTTTTTAGTTTTTCTAAAAGTTTTTGAAACTTGTAAAAGTTTGCCTAATTTCTTCTACGCTACCAGTCGTTATCATAAAACTATAAGAATAAAATTTGAACGATTCTAACTTAAAAGTTTTAATCGGCGAAACGTAAGAACACGCAGGGCTTGAAGGGCTTAACTCATCAGGATACGTTTCGTAAAGATATCTACCTGCTAACAAAGTTTCCGCGTTTGGAGAATATAGCCCAATTCCAAAATTATCAGTTTTGTTAATGAACGCGCACCAAGTTTCAGTGTTTAAAGAATTTAAATTAAAGTAAGCGTCGTTATTTCCGCCCCAAAACGCAAGCGAATCTTTATAGGTTAGAGCGCCGTTAGTCCAAGGCGAAGAGCCGTTATAGTAAACAAAAGTGTTAAAGTAGCCAAGCGTATAAAAAGCAGGCAGTTCTTGGTGGCGCGCCGCTGCGTTTTTATAGCCTGAAAAATCAATAAATTTATTATCGACTACGATGCGGTTAGAATAAAGAGTGTAAACGTTTTCCATATAACTTTTAGTTAAATCACTCTTTGCCCAATCACGCGGTTGCGCTTTTACGTAAATTGAACGGCTAGTTATTTCAAAATCTATAATTCTACTAGCATCGCCGTGAACGTTTCCGCCTTGAACCGGGTTATAAGCCCACTCGTTTCCACCATAAGAACCTGGTTCGTATTCGCTCTTATCCGTCGTTCCGTAGTAAGATTGTTGAACTAATCTTCCGGTATCGTAATTGTTAATTAGATTGTTAAGGCTATCGCTAAGGTCGAGTTTATCTTGAACGTAAGAAATTCCACCGCCCCAGTAAAGTTTAACGCCTACTTGGTAGCGTTCGTTTTCAATAAATTTTGCGCCTTTCCCAACTATTTCTTCAACTTCAGTTTGTATTTTATATAAAGATAATTGGGCTGTATCATCTTCTAAAACTTCAAAAGTTATTTTTGATAAGTTTTTTGCTAAAACAAAATCGAAATAACCAAGCGTTAAGCAAGAGAAAAGTTCAGTTCCTTCTTGCAAATAAACTTCATCTAAAGTTTCGTTTCCGTTTTCTTCATAACTTACGGTTGCTTTAAGTTTTTTGGTTGAATAATAAAAAATCTTAAATTTATTGAAGGAAGACGAAAATTGATTGTTAAAACTAAAGGTAAGTTTATCGTTTTTTGATATTTCAAATCTTCCGGTAGTTTGATTAAAAAGGTTTTCGTTTGAAGTGGTAAAGTTTAGCCCACCGCAAGTTGTAAAAGAGTTTGAAGAATTTTTTGAAGATAAAACTTCAACGTTTTCGCCAAAACTTTCTTTTTCCGCTTTTATAATTTGGCTATCTAAAATTGAAACGCCGTCCCAATTAGTTTTTCCGCTAACCGATAAGTTTACGCTATAAATTAAAATATAAGTTCCGTCTTTTAAAACGGCAACGAAAGAAATTTGGTTTTCGCCGTTATTAAGTTCGTTAGTATTTACTCCAATATTAAACCTTTTCGCATAACTTCCGCCTGCCGAAATTACCGCGTTTTCAGTCGCTAACGTAAACGAACTTGAAAGGCTAACGTTATAAACGTCGCCGTTGAAACAATAACCAAAAGCCGTAATTTCTTTAGAAAAACCTATCCAGCCGATAAGAGATACCTTCTCTCCACTATTTATATCTACGCTTGCTACCGCATTTACGTTAGGCGTTTGCTCTGCTATAGTTTCACTTTCAACCTTTAAAAAGTCAAACGAATAGTTTTTATATTTATAATCGCTAGGCGCTGTTTCTCTCTCATAAAAGGTTATCGGCTCTATTTCTTCAAAAGAAGAACTTGAAGAACTGGAACTAGAAGAACTTGATGAACTTGAATTTAAAGAAGTTTGTGAAGAAGAACTCTCGTTAGCACTTGAAGACGTTTCGTTAGTACTTGAGAACTCTTCTTTGGAACTACTATAAGAATTTGAGAAATTGTCTTTCGAACTGTTTTTAGAAATTGAAATTCTATTTTGCGACGAATACGAAGAAACCTCACTATTATCTTTGGAACAACCAACGAAAACAGTCGCTAAAGTAAACGCCAAAAATAACGCTAAAAATTTAATAAACCTTTTCATTTTAATAACCTTTAACTTATTTTTTAATAGGAAGGAGCATTCTCGTTTGCTCTTTATATTCGGTAAAACCGTCCTTTTTAGATTGTCTTCCGTCGGCAAGCGCAATACTAACCGTTAAGAACAAAATAGTGTTTGCAACTGCGCCTATTAGGAACATAAAATGCGACGGCGAAGAAACAACCAAAGTTAGACCAACGCACCACCAAACTAAATTTCGGCTAGATAGTTAGGGTGACGAGAATATTTCCAAACGCCAACTCTAATAAAAGCGCTCGTTCTATTCTTTCTAAATTTGTGCATTTCAAAATCTGCAACGAGTTGAAGAGTAACTGAAAGTAAAATTAAAACTACAAAAACTAGCGATAACGGGCTTATAGCCACACTTTCTAGAATTATAACGACTACAGGCAGAGTGCATAAATAAACAACGATTGTTGGAACAAGATGAATTCCAACAAGGTTAATTATAGGGTAAAAAACACCTGTTTTTTCTTTAAGCATAACGTAGCGCCAATCTTCGCTATTTAGGTTTTTAAAAGTATAAGCCCAGTTAGCAGTAAGTCTAACGCCCCAAACTAAAATCGCAAATGCCGTTAAACCGCCTAAAAGCGTTATTTTATTTGAAAATAAAAACGCAAAAACTATAACTATAGGTTGCACGCTCCAATAAGGGTCGTAAACGGATGCGTTTTTGAAAATTAGACTAAATATAAATGTAAAAACAGTGGCTACAACGTCTGCAATTAAAAGGTTAAGCCACCAATCGAATTTAAGCGAGCGGTAAGTTAAAATTCCCACAAGGATTGAAAGAACGTATATTATTGCAATAATTATAAAACTTAAAACTCTATTTTCTTTTAGTTTATTCATAGTCAGTCTTTTATCTTTCGCAGTAAAAGGCGATTTTTAGCGTAAAATTATTCGTGAAATTCTCTCTTAATTCTTAAATAAACAAGTGATAGTTCGTCTTTGTAGCCTTGAGAACCGCCTTTAAGAACGTAGGCTCTATCGGCAAACTTTCTTGCCATAATATAATCGCCCTCGTCACAATAAGCCGCCGCTAGCGAGGTTAAAAGAGCAGGCGAAATGCAACTTGCAAAAATTCTCTTATGTTCTTCCCAAAATTCAATGGCTTTTTTCGGCATACCCATTGAACGATAGCAACTTGTAAGCATAGGAAAAACTGTTTTTACAAAATCTAAAGAAGCAGCAAACTTTTTTAAGCCATACTCAATAACTTCAACGCACTTTGCATAGGAATTAGATGCTTTTATTTCTTTAATAAGTTCTAAAAGAGCCACCTCGTCGTAGGAAGAATAATCGATTGTTTCGTAATAATAACTTAAAACCTTTGTTGAGAGCGCAAGCGGAACTGCTATAAAAGATTCGTCGTATAAAATACCGCTTTTATAGTAATAAAGTTCATTTTCAAACTCAATTTTCTTCATAAGTGATAACAACCTTTAAATTTTTTATTAAAATAAGCATACAATTTTTTGATTAATTTGTCAATAGTTCAAAAAAACAATAAAACTTAAGTAAAAAGGCAAAACGAAATTCGTTTTGCCCCTAAAAATCTAAATATTAATGCTTATCTTTCAAAATGCTACAATCGTTACAGAAAAAATCTGTGCTATTAGCAACAAAAGGTAATCTTCCTACCGTAGTATTATCGCAAGAACGGAATCTAAGTTCAGGGATAGGATTTGGCGCAACTTCAAAACGATAATCTTTACCATAAGAATTAATATGCGTATCAATTACCACGTGCGACGGCACAATTTCAACGCTAGGATTCATTATTTTTTGATATTCAAAGAAATTAGCGTCTTTTGGAAGTTCGTCAACGTTAATATAATCTTCTAAACAGCCTGTAAATTGAACGGTTGAAGATAAAACTTCTCGAACGTAAGAAATATTCTCGTGCAACGATAAAGGCTTTGGAAAGTTTCCGTCAGGGATAACTTCTTCCCAGTTCTTATGCTCGTATTTTTCCAAAAGTTCCGCAGCCTTTTTAAGATGAGAAATCTCAATGGCAAGGTTTTCTTCCCAAATAGATTTAACATAACAATCGGTTTCCGTTTGATAGCAAGACCAATATAAATAACACTCAACGTATTCGTGCCAAAGTAGCATTTCAAGCCACGTTGCGCCAGAATCCATAAGCGATTCGTATTGCGTAACGTGTTCTTCTTCAACCTGCGCAATTTCCATATAAAGTTTTCTAGCAAGGTCGTTTTCGGCAAGGTTAGCAATATTCATATAATAGTTCATAGTTTGCTGTTCCGCCGCAGTTATTATCATAGTGTTCAAAATAGTAGTTTTATCAGCGGTTTTAGAATTAATTGGGCGCTTAACGTTGTCTTTATTAAAGCGGTGGTGAGATATGGTTGGTCTTCCCGGCATAATCTCGGTATATTTCCCAACTAGCCTTTCCGCCCTAATACCTTGCATCATTTCAAGCAGATTTGCGTAGCGATAAAGATGGTCAAAGTCTTCTAAAAGCGCAAAATCAAGCGCCTTTTTCACGTAACAATCGCACTCGCGTTTTGCAAGTTCGCTAGTTAAATCAACCGCAAGTTGTTCGTAAGAAATGGTATGCTCTAAAGCCGTTTCATTGATAGGTTTTAAAAGCGAAATTTTCATTTGTTGTTGCTTTTCAATAGAACGAGTTACCGAAATTTCACGCCTTAAATCGTTATCGGTTACGTGGCGCGCTAGTTGATGTGAAAACCAGTTCGCCTCAAATTCAGTTCCGTTCATTAAGATTATTCTAGTTTTAGTGTATGGGTCAACTTCGTATTTGTTATACTGCTTAGGGTAAAGCCTTTTCCAATTTTGAAATGCCGATAGCAAATTAATAGATTTTTCATTAAACGGATTCAATTTAATCATCTCCTTTTTAGCCGTCTTTATATTCTATGCCACTAAACTTTTTTTTGCTAAAAAGATATGATATTTATTTAATATTTACGCATTTAATCGACCTATAGCCCTACTTTTCTTAATTTTTCGTTTTTTATAAATTTAAGAACAATAAAAAACTTAGCCTAAACCAAGTTCTTGGTTTAGGCTATAATTTAAGCGGCTTTATTTTCTTCTTTGGCTTTTTTTCTTTTCATATATTCTAAAACGGTTTTTAACTTCGGCGTGTTTTCACGAAGAATTATTGTTGGCATAATATTAAGAACAAGATTGACAAGTGCCACCGGCAACGCAATAGTAAAAGAACAAATATTATTTAACGTTAGCATTGCCAAAAAGCCTACGAAATAACCTATTCTATGCGTTACTACCCCTTTGTTACACTCTATAATAAACCTTTCAATATATTCTGGGTTTTTAGGCTCTTTAAGTTCTTTTTTACTAAAACCACCAAGTCCGCCAAGTTCCCAAACTTTATCTTTCCATTTATTAACTTTAAGTTTCTTATAAAGCGATCTTTCTTTTTTAGAAACGTTAAAATACTTATTATCAACTGAAAACCAAGAATTTGGTAATTTATTAATTAAAATTGCGAAAGCGCCGTCGAACACAAACTGTAGCGCGGTGCACCAAATAACCGCGATAGTTACGTAATACCACGATGCCGTTTGAAAAGCAATATTAAGCGTAGTGATTACCGCCATCGCAATTCCTATCACCGTAAGATATAATTTCATACTCCACCTACTCGCTATAAACCAACGGCTTTTTGTAAAATTCTTCGTAAACCTTAACCCAAGCCTCGTAGTTTTTTGCTTTCATTTCATCTTTTGCCTTTCCCCTAGGAAGTTGCTCGCTCGGATAAATTGCAGGCAAAATATTCATAGTGTATTCTTGAACGAAAAATCCGTCGTCGTCTAAAATATTACTATCTTCCATCGTGATAAAAATAGGAATAATAGGCGTATTGTTTGCAACGGCTAAAGAAAACGCGCCGTCTTGCAAAGGCTTTGGCTTGCGATAGTTCCACCACATACCTTGCTCTGGGTAAATCAAAATAGTTTCCCCTTGGCTTAAAAGCACTTTAACCGCGTGCATAAACTTTTTCATCGTAGCCATTTGGCTAGATAAAGGCAAAGTGTTGCAATTACGCATAATAAAGCCGAAAGGCTTTGGCGAATTAGTGTAATTGCCTTCACGAATAACTTTATATAGCATTTTTCCGCCCATATGTGAGCGAAGAGTGCGCCAAACGGCGTAATTATCGCTAACGCTAAAGTGATTGCAAGTAACTATTTTCCCGCCCTTAACCGCAGTAAAATTTTCGATGCCACGAACTTCTTTTATAATAAGTTTTTTGTTTCTTATCATTTTTTCGAAAAAAGCCGTTCCAACTTTGTTTGCCAACCAAGTTTTAATTTTACTAGATAGTTTTTCGTTAAGATAATCTATTTGGTCGGGCATAAGCGGATAAGTTTCAGGGTCTTCGTTGACGTCTAAATGCCAAAGTTCCTTTTTCTCAAGTTCTTTAATCTTTTCTAACAATTTTAACTTTTCAGGTGATTTTTCCATAGTTTTTCTCAAACTTTCCCTAATTTTTTTGCAAAAGTATAATCGGAC
Source organism: Christensenellaceae bacterium (assembly GCA_045586885.1). Classification (GTDB taxonomy): domain Bacteria; phylum Bacillota; class Clostridia; order Christensenellales; family Borkfalkiaceae; genus UBA4636. The sequence goes on from JAZNBE010000036.1 coordinate 32,861, forward strand.
TTAACAAGTTTTACCGCATGTTCTATAATTTCTACTGACGCTTCTTCTTTTTTAGCCTTTACTTCGCCCGTAAAACAAGCCTTTCTTCTTAAGATTTCTTCATAGTAAGGCGATTTATCGGCATACTTCCAAAAATATTCGCCGTTTATTACGTCATCGTATTGCCAAGGCTTTTTATAAAGCGCAAAATGCGCTATGTTTAACTTTCCTTCGCAAGCAAACGGCAACGATTCTTTATTCCAACCAGACGGTAAAATTAAAATTTTGCCATAGCACAAGTAGTTTAAATAGGCTTGGTCTGGGTCTAAAACGTCAAAATCGTAATTTGTTATTAAATCAATAAACTTATCTTCAATCTTGCATTTTCTAAACTCTTCAAGATTGATAACCAAAACGCCTGCGTTAATATATTTATCAGGGTCAACGCCAATACAAACTTTAGCATATTCTCTAAACTCTTTAGTGCTTTGAACGAACTGTTCGTCGCACGCGGCAATTACGTTGTCGCCCAAATCTTTAAAATAAAGTTTTGAAATATCACCGAGAACGACTAGGTCGCAATCAAGATAAATTATTTTATCATACTGTGGAAAGAGCGATGCGATAAACAACCTATAATAAGTTACCACCGAAAAATGATAAACGTTTTTTAGCCTATTTTTAATGCTCTCAACTTGTTTAGAAATATCAACGAAATCAATAGTGAAGTTACCATTTTCGTTGCGCTTAATTTTTTCGATATTACTCTTATCAAGCCCAGTGTTTAATACGATAATTCTATACTTATATTCTTTAGACGCATTATCTATTAAAGACGTTATGGCAACGTCTAAAAAAGGAGCGTAATAATCATCGGTGGAGAAAAAAATTGGAATTTCTCTTTCGAAAGATTGCGTATTGTTTTTCATAAGATTTTATAAACCTCTCGTCTTTTTCCTTTTGTTTATATGCTAAAAGCAATTAACCGTTAATATATTACTAATTGTTGCTAATTTTTACAAGTGAACTTATTAATTTTTTATTCTAAATAAAAAAACACTAGTTCGCTTTTTAAGCGAACTAGTGTTTTGGGCTGTTTTTTCGCAAGTTTTTCGGCTTATAGCCTCACTTTTATTTAAAAATAGAAAATCTAATGGTTAGTCTTTCTTTTCTTTAAGAGTATAGGTATATTCATTTTCTTTAGAAGACGATTCACCTGAAAAATTATACTCTGAAACGTTTTTGCCTTGAATTCTGCCATCGGCGTATAAAATGCAATACCAACTATCGTAATAGTTAGACCAACCGTTTCCGCCTTTTCTTTCAACAAAAACAACTATTCCTTGAAAGAAACCGTTAAGAATAAGAATATCGCCTCGAGGCTCGTCGGAAGAATACGTACCAGAGGTTAAACTGATAAGTTTTTCAACGGGAATCGTTTTTAAATTGCTTCCGTGTGAAGGGGTTGGATCTTCGTCGTATTCATAACAATAACTGTTATAAATTAAAATTTCGTATTTTTCCATTTGACGTTTAATGCTATTAGTTGTTTCTTCGTCAAACTCAACGTATTTCAACTTATATTCTCCAACTTTAACGTTATATTTTTCGTTCTTTCTTTCATCTATAGGCGCTAAAAAGCGCGCGTAAGTTTTTTCCATTTTTTACTCCTCTTAGTTTTTTCAAACTGATTATATCACTTCTTTTACAATTTTTCAATATTCAAATAAAAAAACTACGGCTAATTTTTCCGTAGTTTAATATTTTTTATTCATCACTTGTTTTTGCTTCTTCGCTTGCTAAGTCTAGCGAATTTTCGTCATTAGTTATTTCATTATCAGTTGCGATTTCTTGTTCTTTCTTTGCTTTGCATTTCTTAACAAGCGCAAAAATTAACACTATTAAATAATGAACGGCAAGACCTACTGCTATTGCTTTTACTAGGTCGAAAATTACGGTGAGCAAGAAAGTTAAAACCAAAACGAGAATATTATTCCATTTTTTAGTTTTGATAATTGCAACAAACTCTCGCCACTCGCTCATATTGTAAGCCACGATAAATAAAATCGATGCTATAATAGGCATAGGCACGTAAGACGCTAACGGCATTAAAAGCACTAAAACGAGCAGTAAAACTACTGCGTGAACAATACCTGATAGCGGAGACTTTCCTCCGTTTTTAACGTTTGCGGCAGTTCTTGCGATTGCTCCCGTTGCAGGTATTCCACCAAAAAAGCCAACTAACAAATTACTAGTGCCAAGAGCAATAAGTTCGGTGTTAGAGTTATGTTTATCGTTTATCATTTTATCGGAAACAACGCAAGATAAAAGCGATTCTATGCCTGCAAGAAGAGCAATCGTGAAAGCGCTTGGAAGTAACGCAAGAATTTTATCACCAGTAATTTCAGGTATAGAAAAACTTGGTAGCGTTGAAGAAATAGTGTAAAGCGAACCGATTGTGTTTACGTTTACGATAGGAATAAGTGAAATAAGCGAGCCTACCAAAACGGCTATAAGCGAGCCTGGAATTTTCTTAGAAATCTTTGGCCAAAAAACTAAAATTAATATGCCTATTAGCCCAACGCCTAGAGCCCAAAAGTTTATAGTTGAAAAATGCTCGAAAACTAAAACTAGTTTTTCCATTGATTCTATAGCCACTACGCCTTGCGGATAGGTAAGCCCTAAAAAATCTTTAAGTTGACCGATAAAAAGCGTTACGGCAATACCTGCGGTAAAACCAACGGTTATAGTGTGCGGTATGTATTTAATAAGAGAGCCTATTCTTAAAAGCCCCATTACTATTAACAAAATCCCCGCCATAATAGTTGCAAGGAAAAGTCCGTCAAAACCGTGAGTTAAAATAATTCCCGCAACAATCGTTGCAAAAGCCGCCGTAGGACCTGTAATATTAACCCTGCTTCCGCCAAGTAGCGAAGTTACAAAACCTGCGATAATAGCCGTATAGAGCCCTTTTTCAGGCGTTGCCCCAGACGCTATTGCAAGCGCTATTGATAGTGGGAGCGCAATTATCGCAACTATAATTCCGGCAACTATATCGGCTATATAATCTTTAGATTTGTAACCTTTAAACGCCGTTAAAACCTTTGGCTCAAACAATTTCATTTTCTTTCTCCTTCGTGCCTTTGCATTATATAATAACTAAACTTAAAAATCAATTATTTAAACGCAAACTAACTTAAAAATTGCTTTAATCTATTAAAGTTTATATGAAATTCGTAAAAAAGCATTAAAAAACCGCTCGAAAGGGCAAAACAATTTGAAACTAGTGGAATAATTGAATAGAAATAAGTTTCGCAAAAACGTTAAAACAAAGAAATACCGAATTAAATAGGTATGTAGGGTGGCTTTTTGCAAAACAAAAAAACACGTATCTGTTTTTGCATACGAGTCACGAAAACACCAAAAAGCGAACGGCACTTTGTTCGCTTAAAACTGATGCTCCGTGCCTTACTTATGTAAATTTTGATACAATCGGGCTGAAACACCGTTATGTTGCTTTCCGGATTGTCACGGATTTTCTGCAATACAAAAAACGGTGAGCTAAAGCCCACCGCTTATGCTGATTGAAATTTTTATTTATCCTTTTTCGCTTGTGTTGACAATGCTTTCGCTAAAATTACTCGGTCTGTAATTCACAAGATCTTCGGTCATAGCTCTTACTCTAAAGGATACGTAGTTTGAGGTTGCACCTATAGAGGTTTTATTAACCGTTCTTTCTATTATTCTTCCGTTAGACAATACGCATTCTACTATGTAATACATTGCTCCGTCAACCGTATCCCAAACGAGACAACTACTGTCAGTGTCAATTTTAACATTGGTAGGCGTGCCAAGCGAAATTCTGTTATCGATACAGGTATATTCAACCCATTCGCTATCAAGATAACCGTTCGTTACGCCTTCCTCGGATACTACGCACATTACACGAAGCACGTCACCGTTATTAAGCACAAGTGAGAGATTACCGTCAAGCTCAACTCGCACAGGCGTACCGCCGTTGATCGTGTAAAGGTAATGAGATACGTTTTCGGTGCCAGCCGTCCAACTTATCTTACAGGTGGTAGTGTCATATTCCCCGAATACGGGTGCTGCAACATTAATGCCGTCGAAGGTTACCCAATCGCTCCATTCACTCTCAAGCCAATATCCCGATGCGGGTATTCTAACCCTTACCTTCGTTCCGGCAGAAGGCACGTAGAAGCGAGCGTAGCCTGCTTCGGATGCTATGGTGATATCTACGGGATTTCCGTTCTCATCTATTGCTTCATACTCGTAGTGATCGTTATCCCAACCATCAAGTCTTTCGGGAGTTACAACGCCGTAGTATTCACCGTACAGTTCCTTATATTCGATGGTAGGCTTTTCAATTTGCGCATAAACGGCAATGTCGTAAGCCCACCGTGTTGCCTGACATTCTCCGTCCTCGTAGTCGGTACCAATAAGTCTTATAGATACAGCGAAATTTCGGTTTCCGGCTTCAAGCTTCGTAGCATCCACGGAAACAGTGTAAGAGCTTTCATAATCGGAAACGTATTTTTCCATTAAACCGTCAAGGCTCTGTCCGGCTTTAATACGCTGAATATATTCATTAAACCAAGCCGTCTCGTCGATATCGAACTCGTGCTTGCTCTCGTCAAGATAAATAACCTCACCGTCTACTTCGACCTTATAAACATAGCCGATTGCATAAGGCGGTCTAACACCCGTTGACCAATCCTCCTCGTTGTAAAGGGTAAGCGTGAGCTTTCCGTCGGAATAGCTGACGTTTTCCATCTCTACCCAATGATTGGTAAGCTCGCGGTCAAGATTGATGCCTTCGTTTACAATACCCTCTGTCAAAGCACCGCCTTCTTGCTTATCGTACTTGTAGTCAATTTGCACGTCAAATCCGTTAACTCCGCACTTAAAAGCATCGTCAAGCACCACGTAGTAATACTTACCGACCTTGAATAACTGTTCTGTGTCCGTGCCGTTATATTCAAACTCGTAGTAATACTTGCCCTTTGCTGCCTCGGCTTCCCAATATGCCTTATCGGTGTTATTATCTGCGCGGTATTCAAGATACCATTGTGCATATTCGAGAGGATCGAGTTGTTCTTCAAGCGCGGATATCTGTTGATGTATCGACCACATCAAATCATCATTTCCGTATGCAGCATTGAATTGCTCACGAAGAACATCTATTTGTGCATTCAAATCATCGATTGCCGTA
>JAZNBE010000037.1:0-22136 GCA_045586885.1 Christensenellaceae bacterium
TAATGCTCTGCTATAACGTAAACGTTATCATCAAAATCAACGGCGTAAAAATGGCACGATAGCGGATTGTTAAGTCCCGGATCAATAGATAGATTGTTATACCACTCTTTTGGCACTTTGAACGGCTCTATAACGTGCACGTTCTCATCAAACTCTCTATAAACTAAACCGCTATTTGAACTAAATCTACCATACCTTCTTGATTCAAGTTGCTCGTTTGATAAACTCTCGGTAAGTTTTTTTACTTCCTTTTTATCAAGATACGGGTTGTCCGCCCACTCCATAAACTCATACCAAACCTCAGGCGAATTAAATTTATTCATATAAATTTCATCGTAAATATAGGTCAAGCCCTTAAGTGGAGTCATAGTCCCAAAAATTTCGCCGTTTCTATCTAAAACACGCATCTTGCACTCATCGTAAATATCTTTAGGCGGTTCTTCGTCAAACCACACAAAATCAAGCGAAGAACCTTGAAATTTTTCACGCCCTTGATCACAACTTTTGAAACCTATCGTTGACAGTCCGCCAAAAGCATTTTTTATAATAAGTTGGTCTATAACACCGTTTTCAGGGCTATCTTTCCTACCTTCCGCCATAATAATATCGTGAATATAGTCTTTTCGAAGGTAGTGCAAAATTTTCTTTTGAGCAACGTCTCTTTGCACTTGATTTGACAGCGAAACCACCCACCCAAAAACGTTTTTTTTATTCTTTTTATATGGATGAATTCCTCTGGCTAGATAAATTGCCTCAACTGCACCGCACTCAGTTTTTCCACTTCTATTGCCACCAAAAACCCAACGGTTTTTCTTTTTGCATTTGTGAAATTCAATTTGCTTTTTGTGTTTCTTTTTACCTTTGTTATATTTTGCTAAATTATCGCTTTCAAATCTTTCGTTTTGAATTTTTTCAATCTCGATAATTCTTTCAACAATCTCTCGCATTTTTGACAAACCTTTACTTAATTTTCTATTTTTTCTTAAAATACTCTTTGTTTTTGGCTTTATAATTATGTTTACTATGAAGAAATTTATCGTTTTAATTATCGTTTTTCTACTGCTTATGCCAGTAAATAATATAGCGATTGCAAAAACCGACTACGAATACGCTATGATTTGTTGCGATAATGCGCCGTTTTACGCAGACGCTAGTTGTTCAATCGTAAAATTTAACCTTCCTAAAACCTATTTCGTTAAAGTTGTTGAAATTTACACTAATTATTCGCGCGTTATCTATATGAATTCAAATCAAAATCTTCCAAAAGTAGAAGGCTACGTTGAAAACGTAAATCTTGAATTTGTTGACTACTGTCCAAATAACCCTAGCCCTAACGTAATCTTAACGCTAAATAGCGACGAAGTTTTGTTTAGCGATCTTATTAACCTAACGCCGAAAGCCGTTCTTTCTAATAACGCAACCGCAAACTACTACGGCGAAATTAACTTTGGCGGTGAAACTTACGTTTACGTATATTCTCAAGGCTATATCGGTTACGCAAGAAAAGTTGCCTTTAATAGTTTTCAACTTCCTAACCACGAATCTTACGTTGAAGAAACTTATAGTTCCAGCAACACAAATTCAAATGATATAACTTCAAACGATAATATAAATAAGGAAGAGAGTGAAAACGTTTCGTCTCAACACGTTATCGTAATTTCACTAATACTTCTTGCAATAGTTTTTATTGCTTTTTTATTCTTTAAACCAAACGATAAAAAAATAGTAAGCGAAGCGTTTTTTAACGATGACGATAAATTTTGAACAAAATTATAATACTTTTTTATTTATGGCAAGTTTTAGCTTGCCTTTTTTGTTTTTGAAATTTTAGGAGCAAACTTTATTCTAACCGATGGGTAAATTTTTTTACTCTCACAAAGTTTTTGCTTACACCTTTTAAAAAGGTTTAGATTTGAATAGTTTTTTTCTATTTCATTATCATTAAGCCCTATGCAATTTAATAAAAAATTAAACCGCTCTAAAGCCTTATTTTGTTTTCTATAATATGAACGCGCAGAGTAATTAAACTCGCCTATAGGTTGAATATTAAAGAATTTGTATGCAATAAGCGTGTATTCTTCTTTATCTAAACAAGCCAAAACTCTATCAAGTAAATCTTTTAATTTAATTAGTTTTTTCTTTTCTTCAATTAAGTCTAAAACCTTTTCGCACACTAAAGTTGTTGGCATTAAAGACGTGTGCGAATAAATGCACGTTTTGTAAATTTTCTCTTCCGTTAAACTAATTTCACCTATAATTTTAGGATAAGTCATCAATAAAATTTTTGCGTTTTCCATCATTACACCTCCTTGCCTTCGCTCTCATTATACTGCACAATTATTAATTTCGAACAAATTGTGCCATTTTTGAACAAAATTCAACAAGATTTTTTAATTTATCATATTTTTTTAAATTAGTCAACGTGATACAAAAAATCTTTCAAATTCGTTCGAACATATGTTCGATAAAATTCTAACATCCTTTTACGTCAAAACGAATAACTTGTGCCAAAATTTAGTAAAATTTTTTCTTTAGATTTCTTGGTTATTTATAATTTATTTAAGTTTATAATATTATCTTTTAAAATTTTGTTGAAAAATTATTAGTTATTATGTTATAATTTATTTAACAATAGTTTGGAGTTACTTATGAAGAAGGTTGTTGCAATTTGTTTTTCGTTATTTTTTGCTTTAACGCTAGGTTTTTCTAACGTTACTTCTTTCGTTTTTGCAGATAAAACTATTTCAACCTCGATAGTAACGCCGTCTTCTTACGAAGAGTTTTGCGACCTTAACTCGCCTATCGATTTTTATAGGGATGAAAATATTTTAGTAATTGCCGAAGCGGACAGGGTTATTACCTTTGAAAACAATATTTTTAATTTCTATTCATTATCTGGTTATAACGTTTCTAAAATTTCTTATTTCGACGGCTTTGTTTTATTTTTATCAAACTCTAGAATTTATTCGCTTGAACTTGAAAGTAGTCAAATTATAGAAACACCTATTAACGTTGCAACTTACTTTACCGTTTTTAATAACGTTTTGGTTTCTAACCCGTCTAATAGCGTTTATTATTATGAGATTTCTAAAACTGAACTTGGGCTCGAGTTTAATATTTCGCAAACATTTAATCTAGGTTACAACGTTTCAGCAATGACTCTAACGCAAGATTTTCTTTACTTTTTTCACGAGAAAAAACTTTATAAGTTCGTTGGCGGAAGTTGCCAAGAAATTATCAACAACTTACCTGCGGAAAGATTTTCGGCGTTTTTAAATGGAAAACTTTACTTCACTTCGCCTAACGGTTTGTATGAAGTTGACGCAAATACCGGCGCATTAAAAACGCTTGCCACTAAAAGTAGCAAGCTTGAACTTGGTAGCGTTTACGAATGTCAGGGCGTGTTTAGTTTTAACCAAACACTTCTTGTTTGCGATAGCGCGCTTAACGCAATTTTGCAATTTGACGTTAAAACTTCTTCCTTTACCGACTACGCTATAACGTCAAGGTCAGACGCGCACAACAGAGTATCTAGCGAAGTTTACGATTTATCGGCTGGAAACGATAAAATTTACGCGCTTGATAATAACGCTATAAAAGTTTACGATACTATAAATAATTCTCACTATTCTCTATCGCTTACCGACCTTAACGGCGCTAGCATTATTTCGGTTTTAAACGATTATATTCTACTCTCTTCCGGCTCAAATACTTATCTTGTAAAAGAAGAAAACGGTGCGCTTTCTAAAGTTCAAATAAAAACCGACGTTTCTTCCTTTAAGAACGTTACGTCAATTTGCAGTTATGAAGATGCGTTCTACTTTATTAACAACGAAACGATAAGCAGTAATCAATACGCTGTTATTTATAAACTATCGCTATCAACTTTAGAAATTACGTCTATCGGCTCAATTGCTGGCCGTGGCGATTTAATTAGCGCAGACCTTTTTGGTAAAATTTATATTTGCGTGTTTGACTCTAGTCAACAGACCTACTCGGTTTATTCTTCTAAAATTGATGAAATTAACCCTGCGCTTTTATTTACTACGCAAACGCCTCCGCTTTCTATTATGGTTGATTTCGAAACTAACGTTTATACGCTTGTTAGCGGTAATTCGGTTTTAAAATATTCTAACCCAACCTATCAAGCAACCAGTTCTCAAATTACACTCTCTCAAAACCTGCCTAGCCAAATTTCCGCTAAGAAAATTTGTATGCTACCAACGACTAATAAATCGTTTGCCCTATACGAAGGGTTTATTGTCGAACTTGGCGAAGAACTTGAGATTGCTTCACCGCAAAAATTAAAGTTCCCAACGGAATATAAAAACGAACTTAACGTTATGCCTGAAGTCGTTACCGTAAATTCGGGCGCGAAAATCTTTAAGATAGACCTTCCTTCACATACGGTTAGCGATGAATATTTTACTTACTTAAGTTACGAACAAACTTCAACCTACTTGAAGTTTATTAAACTATATCAAACGGATAGATATTATCTAGTTGCAAACGCGGACGGTTACTTTGTAGTTCGAACGACCGACGCTCAAGTTGATAACTTAAAGTTCACCGCTAAAAACCATACGGCTTTCGTTGTTAGCGACGTTAATACTTATCTTTACCCTATAGTTGACGATTATTTCAAAAATCAACCGCTTAGTAAAAACCAAGAAGTTACCGTAGTTTCAACTTTAGAGTTTAACGGCGTTGAATATTCGCTTATTTATTCGGGAGAAAACCAAGGTTACGTTGCGTCAAGTATGCTTAAAAATAGCATAGCAACAAGTTCTAAACCAGACGAATTTAGAACGGCATCTGTCGGCGCAAACAAAACAAGCGTTTATAGCGACGAAAACTTAACTAACGTTATTGGCGAGTTAGAAGAATATTCAAACGTTTATATTATTGAAGAACTAGACGGAGTTTATAAGATTTATTATAATAATTCAATAGGTTATATAAAATCATCATCAGTAGTTGATCAAGGATATTATTCAAAGCGAAATTTAATAGTAATTTTAGTATTATTCGTTGGAATTTTCTCAACTTCAATTTATTTATTAAAAACGAGGGTTTTTGCAAAGAAAAACTAAATAAAACTCAATAAAAACAGCCCTATAAGTCGATTATCGGGCTGTTTTGTTTTTTTAGCAACAAAAAAACCGCGCAAAGAATTGCTCGGTTTTTCTAACTTTTTTTAAATAATTTTTTAATGCCTTTTACTATTTTTATAACAATTCTACCTATAAATTTTATAGGTGGAAAACACCAAACTTTTACAAAAAAATTATAGGCTTTTGAGTTTGCGTCAACGTATTTTTCTTTTTTATAATAGCCTTCCATAACCGCTAAAACTTGTGATTTTTTTAAAGCAGGATCGCACTTTCTTACGTTATCGCCAAGAGTTATAACTTCGCTTTCCGTTACCCTTTTTACTCTATGAAGAATATAAGAGCCGTCCTTTCGTTCGAATAATACGCACGAGCCTTTTTTATACGGTAAATGCTCGGGTGTTTTTAGAACGACAGTATCTCTATTAGGAACGATAAACGGTAGCATACTTCCGCCTTGTGGCTTTATTGTAACTACCCCAAAGCGCTCTAAAACTTCTTTTAGGGAAGACGTTTCTCTTTCGTTATTCATCTATTACCTTCGCTTTTATAAGTTGAGCAATGAATTTTTCACAATTTAAAATTGCAGTTTCTTCATCAACTTCATATTCTTCCATAAGTTTATGAGCAAGTTCTTTTGCATCGTTTGAGCCCTCAAGGTTTTCCCATAAAAACAATGCGGTTTCGTTTAAGTTTATTACGCCGTTAAATTTTGATGCCATTTCGCCAACGGCAACCACAACCGCTTGCTTTCCAACTTTTTTTAATACAAAACCTTCTCTTATTTTCATAAAAACTCCTTAATTTCGTCAAAAACGATTTTTGCCGAACTTTTATCGTTTGCGCATTTGATTTTTACTATTTTTACCTTTTCGAAAAACTCGTTTAAGAGCGCGAAAAGGTTATCAATTAAGATTTCATCGTTAAACCTTAAAACTTGCTCCATAAATAATGGAACGATTTGGCTTTGGTCAACTTCTTCAACGCTCGTTTCTTTTCCCCTTTCTATAAAGCATAAAACCTTAAGTTTTACCTTTACGTTATTGGCTAAGCCGTGTTTTCCGCTCCAAGGACTGCCATAAACATAAAACTCACCGTTTTCAAGGCGAATAAAAGGCTTATCATCGTTGATATACGCAACGTCCTTATCAAACGTTTCTTTCCAGTATTTTGCGTGCGTTGATTTGCCCGTGCCAGATGGCGCTGAAAACAAAATTGCGCTATCTTTATAGGCTATTGCGGACGAGTGGAATAATAAACCGTTCTTTTTTAATAGCAGAGTTTTTGAAATTTGCGACGCTATTACTAAAAACTCAGCATATGACCTTGAGCCATTTCCAAACCTATCTAAGATGCTTTCAATCTCTTCTTTTGGCGCTGAAATTTCAAACTCCGGCTCGCCTTCCACTAAATACGGCGCTAAATATGGCAACGCATTGTTATATTCTAGGTTGATTTTGAAATTTACACCTGCAATAGAATAAACCATTTTAGCCCCCTTTTTTATGCTTTTAATATAGCACTTTGGCTAAAATTTGTCAATATTAACACGCTAATTTATATGATATCTTTCAAATATTGCTTTTTATCACTACTATCATCGTAAAACTCAGTATCAATATCAAAATCTTCTACGCTATCGCCTGCAACTAATCTTGAAATTGACACTTCGTAAGCAGTTAGCGTTCTAACGTCTTCTTCGCTAAACTTCTTTTGATATTCGCGTGATTGAATTCTTCCTACCAACGCAACCTTATCGCCAACGCATAAATTCTTAACGAACCTTGCGTTTCTGCCCCACGCTATACACGGAATATAATCCGACTTATTATACGCTCTATTAACCGCAATCAAAACGTCGCATATTTCACGGTTAAACGGCGTTGTTCGATAGGTCGGCGTTTTACAAACGTAACCGATAAGAGCAATTGCGTTTGGGTTCTTCGGCTCTAAGTTTTGCACGATTTCTCTCACGAAAACGGTAAGCATTAATTTGCTTTTGCCATCAACTAGTTTGTTGTAACTTCTAAATTGACCGTAAAACGAAACGATTGAGCCTACGTCTAAAGATTCCTTTTCAATGAGCCTTTCCGATATAGTTACCGGTAAAACGTCTTCTTGACCAGACAGCCTTTTTACTGCCATGTTCATTTCGTAAAAGCCTTCGCCGTAAACTTCGTGCGAAAACACTTTTTGTGATACGATTTGTCCACACAAAAACACTTTGTTATTTGGTTTTTCTAACATATTTTCTCCTTAAAACTTTGTTTTTCATATATTTTTCTTGTTTTTTGTTTATATTTTAAGTTTCCGCTTTGATTTTTTGTTGCTTTCCCGTTTGGTCAATATAAAAATTATCGTAATAAATAAGTTCGCTAATTTTTACAAACTCAAAGCCCCTTCCTTGCAGGTTTGCAAATATTTCATCAAGAGAACTTGCCGTGTTTAATCCGTTGTTATGGCATAAAATTATAGAGCCCGCAGAAGTTTTTTCTATTATTCGTTTTGCAATTTCTCTACTTGATAAATCTTTCCAGTCTAAACTGTCAACGTTCCATTGTATAACTGATAAATTAAGCGAATTCGCCGTTTGTATAACCTTATTATTATATTCGCCAAACGGCGCGCGAAATAACGTTACCTTTTGCCCCGTTACGCTCTCAATAGAATTTATCGATGATTTTAACTCGTTTTCAATGGCATCATTTGACAGTTTACTCATATGCGGATGCGTTGAACTATGAGTGCCAATCTCGTGCCCACGCTCTACTATTTTTTTTGCGTATTCAGGATACTTATCTACCCAAAATTTAACGGCAAAAAAAGTGCATTTTACGTTAAATCTGTCAAGAGCGTCTAAAATAGCGTCGGTTTTTTCAACACCCCAAGCGCAATCGAACGAGATTGATATTTTTTTATCTTCCCTATCTACGCAATAAATGGGAATTAGTCTGTTTTCGTTTATTGAAAACGCAAAACTCAAAAAAGAATTACTCGTTACAAAAACGATTACAATTACCGCTAAAAATAACGCCGAATAAACGCGAAGTTTTCTTTTCAAGTTGCTATCTCCTATAATATCAAAGTTAGTTACAAAAATTTTGTCGAATAAATAAATAATTTAATAAAGTTTGTCGATTATTGATTTTAAGATAATTTATTTCACCTTTTAAAAAATTATTACAAAACGCAAAAAAAAAGATGCAAAAAATTTGCATCTTTTAATCAAAAAATATTAAATAATCGACCTATAGCCTAGTTTTTTACGTCCATACACAAAACCGCAGCGCCTATAATTCCAGCGTCGTCTAGGCTTGCTTGAACAAGTTTTACTTCAGGGCCGTAGTCTTTTGCGTAAATTCCTTGACGCAAAAGATTGTTCAGTGGAACGATTAAATCGTCGCCGGATTTTGCTATTCCACCGCCTAAGATTATCGCTTCAGGTCTAAAAATATTAGCAACGTTTATAAGCCCTAGAGATAGTTCGAAAATATAATTATCAACTACCATTTTTGCAGTTTTATCAACTTTAGAAAAGTCAAACGCAGTTTTTCCGTCAACTTTTGAAATATCGCCGATTTGCCACATTTTAGAGTCTTTATTCTCTTGCATTGCTTTTTTCGTTTGCCTAATTAATGCCGTTGCAGATGCGTAAGCCTCTAAACAACCGTAATTTCCACAAGTGCAATATTCGCCGTTTGGGTGTGTTATCATATGCCCAAGTTCAGCGCCTGCGCTTTTATTGCCTGCGTAAATTTTACCGTCGATAATAATTCCACCGCCAACGCCAGTGCCTAAAGTGAAAAAGACGCTAGTTTTATAATTTTTGCCAGAGCCAAAAGTTGCCTCTCCTAACGCCGCGACGTTAGCATCGTTAGCAATTTTTATAGGGTAGGAAAAATGTTCTTTTAGTTTTTTAACGATTTCAACGTTTCTCCAAGCGATGTTACCAGAAACTACGACTACGCCCTTTTCACTATCAATAAGACCGGGAATTCCAAGACCTATGCCTTGAACTAATTCTTCGCTACCTAAGATTAATTCTTTTATAAGTTTTACGATATTTTCTATTACGTAATTTTCACCATTTTCGCTTTCGGTTAGCATACTTGATTTTTTCAAAACGTTGCCCGATAAGTCGATTAACGCACCTTTTATGCTAGTTCCGCCAAAATCTATTCCACAATAAAGTTTTTTCATTTCTCACCAATTATTACTTAAAAAACCTTTTTAGTTTTCTTATTTTACATAATAACATAATATTAAAAAAATGTAAAGAAAGTTAAATATTTAACTAAAAATTATCATTTTTCGCCAAAATTTTGCATAGCATTTTTTAGGACGAATATTTTATGCTAATTGAAACCTTAGACGAAAGAATTGTTATGGAAGCGCAATATATTATTGATAACAACGCTACGATTAGAAAAACCGCCAAAGCATTTAATCTTTCAAAATCGACTGTTCATAAAGACGTGTCTTATAAACTGGAATATATTAACGAAAGGCTTTTTAAAGAAGTTAAAGCCATTTTAGAGAACAATTTGAAAGAGCGCCATATTCGTGGAGGACTTGCCACAAAACGCAAATTTTCGGCTAAAAGGACTAATAAAGATAATTAGTCGGTTTTTATTTGATAGTTTCTTAAAAAGATATAAAAAAACGCAAAGCATTTGCTTTGCGTAATTTTATTAAAGAATTTCTTTAACTTTTGCAGCCTTACCGGTTCTGCCACGTAAGTAGTAAAGTTTTGCTCTTCTAACTTTACCTTTCTTAATTACCTCAATTCTGTCAATCTTAGGTGAGTGGATAGGGAAAGTTCTCTCTACGCCAATACCAAAAGACATACGACGAACTGTGAAGGTTTCGCTAATACCGCCGTGGCGTTTAGCAATTACTACACCTTCAAAGCCTTGCAATCTTTCCTTCGCGCCTTCTACAACTTTAACGAAAACTTTAACGGTATCGCCTACGTTGAACTTTGGAACGTTGGTCTTAAGATTTTCTTGGATAATTTGATCAATAATACCTTGCATTTGACTTACCTCCGTATTTACTAAGTGTTCATTGCAAACGCAAGAGGACCACCCGAGCCGACAATAATAATACCATATTAACTTACTATATGCAAGTGTTTTTACGGCATTTTTTATTTTTTTGGTTTGTTTTAATCGTTTTTTGTTGATTTTTCGTCTCTTGCCTCTACTACTCGATAATCTTTTTCAATTTCTTCAGGCGATAGTTCGTTCGTTGGTAAAAGGCTTGGATGAACTTTAGAAATATCATCACGTTTTGCGCCGTAAACGTAGCCAAGTGAACGCATATAAGCATTCCATCTTAGGTGCTCGAAACTTGCTTTTTCTTCTTTAGTTGGTTTTATATTATATTTTTCGCAAGTCTTTTCCGTTATTTTTGAATAAAGCGCTTCCGATAACGACGCTCTTCTATAATATGAGTGCTTATCAAATAATTCTATATATTCAGGCGTGCTATTCCAAGCAGTATGGAATTTTAGAGCAAGTTCATCAAGGTCAAGTTGTTCTACAACTGAAAGTGAAAAACGCTCGCTATAGTTACCGATAAGGTCTATGCCGTAATCTTCGCCTTTCATATTTTTCATTCCGTTCACTTTATACGCTTCGGCTTTTTCATCGCTATAAACGATTGCGCTAATTTTTGGAACTTTGTCTTTTTCGTAAACTCTACCGAAAATCCTTCTAACTCTAATTGCCGTTGCGATATTGAAAGAGTCGTCGCCCATAGATACGTAAACACGACCTATATTTTTAAGCGATGAGATAATTTGAATGAATTCCGTGCTACTAACGTCAATACCAGAGCCGTCTTCTTTTTTATGGAAAATAAAGTTATAATAAGGCTCGTCTTTTAACTTTTTGCCGTTATATTTCATAAGTTCAGGCGCTCTAGCCGAGAATTTTTCATCAACGTCAGAGTCGATATCGATAACGTGAATATTAAGTTCAAAACCCGGAAGTTGAGTTAGCCAACTTGCAGTTTTTAAAATTTCCTCGCCGTATTGACCAAAACCGATTAAAAGAACGTTAATCTCTTTAACGCCGTTTACGTCTATTGCGTAATCGAAAAGTGGATCTTGGCGAAGGTTGTTCCAAACGATATTTTTCTTATCGTTTACAATTCTTACCTTTATTTTGCCAGTGTTTGCGGTGTTGATTAAAATATCGTTACTCTCGGCGCTTGCAAAAACGTAAAGTTGAGAATTTTTGTTGTTGAAAATTTCGCTCTCGCCTAAAGCCTTCAAAACGGACAAGGCGTTTCTAGCGTTTAGGTCTTCGTTATCGATAGGCGCAATAAAGAAAAACTTTCTAACGCCGTTTTTATTAAGTTTTGGAATTTTAATTTCCGTAATATCACGCTTGAAGAAAAGAATACCAAGTTTTTTAAGTTCTTCTTTTTTCTTCTTTACTTCCGCATCTTCATTATCAACGCCACAAATAACTACTAGTTTTCGCCTTCCATCGTCAGTGCAAACTATACTTTTAGCAAGCGCAAACGATTGCTCGTTTAGTTCGCTCAACACGTAAATATCACGGCGAGAGAGTAGTTTGAAACGCATATTATCCATAAATTCGCTAATTACCGATAATAAAATACCGATAGATAGTAGTGGCGCAAGCGTGAATAGTATCGCTTGATACACTAAATAGATTGATGAAAGCGTTGTGCCATATATTCCAAGATAGGTCATAAACTCTATAAGTTCCACGAAGTTTAAATCAACGAAAAATAACGTGAACGCGCGCGGAATACTTATAAATATCGACTTGATTAATTTTTCAAAAATTTGCTCGCCATCGAATACGTAGCGGAAATACATTGGGAAAAATAATACCGCAATAGCGAAAAATACGCTCGTTATGAACACGTTGAAAACGGAAATTATTGGCTCTCCACCCGTATTTCTTGAGTTCTTTATCGTAGCAATAAGCGTTGGCGTTATTAAAATTACCACTGACAACGCCATGCATAATATTAATAATGCTTGATTAGACATAAAACTCTCCTATTTATTCCTCATGCCCTTTCTTTTCGCAATAGAAACATCTGTAAATTTGTCTATCGCTATCAACCAGTTTGAAAACTTGCTCTAATTCTTGCTCCGTAGTCGTGATGCATCTAGGGTTCGAGCATTTATATTTTCCAAACACAACTTCGTGATCTTTGAACGCGTTTTCTTTTGCCTTACTTTCTTCTGCGTCTTTTAATAATTTCAAAATTAAAGCCATACGCATATATTTGCCGTTAGATACTTGCTTAAAATAACACGCTCTAGGGTCGCTATCAACTTTAACGCTAATTTCGTTTACCCTTGGTAACGGATGAAGGATTGACATATCACTCTTAGCATTTTTAAGTTTATCTACCGTTAAAACGTAACTATCTTTTAAGCGTTCGTATTCGTCTTGGTCGAAAAAGCGTTCGCGTTGAATTCTAGTCATATAAAGAACGTCAAGTTTTGGCATATATTCTTCTAAAGACGTTGTTTCTACGTATGGCGTAGAATTCTTTTCTAAAATTTCGTAACGAACGTATTTTGGAATTGCAAGTTCCTTTGGCGAAATTAAAACGATGTTTACGTTTTCGTATCTTGAAAGAGCGGCAATTAACGAGTGAACGGTTCTACCGTATTTCAAATCACCGCAAAAGCCTACCGTTAAGTTATTAAACCTACCCTTTTCTCTAGAAATTGTTAATAAATCGGCAAGAGTTTGCGTTGGATGACAATGCCCACCATCGCCTGCGTTAATTACTGGAACGCTTGCGTTGTTTCCTGCAACGAACGCAGAGCCTTCAAGCGGATGACGCATTGCAATAATATCACTATAACAAGAAACTGTTTTTGCGGTATCGGCTATGCTTTCACCTTTAGCGGCGGATGAAGTTCCTGCGCCGGTTACAGATAAAACGCTACCGCCAAGAGAGTGCATTGCCGATTCAAAACTTAATCTCGTTCTAGTTGAAGGCTCGAAAAATAACGCCGATAAAATTTTGCCTTCGCACGCATGAGCATATTTTTTAGGGTTTTTAATGATATCTTCGGCTAGCATTATAAGTTCGTCTAGTTCTTTAGTTGTTAAATCTAAAATATCAATAAGGTTTCTCATAATTTTCCCTTAAGTTTTGCCTTTAATTTAGGCTTTTTTAAATAAAAGTTAGGCTATAAGCCCGTTATCACTACTTTTTAACAATCCAACTTTCGTCTTGCGGATTGTTTCTAAACTTGATTAAACGCTCTACGTCTTCTTCTTTTACGTAACCTTCAGCCGCTGCAATTTTTGCAATTACGTCAAAATTAGTGAGTGAAACGTTCTTAACGTTTGCTTCTTTTAAGCGGTCGATACCCTTTTGCATACCGTAAGTAAAGATAGATACTACGCCTAAAACTTCAGCGCCTGCTTCTCTTAATACGTTTACAACTTCTATTACGCTACCGCCCGTTGAAATTAAATCTTCAATAACAACAACCTTTTGACCTTTTTCTAATCTTCCTTCGATTTGGTTTTGCCTGCCGTGGTCTTTTGCGCCTGAGCGAACGTAGCCCATAGGCATATTAAGAAGATGACCAACAATTGCCGCGTGAGCAATACCAGCGGTTGAAGTTCCCATTAAAACTTCACATTGAGGGAAGTTTTCTTTTACGGCTTTAGCCATGCAATTTTCAACTTCATCACGAACCTTTGGCGCGGTTAAAATTAAGCGGTTATCACAATAAACCGGACTTTTAATTCCGCTTGCCCAAGTGAACGGTTCGTCTGGACGGAAGAATACTGCTTTAATCGATAATAAACCTTTTGCTACTATTTTTTCCATAATTATCTCCTTATGCTCTTTTATTTTTTCAACTTTTTACTCGCCTAAAAATTCTTTTAAGCAACGATTATAACTTGCAACTGGATCTTCGCTTGCCGTGATAGGACGACCTACTACAATATAGTCAGAGCCGATTTCTCTTGCTCTTTCCGGGGTGGTTACTCTCTTTTGGTCGCCCACGTCGCCATCGGCAAATCTAACGCCCGGAGTTATGGTTAAGAAGTTGTTTCCGCAAACTTCGTGAACCTTTCCGGCTTCTAACGGTGAGCATACTACGCCGTCAAGCCCAGCGTTTTTAGCAACGGTAGCGTAGTGCATAACTACTTTATCGATAGGCTCTTTAATAAGAAGGTCTTGCTCCATTGACTCTTGGTCGGTTGAAGTAAGTTGAGTTACGGCAATAAGAATTGGTCTTGAACCATCTTCTCTAGTTAAGCCTTCTAACGCAAATTGCATCATTTTACCAGTTCCGCCGGCGTGAAGGTTGCACATATCAACGTCTAACCTAGACAAAACTGCCATCGCCTTTTTTACGGTGTTAGGAATATCGTGAAGTTTTAAGTCTAAAAAGATTTTATGACCTCTTTTCTTAAGTTCTCTAACGATTGAAGGGCCTTCAGCATAGTAAAGTTCCATACCTATTTTTACAAAAGGCTTTTTTTCGGTGAACTTATCTAAAAATTCAAAGGTTTTTTGCGCGCTATCAAAATCACATGCAATAATTACGTCTTTTGCCATTATTTACACACTCCTATAATATCTTTTAATTTTTCTATTTTTAGTTTTTGCATAACGGTTGGAAGGTCGCTTAATATATCTCTACAAGCGTAAGGATTAATTAAGTTTTCCGCGCCGACTTCTACTGCGGTTGCGCCTGCCATCATCATTTCGATAACGTCTTCCGCCGAACTTACGCCACCCATTCCAACAACCGGAATTTTAACTGCGTTTGCAACTTGATAAACCATTCTAACTGCAACGGGAAATATCGCCTTTCCTGAAAAACCGCCCATCTTGTTTGCAATTATCGGTTTTCTTTTTTGTAAATCTATTCTCATTCCTAAAAGCGTATTGATAAGGCTAATTCCGTCAGCGCCTGCATCTTCGCACGCTTTTGCAATAGACACGATATCTGTAACGTTTGGCGAAAGTTTAATGATAATCGGCTTATTGGTCACCTTTTTAACGGCTTTAGTTACTAGTGCGGCTTGTTCTTTACTTGTGCCGAAACTCATTCCGCCACCGTGAACGTTTGGGCAACTTACGTTGACTTCAAACCAACCTATATCGTCTTCAGCCGATAGTTTTTCAACGGTATAAGCGTAATCTTCAACGGAAAAACCGCTTACGTTAGCCATTACTTTTTTATGAAAAACCTTACGCATTTTAGGCAGTTCTTCGGCTATTACCTTTTCTACGCCCGGATTTTGAAGCCCTACTGCGTTTATCAAACCTTGAGTACATTCAGCAATTCTTGGGGTTGGGTTACCAAAACGCGCGTCTTTAGTTGTTCCCTTAAACGAGAACGAACCTAAAATATTTATGTCGTAAAGTTCGGCAAATTCATAGCCGTAACCAAACGTTCCGCTTGCAGGAATTATAGGGTTATCTAATTCAATTCCACAAAGATTAACTTTTAGATCTACCATAATATTTCCCCCTTTAAAAGAACGGGACCATCTTTACAAATTCTCTTATAGCCTGTAACCGTTTTGCACGAACAACCCATACATGCGCCAAAACCACAACCCATTCTCTCTTCAAAACTGAATTGACCGTCAGTTTTTGAGAATTTGTGAACGGCTTTTAGCATTGGCTCTGGACCGCAAGTGTAAAAATGAGTATAGTCCACGTTAGAGAAAGCATCGGTAACGAAACCTTTTATGCCGTAACTTCCGTCAACGGTAGTAACGTAAACTTTTACGCCTAACGCTTCAAAGTCTTCTTTTAAAAAAATCTCGTCTTTAGTATTAAAGCCTAAAATTACCGACGGAGTTTTGCCTTGCTTTAATAGGTTTTTGCAAAGAAGATATAACGGCGGAACACCAACGCCACCGCCTATTAAAAGCGGTTTATCGCCTGAGAGTTCTTCGTTATAGCCGTTGCCTAAACCAGTTAAAATATCAAGTTTTTCGCCTTTTTGCATTTTTGATAATTTTAGCGTGCCTTTGCCTACTATTTTGTAAACGATTGTAACTTCCGTTTCGTTTACGTCGCAAACGGAGATAGGTCTTCTTAAGTATAGTCCGTCAATCAAAATATTGATGAACTGACCTGATTTTGTTATTTCTTCCGTATTGCCAACCAAAACGGCTTTAGCAACCGTTTCGGTGAGCATTACGTTTGATTTTATTTCGAAAATCGATTGTTTCATTTTTATAAATTCTTTTCGTTTTTATCTTAAGCGTCAATCGTAGAAACGCAAATGGTTGATTCTTCTAAAACGTCGAGTAAAACTTTAACGGTATCTAAAGAAGTAAACATCGTTACGTTGCTTTCGGTTGCTTGCTTTCTAATTTTATAGCCGTCGCTCGCTTCGTTAGCGGCTCCCGGACTTGAAGTGCTAATTACGTATGCAATATGGCCTTGGCGAATTGATTGTTGAATTTCATCGCTTCCGTCGCTTATCTTTTTCAAGATATGCGTTCTTATGCCGTTCTTCTTCAAGAATTCCGCAGTTCCTTTGGTTGCCTCAATGTTAAAGCCGATGTTATAGAAACGTCTAATAAGCGGTAGCGCTTCTTCTTTATCGTTATCGGCAATGGTTGCGAACACCGTTCCGTAGTTTTGAAGGCGCATACCTGATGCTTGAAGTGCTTTATAAAGCGCGCGGTTTAACTTATCGTCATAACCGATTGCCTCGCCGGTTGACTTCATTTCAGGTGATAAATACGCGTCAAGACCACGAATTTTATTGAACGAGAATACCGGAACTTTTACGTACCAACGCTTTTTCTCTTCAGGGTAAATATCGAAAATGCCTTGCTCTTTTAAACTCTTACCTAAAATAACTTCGGTTGCAATATCTGCTAAAGAATAACCGGTTGATTTTGATAGGAAAGGAACGGTTCTTGATGAGCGTGGGTTTACTTCAATAATATAAACTTGTTCTTTTTCATCAACGATGAATTGAATATTATAAAGCCCCTTTATGCCAATACCTACGCCTAATTTCTTTGCGTATTGTAAAATTATGCCTTTTACTTTATTTGAGATACTAAACGATGGATAAACGCTAATTGAGTCGCCAGAGTGAATACCGGTTCTTTCAACAAGTTCCATAATGCCCGGCACAAAAACGTCTCTTCCGTCGCAAATTGCGTCAACTTCAACTTCTTTACCGATGATATATTTATCAACTAAAACAGGCTTGTCTTCATCAATTTCAACGGCAGTTTTTAGGTAGTGGCGAAGTTGTTTTTCGTTAGCAACTATTTGCATTGCTCTACCGCCTAGAACGAAACTTGGGCGAACTAAAACAGGGTAACCGATTTCGTTTGCCGCCTTTACGCCGTCTTCAATTTTGGTTACTGCAAAACCCTTTGGTTGTGGAATATTAAGGTCTCTTAAAAGTTTTTCAAACAATTCTCTGTTTTCCGCTTTATCGATTGCAGCGCAGTCCGTGCCGATAATCTTTACGCCAAGGCTATCTAAAGGCTCGGCAAGGTTAATTGCCGTTTGACCGCCTAAAGATGCAATAACGCCTTCAGGGTTTTCAAACTCAACGATGTTCATAACGTCTTCTGGTGTTAGTGGCTCAAAGTAAAGTTTATCGCTAGTGGTGTAGTCGGTAGATACGGTTTCAGGGTTATTATTGATGATAATCGCCTCATAGCCCGACTTTTTGATGGTTGTTACCGCGTGAACGGTTGAATAGTCGAACTCAACGCCTTGACCAATTCTTATAGGGCCTGCGCCTAAAACGATTGCTTTTTGTTTGTTGGTTAGTTTTGATTGATTTTCGCCGGTATATGACGAATAGAAGTATGGAATATACGCTCCGCTATATAGAGTGTCAACCATTTTGAAGATAGGTTTAATGCCGTTTTCTTTTCTTAAAGCGGTAACTTCGAGTTCTTTTTTATCCCAAAGTTTTGCAATAAACTTATCGCAAAAACCCATAACTTTTGCTTGCTTTAAAACTTCAACGCTACCAACGTTTTCTTTTAACGTCTTTTCCATCGCAATAATTTTTGCAAACGATTCTAAGAAAAGTTCGGTTATCATTGTGATTTCGTGAAGTTCTTTTATAGAAATACCACGTCTTAAAAGTTCGGCAACTACGTAAATATAGTCGGCTTTGAATTCTTTTAATTCTTCTTTTAATTCTTCGGTGGTAAAAGTATCAAACTTAGGGTGGTGAATATGGCAAACACCAGTTTCTAACGAACGAATTGATTTGAGCATACATTCTTCAAGGTTAGAGCCTATGCCCATTACTTCGCCCGTTGCTTTCATTTGCGTGCTTAAAACGGTTGGAACGGTTGTGAATTTATCGAAAGGAAAACGTGGGAATTTCGCAACGATATAGTCAAGCCTTGGCTCTTTATCGCCAGTCGTTCCAGATACTTGAATTTCACTAAGCGTCATACCAACCGCAATTTTTGCAGTTACTCTTGCTATTGGGTAACCACTCGCTTTAGACGCTAAGGCTGACGATCTTGATACTCTTGGGTTTACCTCAATTAGATAGTATTCGCTAGAAGTTGGGTTTAGAGCAAATTGAACGTTACAACCACCTTCGATTTTTAATTCCCTTATAATCTTTAACGCGCTATTTTTGAGCATATTAAAATCGTGGTCGTTAAGCGATAAAATTGGCGCAACTACAACTGAATCGCCAGTATGAACGCCAACAGGGTCAACGTTTTCCATACCACAAATGGTGATGGCGTGGTCGGTTGAGTCTCTCATTACTTCAAACTCAATTTCTTTATCGCCTTTATCCGATTTTTCGATCAGACCTTGGTGAACTGGAGATAATTCAAAGCCGTTTCTACCTATCTCTACGAGTTCTTCTTCGTTCATAGCAAAACCGCCACCAGTTCCGCCAAGCGTAAACGCTGGTCTTAAAACAACCGGGTAGCCTATTCTCTTTGCGGCTTGTTTTGCTTCTTCTAGATTATAAGTTATTTCCGACGGAATAGTAGGTTCGCCTATTGATTGGCAAAGTTCTTTAAAAAGTTCTCTATCTTCCGCTCTTTCAATGCTTTGGCTACTAGTTCCTAAAAGTTCAACGTGGCACTCCTTTAGAACGCCTTTCTTTTCTAGTTGCATTACTAGGTTTAAGCCAGTTTGACCGCCTATGCCCGGAATTATTGCGTCAGGACGCTCTTTTCTTAAAATTCTAGCGATATATTCTAGTGTTAAAGGTTCCATATAAACCTTGTCCGCAATAGTCGTATCGGTCATAATTGTTGCAGGGTTTGAGTTTACTAAAACTACTTCATAGCCTTCTTCTTTTAAAGCAAGACAGGCTTGCGTTCCAGCGTAGTCAAACTCAGCGGCTTGACCGATTACGATAGGGCCTGAGCCGATGATGAGAATTTTTTTCAAATCTTTCCTTTTTGCCATATTTTTTTATCTCCTTTCGTAAACGAATTATAATTTCATATCTTATAAAGTTTAAATTTCTTCTGCTTTGTAAACGACTTTTCCACCGTAAACCGTTGCAAGATTTTTGCCGTAAACTTTCACTCCGTCAAGTGGCGTTGCTTTGCCTTTTGATAAGAATTTGCTTGAGTCTATATAGTAAGGCGTTTCAACTTCCCAAGCGGTAAAGCCGTAATCTTTTGATAGATTAAACCTTTCTACTGGGTTATAAACCATAAGTTCTAGTAGTTTTTCTAGGCTTAAAATACCCCTTTTTACAAAGTAACTATACATTATTGGAAAACTCGTTTCTATTCCAACTATTCCAAACGCGCTCTTTTCTAAGCCTTTAGATTTTTCTTCTTTAGAGTGAGGCGCGTGATCAGTTGCTATCATATCGATAGTGCCGTCTAGTATGCCTTCTATTAAACTTTGTTTATCTTCTTTTGAACGGATTGGCGGATTCATTTTAAATCTTCCTTCTCTCTTTAACATCATATCGTCCATTAAAAGATAGTGAGGCGCGGTTTCGCAAGTGATATCTATGCCGTCTTTCTTTGCCTTTCTAATCGCCTCAACGCTTTCTTTCGTTGATACGTGGCAAACGTGATATTTTGCGCCGGTCTTTTTCAAAAGTTCTATATCTCTTAAAACGTGGGAATATTCGCTAGCCGAAGATATGCCTTTAATACCAAACTTTTTAGCATACTCGCCATCGTGAATAACTCCGCCTGATAAGAGCGAGTTATCTTCACAGTGCGCTACGATTATTTTGTTTAGGCTTTTTGCTTTTAGCATAGCCTCTTCCATAAGGCTTGCCGACTGAACTCCGCGACCATCGTCGCTAAAGCCTGCAACGAAAGGCGCAAGTTCTTCAAAGTTAGAAAGGCTTTCGCCCTTTTCCCCAACGGTTATCGAACCTAAAGGGTAAACGGAAATTTTAGCCGTTTCTTTGATTTTTGCAAGTTGAACGTTTAGGTTTTCTAAACTGTCTGGAACTGGGTTTAAGTTTGGCATAGTGCAAACTTGAGTAAAACCACCGTGAGATGAGGCTTTAGCGCCAGTTTCTATCGTTTCTTTATATTCAAAGCCCGGTTCTCTAAAGTGAACGTGCACGTCGCAAAGCCCGGGTAAAATCAAAAGATTTTCGCTTGCCTTATCACCTAACGTTTGCATTAGAAGTTCATAATTTTCTTTTTGAACTTGGCTTAATTTTTCTTTATCTATAACTGCCATAGCCTACTCCTTATCTTCGTTAGATAAAATGAAAACACCAGTTTCGCCGTCCGTTTCGCTTAAACTTACCGAAATCTCTTCGTCCTTTGAAGTTGGAACGTTCTTTCCAACGTAATCTGGGCGGATTGGAAGTTCTCTATGCCCTCTATCAATTAAAACGGCAAGTTGAACGGCTTTCGGTCTTGAAGTTTCGAAAATTGCTTCCATTGCCGCTCTTGCGGTTCTTCCGGTATACAAAACGTCGTCAACAATAATTACGGTTTTGGTTGATAAATTCTTTGGAATTTCATATTCGCCGGCAAGTTTTAGTTTATCGTTAGTTTCCATATCGTCGCGGTGAAGAGTTACGTCTATCGTGCCTATTTCAACCTTTTTACCTTCGAATAATAAAATGTTTTCATAAAGCATTTTAGATAGCGGAATACCCCTAGTTTTTACGCCTAAGATACAAACTTCTTCAACGCCTGAATTTCGCTCTATTATTTCGTGCGTAATTCTAGCAACGGCGCGCTTTATTGCCGTTTCATCCATTATTTTTACTTTTCTTTTCATTTTACCCCTTAAAAAAAGGTCTTATCATTTCGACAAGACCCCAAAATAACCAAAATTTATAAGTTTAGCAACCTAAAGCGAACTAGAATTCGCCTATTTTTCGGTATTAAATTTGCAACCTTGTCAGCCTCTCTGTGCCAACTTAAAGATTTATTTTTACTATAATATCACTAGTTACTTGCTTTGTCAAGACAAACGATAAATTTTTCAAAATTTTCTCAAAAAAAATTCATCAAAAAAGAGCCACTATTTTAGTGCGTCAGTAATAGGGATTATTACTGACGCACTAGTTATATTTGCCTATCGGCAAGTTATATTGCTTTCGCAGTTATATTTTGCTACGCAAAGTTATATTTACCCATAGGGTAAGTTGTGGCAAATATAATATAACTTTGACTGCAAGTCAAAATATCACGCAAGAAACTTGCATATCACTTTTAGCCACAAGGCTAAAAATATCACTTATAAAAGTTTATCTTTTGTGGATAAGAAAAGCACACTACGTTTCACTTTTAATGAAGTATAGTGTGCTATGCTTTTATTATGGACTAAAAATCCCTATGGAACACGCCCTTTATACCGTTAGCCTTTTTAATTGTCAAATTGTAAAAATATTTTAATTTACATTTGGTTTTTGCTTAGATTTGAACAAATCATCTCTGCTAGTTTATAGATCTTTTTACTTTCTTCGGTTGAGCAGGTTTTTAGATTCTTTTTCTTAGGTTTTCCCCAAATGTTAAACGATGATGGTCCTATCCATGTGTGGTATGGAGTAGAGTCAAATATTCCTTTGAT
>JAZNBE010000038.1:0-44153 GCA_045586885.1 Christensenellaceae bacterium
TAAACTTCGCCCCTGCTTATGTTTCCAATAGCAGAGTTTAAAACGCCAAGTTCTTCTTTTGAAAGAAGATTATTTGCAACAGCCCAGTAGTGATGCTTAAACTCTTTTTCAGTGACAGTCTTCGGGTCTCTTGCCTTATAAGAATATCTTATTTCCCCAGAATTGTCAAGATTTTGTTCTTCATCATCTTTTTTAACGAGAACAAGTTTTCTTCCGACGTAAGCATAACCCGCTTTTTCAATAGCATTAAGATATAATTTTCGGCTTTTGAAAGTCTTTTGTATTCGGCTCTTGCCTCGGCATCGCCAAGTCTTTCAAACATCGCTTTTTTGCAAGGTTTTTATTTTTTAACCGTTTTTTTAACGCTTTCATAAGATATAATAATTCTTAAATATTATAAAATTCAGCCTAAATTTTTGTAAAACGTAATAAATACGCATTTTTCTTTTTAGATAGGTTGATTTTATTTTAATTATGTAGTAAAGTAATTACACTATGATATTTGATAACGTTTTAGAAGCGATTGGCAGAACGCCTATTATTCGCTTAAACAAAATAGTAGATACTGATAGCGCTGAAATTTTAGTTAAGTTCGAAGGCTTAAACGTTGGCGGTTCAATTAAAACGCGCGTTGCCTATAATATGATTTTAGACGCCGAAAAACGTGGCGTTATTTCTAAGGACACTATTATTGTTGAGCCTACTAGCGGAAATCAAGGCATCGGTCTTGCGCTCGTTGGCGCAGTTCGTGGCTATAAAACCATTATTATTATGCCTGATTCAGTTAGTGAAGAAAGAAGAAAACTCGTTCATCACTACGGCGCGGAAGTTATTTTAGTTCACGATAATGGTAATATTGGCGATTGTATTGACGAGTGCTTAAAACTCGCTTTAAAAATGCAAAAAGAAAACCCTAAGGTTTTCGTTCCGCAACAGTTTGAAAACCCTGCAAACCCAGTAGTTCATAGACATAGAACTGCTCTTGAAATTTTAGAGCAAGTTGCCGGTCCAATTCACGGTTTTTGTTCTGGTATTGGAACTGGTGGAACTATAACAGGCATTGGCGAAGTTTTAAAGGCTCAAAACCCTAATATCGTTATTTGGGCAGTTGAACCTAAAAACGCCGCAATTTTAGCAGGTGGAACGGTAACTTCTCACGTTCAAATGGGTATTGGTGACGGACTTATTCCACCAGTTTTAAACACCCAAATTTTTGAAGACGTTTGCATTATAGACGATGACGAAGCATTACAAACTTCGCGTGATTTAGCGCGTTTAGAAGGAATAATGTGTGGAATATCATCAGGAACAAACGTTGCCGCCGCTAAAAAGCTTGCCAAAAAACTTGGCAAAGGCAAAACGGTTGTAACGGTTTTACCAGATACCGCCGAAAGATATTTCTCTACCCCACTTTTCGACGGCGAATAAATTAAAATAAGCAAACAAAAAATCTCGTTCAGGTGAACGAGATTTTTTTCTGGAGTTGATGACGGGACTTGACAAACGTTTTGGAAAACGCAAGCGTTTTAAGTTGAACTTTGTTTAACACCAAAAATTATTATATAGTTTGGCTACTGTTCGCCCGGATTCAAGTCAATTATACAAATAAAAAACATCCGCATAAGCGGATGTTAAAACTGGAGCTGATGACGGGACTTGAACCCGTGACCTCCACCTTACCAAGGTGGCGCTCTACCTGCTGAGCTACACCAGCGATTCATTTAGCATAAATATTTTAAATGATTTATTACTAATTGTCAATAAAATTTTAGTGATATTTCTTAACAATTTTATAAAATATAATATTATTTAACTTTTTCCAATTATTAAACAATTTAAATAAAAATCCTTGCAAACAAATTTAAATTGTGATATATTATATAGGCTAGCGACGAACTTCATAACTTGCTAGCCGTTATTATAACACAATATGCTGGTGTGGCTCAGTCGGTAGAGCGAGTGATTCGTAATCACTAGGTCGCAGGTTCAAATCCCGTCACCAGCTCCATAAAAAAGCACTCACGAAAAGTGAGTGCTTTTTTATTTTATTAAAATTCAATAATAGTTATTAAAATTCAATAATAATATTTTCAGTTAATGAAGATTCGCCAGTTCCGTCTGTTTCCGAAGCCGAATAAAGCGTTACTTCTTTTCCAACTAGAACAATTTTATTTTCATATTCCACGCCTACTAAAACGCCGTTCTTAACGATAAACTTAGTTACGCCAACAAGTTTAGATACCTTTTCTTTCTTATCGTTCGTTATAGACGAATCTAACTTTCCGTATGAGTATTTTTGGCTAATTTGAGTGATTTTTGCAGTTAAAAGTTTTGCTTGTTCTATAATTTCTTTGCCAAAAAACTTTTCGGTTAATTGATTTTCGTTTAGGACTTCGCCAAACTCTTTTTCCCAAGAAATAATAGGAATATTTAAGCACTCTTTTTCAAAAATAACTTTCTCATAACCGCTATTAGAAAAAGCATAGTCTAAAACTTCAACGCTTTCACATAAATTGATGCTTTCAAGTTTTTTGCAACCTTCAAAAGCATATTCGCCTATTTTCTCTAAAGTTTTTGGTAAAATTACTTTTGCTAAATTTGAGCACCTACAAAACGCGCTTTCTTCAATAACTTTTACGTTATTTGGTATTTCAATTTCTTCTAATCTAGAGCAATATGTAAAAGCGCCTTCGGCTATTTTTAAAATATTATTTGGCAAAATAACACTTTTAATATTTGAGCAAGCAAAGGCTCTCACTCCTATTTCTTCCACGCTATTTGAAATAATTAATTCGCCCTCAAAACCTACCGAATAAAAGGCTCTTTTGCCTATAACTTTAAGATTATTAGGAAGATTAAACCTAACGAGTTTTTTGCAAATTTCAAACGCGCTTTCGCCTATTTCTTCTAAAGAATTTGGTAAAATTACTTCTTCAAGATTATCAAACCCAACCGCAAAATAATCGTTTAAAGCCTTAACACCTTCAATTAAGATTATTTTTTTAACGCAGTTTTTAAGTTTTCTTGATTCATATTGTCCAAAAACAAACTCTTTTCTATGACCAAGAGCATCGTTAAAAAGTTCAGGCGCAGTTTCAAAGCCTGAAATTTCTAAAACGCCGTCTGCATAAAAAGTAACTTTTTTGCCCTGAAGTTCAAAAACTTGCGTAAAACCTTTATTAAAGTTAGCAATAATTTCATTTACGCTAGGATATAAAACGTTTGTTTCTTTATAATACTCAACACTTAATGATTTCATAATTTAACTCATTAACAAGAACATCATAATCGATGAAAAACTAAAAATTCCGCAAAGAACGGCAAAGGCTTTACCTAAAACGTTATCAACCATTATTAGCGTTTTGCTTGCGCCTTCCACACTCGCCCTTTCTTCTAGTTTATTTTTTGCAAAAGCAATAAATATCAAACCGAAAATTATGGTTGGACTTACGTAACGTATGTTTTCAGTGCAATGGTGCGGAAATTGGAAACAGAAAATATAATAAAAAATTACCATCGCAAGCCAACCGATAATAATTGCTAGCGTTTTATAACAAAGTTTTCTTTCTTTTATGAACGTATAGATAATATAGCCTAAAGCAACTAAAGAAATTAAAACGATAATTATATTTGAATAGAACAAAACTATTGAAACGAAAGTTATGTTCTTAAAAGCGGTATCGTTAATAAATTCTTCAAACATAGAAGTTTTTAAAAGCGCAATCATAGGGTTATATTCGTTGTAAAGGTCCCTTCCACGATAAAGCCATTGGTCGTAAACGCTTTCGAAAAGTTTAGGGCTAAAATCAAAAAGTCTTTCAGCAACGCTATGATAACCTACGTATTGCCAAGAATCTTCGCCAAGTTTTTGCACGAAACTTATAGGAACGTTAAATAAAACTGCGTTTCTAACACTCCAAAATAGCGCAAGTGGCGCGCAAACTGCCAAAAATATGCCAAACTGAATTAAATATTTTTTACATTCTTTAATATTTTGGAAAAATTTAACGGCAAAAATTATGGCAATAGGCACGCAAATCATATAGGCAGATAGTTTCGTTAGCATCGCAAGACCTATAAAAAGTCCAGTGAATATAATATCTTTTAACTTTTGAGTTTCGAACCAACAAAGCGCCATATATAACGCGGCTAGCATAAACGTTACCGATAAAATATCGTTATTTATGCTTGCCGAGAAAATTATGAACGTTGGGTGGAACGAAATTACCGCAAAAAGCGAAACTAAAATTACGCCTTTTATATTGAATTTACGTAAAATTTTATAAGTTAGAATACTACAACAAATAGAATAAAATAGGGTTAGCGTTTGGATAGATTCTTGAGCGTAATAATTCAAAATACCCATATTTGCTAGAATTTTCCACCAAGCCGCAGCAATTAAATGATGAAGTGGCGGATGATAAAACTGATCAACTAGCGTTGGGTCAAAATCAGGCAGTTTAAAATTATGCTCAAACAAATACCTGATATAGCCGGAGTGCCCATCGTGACCAAAATCGTAAACGTCGTGTTGACGAGATTGAGCGGAAGTATATAAAACGTAAGTAAAACGAATAATTATTCCAACTAAAAATATAAGAATTATTGCGTTTTCATAAGTCATTTTCTTTGTTGCAAAAAGATATGCAGAAACTAAACAAAGAAAAGCAAAACCAGTAGCGCCTATGATTGCCGCTTTTGAATTTGACGGCGAGAAATATTTAGAAAAAACGAACACGCCAAACATAAAGCCTGCAAATATAAGAGCAAGCTTTAGTTTAGATAACGCAAATTGCCTAGAAATTAAAAACGTTAGCAAAATGCATACAAAACAACAAATAGCAAGAACAAAAAACCTGTTTCCAGCCGAAATTTCGTGCTGTTCCATAAACGAAAAAGACGCAAGCAATACGCACACGAAAAACGATATTACAAACGGATGATTTTTTATAAAGCTAAATATTGATTTATCAAAATTTAACGTTTCAGCAGAACGGATTTCCATAATTACTTCTTTTCGTGATAAGATTTTTCAGTGTTTACTTCCCAAATATCGTCTTTGCCTTCGCCACCGTTTTCAATGGCTTTAGCCGCTATAATGGCTGTTAGCATAGAGTGGTCCATATTGTTATATCTATGTTGACCGTTTCTTCCTACGCAATATAAGTTTTTGAAGGAACAAAGATAATTTTTAACAACGTCAAATTCCGCATAAGTATCAAAATACGCAGGGTATGCCTTTTTAATACGTTCTCTATGGCTATCTAAAATTGCATCATCTTCTGCTATAACGCCTATTTTCTTAAGTTCCTCAACGGCAAATTTAACAGTTTCTTCTTGGCTCATTGACCAGAACTCGTCGCCTTCGGTGCAGAAATATTCTAACCCTACCCAAACGGTGTTATTAGGGTCTTTAACCATATATGGCGACCAGTTGTTAAAGATTTGAATTCTACCAAGTTTAACGTTGGTATCTTGCACGTAAATCCAACAATCTGGAACGATATTGCCAAGAGTTTTAATATCGGTTTTATTTACAAGTTTAAGTTTATTAACTAAAAGTCCTACAGTTACGAAATCACGATATGGTAAGCCTTTTGCTATTCTAGTAACGTTTTCTTCTGCGTTCATACCTTCAACGAGGTCTTTAACAGGCATAGATGACACGAACTCGTCCGCCTTAAACTCAACTTCTTCACCGTCTAGATGTGCTAAAACTGAAACGATTTTATCGTTTTCGACGTTAATTTTAACAACCTTGCAGTTCTTTATAAGTTTTCCGCCTTCGTTTTCAAACTTTTCGGCAACGAGTTCCCAAAGTTGACCAGGACCGTATTTAGGATACCAAAACTCTTCGATTAACGAAGTTTCGACTTGCCTATTCTTTTTCTTAAAGATTTTTCCAAAAATGTCTTTAATCATTGCGCGAATAGATAAGCCTTTAACTCTTTGCTCGCCCCAGTCCGCCGAAATTTCTCTAGGATGCCTACCCCAAAGTTTTTCGGTATAACCTTCGAAGAACATTCCGTAAAGCACCTTACCAAAACGATTTATATAGAAATTCTCAAGATTTGTTTCTTTCTTTTTGAAAATAGCCGACCAAAGATAAGAAAAACCTGCCTTAATTGTAGTGAAAAAGCCCATATTTTTAATGGTTTCCCACTTCATAGTGATAGGATAGTCAAAGAAACAATTTTTATAGTAAATTCTTGAAACTCTGTGCCTTGCGAGCATAACAACGTCTTCAGTTTCAGGGTCAGGACCAGTTTCGGCTAGAGTAGATTCCCTACCTAAAACCTTATCGTCGTATGACGGCATACCTTGAAGTGGCATTAAATCGCTCCACCACTTCATAATTTCATCGTCTTTAGAGAAAAACCTATGCCCACCAATATCCATACGGTTGCCATTATGCCTTACCGTTTGAGAAATACCGCCAAGAACCTTAGTTTCTTCTAAAATGATAACTTCGTTATCTTTGTTTTTTACAAGTTCGTAGCCTGCCGTAAGCCCAGCAGGACCACCACCTATTATTACAATTTTTTTCATATTTTCTCCTTGATCCCCACAAGTTTTTTTCTTCAAGTTTTTCTAGATATAAGATTTATCAATTTGAATAACTGCTTTAACGTTTTCAAATTCGTTTTCAATCATTTGACAAAGTTTACTTTTTGTTTCTTCATCTTCATACGCTAAATCATGCGGAATAGACGCATCAAAAATAACGTTCGTTTGGTTTTTCCTAACGAAAGTTCTAAAATCGTGAATAGTAATTCTACAATCTAGCCTTTGACAAATATTAAGAACTAACGCCTTCATTTCGTTAGTTTTCTCATCATTTAAGGAAATAGGGTCCATATGTATTACCGATACGCAATTAAGTTCCCTATCAAGTCTATTCATAATTCCGTCAATTTCTTCGTGAACGGAAAAAATATCGTTATCGCCCAAAACTTCTACGTGCAACGAAACCATAAGCCTATTAGGGCCGTAATCGTGAACGACTAAATCGTGAATTCCGTAAATTATTGGATACGATAAAACTATATTATAAATTTTCTTAACTATCTCTTCGCTTGGGCGCTTGCCAAGAAGGCATCCTATAGCGCCTTTAGTGTTTTTATAACCGGCAAACATTATGATTAAGCCAACTAAAATACCGCAATAATTATCTAAATCAATAGCGAAGAATTTATTTATTAGCAAGCAACATAGAACCACGAAAGTAGAAACACAGTCGCTAACGCTATCGAGCGCAACGGCTTTTAGCGCGGTTGAACCGATTTTCTTGCTTGCTTTATAGTTATAAAACGCCATATAAAGTTTAACTAAAATTGATGAGCATAAAATTACCACCGCAACCGTTGAAAATGTTGACGACGCGTTTTTAATTATTCCAATAACGCCGTCTTTAACAACGCTAAAGCCCATTATTATGATAACTGTTGAAACAATTAACGCTAAAACGTATTCAATTCTTGCTTGACCAAACGGCATTTCTTTGGTTGGCTTTTTCGAAGATGCTTTAAAGCCGAATATTGATAAAGCGGACGTTGCTACGTCGGATACGTTATTAAAAGAATCGGCTTGAATTGCGATAGAGCCTGTAATTAGCCCTATCGCAAACTTAAAACCGAATAAAATTAAATTAAAAATTATTCCAAGCGCGCCACATAAAACGCCGTAAGCTTTTCTAACGTTAGCGTTTTTTACGTCTTCTCTATCTTTTATAAAAATTCTTGAAAGTAAGTTAAACATATTGACTTTCTATACAAATTCCGCATTATAATAAGAGGTTTTTTTGCTAGAATTTGTTTCAAAAAACGAGTTTATTTATTAAATGATATATTTCTCGTTAGGTTTTTTAGCGGAATTTAATTCTTCGCGCTTTTTCTCATAACCTACTCTTCCAAACATAGCGTAAGTTGCGTTTTTACCTTCTTCAACGCCAGGTTGGTCGTAAGTATCAATGCCGAGCATTTCGCCGATATAAGCCGTTGCAAGTTCTAGCATAAACATTAATTGACCGAGCGTAAATTCATTAACTTCAGGCAAATAAATAGTGTTGTTTAATCTGCCGTGAGTAGTTAAAGCGTATGCCGTTGCTTTCATTTCGGTTGAAATTAGTTCGTTCATACTATGACCGCATAAGAAGTTTACGTTAGGGAATTCTTCGCAACCTTGAGGAATTTGAACGCTTGAGCGGTAACTATCAACGCCGATAAAGGTAATAACTTTATCGAAAGGCCCTGCAATATAGAGTTGAACTTGGCTGTGTTGGTCGGTAACGCCAAGCGATTTTACAGGCGTTTGACCAACGAAAGCAGGACTTCCGTCTTTCTTTTGAGCCTTGCCTAAACTTTCAGCCCAAAGTTGACAATACCAGTCCGCCATAAGTTTTAAACTATCAGCATAAGGCATCATAACCGATATATTTTTGCCGTTTTTAGACGCTAAATATTGTAAAAGCGCAAACGCCATCGCAGGATTTTCATACGGACAAGGTTTTTTGCAAAGTTTATCCATATAATTTGCGCCGGCAAGCAATTCTTCAATATCAATTCCAAGAACGCTAGCAGGCAAAAGCCCAACTGGGCAAAGTTCGCTAAATCTTCCGCCAACGCCGTCAGGAATATAGAACGTTTTAAGGTTATCACGCTTAGCAATTTTAATAAGGTTACCAGTAGTTTCGCTAGTGGTTGCAATAATATGCTCGCTTGCCTTATCGCCTAGTTTTTCTTTTAAAATATCCCAAATGATAAGATATTGCGACATAGTTTCGCTAGTAGAACCGCTTTTAGTTACAACGTTAAACATTGTTTTTTCAATATCGATAACGTCTAAAAGCGCGTTCATGCGTTCTGGGTCAACGTTATCTTCAACGTAGAACTTAGGGCCTTTTCTTTTGCTCTTTGGTAAATCGTTATAATGAAGGTGTTTTAAGGCATTGAAAACGGCAATAGGACCTAAAGCGCTTCCGCCTATTCCTAAAACAACGAAATAATCAAATTTCTTTCTAACTTCTTTTGCCGTTGCCTTAATTTGTTTAACAACTTCTTTTTGGTTTTTGTGAAGTTCCGACCAACCCATCATACCTTTGCCACGGTTAGCGTTCACAATCTTGAACGAATCTTGGCATAATTTTTTAGAACCTAGTAAGTCTTCTTCAGTAAAGCCTTCTTTTCCAACGTATTCTTGCATCATGTTGTTGAAATCAAAGCGAATTTTCATACTTTTGCAAAATTCTTGGTTACTAAATCTTTTCATAATTATTCTCCATACACTTTCTCTTTTATTTTTCTTAAATAATAAAGACTTTCTTTTAGTTCTTCTATTTCTTGGTAACTGTCTTTATAAACTTCAATTAATGCGTTTCCATTAAAGCCGACTTCCTTAAGCTTTATAAAAAGTTTTTCGAAATCGAAAAGACCTTTTCCCGGTAAAACTATTTTCCCATTTTCATCGTAATCGCTTAAATGCACGGTTGCAATAGCGCCTTTCATTTCTTTAATATAATCCAAATAATCGACGCCTGATAGCCTTGCTTGCTTAATATCTAAACAGCCTTTAAGTCTTGGACAATACTTTTTCATCTTCGAGAAAAAGCCTATTGACCTATAAAACGCCCACTCAACGTTTTCCAAACAAATTTCCATGCCGTATTTTTGGGCAAGGTCGCAAAGTTCGTTAAAACTTTTGCCATAGAATTCGTATTGCGTAAATTTTGCGTTTTTCTTAAAATAAGCCTTTCCGTGAAGAATATAATATTTCGCGCCAACTTCCTTGCCTAACTCAAAAACGCCTTTAATCATATCGAAAGCGTCTTTTCTCGCCCTTTCGCAAGGCTCGAATAGTTGCGGTTCAAATTGCGTTGTTAAAACGTGCAAGGAATTAACCTTCAAGCCGTTTAATAACGGTTTTAACTTCTCGCCAAATTCCTTTTTATATTCCGTGAAAGATTCAAGAAAAATCTCGGTAACGTTTGAGCCTATTCCGTTTAACACCGCTAAGGCATCTTCGTTATAATAACGCATAAAAAGCGACGCGGTAGAAACACCTATTTCCATTTTTACCTTCTCTTGTCTTTTTTAGCCTTGAAAGGCTAACTTTCAATTATTTAATAACTGGGTTTATTAAACCGATGTTTCCATCGTCTCTTAAGTATAAAACTTTAATTTTATTATCGTCTGCGTCAAGATAAACGAAAAAACTATGCCCTATTAGTTCAAATTCTTCAATTGCTTCGTCAATAGACATTGGCTTAACTTCAAATTGTTTAGTTTTAACGAGTTTAAACTCATCAGCCTCAGCCGAAGGTTCAAGTTTTTCAATTTTTACGCCAGTTTTAAGTTTTTTCTCGAGTTTTGAACGATATTTATAGATTTGGCGTTCTAGTTTTGGCACGATAGCGTCGATAATATCATAAAAATTCTCGCCGTTTGCTTGCGCTCTT
The DNA here is from genome assembly GCA_045586885.1 of Christensenellaceae bacterium. Taxonomy (GTDB): domain Bacteria; phylum Bacillota; class Clostridia; order Christensenellales; family Borkfalkiaceae; genus UBA4636. The sequence continues at coordinate 10,454 of JAZNBE010000038.1, forward strand.
AAATATAGACCGCCTCTTTCAAGAGAAACTTCCATTTTTGAATCACGTTTCTCTTTCTTTAAGTAAACTTTGCAAGTTGCGTCGTCGTCAAAATACTTATCAAGTTTAGAGAGTTTCTTTTCTAAAACTTTATCAAGGTCAGTAGTTACACGATAGTTTTTTGCTGCGATTTCAATCTTCATAGAATTTCTCCTTTTGTCTTACTTAAAGACGATTTTTTTATTTTCATTTTAGCCAAAGTTTAGCCAAGGCTAAAAACAATTTTTTGGTTTCTTACGTTTATTTGAACACGGCTTCCGTTTTTAATTTCGCCACGAATAAGTTTGTTTGAAAGTTCATCTTCAATCAAATCTCTTACCGTGCGTTTAAGCGGTCTTGCGCCGTATTCTTCGTTATAGCCTTTATCAAGTATATGTTCGATAACGCTATCGCTAAAGTTGATATAAATTTTCTTGTCTAAAAGCCGTTTTTTAAGCCCTTCTAAAATAAGTATGCAAATTTCGCTACACTCTTCTTTTGATAGCCTATTAAAGTGCACTATTTCGTCTATACGGTTTAAAAACTCAGGCTTAAACTTCTTTTTAAGTTCGCCTTCAACTCTAGAGCGCACGTCGATTTCCGCCGTTTCAACCGAACCAAAACCGATAGAAGTTTTCTTTTTAACAGCCTCGGTTGCGCCAACGTTTGAAGTCATAATAATAACGCTATTCTTAAAGTCAACTAGCCTTCCTTTGCTATCGGTTAGTCTTCCTTCATCGAAAATTTGTAGCATAATATTAAAAACGTCAGGATGCGCTTTTTCAATTTCGTCAAACAAAACTACGCAGTAAGGGTTTCTTCTAACCTTTTCGGTTAGTTGACCTTCTTCATCAAAACCAACATAACCAGGTGGCGCGCCTATAAGTTTCGATACGCTACTTTTTTCCATATATTCGCTCATATCGATACGAATAAGCATTCTATCATCGCTAAATAAAGCCTCGGTTAGCGCTTTTGATAATTCCGTTTTACCAACGCCGGTAGGACCTACGAACATAAACGTTCCTATAGGCTTATTAGGGTCGGCAATACCGCTCATAGCGCGCCTTACCGCTTGAGAAACGCAAGTAACGGCTTGTTCTTGACCTACAACTCTCTCGTGCAAGATATTTTCCAAATTTAAAAGCCTTTCCGCTTGTGATTGCGTAAGTTTTGCTACTGGAATTTTAGTGGTATCGCTTACCACTTTAGCAACGTCTTCCCCATCGATAAATGGGTTTGCTCTTGCTAAACGCTTATCTCTTTGCTTATAGAGTTCATCAATTTCCGCTTGTAACTCGCCAAGTTTACTATTAAGCGTGGCTACGTTATAACCGCAAGACCTAGCGTAATCAATTTCGCCTAAAATTTGGCGGAATTCTTCTTCTTTTTGTAAAATTAAAGTGTCCGGCTTACTGCTTTGAAGTCTAGACCTTGCCGCCGCCTCGTCTATTAAATCAATGGCTTTATCTGGTAAAAACTTCGTCGTTATATATCTATCGGAAAGTTTTACCGCAGTTTCAATGGCATCGTCGGTTATTTCTATTTGGTGATGCGCTTCAAAATTATCTCTAAGCCCTTTTATTATCTCAATCGTATCGCTAACGGTTGGCGGTTCAAGATTTATTACTGAAAACCGCCTATCTAGCGCTGCGTCTTTTTCAATAAATTTTCTATACTCTTGAATTGTAGTTGCGCCTATTAATTGAAGTTCGCCACGAGCAAGCATAGGCTTTAATATTTCGCTAGCGTCCATGCCGTCGCTTTTACCGCCTGAAACAAGGTTATGTATTTCATCAATAAACAAAATAACGTTTTTGACTTCGGTTACGTATTTTATAACTTCTTTGAACCTAGCCTCAAACTCGCCCCTAAACTTTGCGCCTGCTACTATTGAACTTAAATCAAGCGAAAATAAAATCTTATTTTTAAGATTATCCGGAACGTTTCCGCTAACGATAAGTTCGGCAAAACCTTCAATAACCGCGCTTTTTCCAATGCCCGGTTCGCCAACTAGTAGCGGACTGTTTTTATTCTTTCTATTAAGCGCGTTCACAACGCTTTGCATTTCTTCTTTTCTACCGATAACAGGGTCTAATCGCCCAAGCCTTGCTTGTTCTGTTAAATCAACGCCGTATTTTTCTAAAGGCGTGCCACTTATAGACGGAGCGCTTGCAGAAGAAACGCTCTGCGAATAACTTTTATTAGCGTTTTGCGGATTTTGTGAATAAGAACCGCTATAACTTGGTGATTTAGGCGCGGTAGCAACTACCGCTTGACCTTTTATAGAGCCTTGCGCAAACGACTTGCTTTGTGAACTTGGACGCATTAGCCTTAAAAGATTTTCTTTAAGCGAATCAACGTCGGTTGCGGTGCTAAAAATTATATCTCTTGCAATACAGTTATTGCTTAATATTGCGTAAAGAAAATGTTCGGTAGAAATATAAGAACAATAATTTGCGTCGGCAATAGAAGATAGACTGTTAATAAGTTTTTTAACCGAAACGGTAAAACCAACTTTTGTTAAGGTTTTATCAACGCAGTTTCTAACGTATGGCAAAACGGTTGTCTCCGTAACGTTATAAGAACGCAAAAGCATAGACGCCCTTCCGCTAGATTTTACTATTGCAAGCAAGAAAAACTCGGTAGCGATATATTTCACGCCAAAAGACGTGGCTATATCGTTAGTCATCGCCACGATTTTCTTAAACTCTTCAGTTGCTCTTTGGATGGCTTTGCCACCCGAAACACCTTTACTTTCCATACCCACTATTACTTTTAGTTAATTCTTTTTGCAATTTTATTCGTTGAAATTTGCTCTTAATCCAAATTTTTTAAGCGCTCTACGAACGTATGCCGCTCTTTTTTCATCTATACTAGACGCTTCAATATCTTTAACGAGCGATAAACTATTATTCCTTGCAGTTACCATAAGGCTATCTATTGAGTCAGGCTCGTTCGATTTGATTATACCCATAGCAATTCCCAGTTTTACTTTAGATATTAAATCAACGAATTCATTATAACCTAATATCACTGCGTTCTGTAAAATTCCAAACGCTCTTAAACATTTATCATCAATCTGCGCTCTATAATCAGTGTAAAGCGCGTAGCGTTCATCAATTTCTTCTTTTATTATTTGCCTTGAGAAATTCTCGACTTGTGTTATTAAACTCTTCGGCGAAACGTTTAGCGTAATTTCATTGCTTATTTGATATAAAAAGCACTCTGCTTGGCTACCTTCGCCAAACGCGCCACGAATCGTTAGCCCTATTTTTTCGGCTCTTTCTTGAATTTCGCCTATCGCATAAGAATAAGTTAGCGCCGGCAAAAACATCATAACGGATGCTCTAAGCCCAGTTCCTACGTTGGTTGGGCAAGCGGTAAAATAAGTATCGCCGTTTTTGGCAAAACGCAAATTTCGGTTCAAAATTGCATCAAGCGAAGAAATTCTAGAGTATGCGCTACCAAGGTCTAAACCTTTAAACAAACATTGTTCTCTAATATGGTCTTCTTCGTTTATCATAACCGAAGTTTGACCGTCTCGATTAATGCAAACAACCCCACCGTCGTTTTCGGCAAGCGAAGTTGAAACGAAATATCTTTCTACTAAAGACGCCTTAAAGGTTGGAGATAACTCTCGCATTTTATAGAAGGTAAAACCGCCTATTCTTTGCAAAACGGCTTGAACGTTTTGAGCAATTTCTATCTCTTTATTCGTTCCACGAAGAAGGTTTGGGAAATAATAACCCGAAAGATTTCGCGCTAGCCTAATTCTTGAAGTTACGGCAACGGAAGTATCTTTAATCATTTATTTCCGCCCCCTTGCACACGAGAAATAAGCGGTTCTAATTCTGCTCTAAATTCGTTATAACAATTTGGGCAACCAAGAAGTAGCGTCTCGGAAAATTCTCTATAACTTCTACCGCATACCGAGCAACTTTTTTTTGGCAATTCGTAAAACAAATAATAAAAGCCCTTTGCGTCAAGCGAACAAGCCATATTATAACAATCTTCGCAAACAAGACCTTCTACGGTCATGCTACCGAAATTTTTTATAACCTTCGAATTGGCTTGGTTTTTGTGGCAAATAGGGCATATCATAGTCAAAATTTCCTTTATTATTTATATTATATCATAAATAAATAACTTGTAAATAGGTTTTGGAAAATTTTTGGCTCAATTCCAACGCTTTTTTGCCGATTTTTGATACCTTTTAAGCATTTTTTATTTTTTTGGAGATTTTTAGCATAAAAAAATGCGTTACATAAGTAACGCAAAATTTCTATTTTTTATTTTATAAGTTCTTCAAGATATTTTTTGAACTCACTTCCTAACTTCTCGTCTCTTAACCCAAACTCAACGTTTGCCTTTAAGAAACCAAGCCTATCGCCCATATCGTAACGAACGCCTTCAAATTCTAAAGCGTATCCGCCGTATTTTTGGCAATCTTGACAAAGCGCGTCAGTCAACTGATATTCGTTATTAACCGATGGTTTTAGATTTTCTAAAATAGGAATAATGGTTGGAGAGCATACGTAACGACCAAGCGGAGCAAGATCACTCTTAACAAGTTCAATAGGTGGTTTTTCCGTAATTGTGGTTATGCTAAACAAATTGCCGTCTTGACTATCGTATTCAACGGAAGCGTATTTTGGAACGTCTTTCATAGGCACTCTTTTAACGCCGATAATGGTTTTTTCGGTTTTTTCGTATGCATCTATTAGTTGACCGATAACTTGCCTTCCTTCGTTGAACATAACGTCATCGCCAAACATAACGGCAAATGGCTCGTTTCCAATAAAATCTTTAGCCGCTAAAACAGCATCAGCCGTGCCACGCTGTCTTTGTTGAACGCCAAAATACACTTTTGCCATTTTTTCAGGGTATTTAACGGCTTCTAAAAACTCAAACTTACCGCCGTTTTCTAAAACTTTCTCAAGTTCAGGAAATTCGTTAAAATGGCTTTCTATAATTTCTCTTTTTTGCCCTACGACGAACATAATTTCTTCAATTCCGCTCTTCACCGCTTCTTCAGCAATAATTTGAATTGCAGGAACGTTCAATATAGGTAGCATCGGCTTTGGAACAGACTTTGTAAACGGTAAAAATCTTGTGCCGTAGCCCGCAACTGGAATAACCGCTTTTTTAACTTTTTGCATATATTTCTCCTTATCTTTCGATAATTTTTTATCAATATAAAATCTTGAATTTTACTAAAATTTTAGCCTTGTTAAATTTCGCAAATTAAAATTCTTCGCCGTTTTCAATCGCTGAAATTTTACTAACTCTTCTCTCGTGCCTTCCGCCTTCGAATTGCGTTGAAAAATAAACTTTAACTATCTTTTTCATTTCTTCAATAGGAACTATTTTTGCGCCCATTGCTAAAACGTTAGAATCGTTATGTCTTCTTGTCATCTCAGCAGTAAAAACGTCCGTGCAAAGAGAACATCTTATGCCTTTAACTTTGTTAGCCGAAATAGAAATTCCCACGCCTGTGCTACAAATAACCACGCCCTTTTCACAAACGCCGTCTTTTACGGCTTTTGCTACCTTATAGCCAAACTCTGGGTAATCGCACGAATCGAGCGAATAAGTGCCGAAATCTTCAACTGTAAAGCCAAGTTCACAAAGATAATTTTTAATAACTTCTTTTGCTTCAAAACCTGCGTGGTCGCAACCGATAGCAACTTTCATTTTCTCACCTTTTTTCTATAATTTCTTTCAATAACTCAATTATTTTTTCACAACAACAAATTATTTGTTCAAGCGTTTTATCGTAAACTTCTTGAGAACATGAATAAGGGTCTAAAATATCGCCTAAAAAACATAAATCGTTCATAGAATAAACGTTGTTTTGTTTAGGCAATTCTTTTTTAATATCTTCAGTCATACAAATTAGCGCATCATAGCCTTTTAACGCTTTAGCATCAATTTGTTTTGGCGTAAATTTTGAAAGCCTAAACCCATATTTTTTAAGAGATATCTTGGATTTTTCGTTCATTGAAAGTTCGCAAACCGACAAACCAAACGAAGAAACTGAAAAGTCTTCAATCCCTTTTTCTTTCAATAATTTTTTTAAAACGAATTGCGCCATTGCGCTTCGGCAAGTATTTCCTACGCACACGAACGCTATCTTCTTTTTAGCCATTTAAGAAAACGCCTTTATAAATCTATTTTCAACGCTTTGTTTAAGTTCGGTATCAACCAAAAATTTCACGCCTATCAAAAGGTCGAATTTTTCTGCTTCGTGAAGATAAAAATATAGTCTTGAAGCCATTTCTTGCCCAGTTGAACCTAAGTTCAAAACGTTAAATCCGTTAAGTTTTTCGGCAACGGAATTTTCACACATTACGCATACCGTTTTGCCTTTTTTCACCGTTTCGTTATATTTTGCAATTACGCTATCAATATCGCCAGTTTCAAACAAAATTGTTTGCGTTGACGGACAGTAGTGGCGGTATTTCGTGCCCGGCGACCTACTATTTAGAGAACTATTATCAGTTGCGTATTCGCATTTTCCGCAAACTTTTCTTATCATCTCAGCCGTAATTAAGCCTTTACGCAAAATTATTGGGTAATCGCCCATTACGTCAACAACGGTTGATTCAATTCCGCCCTCGCATCTTCCACCGTCTAAAATCATAGGAATTTCACCCTTAAAATCTTCAAAAACGTGAGTTGCGGTAACTGGGCTAGTATGCTTTGATACGTTAGCCGAAGGCGCTGCAATAGGCAAATTAACTGCTCTTAAGAACTTTTGAGCAAATTGGCTTTTAGGAATTCTAATAGCTAGCGTTTCAAGTCCGCACGAAACGAGCGGTGAAACCTTGTTTTTACTTTTATAAACTAAAGTTATAGGGCCCGGCATAAAAGCGTTCCTAATTAGTTTTTGGTAAGGCTTGTCTTCAAAAACTAACGTTGAAATATCAAAATCGCTATGAACGTGAACAATTAAAGGATTATCGCCAGGTCTTTTTTTCTTTTTATAAACCGATAAAATTGCGTTATCTAAATAAGCGTTTGCGCCAAGTCCGTAAACCGTGTCGGTTGGAAAGGCAACGATTTCGCCTTTTTCTATTAAAACTTTGGCTTTTTGCAAGGTTTCATCGGTAATTTTGAATACGTTTTTGCAATTTTCCATAACTAAAACCTTTAATTTCCCCGCTAAAAAGGATTATCGTCTTCCGGCGGAATATTGTTTGAAAGGCTGTTAATTTCGTCTTCGTCAAGGTCTATTTTAGAAAGCGCTTCTTGATATTTTCTATCAGATTCTTCTTGCTCGAAATCTTCCTTAGTTTTAGGAACGGAAGGAGCGCCGTCAGGGTTAGTTACGTAGAAATTATAGAACTTACCGTATTCGCCCCTAAAGATAACGTCAAACCTATCAAGTTTACCGTTTCTGTTTTTAGATACTAAAATTTTAGTAAGCGATTCTCTATCGCTTTGACCTTCTTTAACCGAGCCTACCATATCTTCTCTATGAAGGAAAATAACAAGGTCGGCATCTTGTTCGATTGCGCCTGATTCTCTTAAATCCGATAAAACCGGCTCGGTGTTGTTACCTTTTCTAGAAGTTATGCCTCTAGATAATTGCGAAAGCGCAATAACTGGAACGTCGAGTTCTTTCGCTAGCGCTTTTAAATTTTTAGAAATATCGGTAACTTCTTGTTGGCGGTTATCGTTATCTTTTCTAGCAGACGACATTAGTTGAATATGGTCAACTACTACTAAATCGAGTTTTCCGCCTTGCATTGCCTTTAACCTTCTGCACTTGGTTAAAATGTTTTGCGGTGTGATAATCGAAGTTTCATCAATAAAAATTTTGGCATTATTCAAGCGTTTTTGCGCTTCCCATAACTTTTTCAAAGAACTTGGGTCTCTTTCGGTAAGTTTACCCTTTAGAGCATCGTCCATTCTAACGCCTGCGTTAGCGCAAAGCATTCTTTGAGCAAGTTCAAGCTTAGTCATTTCTAGTTCAAAAACAGCAACTACCGCGTCTTGTTTTAAGGCAACTTCTTCAACGATATTCATAGCAAAAGTAGTTTTACCAACAGAAGGGCGCGCCGCAATAATTATAAGGTTACCCCTTTGAAAACCGTTAGTTGCGTAGTCTAAACGTTTAATACCAGACTTTAAACCGGTATTAAAATTAACGTTTTTCTCAAGTTTTTCAAACTTATCTAAAACAGGATCAAGATAAACGCTTATTTGCTCTAAAGCGTTCTTTTCCGTCTTTTCAGAAATATCGTAAATAAGTTTTTCCGCGCGTTGAAGTGACGCTTGACTATCAACACTCGTGTAAGCGTCTTCAATGATAAGATTAGAAGAAGTTATAAGCCTTCTTAAAACGCTATCACGCTTGATAATATCAACGTATCTTGAATAGTTAGCGGACGATGGAATCATTTGAGTAAGTTCGGTTAGGTAAGCAATACCGCCAACGTTTTCAAGTTGCGCGTTTTTACCCAAATAATCGCTAATAGTAACAAGGTCAATTACTCCGTTTTCGGCAATAATTGCGTTCATTGCCCTAAAAATTATTTTATGCGATTCAACCAAAAAATCACGCTCGGAAAGTTCCGAAACGATATCTATTTGAATAACTTGGTCTATTAAAATGCACCCCAACACCGATTGCTCGGCTTCTAAATTATAGGGCATTTTTTGTGTAACTGCCATAAAACACCTGAAAAATAGTAGTTTTTTGTATTTTTGATTTTATAACCGACTAAATTAGTCTAGTTCAATGCTATCAAATTCATCAAGAATTTGTGAAAAAGTTTCAAACGCTACTTTGAAAGCGTCTTTCTTAGTTAAATCAACGCCTGCAATTTTCAACAAAGTAACCGGGCTATCGCTTCCGCCTGAAGATAAAAACTTGAAATAATCTTGAACGGCAGGCTTTCCTTCGGTCAAAATCCTATTTGCAATAGATAACGCAGAAATTATACCAGTTGAATACTTGTAAACGTAAAAAGCATTGTAAAAATGCGGAATTCTTGACCACTCCCACGAAATTTCTTTATCACTAACAACGGCTTTTCCGTAATATTTTTCGTTAAGAGATAAATAAATTCCGTTCAAAATATCTTTTGTTAGCGGTTCGCCTTTTTCAGCCTTTGAGTGAGCAATATATTCAAACTCGGCAAACATAGTTTGTCTAAACAAAGTGCCTTTAATCATATCGGCAAAGTAAGACAATAGATATTTTTTGAGTTTTTTATCGTTAGTGTTATCAACCATACTCCTAAGGAGTAGCACTTCATTTACCGTGCTAGCAACTTCGGCTACGAAAATTCGGTAATCGGCTTTAGATTGCGGTTGATTTTTATTTGAAAAATAAGTATGGATTGCATGACCTAATTCGTGAGCGATAGTAAAAATATCGTTAGTGGTTTTTTGATAATTTAATAAAACGTAAGGGTGCGGTATTCCGTAAACGCCTATACTATACGCGCCACTTCTTTTCCCAGCCGTTTCTTCAACGTCTATCCAACCGCCGTCAAAGGCTTGTTGCAAAAGTTTTTGGTATTCTTCGCCTAAAGGCTTTAGCCCTTTCTTTACAACTTCAAACGCCTCTTCGTATTCAAGTTTCAAGTCTGCCTCGCTAACAGTTGACGCATAAATATCATACATATGCATCGTATCAAGTTTTAGCGCCTTTTTCTTGAGTTCTACGTATTTATGAAGGGTTGGAACGGCATCGTTTACGCTTTCTATTAAGTTTTCATAAACGATAGTATCAACGTCTTCGTTAAAAAGCGCTCTATCTAAACAAGATTTATGCTTTCTAGCCCTAGTTATAAACACGTTTTTATTGACGTTTCCAACGTAGGTTGAAGTTATAGTGTTTAAAAGTTTCCTATACGCTTCGTAATATTTTTGGAAGGCTTCTTTTCTAACTTCTTGCCTTTCATCACGCATTAAAACGCCGTAAACACCGTGAGTTATTGTTATTTCTTCGCCGTCTAATTCCATTTTAGGAAAATCAAGGTCGGCGTTATCTATCATTTTGAAAATATCTCTATACCCTGAAAAAACTTGACCGCCTAAAGATAAAACACCTTCGGTTTCCTTTGATAAAACGTGCGGTTTATTCTTCAAAATGCTCTTAAGTTCATAATCGTAATCTTTAAGCAAAGGACTTTCCACCATACTTTTTAGCGTGCTTTCATCAAGCGCGGTAAGTTCCGGCGTTATAAACGAAGTTTTTTGAGCAAACTTAACTTCCAAAACTTCAACTCTTTGCAAAAGCGCAGTAAAAGTATCGTCTCTAGTATCTTCATCGTGGCGCATATAAGCGTAAACGGCAAGCCTTTCAAGGTCTAAACTTACGCTATAGAGTTTATCAAAACATTGTTTAACGGTTTCCGCCGATAGAAGTTTTCCTTCAAAGCATGAAAAATCAATGGCGTTTCCTACCTTTTCAAATAGTAAATCCCACTCTTCAACGCTTGAAAAAATATGCTCAGTTTTCCACTTTCTGTTCTCTAGAACTTGGGTTCGTTGTTTAGTCACTTATTCTCCTTAAAATTACGCAAAACAAACTATTTTGCAAACCGAACTTAGATTGCAACTTAAAGTTAATTAATGAAAAACCTTTAAGACGGCTCAACGTAAAAATTGACCGTCTTAAAAAGTATAATTCAAACTATTAAAGCGTCCAGAAAAGCACGCCTATCGTATTCTTACCACAGTGCACGCCAACGGTTGTGCCTGCTTTAGTTTCAACAATTTCGTCGAACTCAAAAAGTTCTTCAACTTTTGCTCTAACCGCGTCAACAATAGTCCTATCGGCTTCGCAGTGAGTAATAAAACATAACTTTTTATCGTAATTAGTGTATTCTTGAGCAAGGTCGGTAACGTATTGATTTACGCTTCTTATCATATTTCCAGAATATTTCTTTTTGATTGCTAAAGCGCCGTCTTTCATAGAAATTTGCGGATGGATTTTAAGCATTTTAGCGCCAAGAAGTTGCATAAGCGAACATCTTCCGCCTTTATGTAAGAAATCAAGCCTATCAACCACGAAGGAAGTTTGAACAAGGCTTGTGTTTGCGGTGATATAATCGTAAACTTCTTTTGCCGTTTTGCCATCCTTTCTCATTTCAATAGCCTTAACGATTTGAAGACCTTGACCAGTCGATAAATGCTTACTATCAACAACGTAAACTCCGCAAACTTCTTTTGCCGCAATTATTGCGTGATCGTGAGATGATGAACTTTTTGAAGAAATAGAGAAGTGAATTACTTCGCTTCCGTCTTCGGTTAATTTCTTAAAATCTTCAATATATTGATCTACGGTATAAGCCGCAGTTTTAGGAAGTTGACCAGTTTCGTTAACAAAATCTAATGCTTTTTGAGTGTCAATATCAATACCGTCGATATATTCTTTAGCACCTAAAATAATGGTAAGCCTTGATAAAAACACGTCGTTTTCTTGCAAATAAGATGGTAATAAATCGCAAGTGCTGTCAGATGAAATTTTAAAACTCATAAACACCTCTTAAATTTTTCTATTTTTCTTAAGTTTTAATAAGTTAAAACTTTTTTGTTTTACTTTATTTCGGCTTAACTAAATTAACTTAAAAATAAAGTTAAACCAACTATCTTTGTGCTCGATTGAAAATTCCGTTACCTTTCCAACTATTTTACTTTGGGAAATACAGCCTAATTTTCTGCTATCGTAAGAAATTTCTCTATTGTCGCCAAGAACGAAAATTCGACCTTCGTCAACGGTTACTTTCGGCATATCTTTAGAGCCGAAAGTTTCGCCCTCGTGAACGTAATATGAAAAATACGTTTGACCTTTTGCGTATGGCTCTTCAAGTTTATAAACTACCTCTTCGGTATCGCCTTGATAAGATATATAAACCGAGCCGTTTTCCGACCAAACGGTATCGCCGGGGAGCGCAATAACTCTTTTGATATACATTATCGTATCGTTTTTATAAAAAACGATAACGTCGCCACGAGTAATTTCCGCGCATTTATCAACGACTAAAACGTTTCCGCTAGTTAAAGTGTCCGCCATACTTTCTCCACTTACCCTAACCGACATATATACGTTTCGATGAAGTGAAGTTATAAGAGCGAATACGCCTATAAACACTATATAAAACAACACCCAAGAACGCTTGTTCTCGCGCGCAATTTTGTGCTTTTCTATAATGCTGTTAAAAACCTTCGTAACGCTCTTCACTACAAATACCCTTTAGGATTATTTTCTCTATAATTTTTTGCTTATTTTCTTTGCAATTTTATTTTAAGTATTCTTTAACTTTGGGCTTAATCAACTTTTTCGATTACAAAATTAAAAGGTTGTTGATTAAAATTTTTGCGGTTGATTCTATTCTAAATTCTAAAACAGAATTAAAATCTTTAATTGATTTAGTGTTTTGGAACTTAAAATCGGAAACGCGAATTAAAACGTTTTGCCATAAATCGACACCACGCATATTTTGTTCGGTTGTATATTCGAGATACTCTTTAGAAAAATCATCGTAGCAAATCAAACTAAACTTAACCCTTGCAAAATCTTTAGTGCATAAGTCAAGTTTTATCATAGAATTTCCATGCAAGTTAATAAATGAAGAATTAAACTTGTAAAAATCAAACACACCGCTAGAAGTTAAGCCTAAAATGCCTTCCTTTCCAGCTTCTAAACTATAAGGTTCGCCCATAAAGAACAAACCGCCTAAAGAGTTTTTTTCAAGCCTGCCTATTGAAATTGACGAATTCTTTTCGCGAGTTGAGTAAATTAAATTATATTTCCTAGCCGAAATTTGAGTAAGTTTTTTAGATAAGATTTTAGAACTTATAGTTACTCCAGATTTATACTCAACAACGACAAATACGTTTATAAACGACGCTTTCGTTTTAATCTCGTAAACAAAACGCTTTTCGTTCTCAACGTTAGATTTTAACAAACTCATTTCTTCCCACGCTCTAAAAGCCGAAATAACACCGTCTTCAGCAATAAACGCTCTTACAGATTTCGTTCTATTTACGTCGGAAAAATCTAGGCTTGCATCTAGCGTTACTTTCTTATTTTCAACCTTTACGGTAAGCGACGGCTCTTGTGGAAGCGTCAACGGAAAGTTTAGCAAATATTTTGCTAAAAATAAATCAACGTTGCGTTTTGCTTTAGCGTCTAATACGTCGTTAAAGCGAGGGCAAAGATAAATCGATGCGTTAGAATATTTAATTTTTCTCGATTTCGATATAGATTCTTCACCGCCTTTATCGTCCACAACGATAAAACCACGCTTTCTTTCACGAAGTTTTTCTTGTTCATCCTCACGGTTTTGAATTCTTAATAGCGTATCGGTACATCTATCAACGTCATAATCAGGATTATTAGTCGGCGACATATAAAACACTGGGCAAGTAACGTATTGAGCGTATGAGTGCGCGTCGAGCCCCGCTACGAAACGAAGCCTTTCCCCACTCAATTCAACGTCTAACTCGCCGAACTTATTATAGCCTTTATAAGCGCGCCAACCTGCGCCGAACAAAGGAACAAAACAACTAACCGCTTCGTTACTAGCGCATGCTTGCCAGCCGATATCCGCGCCTGCTTTTATTCCTAAAACACCAACTTTTTCAACGCCGTCACGGCTTTTTAAAAACGCTATTGCGTATTTAGCAACGGCAACCCACTCATACCAACAAGTTTCTCTTGCGGACGTTTCAGCAACGAAAAAAGTTTTTCCTGCGCTAGAATAGTTCGCATAAGATATTTGTTGCGGATACTTAGTAAAGTTTTCAACACCTTCCGTTTGCCCACGATAATCTATCATTAAAACGGAATAGCCTTGTTTTGCGTAAACGCTCATTACTTCGTAATCAATAGTATCGCAAGCATCTGGAATAATTAAAAGACCGCCTTTCGACGCGCGATTTTTCACGTCTTTCAAATGCGCGTAAACGCCGAAAATTCTCACGCAATTATTATTGACGTCTCTTCCGGAAAAATAATATTCGCTATATATTACGTTGTCAAAAATCTTTTCATCCGTTTTGCTCTCTTGAAACATTTTCCTAATAGGAAAACCATCCCAAAGCAACGCGGGTGATAAAATTGAGGTTCCCATAACACTCCTTAAAAGTAATCCGCTTAAATTTTGCGGTTAATTTTTGCCCTTAATAACTTGAAATTTTCGAGCCACTCTTTTCAGTTGCGGAACTTACGGTAATTTTAGATAAAATTCGCTCTTTCAACGTTTCAACGTGGGATATCACGCCGATTGATACGTTTTGAGTTCTACTCAAATTCTCTAAAATATCACCAACGCTACTCAAAATTTCGGTATCTAACGAACCAAAGCCTTCGTCAAGGAAGAAAAATTCAACAGGTCTATTATTCCTTGCGTAAATACTCTTAGACAGCGCAAGCGCTAACGATAGCGATACTAAGAATAATTCCCCACCTGAAGTCGTTTCAACCTTTCTAACCTCTCCGCCTTGCGAATAATCCACAACGTAAAAATTCGAGTTGTATTTCAAACCAAACTTTCCGCTGGTAAAACTTAAAAGCAAATCGTTGGCGTCAATCGCCATATATTGCAAATATTCTTCAGCGATAAAATCAACTAAAGCGCTTGCTTTTAGCAAGTCTCTTAACTTACTAAACAAGTCTAACTTTTCACAAACGGCTTGAAGGTCTTTTTCAATTATAGCACTTTCTTCAAAGTTTTGCCACAATTTTTTATAATTAATTCTATAATTATATATATTTTCTTTAAGTTTGTCAAATTTCGCTTTAATATCTTCAAGCGCTTTTTTCTTTTCTTCTAGTATTTCTAAGGAATATTCTTGCTCAACGTAAACGCTTTCCAACCTTTCAATTTCAAACAACGTTTTTGAATAACTTTGTTGAAATTTATCAACTTGTTCTTTAATGGTTGAAATCTCTTTTTCACACGAGAAAATAGCATTTGCTTTATCGAGCGAAAATTTTGCAACGCTTTCGTATTCTTTTATCTCTTTCAAAAGTTCGTTTTTTGCAGTTTCAAGTTGAGCCGATATTTTAGCAATGCTAAATTTAACGCCTTCTTTTTGCTTGTCAATTTCTAGTTTTTTATCTTCAATCGCTTTAATTTTAGCAAACAAACTTTCGACTTCTTTACCTAAAGCGTAAACTGCTTTTTCAAAAGACTTTTCGCTAGTATATTTTTGTAATTTTTGTAAAATTTGCTCTTGACGCTCTCTTTCGTTTTTGCCTTCTTCTAATATTTTTTCAAGTTCTAATTTGAGCGATGAAATTTTAGAATTTTCTTGGCTTAACTTATCTTTAATAGCCGAACGTTTAGCAAAAAGTTCTTCGTTAGTGGCTAAAATTGATTTAAGGCTAGAATAATCAATGTCGTCAATAGTTTTTATTAAACTATCTAATTCCATTTTTCTTTTTTTGCTTAAATTCTTGCCTTGCTCAGATAAATATTCATCTAAGAGCGATAAAAATTCTTTCTCTCCTTCAACAATTTTATTTATTTCGCTTGCTGAAAGTTTGTCAACGAAAGATTGAATTTTTAAGTCAAAATTAAACTCTTTTATTTCTTTTTCTATTCCATCACGTTCTTTTTGAAGAATAGAAAAATTGTTTTCAAGTTTTAAAAGAATATCTCTTTTTTGTTTATGCAGTAAAAGTTTTTGAGAAATTGAATTTTCAATTTTTTTGAGTTCTTCAAAATCGAAACTTAAAGATTTTAGAATAGAAAGAGAGTTTTTCTTCTCTTCTAATCCGTTCTTCATTTTTTCAATTTCACTATCTTTTAAAACTTGTTCGCTTGCTAACTTTTCTAGCGTTTCAAGTTTAGTTTTTTCTTTTATTAAAACTTCTTCAAGGTTTGAAATTTCTTCTTTTCTTGATAGCGTTTTATTAAAACTATCAACGATTTGTTTTGCCTTTTCAAAGTTATCTAAAATAAACTTTTTCTCTTCTATTTTATCTTTAATTTTTTCAAGTTCAAGTTTTTCTTTCTTGTTCTCTAAAAGGCAATTATGCGTTTCGTAATTTTTCTTATAATCGTTGTATTCTTCTTCGATTTTTAACCTTTTTACGTCTAGAATTTTAATCTCGTTTTCGCTATCGTCCAACAACTTCTTTTGCCCGTCTAAGTCTTTATTTGAGATAGCGCCAAGTTTAGATTTTTCATTTTCTAAAGTTCGCATTTTAATCAAAAACTCATTTTCTCTAACTTTTAATTTTTCAACTAATAACGAGCCGTATTTCGAAAGATTAAACAGCCCTGCCATCATAGATAATCTATCGCCTCGCTTTTGCGTTACGAAGGCTGAAAATTCACCTTGCGGTAAAACTATGCACTTTGAAAAATCGTCAATATTAAGCCCTATCGTTTGAAGAAGAAATTCATTACAAGAATCAACTCTTTCTGCGCGCGGAATTTTCTCACCTTCAACTATTTCAAACACGAACGCTTTTGGCGTTGGTTGGTTTTTCTTGTTCTCAATATTCCTAAACTGCCTTAAAACGTTATATCTATGATACTCGCCGTTTTCAACGATATCAAAAGTAAAATCAATAAACGCCTCGCTTACTTTCTTATTTAGAAAATCGCTTTGGTGAATTGATGATTTTAATCTGCCGTATAGCGCAATAAAAATACAATCTAAAATTGTTGATTTTCCGCTACCAGTTGAGCCAAATATTCCAAAAAGACCGCCTTTTGATAGGCTTTCAAAATCGACAACGGTTTTATCAACGTAACTTTTAATGCCTAAAAACTCTAATTTAATAGGTTTCATCGCTGACACCTCCGTCGTTTAATATTTCTAAGAACAAATCAACTAACTCTTCAGGCGGTTGGGTTGAAAACTTCGATTTATAAAACTCAACGAATATATCTTTATCGCTCATTTTAGACCTTTGAGCAACTTTAGCAACTTCGCCCGTTTTGTATTCTAACTTAAAAAATACGTTTGGGTAGTTTAGCGTTAGTTTCGTTAGCGTTTCTTTTGAGATTATTTCATCTAGTTTTAAAGTACATTCAATAAAGCAATCGTTTAATGCATCAATCATCTTAATCGCATCTTCAACGCTAGGAACTGAAATTTTAATAAGTTCTTTATAACCCTCTAATTTTACCTCTTCCAAATTTTGCACTTTGCCGTTTTCTATTTCAAAAACAGTAACCGATTTTTGCGAATTTACTTCATCAAAAGAATACGGCATAATAGAACCGCTATAAATTACGTTTCTATCTTTATTTATAACTTGCCTTTTGTGAATATGCCCAAGAGCCGTATAAACGCAACTAGGCGGAATAATTGTTTGCGGTAGTATTCTCGCCCCACCAAGTTCAATAGAGCGCTCTTGGCTTGACGCAACTCCGCCAAGCATAAAAATATGAGAAACTAAAACGACTGGCAAATTTTCCGTATTGTTTTCAATTGAGTTAGAAATATAGCGAGATACTTTTTGTTCATAAGTTTCGTCTTCTAAAAACTTATCTTTCATTCTATATTCCGTAGGGTAAGGTAAAAGCGAAATAAAAACTCTTTCATTTCCTTTTTTAACTACTAAAAAGTTTTCGCCCGATTTTTCTACTTCAACGTTGCCTATTTTTGTATTATTTGCGAAATTTGAGCCTGTAAAAAACACACCGCAAATAGACGAAATTTGCCTTGATGCAGTCAATCTTTCGTCATCATCGTGGTTACCGCTTATAACTACCGTTAAAACGTTTAATTTCGATAATTTATAGAGCATATCGAAAAACACGCCTTCTGCTTCAGCGGACGGCATGAACGTATCGAAAACGTCGCCTGCGATTAAAACTACGTCAACGGCTTTTTCTTTGACGATATTTACTAAATTGTTTATGACCTTAACTTGCTCGTCAATTCTAGGCTTTTTATCAAGCCGTTTGCCGATGTGAAGGTCGGATGTGTGTAAAAATTTCATAGTTTCCTTTTGATTTGAAAGTTTACTTTCAAAAAAATGTTAGTTACTAGTTGTAGCCAAGTAAAAATTCTAGCACAACATTTAGTAATTTTAGAAAAAATAACGAAAAATAGTTGAAAATTATTATAATTTATTATATTATATATTCCCAAATATTTCAAGCACTTTACTAAAAAACGACGGAGCAATTCAAAAATGTCATTTTGTTCTTTAACTAACGATTCAAGAAAAAACTTCACAACGCAAATAGAAAATCAGTTTATAACCGATTATCTAGCCGAAAGCGACGGTGATGCCGTAAAAGTTTACGTTTACGGCTTGTTTTTGTGCAAAAATCAGGTTGAAGACGTTGATATTTATAAGTTTGCGGAAGCGCTTTGCTTAAGCGTTGATACCGTTAAAGATTGCTTTAAGTATTGGGAAGATTTCGACCTTGTTTCAATTTTGAGCGACGAACCTTTTACCGTTAAATATTTGCCTATCACAAATCACGGTAAGGCTCGCAAATTTAAGTCTGGAAAATACGATGATTTTTCTAAGGCTTTGCAAGTTTTAGTAAATAATTCTCGTATGATTTCCACTAACGAATACGCTGATTATTTTACTTTAATGGAAGACTATAACGTTAAGCCTGAGGCGCTTTTAATGATATGTCAATATTGCATCAAACTTAAAGGTGAAAGCGTTGGCGGAAAATACATTTTAGCCGTTGCTAAAGACTTTTTATCTCGCGGGATTACAACCGTTTCGCTCATTGAAGACGAACTTAACGAATATAATAACCGCTCGAGCGACGTTCAAAAAGTTTTAACCGCTATGAAACTTAAAAGAACTGCCGACATTGATGATTTCAACCATTTTAACAAGTGGACGAAAGATTTGTTGTTTACTACTGAAAGCATAATTTTCGTTGTTTCCACCTATAAAATTAAAACGGTTTTGCGCCTTGACGAAGTTTTAATGGAACTATACAGCGCAAAGGCATTTTCCAAACCTGAAATTACAGATTATTTTGATAAAAAGTTAAAAACAGAAACGCTTGCGAAAACTGTTGCAAGAGAACTTTCGGTTTATTGCCAAGTGCTATCACCCGTTGTTGAAGGCTATATCAACCCTTGGCTTGCGTTAGGTTTTGAAAGCGATGCGCTTGAGTTTATTGCAAAGTTCTGTTTTAAAAGCGGTAAAAAATCGTTTGAAGATATGAACTTAATCGTTGAGAAACTTTATAAAGAAGGTAGAGTTAGCGTAAACAACATTTTAGATTATTTCAAAAAACGCGCGCTTGACGACGACTTCATTAAAAAGATTTTAGAAACTAGTTTTGTTGATAGACTTCCTAACGAGTGGGATAGAAAGAATTTGTTTTCTTGGCGTGAGTGGGGCTTTAGCGATGAAATGATATTAGAGGCCGCAATTCGCTCGCAAGGTAAATCAAACGTAATAGTTTATATGAACACTATTTTAAGCAACTGGAAATCAACAGGCATTTTTACGGTTGATAAAATTCCTTCATATGAAAAGCCTAAAGATTCGACAAGCCCTGTTGGAATTCATACCCAAAACGAAAGAAAATACACTAAGGAAGAACTTGATTCGTTGATTGACGACGTTAGTAAAATTAATTTTTAATTATGATAGATAGTAATTTTTTATTAAGAAAAACAACCGAATATTTTGAAGTTTTGCAATCGCAAAAGCGCTACGAACAAGATTTAGTAGAAGAATCGTTAGAAGAGAGCGCTATGTATGCGATAACAAAAAAGGCGTATAAAACGGCTGTTTTCGACCTAGAAAAAGCAAAATTTGTTAATGATGAAACTACAGTTTTAGACCTTGAACAAAGGGTTAAAACATACAAGGCTATTTTAGATAAACTTAGAGGTCATGAAGAACAAGTAGCATCTTTACCAAATTGCGCTATTTGTAACGATTATGGCTCGGTTGACGGTAAGCCTTGCAAATGTTTTTTTCAAAAACTTAACCAATTCGCCTACGAATTTTTAGACGTAAAAGAGAGAAAACTTAAGAGTTTTAAAGACGATACTTTATCTTTCGTTGTAAACACTGAAAAGTTTATGCATAGTTTTATGGAATACGCAAAAAACTTTTCATTAAATTCTAAAAGTATAGTTTTATCCGGCGAGCGTGGAACTGGCAAAACTTTTTTAGCCGAATGTGTTGCAAACGAACTAAACCAAAACGGCTTTAACGCAATATTTTTAACGTCGTTTGAGTTTAACGATATTTTTCTTAAAACTTTTTCTATGAGCAATCAAGAAAAACTTGTCATAAAAGAAATTTTAACTTCGTGCGACCTTCTAGTTATTGACGATTTAGGTAGCGAACAACTATTAAATAAAATAACGGTAGAAAGTTTATTGATGATCTTATCTCAAAGAATTAGCCAAAACGCGCCGTTTTTAATAACAACCAACCTATCTTTCGAAGAGATTAGTTTGCGTTATGGCGAAAGATTATCATCAAGACTTCTTACCGCAATTCATCCGGTATTAAACGGCGTTGACTTAAGAAAACTTAGAAAACAATAAATGTGAGACGCTCTAAATAGCACGAAAAAAGCAGGGATAACCCTGCTTTTATTTTTGTTTTATAAATTTTATGCAAAAGCCACTATGAAAACGAAAATTGCTATGAATAAAGAAAGTAGTATGGCTTTATAGTTTTTTCTAAAGAAATTACGTGTGCGAACAAAGATATTATCTTTTGACATTTTATATCCCCCTTCTTAAATCATATCTTTCCAGTAATATTCTTTAAGAGCAGTTCTTAAAGCGTTAGTATCGGCATAGCGAGCAATTTTTCCGCTCTTTGCAATAGAAATAATGCCTGTTTCTTCCGATACGATAATAGCGGTAACGTTTACGGTTTCAGTTAAGCCAATACCTGCGCGGTGTCTTGAGCCTAAATCTTTTGAAAGGTTAATTTCTTGAGATACGGGAAGAAAACAACCAGCAGACTGAATACGCTTGCCGTTAATAATTAAAGCGCCGTCGTGAAGCGGAGTTTTTGGCAAGAAAATACTTTCAATAAGTTGAGAAGAAATTTCAGCATTAATTGAAACGCCACTCTTTAGCGTGCTTTCGGCAATATTATCGTTAGATAAAACTATAATCGCTCCGATATCGCTTTTAGACATATTTTGAACGGCTTTAATAATTTCGTCAATACAATAATCAACGTCGGCTGAGCCTGTTGCACTTGAGGTGTCGGCAGAGCGTTTATTCCAAAGTTCACGCTTAATCTCGGTTGCAAAAAGCGCAACAATTGCAAGAGCGAACATGCCTTGAATTATTAGGAATAAAACGGTTGATAATTCGTTTTTGTTAAAGAAGAAATAAACACCGGTTAATAAAGTTGTAAAAACATACAACCAAACGAGTTTGCTTGCTTTATTAACAACCATTGCCCTTACCATAAAGAACACGACTGCAAATATAAGAATTAGCGCAATACCGCTAAATAGATTAAAATTTTGAATAAGACCTTTCAGCCTTTGAATTACTTCGTCCATTAAATAACTCCAAGTTTATACTTTCTTAATTATAACACACTAAAAATTAAAAATAAAGTATTTTTATAATTTTTTTACTTTTTAATAACGCATTTACTTTCTAGAGTTAAGAAATAATAGTTTTTGTCAAAAATTATCTAACGTTTTCAGTTAAAACTGAAAAAACCGCCTGATTAAACGCGCTATCTAGAGAAATTTTACCAGTCTTAAACTCGCCGTCAAGCCGAGCCAAATTTTGCATAATTTCTTTCATGCGTTTGCTAGAAAAAAGGCTCGCAAGTTCCCTTGCTTTAATAATAGAATATTGCTTTTCGCCCAAAACGTCGGCAACGTTGGACGGCTCGCCTTTAGTTACGCTTGCATAAAACATACGCCTAAATTGATAGTAAAGCGAAACTAAAAATTGTTGCTTTTCGGCAAGCGACGTTATTTCGTTTATGAACTTATAAACGCCGTCGAAATTGCGCTTGGCAACCAGTTGAACTATCTCGAAAATTTTGTATTCTAGGTCCTTTGAAACAATTTTTTCAACGTCTTTTTCGGTAACTTCAACTCTTCCGGAGCAATAGTCGATAAGTTTGTTTATTTCACCGTCTATTTTAGACATATCGCTTAAGCAATATTCAATTATTTTTTTACAAACGCTAGTTGAAATAATAAGGTTGGCTTTAGTCATTTTAGCGCGAATATATTTAGTAATAACTTCTTCGCCCGCTTTTTGACAATCAACAACCGTTACCGAAGATAACTTTTTTAAAGACTCGCATTTTTCCTTGTTTACGATAATTAAAACGGTGGTATCTTCAGGATTTTTAAGATATTCTAAAAGCGCCTTATCTTTAAGGTCGGTAGCGGTTGGGTTAAAATCAATAACTTCAACAACTCGTTTTTCGCTCATAAACGGAAAACTTCTAACGGCAGATAAAAGTTCGTCGTATTGACCTTTAATTTCATTACCTAAAAAGCGAGTATAGTTAAAATCAGGCTCGCTTAAACACGCTTCCTTAATTAGCGCAACCGCGCGGTTTCTAAAGAAAGCGTCTTCACCTTCGATAAGGTAAATAGGAAATATTTGCTCTTGTAAAGAGTTTTTAAGGTCTTGAAATTTCATACTAAATAAATAATACCACTAAACAAAAAATAAAGCAAGCCATAACAAATTTAATTGAGTTTTTTAAATTTATTTTATCGCTAAAAAGTAAAAAGTTTAAATAATAAAAACAAATTCCCGCCGCCGTTGGATAATTGTAGAAAAGCAAACTATCGTAATCGACCAATAAAATTACGTTTACGATAAGTTCAACCAAATTCCCAACGAACCCTACTAAAAAAGATAAATTTGAAAAACACGCAACTAAAATTACGGCAACTAACGAAAAATAAAATACTGCTGAAATTAGCGGAAGAACTAAAACGTTTATTAAAATCGTTATTATCGACGCGGAAGAACTTAGTCTTAAAACTATAGGTAGCGTGCCAAGATACGCCGAAACGCTTACCGATAACGGTCTTGAAAGTTTTTCGTAAACGTTCTTTGAAAGCGCTCTATTTATTTGGCTTGAGTAAAGAGCAATTCCACCTACCGCGCTAACCGATAACAAAAAGCCGTAATCAAAAACGCTTTCAGGCATAATGAAAAGTATTAAAATAACGCTTATTAAAAGACTATTCAATATATCGTATTTCTTGCCGGTTGCGTTAGATAAACTTAAAACAGTAGCCATAATTAGCGCGCGAATTGAGGAAAGCGACCAACCGCATATTCCGCAGTATAACAATAAAATTATCGAAACTAAAATACATCTACCATATGGCCGTATTCCAATTTTTTCAAGAATAAATAAAACAAAAACGGCTAAAAAGCCAATATGAAGACCTGAAACTGCAAAAATATGCCCAATTCCAGCGTTAGTGAAAGAGTCAAGCGTTTGTTTTTCAATAAACGATTTATCGCCTACTAGAAGTCCAAGAAGAATTGATGCGCTGTTAGGCGTTGTATTATTAATTATAATTTCTCTAATTCCGTAATAGGTATTGTTAAAAAAATCGTCATACTTCTTAACTTCAACCACTTTTACGTATGACGATGAACGATAAGATACTCTATCGACGAAGGTTTTTAAATTATCGTAATCTTTTTCAATCGGCTTAAAGTTTGCTAATATAGACAAAGTATCGCCACGATGATATTCATCGGTAAGAAATACCAAAACCCTACTACCTTTAGGAATTTCTTCACCATTTTCAACAGCCAAAATTACGGCGTAATTACCCGTTTGTATTTGAGATATTTCTTCAACCTTTGCTCGCATTACGACTTCAACTTCGCCGTCGATTAAGGTTTTATCTTTTTGGTTTATTATAAAGAGTGTTCTAAAAGAAAAAATTGAGAAAACGATAAGAATAAAGATTAAAAAATTCACAACTTTAGTCGTTCTCTTGAAGAGTAAAAGAAAAATTATTGCAAGAACGAATAAAAGTTCTGGAATTATTAAAAATAAAGGGTTTGAATAAGAGAAAATTGATAAAAATATCGATAATATCGAAACCAAACATATAATTGCGATAGGCCTAAAATTTACAAGCCTACCGCTAGTTTTTCTAAACAATATACTCTTTAAGTTTGGCTAGGACGCAAAGATTAGTAATTTTCATTGTTTCTTGTAATATCTTTTCTTCTGTTTGGTTAGGATTTATATGTGATAAAAGCGTTTTAACTGAATATTTTTGAGCGTATTTAGCGCAATGAGTTGCAGATAAATGCGGTTTGTTTTCGTTCCACTCGCTATGCAAAAAAGCGCTATCGGCAATAACTAAATCGCTAGAAGAAAAAAGTTCGTCTAAAAACGGCGCGTCGTTAGTATCGGCGGTGTAAGATAAAACTTTTCCGTTATAAATAACGGAAACTGCATAGCATAAAACAGGGTGTTTCGTTTTATAAAACTTTAACTTTAGCCCATTTGATATTTCAATTTCGCCATCGTTTATATACGATACGTTAAACTGCTCCGCTTTAGATACGAGCGCAATTCTATCTTGGTCGAAAGGACATATTAGGTCTATCTTTTTCCCTTTTTGTTGAAGATAGTAAGAATAAACGCCAATGTCTGAAATATGGTCGAAGTGTAGATGCGATAATACTACTAAATCAATATCTTCAGGCTCAACCTTTTCTAATAATTTAGAAAAACTACCAGCGCCTATATCTAACAATATTTTTTTACCGCCCACTTCAACTAAATAAGCGCTACACGGCGACAATGACGTTGGATATAATCCATTTATTCCTAAAACAGTTAATTTTATCATAATTTACCTCTTTTCTATTAAACCAAATAAACGAAAAATTGTCAATAAAAAAGATATTTAATAAAAACTTAAAAAGTTTCAATTTTGGTTGCATATTTTTTATTTTTTTTGCTACAATAATATTAGCCTTTGCGTTCGAGGTGGAATTATATTCTCTCCACAGTTTTCTTCAGGGAATCCGCTTTCTTCATAAACCCGTAGTTCTTGTGGTTTTTGTCTTTTGTGCAGACCGTTTTATTAACAAGCAGTAAGGTCTATGGAGTAGGATACCCACCTGCACTTAAGCGGGTTGAGTCTTGTTCCGTACGGCGCAAATAAGGTGAAGGGCTTGATTTTTTCAAGCCCTTTTTTTGTTTTCTTTCATCTTCTTTTTTACCTGTTTTTTATAGTTTTAATTATTTTTTTAAAATTTATCTTGCGTTTTTAAGTTTCAAAATTACTGATTTTATGCGGATTTTTGCTTTTAAGTTTTATTTTAATAAATTATTATTGATTTTTTAGTTAAAATATTGTATAATTAACGTATATGCGCAAAAAGAATAGAAAACTAAAAAAACGGCTAGGTTACACTCAAATAATTATTTTAAGTTTTTTAGCCGTCATACTTTTAGGCGCTGGGCTGTTATGCTTGCCTATCTCTTCTAACGCTAAGGAGTGGACTGATTTTACCACTGCGCTTTTCACCGCAACTTCAGCAACTTGCGTTACTGGGCTCGTCGTTGTCGAAACTGGCGTTTATTGGTCGCTATTTGGGCAAATTGTAATACTATTTCTCATCCAAATAGGCGGGCTTGGTATAATGACGCTTTTATCCATAATTCTTCTTATTCTTTCGGATAATTCTTCGCTTAGAAACAGAACTATGGCAATGCAGTCTTCAGGCATTATCACTTATAGCGACGTTCGTTCAACCTTAAGAAAGGTTTTAATCGGCACGTTTTCGTTTGAATTTATAGGCGCGATTGTTTTATCAATCCGCTTTATCGGCGAATTTGGTATCTTAAAAGGTATTTGGTTTGCTATTTTCCATAGCGTTTCGGCGTTTTGTAACGCAGGCTTTGATATTTTTGGCACTGGTCAATCGCTTATAAATTATAACACAGACCCTTTAGTAATAGTTACTATTGCCTGCCTTATCGTTATCGGCGGAATAGGTTTTTTCGTTTGGAACGATATTTCAAAACACAAACTCTCGTTTAAGAAATATTCTCTTCACTCAAAACTTGCTCTTACCACAACGCTTGTTTTAATTACTTTAGGCTCGGTTGTATTTTACTTTACCGAACAAAACGGCGCGTTAGCCGGGCTTTCAACTGGAAATAAGATTATGAACGCAATCTTCCAGTCGATAACTCTAAGAACGGCAGGTTTTGCCGCTATCGACCAAGCCTCGCTTTCCGGCGGTGGCACGATTTTATCTTATTTCTTAATGTTTATCGGCGGAACGACAGGTTCTACCGCCGGCGGTATTAAAACTACCACTTTAGCCGTTCTAGTTTTAACTTTCTTATCTTCAATCAAAAGAAAAACTGAAGTTGGCGCTTTCAAACGCCGTATTAACGATTCAACCGTTAAAAACGCTTTTAATATTGCTTTTATTTACCTAGCAAGCATAATCGTTGCGTCAATCACAATTTGCGCGATAGACGGTTTTTCGGCATCTATAGTAACGTTTGAAGTAATTTCGGCAATCGGTACGGTTGGGTTATCGCAAGGAATAACCGCTTTAATTTCAACTTATTCAAGAATAGTTTTAATTTTACTTATGTTTATTGGAAGAATAGGTGGCTTTACTTTCATTTTGGCTTTCTCTAAACCAAAATCGAAAAATCTAACCGAAAGACCTAACGAAGATATTATGATAGGTTAAGATTTTCTAGTATTCAAATTTTATTAAATTTACGACGCTTATTTGGGAGAAAAATATGAAATCAATTTTAATTATAGGTATGGGAAGATTAGGTAGAAACCTTGCCCACGAATTCGTTAGCCTTGGCAACGAAGTTATGATAGTTGACGAGCGTGAAGAAATTATAGAATCAATGTCGGCTTCTTTTCCAGACTGCCACATTGGTAACTGCACGAACGAAAACGTTTTGAAAAGTCTTGACGTTAAGAGTTTCGACGTTTGTTTCGTAACTATCGGCACGAATTTCGAATCTTCGCTCGTTATAACGATTTTACTTAAAAAACTTGGCGCTAAGAAAATTATTGCAAAGGCTAGCCAAGATATTCAAGCAAATATTTTGCAAACTATCGGCGCTGATGAAATTATCTTCCCTGAAAGAGATATCGCCTACTCTCTAGCCGTTAAATATTCGGCGTCTAACGTGTTTGATTATCTTGAACTTTCCGACGAATACGGTATTTTTGAAATCCCTGTTCTAAGTTACTGGGTTGGTGAAACTATTATCAAAATTGACGTTCGCAAAAAATACCGCTTAAACATTATTGCAATTAAGAATAACGATAAAATGATCGTTGCGCCCGGCGCAGATTATACTTTTAAGGAATCCGATCATATTATGGTTGTTGGTAAAAGTAAAGACGTTCTAAAACTTACCGATAGATTAAAATAAAACACAAAATAATAAAAAGTCGCCCTATAACTTCGTTATCGGGCGTTTTTTTGTTTTTAAAAGCGGAAGATTTAACTCTTCCGCTCTTTATATTTTTTTAGTTATCATTTAAAATTTTTAGTTTTACTAACGGTTTAAATAGGAATAGAAAAATTATTGCGTTTGATAAAATATGCACCAAATAAAAGAATATTCCCCCTGAATAATAAATTATGAACCTATAAAAGAAATCTTTAAAGCCTATTAAAACGATATCGAAAAAAGCGGTTAATAGACCAAAAAAGAAAGTTAAGCCTATTGTTATCAAACAAATAACAAACCTATTTTCAATCTTTCTTTTCTTTAACAGAGTAAATATTATAACTATAAGATTAAAATAAATTATATATGCAAAAAACCAAGAACCAAAGCCCCAAATTAAACATTCAACAAGGCAAAATACCGTTACTGGAATAACAACGATAAGCCCAAACGAATAGCCAAAAACCGCCGATAATAAACTCACAAGCTCGACGTTCGCTATTGGGTTTAACGCTTGTTTTACGCAAATTAAAAGCGTTGCCATAACGGCTAAAACGGCAACCTTTTTCGCTACAGTTTTTTTATGCGCCATAATTTACCAACCCAACGAAATAAACTGCGTTATTTTCAACTTTCATATCTTGAACGCCAACTCTTGAAGAAACGAGAGTTTGACCAAAGATTGCAACTTCTCTTTTGTAGGATGATACGTCGAAGTCGCTGGATATTGAAGTATAAAAATAAATATAGTTACCGTCGCCTTCTTTTAACGAACCAAACTCTGTTACGTAATAACTAAAAGCGGAAACCGAATAGTTTAGCGCAAGATTTTCTTCTTCGCTTAAATATTCAATTACTGAAAACAAGCCGTTTTTAATTTCAACTTTAGAAAGGTCAACGGTATAACATACGTTTTCGCTCCCAACGTAAACTTTCACAGTGCCGAAATTATCGTTTGCGTTTTCACAAGAAGATAGTAACAACAATGCTAAAGTTAAAAATACAACAAATAATTTTTTCATTTTTTCTCCTTATTTTGTTGCAAAGAAAAATGCCTTTCGCAGAAAGGCAAATAAAAGCAATATGCTTAAACTTCATCTTTGCCCACAAAGTTTTTTATTTTTAAGGGCATTCCGACTATAACGGCAATGGCTGTTGCGGAAGATTTTCACTTCACTTTCCCCTTTTTTATTATTTTTTATTTTCTATAATTTTGACTTCGCCTTTTGAAAACTCGTCTATAATAACTTCGCCCACTTTATCACATTCAATTGTGCCTATTGGGTTTTTTACGCTACTAATTGTGCCTTTAATTTTAGCGTTTACCTTGGAATTTTCAAATGATAGGTCGCAAGACGTCATCTCACAATCAATAAGCGTTAGGTTTTTACAATAGCAAAGCGGTTGCGTGCCTGAAATTTTGCAACTTATTAACGTTAAATTCTCGCTATACCAACCTAAATATTCTCCGCTTATTACACTATCTTGCACGATTACGTTTTTGCTATGCCAAAACGCATCTTTAGTGTTTAATTCGGCGTTCTTTAAATAAACGTCATCTGCGTATTGGAAGGAATATTTACCGCTAAGTTTAACCTTTTCGGCGTGCATACATCTTATCATAAAAAACGGATATTCTCCGTTAATTTCAATGTCATAGCCGTTAATTCTTGAGCATTTCCAACCAAATTCTTGAGAATTAAACGTCGATTGCGATAAAGTTATATCTTCACACTCACGTAGCGCTTTAACGCCGTCGCAACAAACTTTATGCAAAATAATATCTTTGCCATACCAAAGTGGTGCTCGGCAAGAAGACGTCATTTGGCTTTCTCTTAAGTTTAACTCGGTTACGTGCCATAACGGATATCTAAGTTCAAAAACGGTGTTTTCAATCAATAAATTATCGCACTCTTTTAACGCAGATTCGCCGTCCTCTATTCCTTTAAAACGGCAAGATTCAAAGTGTTTAAAGCTCGATTTATAAAACGCGCGCTCTTTATCAGTCGTTACGCCAACAACCTTTTCAAATTCTCGTTTCACTACAATATTTTAACATTTATTACTTAATATATCAAGTCATTTATATTATTTTTTAACAAAAAAAACGGTAGCCAATGACTACCGAATTTTTATGAAAATTAATCTATCCACCAAATGTTCTTGTTCAAAATTACCATAACAACGTCGATAATCCAAAGAACAATGAAACCACCGCAGATTAACAATACAGCCGCTAAAATAACACCGATAATGTTATTTGCAGCAAGGCTCTTGAATAAGCGCAATACGTTTGCGTATGCTCCCCAAAGAACAGTTAGAAGAACTCTTACGATATAAGGTAAACCTTCTAAAGTCTTAACTAAATCCTTCATTATTTTTCTCCTTTTAGTTTTTGTAGTTTTCTACTTTTATATTTTACTAAAATATAATTTCTTTTTCAATAGTTTCTAGTAACTTTTTACAAAGTTTTTATAATTTTCATTATTCTGTCACATTATTTGTGAGTTATCCTATAAATTTCTGTCACGGCTTTAGGGATATATTTTATTAAATTTGACGGCGCGTGAGCAATTTCGCACACGTCTTTTGCCATCTTTTCGCTAGCAAGCCCTAAAATAAAAGAGCCAAGCGCAGCCGTTAGGGTTGAAACTTCGTTATAGCCTAAAAGCCCTGTTATTATTCCCGATAGCATATCACCACTACCGCCAGTTGCTAGCCCTGCCGTTCCACGATTTATAACTAAAATTTCTTCGCCGTCAGTTACAATCGTAGCCGTCCCTTTAAGCAGTAAAACCACGCCGTATTCCTTTGCAAAATTTTTAGCAATTTCAAACGGATTTTCTAAAATTTCACAAACGCTAAAGCCTGAAATTCTTGAAAATTCTTTAACGTGTGGCGTTAAAATTACTTTGCACTTGGTATCTTTTAAGATATCTAGATTGTTTGCAAGAACGTTTATACCGTCAGCGTCGATTAAAAGACTTAATTTTTTTGTTTTCAAAATATATTCCAACGTTTTTTGAACGCTTTCAACATTTTTTAGCCCCATGCCAAATGATAACGCTTTTAAGCCGTCGGTTGCTAAATCAACGCTCTTTTCATCAAATTCTATAACGCCGTTTATAGACGGAAGTGTTTTAAGGGTGCTTTCAAGAAGATACGGCAAAACGAAATCTCTAATTTCATAAGGAACTATTAGCCTAGAAATTCCAGCGCCAGAAAGTATTGCTAAAAGCGATAAATTAGATAGTTTTGGCGCGCCTGAATAATCAACGCTACCTCCTAAAATTCCAACCGTGCCAAAATGGTTTTTGTGCGAAAAATTATCTCTCTTTTTCAAAATCGAACCAAAATCACTAATTTCAACTAATTTTGCGCTTTGACAATCTAACTTTAGCCCTATATCAACAAGTTCAATTTCTCCGCAATAATCTTTTCCCTTATTTAAATAAAGCCCTTGCTTTAATAAACCTATTGAGAAAGTTTTATGAGCAATAACTCCACCGCCTAAGCCGTTGTTTGAATTAAGTCCGCTAGGAACGTCGCAAGAGTAAATTTTAGAAGTTTTACGCCGTTCGTTTATAAAACTTATAAAAGTTGCGTATGGCTCGATAATATCCCCACTAAAACCTATACCAAAAATGCAATCCAAAATAACGTCAAAACACCTTGTTTTAGCCGTTTCTAAATCTATAAACTCAACACTTTCTTTACGGCAAAGATTATAAAAGTTAATTGACGCTTGGCTTTTAGGCTCTTTAATTTTAATAACTGAAACTTTTGCGCCTTCCTTCGAAAGATAATATGCAACGGCATAACCGTCGCCACCGTTGTTCCCACCGCCACAAACTATAAGATAGGTTAAAGATTTATCAAGCCTAGAAAAAATACCAAAGCCTGCTCTTCGCATAAGTTCAGTTTCTAAAACGCCGTTTAAAATAGCAAAACTTTCGCTCTCTCTAACCTTTTCAACGCTATATAAATTTAACATAAAGCACCTACTTTTTATTTCATTTCTATTTTAACATCTTATTCAAAAAAATACAATGCTTTATTAAAATTTTTATATTGTTTTATAAAATAAGTGTCGATAACGGGCTTATAGGCGGATTTTTATAGTTTAAGTATAAAATTAAGTTCTTTTATTTTAGAATTGTTTTCAACTATTTTTTTGCGTAAATTTTTTAGCATTTCTATTTTTTCTAAACTTATAATATCATTATCAAAATCAATAAAAACGTCAACGATTATTTGCGAAGAAAATTGTCTTGACCTTACGCTTTCCACAACTATTCCTTGCAGTTTCAAACTCTCTATTTCACACTTTCTAAGCGAAAAACTTGAAGATTTATCAACTAATTTATTCAAACTATCTATAAAAACTGAAATTGACGCTTTAATTATGAAAAGCGATATTATTACACAAGCAACGCCTTCAGCAAAAAATAAGTTAAACCTTGCCCCAACCAGCCCCAATAATGCGCCTATTGATGCAAACGCATCGGCTTGATGATGATAAGCATCCGCAATTAGAACCGTTGACGACGTTTTTTCGCCTACTCTTTTTGTAATAATAAACAAACTCTCTTTTATAATAATACAAAAAATTGTTACTATTATTGAAAGGCTAAAAGTTCTAATTTTTTCGTTTTTTGAAATTTGTTCTATTCCGCTTTCAAAAATGGAAACAGCGGTAAAAAACAAAACGAAAGCAATAATAATAGATAAAACGCACTCAAAACGATTAAACCCAAAAGGAAAGGTCTTAGTGGGTTTTTTCTTTGATAAAGTTATTCCAATAAACGCTATTAACGTAACTAAAACGTCGGCAAGCGAGTGAAAAGCATCACCACGTAGCGCTATTGAATTTTCTTTATATGAAACGATTAGTTTTACTAAAAACAACAAAATATTTAGTAAAAAACTTAAAACTACAACGTTTAATTTTTGTTTTTCTTTTGAATTAGTCATTTCATTTGCTCTTTACTTATATTATACGGATATAAAAATTTAATCGTTACCAATTTTTTGCATAAAAAAAAGTAGGCTTATCGCCTACTTTATCTTAAATATTTATAATTTATTAGTTAATGCTATCAGTTGCGTTTGATTCCAACGAATCACACATATAGAAAGCGTATTTGCCAATTGAAGTTAGTTTTGAATTTTCCCCTAAAGTTACGGTTTTTAAACTTTGACATTCGCAGAAAGCAAACGCGCCTATACTTTCAACGCTTGCAGGAATTGCAATAGTTTCGATGCTCTTGCAACCATAAAATGCAGAACCGCAAATAAATCTAGTGTTTTCGTTAATAGCGCAAGAAGTGATAGTTTTTGAAGTTGTAGTGAATAATACTAAATAAGGGTTTGAAGAATTGCCAACGTAATAAGTATTCTCATAAACAACTGCCTCGTTGCTATAATCAACTAAACTGTCGCCACTAACCTTTTTATAAACGTCACCATCTTTTTGAACTTGAACAACGTTATCAGCGTTTGCAAGCGCGTCGCACGCATAGAACGACCATTCGCCGATACTTTCAATACTATTTGGAATAGAAATAGAATTTAATGCCGTGCAACTATCAAACGAATATTGACCGATAGTTTTTAAACCTTCTGGTAAAACAACGGTAGTTATTCTTAAGCAACCGGAAAACGCTCTATCGCCTATAGTCTTTAACGCGCTACCATCTTCAAACTGAACGGTTGTAAATCTAGTTTTACAGAACGCGCCTAGTTTAATTTCTTCGATTGACGCAGGGAAACTTCCAACTAAAGTTCTTAAAGTCGCTAAATCGTAGAACGCCCACTCGCCTATAGTTTTAATATTAGAATTTGCTTCAAATGAAAGTCTAACTAGCGCGGTGCACTTATAGAACGCGTAAGCGCCAATAGAAGTTACCGGTTTACCGTTAATAACGCTTGGAACGGTGAGATATCTTAAGGTTGATTTAGCGCTTGCAACAACGTCAACCAAACTATATTCCGCGCCGTTATTAGTTTCAACGTAAACTAAATCTTCACTAACGAAAGTGTTTTCGTAGTTCTTAATCGCATTAACTTCATCATCAAGCGTGCCGATTTGAGTTGAACAACCGGTAAGCGAAAACATGAGAGAGCAACATAAAATTACAGTCAAAAGTAAAAGTGATAGCTTTTTCATAATTTTCTCCAAATAAAATTATTATCTAAATTATACTATTAAATTTTACTTTAGTCAAGAGTTATTAAAAAATTTTATTATTTAATAATAAATTATTAGATTTCAATTTATAAATAAGTAAATTTAGTTAAAAATCTACG
>JAZNBE010000039.1:0-19650 GCA_045586885.1 Christensenellaceae bacterium
AGAAGCAAATATAATGAGAAATCCTGCACTAAGAATTAAAACATTTGATGGAAGTGAAATTCATTTAGATAGTAGGAAAAATATTGTTAAAGTAATTGAAATATATTCGAAAAAGAAAATTGTGAAATAATTATATTTAACACAAACTTGCAGTATCAACTGCCAACATGACCAGTATAAACGTTTTACTTGGATCGGCTGTGGCAAAGTCATCTATTTTTATTCTTTACGAACTCCCTATTTTAATCGAACGAGGGATTGAAATTATAAAAACTATTTTTGGAGGTTAAATTTATGGAAATTGAAGGGAAATTTTCTAGTAAAATGTTAAGTCAATATCCTATACGTATAGAAACATATGGTATTTTAGGATTAAAAAATGCGGATTTTAATATTGGTTGTGGCGAAGCGGATATGTTTTTATTCTTGAAAGAAATGCCTAGCTTTGAAACCGTATTTAACATTTTTTTAGAAACACCGTTTCTTTTTCTAAAATTTAACAAGCGTTTAGATATTTGTTTGTCTTTATTTTATAAACCTTATTTTTCTGAATTTTATGATAAAATAAAAAACTGTTATGAAAAACTAAGTTTTTTAAAGAAAAAATATTTAATAAAGTATATGCTAGAATATTTTGCAAATGATATATACTATAATGTTATTGTTACTAATGATTCGCTTTCTGATAAGGCAGAAAGAGCATATTATATTGAAAAAAATATTTGGTTAAAAAGTAAAGAACTTTTAACATTGATTAAATAGTTTTTATATTATTGATAATTTAATAGCACAGTTAAAGGGTGGGCGAGAAATCGACCACCTAAATTTTTTGTTAAAATTAAGCGTTAAACGCCCTATTGACAAACTTTTAAAAAAAAGGTATACTTACCTTAACGGAACGCTTTATCGTGAGCAGTTCTCTCAAAGTGGCAGTTCTTATGATTTAAGGTTTATCTATACCGCAAGCGGAATCACTGGCTTTATTTTAAATGAAGAAAAATTTATTTATTTAAAGAACACTCTTGGCGATATCGTTGGCATTTTTACTTGGAGGTGTAGGAGGAGGAATCTATGGTAGACTTAGCGCACAATTTAATCCAAACGGAAATTTTATTGGAATCTAGTATGTTAGGTACTTTGCTTGCATCATATTTATTTTTGCTGTTGGTTATATTTGTATCTTTTTTGAATATCTATTCAGTAGATAAGTTTGAATTTTTAAATAATCAACAAAAATGTTTAGAATTTAAACATAAATTGTTTTTTGTGATTATGTATTCTAAGGAAAAACATATAGTTTCTAAAAAAACATTTATTTCAGAATTGATAGGATATTTAATAGTTATTGCATCAATTATTGTGTTTATTTGTTCACTAAAACAAGATGTAACAACAGCATTTATCCTATTAGCAATTGTCGCATTAGTTGTTTTCACATTTGGTTGTATAACAGGCGGAATGTATAGAAAAATTAAAAAACATAAATAATTAACACAAACTTGCAGAGGGGTGTCTATCGTAAGGTATGCACACTTTTTTGTTTGAAAAATTCAAAGGAAATTGTTGGCTTTTATACTTAGAATAACGGGAAAGATATTCTGTCGAAACAAGCGTTAATAAAAAACAAAACCTGCCGATAACGAAGTTATAGGCAGGTTTTTGCTGTTTTTGGTTGGTTTTTAGCGAACACTATAAAGAAGATCGTTATAAGTTGGAATTGGCCAAATATCTTTTGGAATAACTTGTTCTAAGGAATCGGCAAATTTTCTTAACTCTTCCATAATAGGTAAGATTTTATCTCTATAATATTTTGCTATTTCGTAAACGCCTGCTGGCATTGTTGCGGAAAGGGTGTTTTCTAGGTTCTTAAGCGTTTTAACAAGTTTATCGGTGTTATCGCTAACAAAAGATAAAAGATTATCTTCCGTTTTAGTTGAAACCTGAACGCCTTTTTTCGCAATAATAAGCCCTGCGAGGCTAGTTTGGAATTTATAAGAACTAGGAATAATTTCACGCTTTGCCATGTTAATCATAGTGTGCGCTTCAATATTGATAGTCTTATAATAAGTTTCAAGGAAAATATCGCAACGGCTAAATAGTTCCATCGTTGAGAAAACGCCGTGCCTGGTGAAAAGTTCAACGTTCTTCTTGGTAATGTAACTTGGAACTGCGTCAACTGTGGTAGGAAGGTTGCAAAGTTTACGTTTTTTGGCTTCTTTAGCCCATTCTTCGCTATAATTATTGCCGTTAAAGATAATGCGTTTATGTTCTTTAACGTTTCTTCTTATTAGTTCGTTAAGAGTGGTTTGGAAATCTTCAGCCTTTTCAAGTTCGTCCGCAAAGCGTGATAAAATTTCCGCAACAGCAGTGTTCAAAACGATATTTGGCTCGGAAATTGAAAGCGAAGAGCCAACCATTCTAAACTCGAACTTATTGCCAGTGAAAGCAAAAGGCGAGGTTCTGTTTCTATCGGTAGTGTCCTTTTTGAACTTTGGAACGGTGTGAACGCCGATTTCAAGTTCTTGACGTTTTCCACACTCGTAGGCTGTATCGTTCTCAATAGAATTTAAAAGTTCGGTTAAATCGTCGCCAAGGAAGATTGAAACGATAGAAGGCGGTGCTTCGTTCGCGCCTAAACGATGGTCGTTACCAGCGGTTGCAACCGACGCTCTTAAAACGTCTTGATATTCATCAACCGCAACGATGGTTGCCGTTAAGAAAAGTAAGAATTGAGCGTTTTCGCGTGGGGTGTTGCCGGGCTCTAAAAGGTTAATGCCAGTATCGGTTGAGAGCGACCAGTTGTTATGCTTTCCGCTACCGTTGAC
Organism: Christensenellaceae bacterium; assembly: GCA_045586885.1. Classification (GTDB taxonomy): domain Bacteria; phylum Bacillota; class Clostridia; order Christensenellales; family Borkfalkiaceae; genus UBA4636. The sequence continues at coordinate 2,826 of JAZNBE010000039.1, forward strand.
CGATTTGAAAGGCTTTTCGTGAAGAAGACAAAGCAAATCGTGTTTTCTCGCTACCGATTTCATTAAATCCATAGTGAGTTGGTTTTGGTCGGTTGCGGTGTTATCGTCGCAAAAAATCGGCGCAAGTTCGTGTTGAGAAGGAGCAACTTCGTTGTGTTTAGTTTTTGAATAAACGCCGTGTTTCCAAAGTTCTTCGTCAAGGTCTTTCATAAACTTCGAAACTCTATACTTAATAGAGCCGTAGTAATGATCGTCCATTTCTTGACCTTTAGTTGGGTTTGCGCCAAATAAAGTTCTTCCGCAAAGGGTGATATCTAGTCTTTCATCGGCAACTTTTTTATCGATAAGGAAATATTCTTGTTCTGCGCCAACTTGAACTATTACCTTCTTAACGTCCGTTTTGCCAAACAATTTCAAAATTCTAATAGCCGCCGCGTTTAACGCTTCGTTTGAGCGAAGAAGAGGCGTTTTCTTATCTAAAGCCGAGCCATCGTAAGAACAAAACGCAGTAGGAATACAAAGAGTTCCGTCTTTAATAAAAGCGTAAGAGGTAGGGTCCCAAGCGGTATAGCCACGCGCTTCAAAGGTTGCTCTAAGTCCACCGGAAGGGAAACTAGACGCGTCCGATTCACCTTTAATTAAAGCCTTTCCGCTAAAGTTTAGAAGAACGCCACCTTTATTATCAGGCTCAATAAAACTATCGTGTTTTTCGGCGGTAATACCAGTCATAGGTTGGAACCAATGCGTATAGTGAGTAGCACCGTTTTCAATAGCCCAATCTTTCATAGCAAGGGCGATTTCGTTTGCGGTTTCTCTCGTTAAGGTTTTACCTTCGTTTACGGTAAGCATTAAATCATCGTAAACGGAAGGTGATAATCTTTCACGCATAACTTTATCGTTAAAAACTAACGAGCCGAAAATTTCTTCAATTCTGTTCATAACTTCTCCTAATCCTAAGTGGTAGTTATTTCAATTTATTCTTAATAAGTATAAAATACTATTAAGAAAAAGTCAATATAAATTGCGAAAATTTGAAAGTTTAGCAAAAAAACGAATAATTTTTAGTCTTGACAAGCAAAAATTATAGTGTTAAAATAAACGAAAGGGTAAAATTTAGTTATTTTTCTGGAGGGGGTAAAATGAAAGTAAGACTAAACGAAGATATTGAACTTGTTAAAAAACTTAAAGAAGCGTTAGAAAGAAAGGAAGGGTATTGCCCTTGTAGGCTTCAAAGAATTCCTGAAAACAAGTGCATTTGCAAAGAATTTAGAGAGCAAATTGCCGATGAAAACTTTGAAGGATACTGTCATTGTAGGTTATATTACAAAGAAAAATAAAAAACTTCATAAATATAAAAAACCGCCGATAATCGACTTATAGGCGGTTTTTTTAATATTTATCATTATTTTTCAGGCGTAATATTTTCAAAAACGTAGTTTAGAGAATATTTTTTTGCCTTCTCTTCTTCGTCCTTTGTTCTTACCGTCCAACAAATAAGCGGAAGGTTGTTATTTACGTGTTTTTTAGTTGGTAAGGTATAAACGTCGTGATTAATAAAATCTGGCTTAGTTAAGAAATTTAACGGAGCGTTTTTAACTACGTAATTTTTGAGTATTCCAAGTTTGTTTTTTAAGCCTGAACAAAGTTGACCTCGAATAGCGTCGGGCATAAGTTTTTTGAATTTTAACAAAACGGTAGGGTCGAACGACTGAATAGCAAACTCTCCGCTATAGTTTTTCAAATGCGCTATTATTTTCTTTTCAATGCCCTTTCTTTTTTGTTGTTTTACTTCAATAAGAAGAGGAACTTTGCCTTCAACCAGAAAAAGAACTTCCTTAAAGGTTGGTATTTTTTCAGTGGAGTTTTTAAGGGTAAGCGATTTAATTTCTTCAGCCTTTGTATCTCTAATATCTTTATCAAAACCAGTCATACGAACTAAATTATCGTCGTGAAAAACAAAAAGTTCGCCGTCAAGGCTCATTTGAAGGTCTAACTCTATGGGGTAGCCTAAACTTACCGCGTTTTGAAAAGAAGATAGACTATTTTCTGGTAAAAGTTCATTGTGTAGCCCACGGTGAGCGGTGGGTGTTGTTAAAACCCAAGAAGTTGGTGATAATCTCGTTTTCATAAATTCTCCTAAAAAGAATATAACACGAATTAAAAAACTTTGCAAATAAATTTGCAATATAAAAATTTTAGCGACAAAAAATCAAAATTTTAAGATGAAAAAAATATCAAAAATAATCGAATTGAAAAATTAAATTATCTTAAGGGCTTGACTGTTTTTTTATAATATGTAATAATATGATATAACTTTATTAATAATATTTGCTTACTATTTATTTTAATTTTTAACAAGGATGTTTTTATGGCAAAGGTCAAGAAGGAAAACATAAGAAATTTTTGCATAATTGCGCATATTGACCACGGCAAGTCTACCCTAGCGGATAGGCTTATTGAAATGACAGGGCAAGTTTCTTCTCGTGATATGGAAAGTCAACTTCTAGATAGTATGGAGTTAGAGAAAGAGCGTGGAATTACTATTAAACTTGCGCCGGTTAAAATGTATTATAAAGCAAAAAACGGCGAGGAATATATTTTTAACTTGATAGATACCCCCGGTCACGTTGACTTTTCTTACGAAGTTTCACGCTCGCTTGCTGCGTGCGAAGGCGCAATTTTAGTGGTTGATAGCACTCAAGGCGTTCAAGCCCAAACGCTTGCTAACGTTTATTTGGCGCTTGAGAACGACCTTGAAATTATGCCGGTTATAAACAAAATAGACTTGGCGTCTTCCGACCCTGACGGCACTTGCGCCGAGATTGAAGACGTTATTGGGATAGATTGTTCTAAAGCGCCTAGAATTTCGGCAAAATCAGGGCTTAACGTTGAAGACGTTTTAGAGGCAATAGTTGAACAACTTCCTTGCCCTGTTTGCGATGACGATGCTCCGCTTAAGGCTTTAATTTTCGACTCTTATTACGATAATTTTAAGGGCGTAATTTGTCTTGTTAGAATTAAAGAAGGCTCTGTTGGCGTTGGCACTAAGATTAAAACTTTTATGTCTTCAAAGCAGTTTGAAGTAACGGAAGTTGGAACGTTTAGCCCTAATCTTACTCCTAAAACAAGGCTTTATTCAGGTGAAGTTGGTTATATTGCCGCTAGCATTAAAAGCGTGCAAGATACCGCCGTTGGCGATACCATAACTAGCGTTGATAACCCTGCAAGCGAACCGCTACCGGGCTATAAAGAAGCGTTGCCTGTGGTATTTTCCGGTGTTTATCCGTTAGACGGCTCTAAATTTAACGATTTAAAAGATGCAATTCTAAAACTTAAACTTAACGATGCGGCTTTAACGTTTGAGGCGGAAAGTTCTATGGCTTTAGGTTTTGGTTTTAGGTGCGGTTTTTTAGGGCTTTTGCATATGGAAATTATTCAACAAAGAATAGAGCGTGAGTTTGACCTTGAAATTATAACTACCGCGCCTAGCGTTTCTTATAAGGTGCATATGTCGAACGGCGAAGTTTTAGACGTTGAGAACCCTTCTAAACTTCCCGACCCTTCTGAAATTGATTTTATGGAAGAGCCTATGATTATGGCTAGCATTTACTCTCCGCCTGAATACGTTGGCGCGATTATGGAACTTTCTCAAGAAAAGCGCGGTGTGTTTATTGATATGAGTTATATCGACGCGAAGAGAGTTTTGTTAAAATATAAACTTCCGCTTAACGAAGTAGTTTTCGATTTCTTCGACGGATTAAAATCAAGAACGAGAGGTTATGCTTCTTTCGATTATGAACTTATAGGCTACGAGCGAAGCGAACTCGTTAAGTTAGATATGTATCTTAACGGCGATATTTGCGACGCGCTTGCTATCATCGTTCATAAAGAAAAGGCTTACGCAAGAGGAAGAGCCATTGCCGAAAAGTTAAAAGAAGTAATACCAAGACAAATGTTTGAAATTCCTATTCAAGCGGCAATCGGTGGAAAGATTATCGCGCGTGAAACGGTAAAGGCGCTTAGAAAAGACGTTCTTGCCAAGTGCTACGGCGGTGATATTACCAGAAAGAAGAAACTTCTAGAAAAACAAAAAGAAGGAAAGAAGAAAATGCGTCAACTTGGAACGGTAGAAATTCCAAGCGAAGCGTTTATGTCTATTCTTAAGATTGATAGCGACTAAAAATTAGGCTATAAGTCGATTAACGCGTAATTTACGATAAAAAATAAAAAGATAAAGGGTTTTTATGGCAGGAATTTATATTCATATTCCGTTTTGCAAACAAAAATGCGCTTATTGTGACTTTGCATCCTTTCCAAACGAAGTTGGAAAATGCGAAGCGTATTTTGCGTGCCTTTATAAAGAAATGAAGTCAAGAAGCCAAGCGTTGAAAGGCAAAACTTTTAACACCGTTTATTTCGGTGGCGGAACGCCTTCTTTCGTTGACGCTAAGTTTATTCTTGGTTGTATGCGACTTGTGAAAGAGCATTTTAACCTAGATAAAAACGCTGAAATTACGCTAGAAGTAAACCCCGGTACGATTGATAGACAAAAACTTAGAATTTATAAGATGGCGGGCATAAACCGTTATAGCATAGGTCTTCAAACGGCGGATGATTTGGCTCTTCAAAAATTGAACCGTATTCATACGATTGAAGATTTTTTAAAGGCAACCGATATTTTGAAAGAATATAACTTTTCGGTTGACGTTATGATAGGCTTACCAGACCAAACGGAGAGCGACGTCTTAAAGACTTTAGACGTTGCTATAAATTCCGGCGCAAAGCATATTTCCGTTTACGCGCTAACGCCTGAAGATGGAACGCCTATGTATTCAAGATACTTAAACGGCGATTTGCCTGATGGCGATACCGTTGCGGAATTTTACGAGTTAGCAGTAAAACATTTAAAGGAAAACGGCTTTAACCGTTATGAAGTTTCTAATTTCTGTAAAGAAGGCTTTTATTCGCGCCATAACTTAAACTACTGGAAGCGTGGAGAATATATCGGCTTTGGCGTTGCAGCCTCTTCGTTTATAGACGGTAGAAGATTTACCAACGTTAGTAAAATAGACGAATACGTGCATCTTCTTTTGAACGATAAGTTTGCTGAAATTGCGAGCGAGAAGATAGAGGGAAGAGAAGCGAAATGCGAATACGCAATGCTAAAGTTAAGAACTGCGGAAGGCGTTATTTTTAAGGAATATTCTTCGCTATTTGGCTCGGATTTTACTAAAGATTTTAAAGATGCGATTTTTTCGCAAAAAAAATACTTAGATTTGACTGAGAACTCTATTAGAATTAAGGACGAATTTTTATACGTTCAAAATTCTATCATAGTTTATTTTTTAGAGTAGAAAATTAGAGGCGAAAATCTAGTTTTCAATACGGAGTTAAAATGAGAGATTTCGCGCATTTACATCTTCATACGGAATACAGCATATTAGACGGAGCAACCAAGGTCGATAAACTTTTTAAGAAGGCTAAACAACTTGGACAAACTGCGGTGGCGATTACCGACCACGGCAATATGTTTGCTACGCTTTATTTTGCGGAAGAGGCTAAAAAAGAAGGTATTCAAGCAATTATCGGTTGCGAGTTCTATATGACCGATGATTTGTGCGAAAAGAACGCGCGAACTAAAACTGAACACTTAGTTTTGCTTGCCAAAAATAAAATCGGTTACAAAAATTTAATTTTATTAGATTCTATTGCTTACGTTGATGGTTTTTATTCAAAACCACGTATGGATTATAAGACTTTGCTTGAGCACACCGAAGGCGTAATATGCTTATCTGGTTGTTTAGCAGGGCGTGTTCCAAGACTACTTCTTGAAGGCAATTACGAGGGCGCTAAAAAGCACGCTTTAATGATGAAACAGGCTTTTGGCGACGATTATTATATCGAACTTCAAGACCACGGTATGACCGAACAAAAACAGGTTATGCCACTTCTTATTAAACTTGCTAGAGAATTAGATATTAAACTCGTTGCCACTAACGACGTGCATTATCTAGATAAGGAAGACGCGCTAATCCAAGAAGTTATGCTTTGCATAAACACCAAGCGCACGATGGACGATCCGTCTAGAATGCGCTTTGAAACGGAAGAGTTTTACTTAAAGAGCGGCGATGAAATGTTCGAACTTTTCAAAGACGTTCCAGACGCTATTAGTAACACTTTAGAAATAGTTGAAAAGTGCGACGAACCTATTTTTAATCTTAACGCAAAGTGCGAACCTATTAGAGATAATTCGCTAACGCCGGGCTATACCGCGCCTGATGGCAAAACTAATTACGAATATTTAAGAGAGATTGCCGAAAGGGGTTTGAATAAAAAATACGCTGAAATTACGCCTACTATCAAAGAGCGTTTCGAGTATGAAATTGAAACCATTTATTCAATGGGCTTTATCGAATATTATCTTATCGTATGGGATTATATTAACTTTGCAAAATCTAGAGGAATTCCAGTAGGCGCTGGGCGTGGTAGCGGTGTTGGTAGTATTATTGCTTACTGTATGGGTATAACCGACGTTGAGCCACTTCAATACGACCTACTTTTTGAAAGATTTTTAAATCGTGAAAGAGTATCAATGCCCGATTTCGACGTTGACTTTTGCACCGATAGGCGCCAAGAAGTTATAGAATACGTTAGAGAAAAATACGGTCACGATAACGTTGCTCAAATAGTAACGTTTGGAACGATGGCGTCTAAAGCCGCTATAAAGGACGTTGCTAGAGTTTATAAAATTCCGTTCAACGACGTAAATAGAGTAACTAAACTTATTCCTTTTGGCACTACTATCGCTCAAAGTTTAGGTTTTGAAAAGAATAAAGACGGCGTTTACGTTGGCGTTAGAGAACTTATCGATATTTATAACACCGACGATACGCTTAAAAATATAATAGATATCGCAATGAAACTTGAAGGTATGCCTAGAAATATTTCTATGCACGCTGCAGGCGTTGTTATTTGCGGTAAAGTTATTAAAGAAAACGTTCCGCTAGCAAGAAGCGGTGAAGATATCGTTACGCAGTTCGATATGAAAGAAATCGAACAACTCGGTATGCTTAAAATGGACTTCCTTGCCCTAAAAACGCTTACCGACGTAAAGAAAGCGTGCGACTATATCTACGAGCAACACGGAGTTAAAATCGACTTCGACGAGATAGGCTACGGCGAAAAGGTTGCTTTCGACCTTATCGGTAGCGGTGATACCGACGCTGTGTTCCAACTAGAATCTGGCGGAATGAAAAAGTTTATGCGCGATCTAAAGCCGGGAAACCTTGAAGATATTATCGCAGGAATTTCGCTTTATAGACCGGGGCCTATGGATTCTATTCCGCAATATTTGAAAAACAAAAGAGACCCTGAGCATATAACCTATAAGCACGAAATGCTAGAGTCTATTTTAAAGGTAACCTACGGCACGATAATTTATCAAGAGCAAGTTATGGCTATCGTTCAAAAACTTGCAGGCTATTCGTTAGGTCAAGCAGATATTATCCGTCGCGCAATGGGTAAGAAAAATATTGACGAAATGAACCGTCAAAGAAAATTATTCATTTTCGGCGAAAAAGACGAGAACGGAAACGTTATCATTGAAGGCGCGCTATCTCGTGGCGTTCCTGAAGATATTGCCGCCGATATTTTCGATGAAATGGCTGGCTTTGCAAAGTATGCGTTTAACAAATCGCACGCGGCGGCTTACGCTGTTTTAGCGTATCAAACGGCGTATCTTAAAGCGCTTTATCCGCAAGAATTTTTGGCGGCGGTTTTAAATAATAGAATTGATAACATTGAAGAAATAACAAAATACGTAGTTTATTTAAAAGAGCGTGGAATTCAAGTTTTACCGCCGGACATTAACAAGAGTAAGCAATATTTTTCGGTTGAAAACGGCGCGGTGAGAATAGGTTTGGTTGCCATTAAAGGCGTTGGGCACGCGGCGATTGAATCTATTATTTTAGAGCGTGAAAAGGGCGGAGAATTTACGTCTTTCGAAGATTTTATTTCACGTGTTGACGCTAAAGTTCTTAACAAGCGTCTTGTTGAAAATATGATTTTAGCAGGCGGTTTCGATTGCTTTAAAATTGACCGTTCTAAACTTATGTGCGTTTGTGGAGAACTTATCGATATGGCGTCTCAAATAGCCAAGCAAAAAGAAAGTTCGCAAATAAGTTTATTCGGCACGATTTTAGAAGAAACCCCTCTATATGTCGATTATCCTAACGTAAGCGAGTATGAAAATAAGGTAAAACTTGCTTACGAAAAGGAAGTTATGGGCGTTTATATTTCAGGGCATCCTTTAGAAACTTACGTTGGAGCGTTCAAAAAGTTTGGGTTTAACTTATCGTATTTTGATGATTTTATTGAAGACGAGAGCGGAACAAGAACTTACGAAGGTTTAAAAGACGGACAAGAAGTCAAAATGGGCGGTATGATTTCGGCTATAACCAAAAAAACTACGAAGTCTGGTCAAGGTATGGCGTTTATTACCGTTGAAGACGTTTACGGCTCGATTGAGTGCGTTCTTTTCCCTAAAGTTTACGAAAGGTTTAAAGATAAGATTGAAGACGACGCTATAGTGGTAGTTTCGGGAAGATTGCAACTAAGAGACGATGAAAAGCCTTCAATCGTTATTGATAAACTTGAAGTTTTTGATGAGAAAACGGATGAAGACTATGAAGAGAGCGTAAAAGATAGTCAAGAATTAAAAGGCTTAAAGCAAACGCTTTACGTTAAAATTGAAGACGACGACGGCTCTTTGCAAAACGAAGTTATGGAAATTATTTTAAGTTACCCCGGCGACGTTGAGGCTATCATGGTTATCGACAATAAAAAATACCGTTTAACCGAAAAGTGTAGATGTTGTAATGCGCTACTTTACGAACTTTACGACGTGCTTGGCGAAAAAAACGTAAAAATAGTTGAAAAATAGTAGCAAAAACCAAGCGTATTTGATATAATCAAATGGTTAGAGAGTTAAATTTTGCTTTTAAGGAGAAATTTATGAAGAAAGTTGCCATTTTAACAAGCGGTGGAGATGCTCCCGGTATGAACCCATGCCTTCGCGCATGCGTTCGTTACGCTATCTACTGCGGTTTTGAAGTTTATGGCGTGCATAGGGGCTATCAAGGGCTTCTTGACGATAATATTGAACTTTTGAATTCTCGTTCCGTTTCCGATATTATTCAACGCGGTGGAACGTTCTTAAAGAGCGCTAGATGCCCTCAATTTAAGGATCTTGAAGTTATTAAAGTTGCCGCAGATAACCTTAAAAAGCATGATATCACCGACCTTATAGTAATCGGTGGCGACGGAACTTTCCGTGGCGCAAAAGATTTATGCGATAATTTTGGTATTAACGTTATAGGTATTCCCGGTACTATCGATAACGACCTTGCTTACACCGATTATACTTTGGGCTTTGCAACGGCTGTAAACACAGTTCTATGGGCTATCAACTCTTTAAGAGATACTATCGGCTCGCACGATAGATGTTCAATTTTAGAAGTTATGGGAAGAAAGTGTGGCGATATTGCTTTATACGCAGGGCTTTGCGGTGGCGCGGAGCATATTTTAGTTCCTGAAATTCCTTACGATATTGAAAAAATTGCGCTAGATTTAAAGCAAAGTTTTTCTAAGGGTAAAAAATCTAATCTTATCGTGTTTGCTGAAGGCGCAGGCGATAGAGAACATATCAAAAAAGTTTTGGAAGAAAAAGGCGGTTTAAAGGTTACCGTAACAACTCTAGGTCATATTCAACGCGGTGGCTCGCCAACGATGTTTGATAGAGTTTTAGCATCTAAAATGGCTGAAAGAGCAGTTGACTTATTAAAGGAAGGCGCAACGAATAGAGTTGTTGGAACGGTTGATAATAAGATTGTCGATATGGATATATCTACCGCTTTAGCAATGCCAAGAGTGTTTGATGAAAAACTTTATAACCTTGCAAATATTTTAGGTCTATAATTTAGGCTAAATATAAACAGTGTTTAAAACGAATAAAAACGTAGCAAATTATTGCGAAAGGAGATAAATAATGAAAAATTTAGTAGGCGCATGTATGTTTGCGCAATCTGGCGGACCAACTTCTGTAATTAACTCAAGCGCTGCAGGCGTATTCACCGAAGCGCTCGCTCAAAAGAATATTACGGCAGTTTACGGCGCTCAACACGGCATTAAGGGTATTTTAAACGAACAATTCTATGATATTTCTAAAGAAGACCCTAAAGAAATTGAAATGTTAAAATATACCCCAAGTTCTGCGCTAGGTTCAGTTAGATATAAATTAAAAGATTACACCGTTGACCCTACCGACTATAACAGAATTTTAGAAGTATTCAAAAAATACAACGTTCGTTATTTCTTCTATAACGGCGGTAACGATAGTATGGATACTTGCAACAAAATTTCTAAGTTTATGGCAAACTCCGGTTGGGATTGCAACGTAATCGGCGTTCCAAAGACTATCGATAACGACCTTTTCGGCACCGACCACTGCCCTGGTTTTGCTTCTGCGGCTAAATATATTGCAACCACCGCTATGGAAGTTGCGCTAGATGCTCGCGTTTACGATACAGGTCTTGTTTGCGTTATGGAAGTTATGGGAAGAAACGCAGGTTGGCTAACCGCTGCGGCTGCGCTTTCTAACATTAAAGGTCAAGGCGTTGACTTAATTTATCTTCCTGAAGTTGCTTTCGATATTGATAAATTCGTTGAAGACGTAAAAGCAGTTTGCGCTAAGAATAACAATAAGTGCGTTGTTGCGGTATCTGAAGGTATCAAGTTTGCTAACGGCGGTTACGTTGGCGAATTCAAAGCATCATCTACCGACTTATTTGGCCACGCTCAATTAGGTGGCGTATGCGATATGCTTGCATCTATCATTAAAGAAAAACTCGGTATTAAAACTCGCGCAATCGAACTTAACCTTATGCAAAGATGCGCTTCGCACTTAGCGTCTAAAGTTGACGTTGAAGAAGCGTTTGAAGCAGGTCGCAAAGCAGTTCAAGCCGCTTGTGATGGCATTACCGACTTTATGGTTGCTTACGAAAGAAAGGCAGGCGACAAGTATGAAATCGACTATAAACTTGTTCCGTTATCTTCTTGCGCTAACACCGAAAAGACTGTTCCACTTGATTGGATTACCGAAAACGGCACTAACGTTTCTAAGGAATTTATCGACTACGCTCTTCCTCTAATTCAAGGCGACTTGAATAACCCTAAGGAAGACGGTTTACCAAGATTTGCCAAACTTAAAAAAGTTCTTGTAAAATAATAAATAAGTAAAAACCGTTGCGAAGAGCAACGGTTTTCTTAACCTAAATTATGCAAAATGAAATAATCATAAACGGAATAAAAGTTTTAGTTCAAAGAAAAAAAGTAAAAAGAGTAACGCTAAAGTGCGATAAGCAACAAGGCGCTCATGTTGTTTGCCCTTTAAATTTTAGTCAAAGCGAACTTGTCAAATTCCTAAACGAAAAGGTAGGTTGGCTTGAAAAACAGTTAAATGGCTTAAGGCTTGAAAACGAACTAAAATATGAAACGGGCGAAACGCATTATTTATGGGGCAAGCCTTATGAACTGAAAGTTTTTAGTGGAGATTATGATATTGCGTTTTATAAAGACGGCGCTATTTATCTTGTGATAAAATCAAATTACGATAAAGATAAGCGTCGAGAGATAATGGAAAAGTTTTATAAAAAGCAAGTTGAATTAAAAGCGCCCGAAAGGTTTGAGTTTTGGAAAGGGCAAACTGGTTTTGAAGGCAAATTCGTTGGCGTTAAAAACACTAAAAGGCAATTAGGTTGTTGCAAAACTCATCTTAAAGAAATTACCTTAAGTTTAGAACTTGCTAAATACGCGCCTTTATGTTTAGATTACGTTATTTGCCACGAACTATGCCATACGAAAATTTCAGGGCATTCTAAAGAATTTCATAAATTAGAAAAAAAAGTTTTTCCAAAAATAAAAGACGCGAAAAAACTTTTAAGGCAATAAGTGGGGCTATAAGCCTGTTAAACGCACTTTTTTACAAAAAACTATATATAAATTTATGTTTTTTAGGCGAAGAAACGTTATCTTCGTCTTATTTTTTTTGGTAAAAACCACATTGCAAGGAAAATATGCAAATATTATACAATAAGTGTATTTACACCTAAAGTTAAAAAATCGTTAAAAAGTATTGCGAAATATGTCGAAAAATGTTAAAATAAATTGTCGGTAAAAATAAACGAGTAATTAGCCGTTTCAAAAAACACAAAAAGTGTACTTTTTGTTTGATGTTTGAAAAGGCTCTTTTTATTTAGATAGGATTGAAATGAAGTTACAAGGTTTGGCAAATTACAAGTCTTTAAAAGAACTTGTTATAGGCAAAATTAAATTGTTTGAAAAAAACTTGACTGAGTTTTCCGCTTTGTTCGAACTTATGTTTTCGGAAGAAGATAACGTTTTAGCGGAAGTTATGGAAGGTTATAAAATTAAAGAAATAACTTACGGCGTCGCTAAGAAAAACGCAATAAATAGCGGAGCGGTGCTAGAAGAGTTATTTAAGAACTTTCCTAAAAACTCTATAATTGGGCTTGATATGGCAAATAGCGTTAAATGGATTGAAACTTTTTGGGCTATTTTGCTTGCAGGGTTTAAACCACTTTTAATTAATTCCCGTCTTCCTAAAAGCGTTTTAGAAGACGTTATTAAAACTTACGACGTTAAAGCGGTAATTAGCGATTCTACGTTATTTGAAAATTGCGAAACTTATTTAATTTCAAACCTGCAAGAAAAAGGATGTAATCGTGAAGTTTCTTCCTTTTCTTTTGGCGATGAAGTTATTTTTACCTCATCTGGCACGCAAGGCTCGGTTAAACTTTGCGCCTATACCGCCGAAAGATTTTACTATCAAGTTTGCGATTCGCTCAAAATTGTTACAGATTGTCCGCAAATGATTAAGGGTTGCGATGGAAAAATTAAGCAATTAGCTCTTCTTCCGTTTTATCACGTGTTTGGGTTTACTGCGGTATATCTATGGTTTGGTTTTTTCTCAAGAACTTTTGTTTTTCTTAAAGATCTATCACCGCAAACTATACTAAACACCGTTAGAAAGCACAAAGTTACGCATATTTTCGCTGTCCCGCTCGTATGGGAAACTATTTATAATAGGGCGATTAAAGCTATAAACGAGAAAGATGAAAAAGTCGTTAAGAAGTTTAACAAGGGCTTGAAACTCGCTAAAAAGAATAGTTTTTTCAAGCGCTTAACAAAAAAAGGCTTTTTTAAAGTTAGAGAGCAAATTTTTGGCGAAAGCATAAGTTTTTTAATTTCAGGTGGGGCGGGCGTTGGTAAAAACGCAATAGAATTTTTTAATGCAATAGGCTACCATATAGCAAACGGCTATGGCATGACTGAACTTGGCATAACTTCAGTTGAACTTTCGCCTTTAGATAGCGTAAGAAATTCTTTATCTATCGGCAAGCCTTTAAACCACGCCGAGTATAAAATAGAAAAAGGCAATTTATGGGTAAAAAGTTCAACTAGAGCAACTAGAATACTTTTTGAAGGAAAAGAAACCGTTACAGATTTTGATAAGTGGTTTAATACCGAAGATTTAGCAAAAGAGTGTGGCGAGCGATTCTTTATAGAGGGAAGGGCTGACGATCTTTTGATTGGCGAAACGGGTGAAAATTTAAACCCTAACGTAATAGAAAAACTTTTAACTATTGAAGGCGTTAGTGAAATTTGTTTGTTTTTAGCAAAAGACGGCGTTCCAACGCTTATTGCATATTGTCCTAAAATTTACTCGAAAGAAAGCGTTATAAATATAAAAGATAAGTTAAACGCTAAAATTTTAGAAAACAATTTAGGTAACGAAATAAGGCGAGTAGTTTTAACGCTATCGCCACTACTTGACGATAACGATTTCAAAATAAGCCGAAAGAGTATAGCAAAAAAATTTGATGAATCTAGATTTGAACCATTAACGGTTGAAAGCTTTGATAATTTAGAAATTTCTGCGCTTCAAGATAGACTTCAAGGCTTATTTGCGAAAATATTACAAAAGGAGAAAGCCGAAGTTGGCGTTGATGAAAATTTCTTCTCGTCTTTAGGTGGAACTAGTTTAGACTATTTTGCGCTAATAGAACTAATTAAAGACGAAATGGGTGTTACTTTGCCTATTGAAGAAACGCAAAAATTATCAACCATTCGTTCGGTGGAGGCTTACGTAAAAGGAGACAATTATGATAGTTAGGCCCGTTCAATCATTGGACAAAAAGTGGAAAGAATTTTTGTTCGCATTTACTGGTTTTGGCCCAAATCTCTTAATGATTTTATTCGGCGCGTATTTTCAAAACGCGGTGAATCCTATCGCGCTTGACGCAAACAATTCTATTTTTGCTATTGCGCCTAGCGTTATATTCATTTTTCCTGCGCTATTCCCTGTTTTATTTGCGATAGGGCGTGTGTTCGATGGTATTATCGATATACCTTTTGCGCACATAACCGATACGCTATCTACTAAATGGGGTCGTCGCCGTCCAGCGATTGCAGTTTGTATGATACCTATGATTGTTGCTTACGCGCTTATGTGGATGCCTATTTGCCCAGGTAATCAAGCAAACGGTCAACTTATCAACACTTTCTGGATTTTCTTCTGGTCTATAATATTTTTCGCTACCTATACAATGTGTATGATAGCGTTCTACGGTTCGCTTTCAACAACTTGTTCCGACGAGCCTCAACGCTTAAGAGTATCAAGTTATAAATCTTTTTTCGATACCATAACTTATTGTTTAGTTTACGCCCTAGTGCCCGTTATTTTGCAAGGCACCGGGCTTGCGATAGATAAGTTTGTTTTTTGCTTACTACCGCTTATGCTAACGATAACTATCCCTTTATTTATGATAAAGGAAGGTGAAAAGTACGGTTATCCTGAAAAGCAAGGTTTTGATGAAAAACCTGTAAAACTAAAAGAAAGCATAGTTTTAACTTTCAAGAATAAAGTGTTTATGAGTTGGCTTGCGGTAAACTGTTGCACATATTTTGGCTTGCAAATGTTCTTATCTTCAATGAACGCTTTAATTGAAGGCGGAATGGGTATGAACGGCGTAGAAATGGCAATTTTGAACACTTGCGCCTTTGCGCCGGTTCCCGTAATGCTATTCTTATTCAATAAAGTAAAGACCAAAAAAGGTATTCGTTTTACTTATCAAACTTGTCTTTTAGCGTTTGCCGTTGCAATTTTATCTTTCTTCTTCGGCTCGCTACTAGTAACCGGCGGAAATAAACCCATTCAATATATCATAGGTAGCGTTGGTGGCGTAGTTGGTAGTTGGGGTATAGGCGCGTTCTTTATGATGCCTTATCTTGCAACGGCTCAAATTTCTCATATGGAAGAAGTTTTAACGAAGAAAAATCACTCTGCTATGTATTTTGCGGGAAATGCCGTGGCAACGAGCATTGTCGGCGCGATTTCCGGCTCGCTTATATACGAATACATAAAGATGTATTTCTTTGCTCCGGGTCATGGCGTTGTTTGGGCGGAAACGGTTGAAGAGGCTAAACTTTTATTATCATCGGCTACCGTTTATAACCTTGGCACTACCTTAGTTCCGTTCATCGTTACGGCAACTTGTTTGCTTGGTTTCTTCTTGGCGTTTAAGATGCCAAAAGATTATACGCCTAGAATTTTAGCAAGAGAAATGAAAAGGGTTGACCCTTCTTTAGATATTACAGAAATTGAAACTAACCCTAAATACGAAACTAGAGTTGAAAAGGGCGAAGTAACTTTCGTAAACGTTGGTTTAACTATACTCTCAGGCTTTATTTTCGGCTTTATTTGGGTGGCTTATCTATTCAAATCAATCAAAGAGATATCAGGCAAAAAATTCAATACCTTTGCTTGGTGGCTACTTTGTTGTTTAGTTCCGTTCGGTTCGATTTTTGCAATACTTAAAATGACTTCTCTATTGCGTGATAGCGCAACTAATCGTGGCGTTGAAGTTTTGCGTCAGCCTTGGTATACTATAGTTAGAGTGGTTCTAATCACTTTAGCCGTAATTTTACCTATTCTTCCTATTAACGTAGTGTCTTTAGGTCTTTTACAACGCCAAGTAAACGAAATTTACGATTTAGAGCGCGAAAAAGAAGACGCTAAATTAGAAGAAACGCCTCAAACAGTTTAATTTTATGTTACGTGCAATTTTTAACTGGCTCGTAAAAATAACGGGTTTCCCTATTTACGCGCTTTTATTTAGGACTAAAGTTTACTATAAAAACAAAAAAGTTCAGTCTAGAAGAATAAAAGGAAAAGCCATAGTAATATCTAACCATACGTCGGTATGGGATTTTGCCTTAATGCTCTTTTTGTTTCCGTTTAGGGTTTTAAGATGCGTTGTTGCGGAAATTATTTATACTCGTTTTGGTATGAAACTTTTTCTTTGGGCGATGGGCGCAATTAAGGTTGACCGCAACGTTCAAGATTACGCTTTTATCAAAAAGAGCGTTGATATTTTAGATAAAGGTGGCGTTATTGAAATTTACCCTGAGGGTAGACTTCCCGATAGAGAAGGCGACGTTTCGCTTTTACCGTTCAAGCCTTCCGCCGTTTATATTGCGTTAGAGAGCGGTGCGCCTATTATTCCGGTTTATTCTAACGGAAAATATTTTTCAAAAGAGCGTGCTAGGGTTATTATAGGTGAACCTATTTATGCTCGAGATTTGTTTGATAACTCTTTAACTGAAAAAGAAAATATTGAAAGAATAAACGATTTTTTAAGAAATACGATTATAGAATTAGGATATGAACTCGAACGAAAAAACAACA
>JAZNBE010000040.1:0-54493 GCA_045586885.1 Christensenellaceae bacterium
TACTCCGCTTATTTATTACGCAAGAAGCAGTTGGTTCGTTAAAACTACTGCCATTAAAGAAAAACTTTTAAACTCTAACTATTCGGTTAATTGGATGCCCGAAACGATAAAAACGGGTAGAATGGGCAACTTCCTTGAAAACGTAGTTGACTGGGGATTATCAAGAGAGCGTTACTGGGGAACACCGCTACCTGTTTGGGAATGTAAAGAATGTGGTCATTTCCACGTAATAGGCTCGAAGGAAGAACTTCGTGAACTTTGCGGTTTAGATAAAGATATTGAACTTCACCGTCCTTTTGTTGACGAAGTTTCAATGACTTGTCCTAAATGCGGAAAGAAGATGTTCCGCGTAAAAGAAGTTATCGACTGCTGGTTCGATTCAGGTTCAATGCCTTTTGCGCAATATCACTATCCGTTTGAAAACAAAGAACTTTTTGAAAAGCATTTCCCTGCGGATTTTATTAGCGAGGCGATTGACCAAACTCGTGGTTGGTTCTACGTTCTTTTGGCAATTTCAACCTTATTGTTTGATAAATCTCCGTTCAAAAACTGTATCGTATTAGGCCACGTAAACGATGAAAAGGGCTTAAAAATGAGTAAGCACCTTGGCAACGTTGTTGACCCATGGACTATTTTGAATAAGCAAGGCTCAGACGCTGTTAGATGGTATTTCTACACTTCTTCTGCGCCATGGCTACCATCACGTTTCTATGAAAAGGCGGTTAGCGAGTGTCAAGCAAAATATATGGGCACGCTTTGGAATGCTTACGCTTTCTTCGTTCTATACGCCGATATCGACAAATACGATCCATCAAAATACAATCTAGAAGATTGTAAACTAACTATTATTGATAAATGGTTGTTGTCGAAGTTAAACAGTTTAGTAAAAACTGTTGACTCAAATCTTAAAGAATATAAAATTTTCGAAAGCGCAAGATTAATGCAATCTTTCGTTGACGAACTTTCTAACTGGTATATCCGCCGTTCAAGAGAACGTTTCTGGGGTAATGGTTTAACTGAAGATAAGATTGCGGCTTACACTACGCTTTACACTACTTTGGTAACGTTATCAAAACTCACCGCTCCGTTCACTCCGTTTATTGCTGAGAGCATTTATCGTAATTTAGTTCCTGAGTTTTATAAAGACGAACCTATTTCAGTTCATCTTTGCAAATATCCTGAGGCTAACGAAGATTATATTGATAAAAAACTCGAAGAAGATATGGAAGAAGTTGAAAATATCGTTGTTTTAGGAAGATCCGCAAGGAATTCTTCTAAAATCAAAAACCGTCAACCGCTTTCAAAACTTTATTTCTCGGTAGGTAGGGGAGTTGCTTTAAGCGATGAGTTCTATGAAATTGCTAGAGACGAACTTAACGTTAAAGAATTTGAAGTTTTGACCGATTCTAGCGACTTTATCAACTATAAGTTAAAGCCACAATTAAAGACGTTAGGACCTAAATACGGAAAGTTATTAGGCGCAATTAGAAGTTTCTTTGAAACTTGCGACGCAAAAGAAATCGTTAAAACTGTAAGAGCAGGTCAAAAATACGTAGTAGAACTTCAAGGCGAAACCGTTGAATTTAGTGAAGACGATCTTCTTGTTTCAACTGAGAGTAAAGAAGGTTTCGTATCCGCTAGCGAAAACGGAAACACTGTCGTTCTTGACGTAAACTTAACCGATGAGTTAATCGACGAAGGTTTAGAAAGAGAGTTAGTTTCAAGAATTCAAACGATGAGAAAGGAAGCCGACTTTAACGTAACCGATAGAATTAATATCTTCTTCAACGCATCAGGTAAGATTAAAGAAATTTTAACAAATAGAGCGGATTCTATTAAGAGAGCCGTTTTAGCAGATAGCATAACTGAAGGCAATTTAAAGGGCTATGAAAAGGCTTGGTCGGTAAACGATGAAGACTTTACTCTAGCAGTTGAAAAAATCTAAAAAGGCTTAATAACGGGCTTATAGGCGCACTTATTCAAAAATATTAATAAAATAAATTCTATTTTTTAGGTAAAATTATGTTAGTTGCAGATAAATGGAAAGATTATTCCGTTATCGCCACCGGAGACGGTTACAAACTTGAAAGGTGGGGTGATGTTATTCTTCTTCGCCCCGATCCTCAAGTTATTTGGAAATCGCAAATGGACCTTGGTTCATATGACGTTCACGCAAAATATCTTCGCTCGGAAAAGGGCGGTGGTAGATGGGAATATTTGAAAAAAGTTCCTGATGAGTGGCAAATATCTTACGGCGAATTAAAATTTAAGATTAAACCTATGGGCTTTAAGCATACCGGGCTTTTTCCAGAGCAAGCGGCAAACTGGGATAAGATGACTGCGCTTATAAAAAACGCAAACCGACCTATTAGCGTGCTTAATCTTTTTGCTTATACTGGCGGAGCAACGTGTGCTTGTTTATCAGCTGGCGCATCCGTTTGCCACGTTGACGCGTCCAAAGGTATGGTAGAGCGCGCTGGCGAAAACGTAAGGCTATCTAATTTAGGCAATAAGCCGGTAAGATTTATCATTGACGATTGCGTTAAGTTCGTTAAGCGTGAAATTAGGCGCGGAAGAAAATACGACGCAATAATTATGGATCCGCCAAGTTACGGTCGAGGCCCTAACGGCGAAATGTGGAAAATTGAAGAGCAACTTTTCGACCTTGTTTCACTTTGTGGCGAAGTTTTAAGCGATAATCCTTTATTTTTCCTAATCAATAGTTACACAACAGGTCTTCAACCGCAAGTTCTTAAAAACATATTGACCTTAACCGTTCAAAAGGGAAGGGGTAGGGTTGAAGCATACGAAGTAGGTTTGCCAACAGGCGAAGGAATAAACCTTCCGTGCGGAGCAGGAGGAATTTTTATAAATGAATAAAGAAGATTTAATCGTTCTATACGAAGATAACCACGTTATAGTCGTTCTAAAACCGCAAAATATTCCTTGCTGTGAAGATATCACGAAAGATATTGACTTATTAACGGTTATAAAAGAGCATATTAAAGAGAAGGAAAACAAGCCCGGCAACGTTTACGTTGGTTTAGTTCATAGGCTAGATAGAGTAACTGGTGGCGTAATGGTTTACGCTAAGAGTTCAAAAGCAGCATCAAGGCTATCCGACGAAATGCGAGAAGGCGGTTTTGAAAAGAAATATTTAACTGTTTTATGCGGAACGCTCAACCAAAAAGACGGCGTTTTAACCGACTATATGAAGAAAAACCCAGTGAATAATATGGTTTACGTTTGTCCGCCAAGCGTTGAAGGTGCAAAGTTTGCAGAACTTGATTATAAAGTTTTGCAAGAGGAGAAAGGCTTATCACTAGTAAGAGTTAGACTTCATACTGGAAGAACTCATCAAATAAGAGTTCAAATGGCCCACCAAAACGCGCCTGTTTACGGTGATATGCGTTACGGAAAAGAAAAAGCGGTTAAAGGCAAAATTGCTTTATGGGCAACGTCGCTTGCGTTTACTCACCCGGTATCTAAAGAGCGTATGGTTTTCAAAATTGAACCGCCTAAAGATCAAAAGCCTTGGAACGCTTTTACGATTGATGATAGCGTGTTGATTTACGACTAATTTCGCCTTTAAATTAGGCAAAATCGTGATGACTGACTATTTTTATTTAATATTTAATAAAAAAAATAGTAAATTAGTTCAAATAATGTATTGACAAAAAAGTCTTTCAAGTGTAAAATTATAAAGATTAAAGATTGTTTTGGCGTTTTTGCGTCTTTCATATAAGGAGTTGTTCATGAAAAGCAAAAGAATTTTCGGCTTGATATTATCACTAGCGTTAGCGTTCTCATTATTTATTTTCAAAGCGCCTGACGTAGCCGAAGCAGGAACTTTAGAAATTGAAAAAATTACGGGTTATAGTTATTCGTTAGATTATATTCTAGAAGATGCTGGTTACGAAGCCTTAACCGAAGGTAAGAGCGTATCTGAAGGAAGAGACGTAACCTATAAAGTTAAAGGTTCTTCAGACGAGCCAACAAAGGCAACCAGCAAAGTAGAATTTTTCAAAGCCGCAACTTACGAGTTCACCGTTACCAAAACTGAAGGTAGCGTTTTAGAAGGCTCTTTTGAAGTTGTTGCAGTAGCGTCTGTTGAAGACAGTGGTTTGAAATATAACGTTGACGAAGTTAAACTTGCAAGCGTTCAAGAAAACGTTGATAAATACGTTAAAGATTTCCAAGGCGGTTCGACTTTCGATATTACTAAAATTGACGGTGGTTCTTTATCTAGCATCGTTGAGTGCGAATATTTCGATTACGATGATTTATCGGTAACGCTTTATTACTGCACTCCAGGTTCTAGCGCATACGTTTCAACTTCATCCAAAACCTTCAAGGTTTCAAACGCTGGTATTTATAGTTTTTACGTAACTTTCAAAACACCGCTTGGCGAATCAATCGACGTAGCAAACCTTATCGAAGGCCCTAACGGCTTATACGAAAAGGATGAAAACGGCGAAAGAGTGGGCGACGTTATTATTCCAGTTTTCACTTTTGAAATTGCAAATAATAAAGCTCCTGAAATTGCAATCGGCGCAAGTGAAGACGCTTACTTAAATCTTGAATACGAAGTTGAATGTTTTACGATTACCGCTGATAACTACAGCGCGGTTTACGAATTGTTATATAGCCAAACCTATTTAAACAAGGAAGATTACCAAACTGACGCTGATTATATTACAGCCGTTGAAGCATTAAACCCAAGCGATTTAACCGAATCTATTTTCGATAAAGATACGTTGAAATTTACTCCAACCGAAAAAGGTTACTACTACGTAAAACTTAAAGTTGTTGATGGGAACAATATGAGTGAAGTGGTAATTTCAAGAGCAATCGTTTGTCAAGACGAGTTTACCGAAATTAAGCCGGTAAAACAATTTGTAAAGTATAACGTAACGACTATCGTTTGCTTAAGCATTTCTGCGGCTTGTCTTATTGCAATAATCGTAATTGCGTGCATTAAGCCAAAGGAAAAAGAAGTAGTTTTAGAAACGAAATAATTAAAATATGCGCCTTAGAATAAACGTTAAGGCGCATTTTTGTTGCAAAAAAATCGTTCAAATTCTTTAGATTTTTCATATTATATTTATTTTCTTGCAAAAATTTAGTATAAATGATATAATATAAAGCGTTAGGAGAATAATTATGTATATTAAGAATTCTTTCAAAATACTTTCGAATAACTTAAACCTAACCTTTAAGGCTATGTTTTATAGGCTCGTAGTAATTACGTTATCGATAGTTTTTATTTTTATAGCGTTAAGAACTGGTTTTACTACAATTTTGGAAAGCGCGGAAATGACGAGTTTTATAGAAAGCATAAAAGCAACTCTCGTATCTGTTTTGCACGGAAATTTATCACTTTCTAACGATATTGCTCAAGCGTTTAGTCAACTAATA
Source organism: Christensenellaceae bacterium (assembly GCA_045586885.1). Lineage (GTDB taxonomy): Bacteria > Bacillota > Clostridia > Christensenellales > Borkfalkiaceae > UBA4636. The sequence continues at coordinate 5,419 of JAZNBE010000040.1, forward strand.
AAGTTAATTTACGAAAACGTAGGCTCAATAATAGGTTCTTTAATAGGTGTTGTAGTCGTTTTATACGTTACTTCGGTATTACTTGGCGTATGCAATTATACTTGTCTTGCGGTAGTCAATTCATATATGTCTTCAATATCTAAAGAGCCGTTTTTAAAAAGTCTATTTATGAACTTGAAAAAATCAATAATTTTCGAATCGATTTTTGCGTTAGTAAAAGGTTTCGTATTCTTAATTGTAATTTCAGGCGCTTTAGTTTTTGTAATTTACACGATGCAATATTTATCAGTTTTATCGTTATTTATAGCAATGTGGCTAATAGTTTTACTACTTGCGCTATTTTTCACGGCAACGGCAATGTTTAGACCAAGCATAGTAAACGGTTCGCCAATAAAAGAGGCTTTTTACGTTAAAGTTACGAATAAAGAATATCTATTATTCTTCGCATCTTACGTTTTCGTGATTTTTATTTCTATTTTTATAAACGTAGCGATGTTCGTGGCAACGTTTGGCGCAGGCTTTACCGTTTCAATGGAATTAACTCACATATTCTTTGTGTGTCTTCAAACAATAATGTTTTACGTAGCGCACGATAAGAAATATTATATAGACTTTAACAATATTGTCGTTCCAAGAAACGTTCGAACTGACGACAGTAAGTTTATTGACGATACCGATATTTAAAGAACTTAATCAAAAAGAAAAATCACGGAAAATTCCGTGATTTTTTTATACGATTTAATCTTTATTATTAATTTTCAATCCTTCTTTGTAGGCAATAAGCGCGGTAGCGAGTTGGTCTGGGCAAGAAGTGTTACCTTTGCAACGAATACCTTTAAGAAGTGAAATAACTTCATCAATATGCCTTCCTTCGCAAAGTTTAGAAACACCTTGAAGATTGCCAAGGCATCCGCCGATAAATTTAATAGACGAAATAATACCGTCGTCAGTAACGTCAAAGTAAATAAGTTTTGAGCAAGTTCCTCTCGTGTAGTAAGTATTCATAATTTACCTCTTAATCAATGATATTTTCATAAATAACCGAAAAGAGCGATTCGGCTTTGTTTTCCCACTTTTTATAAATGTTTTTAGCAATTTGTTTAGAAGGAACGGTAAGTTTTAACTCAAGCGGTGTGCCAATAGGCTCAACAATCTTAAGATAAACTGTAAAAGTTCCGTCTTTGTTCATATAATAGTCGGCAACGTATTCTTGTCTTTTTCTATATCTCGTTTTATTTTTCTTTACGAATTGCGAAATATTTTCCCTTAAAGAAGTTGGAATATTAATAAAAAACTCGGCAAGGCAAACTCTACCATTAGCAGTCAAGGCGTAAAGAGGCTCTGAATTTTGCATATCGATTTTATAAACTAAATCGCCGTCAAGCAGTTTAGAAAGGGTAGGGTTACAGTCCATAAAGTTCAACCAATCGTTAGACTGACAGCACATATCTTGAATAGTCGATAACGATAACGGCACTTCCATTTTATCAAAAACGAATAAAAGTATTAACTTGTTAAGAACCGGTGTTCCTTGAACGGACATAATACCCCCGCTTTCGTAAATAAAAATTCCTTAAAGTTCTATTATTATAAACAAATGTTTACTGAAAAGTCAATAGTTTTCTAAAATTTATATTGTAAAGATTATTTTTTTATGTTACAATAGTAAGTAGAAACAAAAGAGACCACAACATTTTGGGGGTAGGTATGATAACACAAGAGCAATCGGTTGAATTGTTTATTAAAAATATTGATGAAATTATTTCAACACGTTACGTTTTATCTCAACTAAAAATTAGTAATCTTCTAAAAGGCATAGCGCAATCGAAAATGTTATGCGAACTTTTCGAGCATTGTAACGAAGGGTTTAACTTTGACCAAGTTTATAATAGTTGTTTTCAAATGGGCAAAAATTTTGCCGATGGAAAGTATGTTGCGCCAACTGCTCCTAGAGATATAATAGCGCTTTGCTTTGTGGTTTTATATAAAATTGACTCAAAAGAAATCAACTTTATGAAACTTCTTGGCGATTATTTCCATAAAGACGAGTTAGAAGATTCATATCAATTTTTTTGCCAAACTTTCTTAAGCCCTTTCAAAGAAGAAGTTCTTTACGCCGTTAAAGCTATGATAACCGGCATTACCGAAGAGCCTAAAACAAAGGCGGTTAGGGTTGTTAAAACATATCTTCCAGAGGCTCAAATTAGGCTTGTAAAAGATTTATTAACCGCAACGAAAAGTTTAATTTTGCAATATAAAATGGATGACGTTTCCAAAGCCGAACTTATGCTTTTATACGATAATTTGGTTAATTCTTTGTATGAAAACGATTTAGAACGCATAAAAATTGCGTTTTTGGCGTATAAATATTCAACGCTTTTTCATAGAAAAAACGATTCAAGCGTTCAAAAGATTGAGAAAATTTTAATCGACGGCGGGGTTTTAGATGCTCACTAAAGAAACGGTTATAGATACGCAAAATATTTATGATGGTAAAATTTTAAGCGTAAAAAAATTCACCGTTTTACTATCAAACGGTGAGAAATCTTTAAGAGAAGAAGTAGAGCATACCGGTGGCTCGTGCGTTTTGGCTGTAAAAGATGGCTTTTTATATCTAGTTAGTCAATATAGATTATCGGTAAAGCGTGATACTTTAGAACTTCCTGCCGGCAAGAAAAACGAAGGTGAAGATCCTGAAATTACGGCAATTAGAGAGTTAAAAGAAGAAACGGGGCTTGTCGCTAAAAAATTAACTAAAATTTCATCAATTTTGCCAACTCCGGGATACTCTAACGAAGTTATTCACGTTTACTTTTGCGATGAGTTTGAAAACGGTGAAAACTCTTTAGATGAAGGCGAGTTCTTAAACGTGCATAAAATCAAAGTAAAAGATGCGTTTTCTTTGCTAGATAGCGGAAAAATCCAAGACGCAAAAACCGTAATCGCTTTACTTTATTATAGAAATAAGATTGAAAAATAAATCGTTCAAACAACCTTCTTGAGCCGGCAGAATTATTCCAAAATTATTAAGGAAAAGTTTAATAATAACGTAAATATTTACGGCTATTAAAACTGGCATAATGGTCATTAAAAAAAGGCTTTGCAAACGGTATTTGTAGATGAACATTGAAACGTAAATTCCTAACGCGCCACCTAAAATTCCGGTAATAAAAAACTTGCCGTCGTAACTTTTATCTTCATCATCTTCAGCGTGTTTTGTTTTAATAAGAAAAAATGCGTAAACGTTTACGGCAATAACGTAAACTGCTAAAACTATTTTAACTAGAAGTACCATAAAAGTATTATGCGCAAATTTTGCAAATTTTACCTTACGTTTATAAAAAAGACTTAAAAACAAAAAAATGCTTGCAAATTTTTAAAAATGTGATAAAATTATAATATATTGATTAAGGGGAAACAATATGAAATGTATGTATTGCGGTTGCAAAGAAAGCAAGGTTATTGATTCTAGAGCAACTGAAGACGGCGAAACCATAAGAAGAAGGCGTGAATGCATAAATTGCGGTAAGCGTTTCACAACTTATGAAACTGTTGAAACTACGCCTATTTTGGTTATAAAATCGAACGGAACTAGACAGGTTTTTGACATCAATAAAGTTAAAAACGGCATCATTAAAGCATGTGAAAAACGCCCGGTTCCTATGTATAGAATTGAAAAACTTTGCGAAGATATTAAGCGTGAAGTTTATAACTGTATGGATCAAGAAATTTCGTCTAAACAGATAGGCGAAATGGTTATGAAAGGGTTAATGGAAATTGATGAAGTAGCATACGTTCGTTTTGCTTCAGTTTATCGTTCGTTCAAAGATATTTCAACCTTTATGACTGAACTTAAAAAACTTACCGAAAAGAAGTAAGCAATAGGGGGAATTATGAAAAGATTTATTAAATTATTTGTTTGCGCTCTTACAATTTTATCAACTTTATCACTTTGCGCTTGTTCAGCGTTTTCATCTTCATGGAAGATAGTTAGAAAGCAAAGCGAGGGTGGAGAAAATTTAGAATATTACGCAGTTTTAAACCTTTCAGGTTCTCAAAAGATTAATTCTGTTTGGATTAACGTTGAAGGTTTAGTTGAAGAAAATAGCGAACTTAAACTTTATTTTGGTTCTTCCGCAACCGAAGAAAACGACGTAAATTCTCGCCTTCAAAAAGTTACTATAAATAAAGAAGCAACCAAAAAGGCGAAAGGTTGGGTGAGAATTACAAAGGACTTCGATTATTCTTACGCTTATTTAAAAATCGTAACCGATTGCACTATGAATATTGGCGAAATTTTCGTTATCGGTGATAATTCTAACGTTTTAGAAGTTGATTTATATTATTGTGGTCATAAAGCGCCAAACAACTCTTCAAAGAAAGAGTTTACTAAAACGCAGTTGGTTTACGAGGAAATTGAAGATAGCGCGCTTTGTTTAGTTGACGAGCAAGACGATTTCGATTTAGAAGAAGTAACAAAACTTTACGAAGAAGTTCAAAAGCAATACGTAGAAGAATAAAATAAAAAAATTAACGCAACTTCGGTTGCGTTTTTTTATGTCAATTTTGTGGTTTTTTAAGAAAAATCTAAAGTTATTTTTTATAAAATTTAGCAATATACTATCATAGATAGGTGAACTAATGGAATTTTATAAAGAAAAGATAGACAATATAATCGAGAGTTTATCAAGTTCAAAAACGGTTGGTTTAACGGCGGAAAAGGTTGTTAAAAACCGAAATAAATACGGCGCAAACACTCTTTCAAAAAAGCGTAAAAAGTCGTTAATTTCAAGGATTTTCGATGCGGTTTTAGAACCTATGATGCTAATTTTAGTTTTTGCGTTATTGATAACTTTAGGCGTAAATATAGGTAAAGCGCTAAAATCAGGCGAGGCTAACTTTTTCGAGTGTTTAGGTATATTTATAGCGATATCAATTTCCACCGCTTTAACCGTTATAATGGAGGGCAAAAGCGAAAAGGCTTTTGAAACGCTATCAAAACTTACTAATAGTTCGGTAAACAAAGTTTTAAGGGACGGCAAAAAACTAATAATTCCATCAAGCGAAATAGTCGTTGGAGATATAGTTTATTTGGAATCTGGCGATAAAGTTTCGTTTGACGCTAGAATTATAACTTGCGAAGAATTAAGAGTTGACGAATCTTCAATAACTGGCGAAAGCCGTGCCGTTAAAAAGGACGGGAACTTTTTAGCGAATAAAAATATGAGCCTAAGCGAGCAAAAAAATATGTTGTTTTCAGGCTCGTTTATAACCGAAGGTTTAGCAACGGCAATAGTAACTAGCGTTGGCGATAGCGCGGAGATAGGAAAACTTGCGAGCGACGTTGCCTCAAAGTCTACCCTTTCAGCTCCGCTTAACGAAAAACTTCAAAGGCTTGGTAAAACCGTTTCAATCTTTGGGTTAGTTTGCGCAAGTTTCGTGTTTATTTTATCACTTTTAAGGCTAATTTTATTAAACGAAGTATCGTTTGATAGCGTGCAAAATATCTTCATAGAATCAATAGTTTTAATAGTTGCGGCAGTTCCTGAGGGTTTACCGACTACCGTTGCAATTTCATTAACGTTAAACGTTGTAAGATTATCTAAGCAAAACGTTTTAATCAAGAAATTAGTCGCAACCGAAACGGTGGGCGCGGTTAGCGTTATTTGCTCTGATAAAACTGGCACTTTAACCAAAAACCAAATGCAAGTAGAAAAACTAATAATAAACGGCAAAACCGTTTCTTTAGATAAGATTTCAAACAAGCATTTTATAATAAATTCGGCGGTAAATTCAACGGCGGAATTAAAAGAAAATAAGGTAATAGGCTCTTCAAGCGAAGGCGCTCTACTTAGTGCTCTTAAAAAAGCCAAAATTGATTATAATAATTATAGAAAGCAAGCAAAAATAGTGTCGGTTACGCCTTTTTCAAGCGCTATTAAGTTTATGGAAACAAAACTAATTTTTGGAGAAGAAGAAACGACTTATCTTAAAGGCGCGCCTGAAGTAGTAGTAAAAAAGTGCAATTTAGACGAAAAAACGGCAAAAAAAATATTAGCCGATATTGAAGTTGACCAAAAAAGAGGCGCAAGAGCCATAGCGTTTGCTCATAAAATGGGCGAAAACTATCATTTCGACGGCTACGCGCTACTTTCCGATAGTTTAAGAGAAGACGTGATTGACGCTGTTTCTCAATGCAAAAAAGCAGGCGTAAAGATTAAAATTTTAACTGGCGATAACAAGCAAACTGCAAAATTTATTGCCGATAGGCTTGAAATAGGAAGTGGCGAAAATTTAGTGGTTTTAGCGGAAGATATTGAAAGCCTTAGCGATGAAGAACTTAAAAGAATATTGCCAAGTATTACGGTAATTGCAAGAAGTTTGCCAAAAACCAAGTTAAGAATAGTTAAACTATTGCAAGAAATGGGCGAAGTAGTTGCCGTAACTGGCGACGGCGTAAACGACGCTCCCGCTATAAAACACGCCGATATAGGTATTTGCATGGGCAACGGCTCTGAAATCACTAAAAAGGCAAGCGACGTAGTTTTACTTGATAATAGTTTTTCAACGATAGTCAAAGCAATAAGTTTTGGAAGAAACGTTTATTCAAATTTTCAACGCTTTATAACCTTTCAATTAACGGTAAACTTGGCGTCTATTAGCATCATTATTGCTTATCTTTTATTAGGGTTAGAAAGTCCGTTTTCAAGCACTTGTCTTCTATGGTTAAACGTTATTATGGACGGACCGTTAGCGTTATCGTTAGGGCTAGAAAACCGCAAATTATCACTTGAAAAAACTAAACCAGTTCGGCGAAAATCTAACATTATAACGAATAAAATGCTATTAAGAATTGTAATTCACTCTTTGTTCATGTGCGCAATCGTAGCAATGCAAGAACTTTATAATTTTCTAAACGTTGAAGTGTTGCAAGAGCGAACGGTTGTAATAACGATGTTCGTGTTTTTCCAACTATTTAACGCAATAAATTGCCGTGAAGTTATTTCGGAAAGTTCATTAAAAGGCTTAAAAAATAACAAACTTTTATGCGTAATGCTAGTTTTAACGCTTTTAATTCACGTAAGTTTAGTGGAATTCGTGCCTGCGTTTTTTGAAAGCGTGCACTTAGAGTTTTTGTTATGGCTAAAGATTATAGGCGTATGTTCTTCTGTTTTAGTGTTTGGCGAATTATATAAATTTATATACCGCAAAGCCAAAAAACTATCGGTTTTGACAAAATTTGCTATCATTAAAAAGCCTAAACTTACGTAAACTATTTTAGATATGAATTTTGTTGTGAGCGACGCGTCTTTTCGCGCGTTAAATATAAAATATTTAAGCGATACGCTTTTTGAAATAATAGAAACGTTCAAAGGCAAGTCGAAAATAGAAAACGGCGAAGATAGATGCGAATTTTTGGTAGAAATTCCTAAAGAATGCGCTAACGTTTTTAGAATTTCTTTAGAAGATAAAATTGCCGACGTAATTGCCGTAAACTATAAATACGAATTTTTCAAAAAGCATATTAGAGTTACTGGGCTTAATAGCGTTGAATACGAACTTTTATTATCGGCGCTAATTTCTGCGGATATTGAAGAAGATAAACGATATTCAATTTCAAAACTTTCAAAAAGCCCTTATTCGATAGACGGTTCTTTCAATTTTTTAATGAAACCGCTTCTTACTAAATGGACTGAAATAGTTAGTTTTATTCCATCGTATTTTAAGAGCGAACAATTAAAAGATTTTATTTCATACGTAGTTGCGGAAAAGAAAAACAAAAAAACTTTCGTAATCGACGGTATGGTTTTCGATAGGAATTATAACAAATTAACACGCGCCGACCTTGTTTTAGGCGGAGAGGCTAGAGTTGTAAAAGAAATATTACTCTCATCTTCTTGCGAAGTGGAATTAAACTCAAAAATCCCAGAACTCGATGAATTTTATCTTAAAGAATTTTTCGGTGATAAAATATTTTTTAAAAAGGGTTATTTTTGTTGACAAAACTTTTCTTTAGTATATAATTAGATATACAAAACGAAAGACTTCTTAAATTGTAAGACAAGTAGCGAAGGTCAACTTTACCCAGAGAGTCGCGCCGAGGCTGTGAGCGTGATTAAAGCCCGAAAGCAAAACCACTTACTTGAAGCGATAGCGCTATCGTTTAGCGCAAAATTAAGGCGGATTTTTCCGTAAAATAAGGTGGAACCACGATTCTTTCAAATCGTCCTTATGCGTAGCATAGGGGCGTTTTTTTAATAAAAATTAGAGGTATTTTTATGAAAATCACACTAAAAAACGATAACGTTTTAGAACTCGAAAACGGTTTATCTCTTTACGACGTTGCAAAGTCTATTTCAGACGGTTTAGCAAGAGAAGCGGTAGTTGCGAAAGTTGACGGCAATTTAACCGATATGACCGCAGTAATTGATAGCGATTGTAAGGTTGAATTTTTAACCTTAAAAGATAGCGAAGGGCTTGACGTTTACCGCCACACTTGTTCGCATATTTTAGCGCAAGCGGTAAAATCTATTTTTCCAACCTGCAATTTAGCAATAGGCCCAACCATTGAAAACGGCTTTTATTACGATTTCGAATTCAAAACCCCTATAACTCAAGAAGATTTTTCTAAAATTGAAGACGAAATGAAAAAGATTATAAAATCAAATCTTCCTATCACTCGTTTTGAACTTCCTAAAAAGGAGGCAATAAAACTAATGAAAGGTTTTAGCGAGCCTTATAAAATAGAACTTATTAAAGACCTTCCTGACGGCGAAAAAATTTCCTTCTATAAGCAAGGCGATTTCGTTGATTTATGCCGTGGTCCGCACCTTTTCTCAACCGGAAGAATTAAAGCCTTCAAACTATTGAGTTTGACTGGCGCTTACTGGCGTGGCAACGAAAAGAATAAGATGCTCACTAGAATTTACGCTACGGCTTTTGAGAAAAAATCGGAACTTGAAGAATATATTCAAAGACTTGAAGAAGCAAAAAGTAGAGATCATAACAAAATAGGTAGAGAACTTGGTTTCTTTATCACGAGCGACGTTGTTGGTCAAGGTTTACCACTTCTAACGCCAAAGGGCACTAAAGTTATGCAAACGATGATAAGATTCGTTGAAGACGAAGAAGAACGCCACGGTTTTATGCTAACTAGAACGCCTGCAATGGCAAAGAGTGACCTTTATAAAATTTCAGGTCACTGGTATCACTATCGTGATAAAATGTTTGTAATCGGCGATAGCGAAGCGGAAGGCGAAGTTTTAGCAATGCGCCCAATGACTTGTCCTTTCCAATACCAAATTTATAAAAGCGGTTTGAAAAGTTATAGAGATTTACCTTACCGCTTTGCCGAAACCGCAACGCTATTTAGAAACGAAGCGTCTGGCGAAATGCACGGACTTATTAGAGTTCGCCAATTTACGCTTTCCGACGGTCATATTATCTGCACGCCTGAACAAATCGAAGGCGAATTCAAGAAATGTTTAGATTTAAGCCTTTACTTCTTGAAGTGCTTAGGTATGGAAGACGACGTTACTTATCGTTTCTCAAAGCGTGGTAGCAACAAAGAAAAATATATTGATAACGATAAGGCTTGGGAAGATACCCAACAACTTATGAAACAAATTTTAGATAATTTAGGTCTTGACTACGTTGAAGCCGATGACGAAGCGGCGTTCTACGGACCTAAGTTAGACGTTCAAATTAAGAACGTTTACGGAAAGGAAGATACTCTTATTACGTTGCAATTAGACTTTGCCGCAGGCGAAAGTTTTAATATGTCTTATATCGACGCTAACAACGAAAAGAAAACTCCTTTCGTAATTCATAGAAGTTCAATAGGTTGCTACGAAAGAGTATTCGCTATGCTTATTGAAAAATATGCAGGAGCGTTCCCATTATGGCTTGCTCCTTGCCAAGTTAAGTTAATTCCAGTTACCGATAGAGCGGCTGATTACGCTAGCCAAATTGCAGAAAAAATGAAAGCGCAAGGCTTAAGAGTTGAGTGCGATTATAGAAACGAAAAGGTTGGCAAAAAGATAAGAGACGCTCAACTTGAAAAAGCGCCTTATATGTTAATTTTAGGCGATAAAGAAGTTGAAAACGGAAATATCGTAGCGGTAAGATCTAGAAGACAAGGTGATCTTGGCGAAATGCAAACTGAAGATTTTATTTCTATGCTCGTTAAGGAAGATAGAGAGAAAATCGTTTACAAAAACTAAAAAATTAGCAAAAAACCTATAAATTTTGTTTGACAAATGCTAGAAATGGTGTTATTATACTTATGCTTTAAGTAGAAGTTAGCCCTTCTCGCCACAAACTTTGTAAAGTGGCTCATAGCATTTCAAACCTAAAAAGGTTAAAATTGCGTATTATCGGGCTATTTCTACGTAGCCCGATTTTTTTTGTAAATTTTATTAGGGGGAAACAACCATTAAAATTCAAAATAACGTTAACGAAATGATAAAACACGCCCAAGTTCGTTTAATCGGCGAAGACGGTTCGCAACTTGGAATCGTAAGTTCTCAAGAAGCGCTAGAAATGGCTTTTAACGCTAATCTAGACCTTGTTGAAATTGCGCCAAATTCTAATCCGCCGGTTTGCAAGATTATGGATTACGGCAAATTCCGTTTCGAAACAATGAAAAAACAAAAAGAAGCCAAGAAAAACCAAAAAGTTGTTGAATTCAAAGAAATTTGGCTTTCAATGACTATCGATATCGGTGACTTAAACGTAAAGGCAAAGCAAACGGTTAAGTTCTTATCGCAAGGTAATAAGGTTAAGGTTTCAATTCGCCTAAAGGGTAGGCAAAACGCTCACTCGTCAATCGGTATTGACGTTATGAACAAGTTCTATGAAATTGTTAAAGAGAGCGCAGTTTTAGAAAAGAAACCATTACTTGAGGGCAGAAATATTTTAATGATTTTAGCGCCTTTAAGCGAACAAACTAAAAAATAATCGTAAAATAAGCGGTTTTTAATAACGAAAAATAAAAAATAATATATATTTGGAGGTAATTCCTATGCCTAAAATGAAAACACATAGCGGTTCTAAAAAGCGTTTTAAGATTACCGCATCAGGCAAAGTAAAAAGAGCTCACGAAGGGCACAGCCACATCTTAAGTAAGAAAACTACTAAGAGAAAGAGAAGATTAAGAAAAGGTTCTTTCGTTGCAACTACGCAAGAAAAGACTGTAAAGAATCTCATTCCATACAAGGGTTAATAGGGGGTAATTAATTATGCGTATTAAAAGAGCGGTAAACGCTGTTAAAAAGCGTAGAAAAATATTAAAACAAGCTAAAGGTTACTTTGGCGCAAAGAGTAAACTTTATAGAGTAGCGCGTCAAGCCGTAATGAAATCACTTTCTTACGCTTACGTAGGCAGAAAGGCTAAAAAGCGTGATTTTAGAAAACTCTGGATTGCTCGTATCAACGCTGGTTGCCGTCAAAACGGTTTAAGCTATTCAAAGTTCATGCACGGTCTTAAGCTTTTAGATATTAGCCTTAACAGAAAAGTTTTATCTGATATGGCTATTAGCGACGCTCAAGGCTTTAGCGCGCTTTGCGAACAAGTAAAGGCTAAAATTGCTTAATTAACTTAATGGACCGCTTTTTATTTGGCGGTCCTTTTTTGCATTAGTATTGTATGATAACTTCAAGGCAAAACGCATCGGTAAAGACCATGCGTTCGTTAAAAGATAAAAAGCAAAGGCTAGAGCGCTTAGAATATTTAGTGGAAGGCGAAAAGCAGGTAAAGGACGCGTATTTAAGCGGTCAAAAAATAACCTGCATAATGGGAACTAAAGAGTTAGTTAGCGAATATAAAAATAGCGGAATAGAAGTTGTTGAAGTTTCTAAAGAAATAGCGTCATACGTGTGTGATTCCGTTTCTCCGCAAGGCATTTGCGCATCCGTTAAAATTCCGCAAAATCTCGCATTTTCAAAGGAAAAATCGTGTGTTATTTTAGATGGTGTTAAAGACCCCGGCAACGTTGGAACTATCATTAGAACTTGCGCTGCGGTTGGTGTTGAAAACGTTATTTTAATAGACGCTTGCGATGCATTTTCTCCAAAATGCGTTCGCTCTACTATGGGCGGAATTTATCACGTAAACGTGTTTGAAAAAACTTACGCTGAGGCGCTAGAAATGATTAATGATATGCACGTTATCGCGTGCGATATGGCAGGCGTTGACGCTTTTTCGTATTCTAACCCTAAAACTTTTTGTCTTATCGTTGGTAGCGAGTCGCACGGCGTTAGTAAAATTATGTTAGATAGAGCAAATAGCGTAGTTAAACTAAATATGAAACCTTGCATGGAAAGTTTAAACGCAGGCGTTGCGCTTTCAGTTATACTTTACAAATTTACACAAAATTAAGGAGATAATTTATGTCAGGACATAGCAAATGGCACAATATACAAGCAAAAAAAGGTAAAGCCGACGCCGCAAGAGGCAAAATTTTTACCAAAATCGGTAGAGAAATTGCAGTTGCTGCTAAACTTGGAACAGACCCTAACTTAAATAGCAAATTAGCAGATGCTATCGCAAAAGCAAAGGCAGCGAATATGCCTAACGACAACATTAAAAGAAGTATCGCTAAGGCCGCTGGCGAACTTGGCAACGTAAACTATGAAACGTTAGTTTACGAAGGTTACGGAATAGGCGGTAGCGCGGTTATCGTTAAAACTCTTACCGATAATAAAAACAGAACGGTAGGCGACGTTCGCCATATCTTTGATAAATACGGCGGAAGTTTAGGAACTACCGGTAGCGTTCAATTTATGTTCGAAAATTTAGGCGTAATCGTAATTGAAAGAACTCCCGAACTTGACGAAGATTCTATGATGGAATACACCTTAGATAGCGGAGCGGACGATTGCATTACCTTAGACGACGTTTACGAAATTAGAACTTCACCATCGGCTTTCTCATCGGTTAGAGCGTATTTTGAAGAAAAGCAAATTGCGTTTATTCAAGCCGATATTATGATGGTTCCAAACGATAAAATTACCTTAAACGACGAGCAATTAGTAACCTTTAATAAAATGCTCGATGCTTTCGACGATCACGACGACGTTCAAGATATTTATCATAACGTTGAACTTCCTGTTGAAGAAGACGAAGACTAATTTTAAAAATTTTTATATTTTTGGTATAATTATCAAAAAGTGTGGCATATTATTTTTACAACGGTTGAAAAAGATACTTTATAGCGAGAGTTATAATAGTTATTTTTCGTTAATGACCGTGTAAAATATAGTCTGCCAAAAGTTTAGCAAAATAATAGTTTCTGCCGAACTTTATCGGCAGAGCCGCAAGGAAAATCTTTCTTTGCGGTATTTTTTTGCAAAAAAACTCTAAATTTCTTGATAAAGATAGAAATTTACTTTATAATATTAAAGTAAGGTGGAATATGAAATATAAAATTCTTTCAATTTTAATAACGTTTTCGCTAACTTTAACAATGCTCGTTGGTTGCGTTGGCGGTGGTCAAGGTGGGGGAAGTTTTTCTTCTCAATCAAAGCAATCTTCAAGTAATTTGACCTACGAAAGATTTGACGTAAACATTAACGTTGTTGGTGGAAATCAAAGCGCATCGTCTTCTTCGTCAGGCTCGTATAGTGGCTCTAACTCAAATTCAATAAGTGGGGCTATAAGTTCATCTTCTAACGAAAACGGCGAAAATAGCAGTTCGCAAGGCGGTTCTTCTAATTCGCAAACTTCGTTAAAAGACGTTTTGAGAACTATTCGCTCTTCCGTTGTAGAAGTTTACGCAACTATTTCTCAAAAATCTACTTTAGTTGGTTCAGGCGTTGTTATTGCTCTAACCGACCAAGGCGATAAAACGAGAAGTTGTATCGTAACGTGCTATCATTCTTTAGAAAGCGCCGAAGCCGTTTCTATAAGGACTATAGACGGCGTTGAATACGACGCTACTTTCGTTGGAGCAGACCCTGATACCGATATTTGCGTTATGATGGTAAATTCTAAACTGGAATGCGCGAATTTATATGATACGAAAAATCTTGAAGTTGGCGAAAGAGTTGTTGCAATAGGCAATCCGTATGGGCTTGTTGGCGGTTCTGTAAGTAACGGAATTATTAGCGCAATTTGCCCAAGCACCATAATTGAAAATAAGTCTTACGACCTTCTCCAAACCGATGCTGTTGTAAATAGTAACGATTCTGGCGCAGGGCTTTTCACCGAAAGCGGTTATCTCGTTGGCTTGGTTGACACAATTTACGCTAAGAAATTAAATTCAAATATTAACGGTTTAAACTTCGTAATTCCATCGTCAACAATTATTGATATTTCTACCCAACTTATCACAACCTATACTGGAGAAAAACCCGGCTATATTGCAGGAAAATATCTGCTCGGTTGTTCGGTTGCTAATAAATATTTGAACGCTTGGATGAGCCAAAGTTACGTTTACGTAACTAAGATTGATACGACTGGCAGTATGTATAAAGGCGGTTTAAGAGAAGGCGATAGGTTGGTAAGTTATTATTGGAATAGAGAAACTGTTACAATAACCACCGCCGATAAATTCGTTGAAGATATCAATTCTATCGACTTCAAGATTGGCGACGTTATTGAACTTAATATTATTCGTAACGAAACGAATATGAACTTAAAAATTGAAATTAGGCAGTATATTTGCGGTGAAGAATAAAAAAATTTTAAGGCGGTTTTAAATGAACCGCCTTTTCTATATAAATTATTTGAAAGTTTCGTTGTCTATAAAGTTTATAATATACTTTTTACTAATGTTAGCGGTTTTATTTTACTAATGCCTTGACTTTTAGGCAAAAAAAGTGTAATATTTTTCTATAGGCTATAATAGGGGAGTTTTATGATAATTTTAGGCATTGACCCGGGGCTTGCAACCATAGGCTACGGCGTTATTTCAAGCGAAAACGGAAAGGTTACCGCCATTGATTACGGAGTTATTATAACGCCTAAAGACGAAACTTTTCCTAATAGACTTCTAATGATTGAAAAAAGCGTTCAAAAACTTATTGATAAGTTTAAACCTGATGAAATTGCGCTTGAAGAATTGTTTTTTAATAATAACGCAAAAACGGCTATCAACGTAGCGCAAGCAAGGGGCGTAACGCTAGTTACTTGCATTAAAAACTGCAAAAATCTTTATGAATACACTCCACTTCAAATAAAACAAGCGCTTACAGGTTATGGCAGAGCCGATAAAAACCAAATTCAACAAATGGTAACAAGGCTATTAAATCTTAAAAAAGTTCCTAAGCCTGATGATGCCGCCGATGCTTTAGCGGTTGCGCTTACCCACTCTAACACGAAAAGATTTTCTTCAAATTTTGGAATAAAATAGGTGAAATATGATTGCATACTTAAAAGGAAAAGTTTTATCGGCAAACGATAGTTCGGTAATTATAGAAAACAACGGCGTTGGTTTTGAAGTTCTATGTTCTTCTTCCGCTTACGTTGATTTAGCAACCAAAGGCGAAGGCGAAGTATGGGTTTATACTTCCGTTCGTGAAGATGGTATTTCACTTTTCGGTTTTTCAACGCTTGCGGAAAAAAGTATGTTCCTAAAACTAATTTCAGTGTCTGGTATAGGTCCTAAAATGGGCATAACAATTTTATCTGGAATGAGTTTAAACGATCTTGCTTTTGCCATTGCCTCAAGCGATATCAAAACTTTATCAAAAATAAAAGGACTAGGCAAAAAAACCGCCGAAAGAATAGTCGTTGAACTAAGAGAATCAATGGCAAACGAAGGCGAAATTATCACCAAGAAAACGCCAACCGTTTCTCAAAAGATATCCAAAGACGGCGAAAATGCTATTTTAGCGCTCCAAAGCCTAGGCTATTCGCGCCAAGTTGCCACTTCTTGTGTTCAAGAAGTAGTTGATTTAGGCGTTACTGGGCTAGAAAATATCATAAAAGAATCATTAAAAAGGTTTGCTTAAACTATGTTTGAAAACGACGATTTTATAAAATCTGCAATGGACGACGATAGCCAAGAGCGTATCGTCAACAGCGCGAAATCTTATGGCGACGAAGTAGAAAACGTTTTAAGACCTAAAACTATGGACGGCTACGTTGGTCAAGATAAGGTTAAAGAAAATTTATCAATTTTTATAGAGGCGGCAAAAATGCGTGGAGAGGCTCTCGACCACGTTCTTTTGTATGGTCCGCCGGGGTTGGGTAAAACGACGCTTGCTCATATTATTGCAAACCAAATGGGCGGTCAAATAAAGGTAACAAGCGGTCCTGCAATCGAAAAGTCAGGCGACCTTGCCGCAATTTTAACAAACCTTAACGAAGGCGACGTTTTGTTTATTGATGAAATTCACCGCTTAAATAGAAACGTTGAAGAAATTTTATATCCTGCCATGGAAGACTTTTCTCTTGACTTTATCATCGGTAAAGGTCCTTCCGCGCAAAGCGTTCAAATTCCGCTAAAGCGTTTCACTTTAGTTGGCGCAACAACAAGAGCAGGGCTTTTATCTTCGCCACTTCGCGATAGATTTGGCGTTGTTTGTAGATTGGAAATGTATTCAAAAGAAGAACTTGCTGAAATAGTCCGCCGTTCTTCAATCGTTCTAAATTCTCAAATATCAAAAGAAGGCGCGTTTGAAATAGGCTCAAGGTCTAGAGGAACGCCAAGAATTGCAAACAGGCTTTTAAGGCGCGTTCGCGATTTTTCTATTGTTTTAGGTCATAACGAAATAACGCTTGAAGATGCTAAAACAGCGTTAAAACGCTTAGAAATTGACGAACTTGGGCTAGATAACGTTGATATTAGGCTTTTAACTGCGATGGCGCAAAAGTTTGGTGGCGGTCCAGTTGGGCTTGATACTTTAGCCGCAACCATAAACGAAGACGCAACAACCATTGAAGACGTTTACGAGCCGTATTTATTACAACTAGGTTTCGTTGCAAGAACGCCAAGGGGAAGGGTTTTAACTTCTCAAGCCTATAAACATTTGCAAATAAAAATGCCGTTGAAGGCGCAAGTTTCCATTTTTGAGGATGATAATGCTTAAAACCAGTGATTTCGATTACTATCTTCCCGAAGAGCAGATAGCGCAAACACCCGTAGAGCCGAGAGATTCATCAAGGCTACTTCATTACGATAGAAAAACTAAAACGATAGAGCACAAAACTTTTAGAGATATTCTCGATGTTTTTACCGAAAACGACCTTTTGGTTATAAACACAACGAAAGTTTATCCCGCTAGGATTTTTGCTAGCACTATAAACGGTGGAAAGGTTGAAATTCTTCTTTTAAAACGTATAAATCTTACCGACTGGGAAGTTTTAGTAAAACCGGGCAAAAAGGCAAGAGAAGGCGTTAAACTTATCGTAAACGAGGAATTATCGCTTGAAATTTTATCTAGAACGGAAACTGGTGGAAGAATTATCCGCTTTATTTTCGAGGGCGTTTTTGAAGAAATTTTAGAGCGTGTCGGCGAAATGCCACTGCCACCTTATATCAAAGAAAAATTGCAAGATAAATCTCGCTATCAAACGGTTTATTGCAAAAAAGAAGGCAGTTCCGCTGCCCCAACTGCTGGGCTACACTTTACTAACGAACTAATAGAAAATCTTAAAAATAAAGGCGTTTCGTTTGCGGAAGTTGAACTAAACGTTGGGTTAGGAACTTTCAGGCCAGTTAAGGCTGAAAATCTTGAAAACCACGATATGCATAGCGAATTTTATTCAATCGACGAGAAAAACGCTCAAATTATCAACCAAGCCAAAAAGATGGGTAAAAGAATTATAGCCGTTGGAACTACTAGCGTTAGAACGCTTGAAACGGTTGCCGATGAAAACGGTTTAGTTAAAGCATGTTCTGGTAATACTAAAATTTTTATCTACCCACCTTATAATTTTAAATGCGTTGACGGTTTAATCACTAACTTCCACTTGCCTCAATCAACTTTAATTATGCTAGTTTCCGCCTTTTGCGGTAGAGAAGAAACACTTGATTTTTATAACGTTGCAGTTAAAGAGGGGTATAGGTTTTTTAGTTTTGGAGACGCTTGTCTTCTTTTATAAACTTCGTTATGCGTCGTTTCTGTCTACGCCGTGGACTTCGATGACCAGAAAGGTCTATCTCATCCCACGTCTTGCCGAGCCTAGCCTAACTCGTTTCTAAAAAAAGACAAATCTACTTTATTTTAGCCTAATTTAGAAATTTTGTTATGCGTCGTTTCTGTCTACGTCGTGGACTTTGATGACCAAGTAGATTTCTATAACCAAGTAGATTTCTATAACTAAGTAGATTTCGATGAGCCAAAATTAACGAAAAATCAACTTTAATACGTTTTACTTAACGTTTTTACCAAAATACTTACTATTTTAATGCAAATTTAACTTAATTTTATTATAATTTTATGGAAAAATTTTCATTTGAACTAATTAAACAAGATGCAAAAACTGGTGCAAGAGCGGGGATTTTGCACACGCCTCACGGCGATATTCCTACGCCAATTTATATGCCTGTTGGCACTCAAGCAACGGTAAAAGGTATTTTTCCTAGAGATTTAGAAGAGATGGACGCTAAAATTATTTTAGCGAACACTTACCATCTTTTTATGCGACCTGGTGATGAAATCGTAAAAAAAGCCGGTGGTTTGCATAAATTTATGAACTGGAATAGACCTATTTTAACCGATAGCGGTGGTTTTCAAATTTTCTCGCTTGCAAAACTTAACGATATTAAAGACGAAGGCGTAACTTTTAGGTCTAACGTTGACGGAAGTAAACATTTTATAACGCCAGAGCGCGCAATCGACATTGAGAACAATCTTGGCGCTGATATTATAATGGCTTTTGACGAGTGCACGGCATACGGCACTGATAAAAAACGCTCGGAAAGAGCGCTTAGAAGAACTCTATCCTGGCTTGATAGGTGTTATAACCACCATAAAAACCCAGAGCAAGCGCTTTTCCCTATCGTTCAAGGCAACGTTTTCAAAGATTTACGAATTGAAAGTTTGAAAGAAACTATTCCATACGCAAAATACGGAATAGGCATAGGCGGTTTATCGGTAGGCGAGCCTAAAGAGATTATGTATGACGTGCTAGAAGCGATGTATCCGCACTATCCAACGAATATTCCGCGTTATCTTATGGGTGTTGGTTCGCCTGATTGCTTAATTGAAGGCGTATTGCGTGGAATTGATATGTTCGACTGCGTTTTAGCAACTAGAATTGCAAGAAACGGCACAGCTTTAACGTCTCAAGGAAAGGTCGTTGTAAGAAACGGGAAATATAAAGAAGATTTTTCCGCACTTGACCCTGAGTGCGACTGTTATTGTTGCAGAAACTATACTAAGGCTTACCTTCGCCATATGATAAACGTTGGCGAAATGATGGGCGGAATGCTCTTAAGCCTTCACAACACGCATTTCTTGGTAAACTTAATGAAGAACTTAAGAAATGCAATAATAGGCGATTATTTGTCGGATTTTGTTACTGAATTTTATAGAAAATACAACTCTAGCAATAACTAAAAGTTTTTTTCTTGATTAATTAGGTTAAATTTGATATAATAACTATTACCTTTTAATACTAATCTATTTTATGGGTGAATAATATGGAAAGGCTTTTTCAAATTGTAGTTGATTCCGGTTGTGATATGACCGACGAATATATTAAAAACAATCAAATTGAGCAAATAGTAATGGGTTTTACTATGGACGGTGAAGAATTTGGTGGCGAAGACGGAAAGACCATAGGTAGAAAGGAGTTTTTTGAACGAGTTCGACAAGGCTCTATGCCAAAAACCTACCAAGTAACGAGTGAAGTTGCAAAAATTCATATCGAACCATACCTAAAACAAGGTAAAGACGTTCTTTTGGTTGGTTTTTCTTCAGGGCTTTCGGGCACTTTTTCTAGTTATGAAATGGCAAGAGCTGAACTTTTAGAACAATATCCTGATAGAAAAATTTGTTTAATCGATTCGCTTTCAGGTTCTTTAGGCGAAGGTTTGGTTTTAGATTACGTCGTAAGAAAGGCAAACGAAGGGGCAACCATTGAAGAAACGTGCGAATACGGTAAAAAAATTGCTAAAAGCGTAAAAAGTATTTTTACGGTAGATAATCTTTTCCACTTAAAGCGTGGCGGTAGAATATCTTCGGCAACGGCAATAGTAGGTTCTGCTCTTAAAATTAAACCTATAATTCAAGCCGATGAAAATGGAAAACTTGAAACGATAGGCAAAGTAATGGGTAGAAGGCACTCCTTAATCGAACTTGTAAAAAGGCTGTTTTCCTTTAGAAAATCAAACGATAAACGCGTTTTTATTTGTCACGGAAACTGCAAAGAAGACGCTCATTTTGTAAAAGATTTAATTTTAGAAAAATTGCCTGACGCTGAAATTATGATTGAATACGAAGGCACGGTTTTAGGCTCTCATTCAGGGCCGGGGACTATCGCTTTGTTTATGAAGTGTTTTAATATTTAAGTTTTTTTAAATATTTTATATTTAACTAAGAAAAAATTTGGAGGAAAATATATGTTATTAAACCTTTTAGAAGAAAGCACCGTAAGTGGTGGCGGTAACAACACTCAAACCATTATTATTATCGTAATTTTTGCGGTAGTTCTTATCGGTTATATGTTTTTATCTTCTCGCCAACGCAAGAAACAAGCTGAAGAAGCGGAAAAGAAACTTAAAGCAATTACCGTTGGAGATACCGTTTTAACTATCGGTATGATAAGCGGTGTAATCGTTGAAGTTATTGATGACGGCGCATTCTACGTAATTAAAACTGGTAGCGAAGAAAACTACGGCTTTTTGAAAATCGACGCTAGAGCAATTTATCAAATTTTCAAGCCTGAAGATTTAATTAAGGCGGAAGAAAATGAAGTTCAACAAAGCGAAGACGCTCAATTAGAAGAAACTCAAGAAGTTCAAGAAGAAGTTACTAATCAAGAAGAAACTCAAGAAGACAAGAAAGACGAATAGTAAACTTAATCATTAAACTAAAAATCTCTGCATATTATTTATTGTTATGCGGAGATTTTTTTATGGAAAAAAAAGAAAATTTGTTTTATATTTTTACGGGTTTAGCAATATCAATCGCAACGTCAGTCGTTCTCGTTCTAATTTTTGCGATTTTAATAAGCGTATTTTCTATTCCTTCGAGTGTTATAAAGCCTGTTAATATTGCAATAAAAATAATAGCATTAACTTTGGGCGTTTTTTTTGCTGTAAAAGAAGAAAAAGGCTTGCTAAAAGGCTTAGTTTTCGGCGTGTTGTTTTCAGTTTTTTCGAACCTAATTTTCTTAGTTCCAGTTGGTAATTTCTATTTGGATTTATCGTTATTTATAGATATTGCTTTTTGCTCAATTTTTAGCGCGATTTTAGGCGTTATAAAACTTAATTTAATAAGATTTTAATAACGTTAATATCTCTTATTTGATTGACAATAATAATTAAATAGTTTATAATAAATTTAAGTTGCTAGAAATTTTGAGGCAACTTATTTTTAACCTTTAAATTAAGGAGTTTTATGAAAAGAGTTCTAATTTTATTATTGACTTTGATTATGCTATTAGCGTTTTCCGCTTGTGATAATCAAAAAGAATCAAATCAAAGTAGTTCAAATAATCAAACCAGTTCTTCACAAGAAGAGCAAGGTGGTTCTTCAAACGCAGAAAACAACGTTTCTTCGAGCGTGGGAAACAACAACTCATCGCAAGGCGGAAATAATAGTTCTTCACAAGGTGGAAACACTAGTTCAAGCGTGAATTCTAGTGATAATAACGGCTCTGTTTCAAAAGAAGGCGAAGTTAAAGTTTTAACCGTTAAAGGCGGAATGGAAACTGCTTGCGTAACTTGGGAAATAGGCTCTTCAGGCTATGAAGTTTACTATAAAGGCGAAAACGTTTCTAGTTATAAAAAGATTGATAACGAACTTATACGCAAGTATAACGACCATTTCCGCGCTGATTTAATCGGTTTAAAGAAAGGTAATTACGATATTAAAATCGTTCCAGTAATTAACGGCTCGAGCGACCAATCGAAAGCGACTGAAACTAAGGTAGAAGTAAACGCTCACGTAAGAGAAGGTTTTGCATTTTCTCAAAGTTCTCCAAATAAAACGGCGTCCGGCGCTTATAATGACGACGGAACTTTGAAAGACGGCGCAACCGTTCTTTACGTTACTAAAGACAACGCTGATTCTATTTCTTACACTGGAATTAAAGATAGTAAAGGCACTCAATCTACCGTAACCGGTTTAGTTAATATTATGGCTTTAAGACAAAAAGGTTATGATAAAACTCCGCTTGCGATAAGATTTATCGGTCTTATTCCTAGTAGTTCAATCACAGGCTTAAACTCTAGCGGTTACGTTCAAGTTAAGGGTTGCTATAACGTTACTATGGAAGGCGTAGGAAGCGACGCAACTTGTTACGGTTGGTCTTTCCTAGTTCGCGATGCGAATAACGTTGAAGTAAGAAATTTTGGGTTTATGATGTTCGTTGACGACGGAATTTCAATGGATACCGACAACTATAACATTTGGATTCACAACAACGATTTCTTCTACGGTGCGCCGGGCAGTGATAGTGACCAAGCAAAAGGCGACGGCTCTTGCGATAACAAGAAAACGAGTTATATCACCGTTTCTTACAATCATTTCTGGGATTCTGGTAAGGCAATTTTATGCGGTATGGGTGATACTGCAGAATACTTCGCGTCATTCCACCATAACTGGTTCGACCACTCCGACTCACGCCACCCAAGAATTAGAGTAGGAACTATTCACGTTTACAACAACTATTACGATTGCGTATCAAAATACGGAATTGGCGTAACTACTGGTTCATCTTGCTTTGCTGAAAACAATTATTTCAAAAATAGTAAAAAGCCTATGTTATCTTCACTTCAAGGAACTGACGCTCAAGGTTCAGGCACTTTCTCTGGGGAAACTGGCGGAATTATTAAGGCATTTGGTAACCATTATGAAGGTTCGGTAAAACCTATAACTTATCAAACCAACGCAACTAGTTTTGATATTTACGAGGCAAGCGCAAAGAGCGAAGTTGTTCCATCAACCGTAAAAACTTTATCTGGTGGCACTACTTATAATAACTTTGATACTTCTTCTTCAATGTATTCTTATAATCCTACCGCAGTTTTAGACGTTCCAAGCGTGGTAATGGCAACGGCGGGAAGAAACTTCGGCGGTGATTTCTCTTTTGCGTGGACTGCTGCAGATACAACTAGCTACGACGTAAACGCAACAATGAAATCTCAAGTTACGAATTATACGTCAAAACTAGTTTCAATCGGTGGCGTGTAAGTCAAAAATTTAACTTTTAAGTTTATATCAAAGGGCAAGATTATTCTTGCTCTTTGTTTTTTAGGTTTAAAAAATTTGGTTATATATAATAAATATATATAAAATCGCAAAAAAAACATTGACTTTAACAAAGTTAAAATGTATAATAATCAAGTATAAATAATTATTAGGCGAATTCCGCCAATTTTAGTTAGTTAGACTTACCTTATTTTACAGGAGGCAAAAATGAGTAAAGCAAAATCAATCGTCACTTTAATATTTACGTCGATTGTTATCGGCGTTTTGGCGGTTTTATGTTTTTGTTCAGTTTCATTTGGTATTAAACACACCGTGCCACTTGGCGAACTTATCGGCAAGGGTATTGACCTTTCGGGTGGTTATTACGTTGTGTTGACGCCAAAAGATGAAGTATCTGTGGGCGAAGAATCTGAAATCAACGAGTTAGATAGAGCGATGAATATTCTTCGTGAACGTCTTGATAAGAAAGGTTTTACCGAAGCAACCATTTCCGTTCAAGATAGCACCAAAATTAGAGTTGAAATTCCAGAAGTTGATAACGCTGAAGAAGTGCTAGAAATTATTGGTAAATCAGGTGAAATTTCGTTTAGAGATAACGCTGGTAACGTGCTAGTTAAAGCAGAACATATTAAATCTGCTTACGCATCATACGATAACGATAACGGTTACGTTTGCGTTCTTAACTTTACCGACGTTGGAACTGCAAGATTTAGCGAAGCAACAAAGACCGTTTTAGATTCGGATGATCCTACGCTTTATATTTATCTTGGCGATGAAATTTTATCTCAACCAACCGTAAACGAGCAACTAACCACTTCAAGCGCAATTATTACGGGTTATAATACTTTAGATGAAGCGGATGCTATCGCATCGGTTATCGAAAGCGGAAGACTACCTATTGAATTTGAAGTAAGCGAATCAAGAAGCGTTTCGGCTCGTCTTGGTGAAACTGCTATCACTAACAGTTTAATTGCAGGCGCAATCGGTATTGCCGTTATCTTTATCATAATGATAGTTTTCTATCGTGGTTTAGGTATTGCTGCAAGTATTGCTCTTGCTATTTACACGCTTTGCTATATTGCTTTATTATCACTCGTTCCAAACGTTCAATTAACGCTTCCTGGTATTGCAGGTATTATCCTTTCAATCGGTATGGCGGTTGACGCGAACGTAGTTATTTTCGAAAGAATAAAGCACGAATATGGTTTAGGTAAAACGGTAATATCTTCTATTGATACTGGTTTTAAGCGCGCGATTATCACGGTTATTGACTCTAACGTTACCACTATTTTATCGTCAATCGTTCTACTTTTATTGTGCCCGGGCACGATTAAAGGTTTTGCGGTTACGCTTCTTATCGGTATCGTTTTATCAATGCTAACGTCTATTTTCGTAACTAAATGGTATATCAAAGTTATTATGCCGTTTGGTAAAGATAAAGAGAAATTTTTAAGTTTAAGAAGAAAGGGGGATGCTCTAAATGCCTAATTCGTCTAAAAACTTTAAGATTGTTGAAAAATTCAAATATCTAATTTTAATAAGCCTAATAGTAATTCTTGCCGGCGGTTTAATGATGGCTATTAAAGGCATCAATATAGGTATTGACTTTACCGGCGGAACTAAATTAGAAGTTGACCTTGGCTCTTTTGCTAGTGTTGATGAAAACAAGCAAATTATCGAAGATAAGATTTTAGAAGTTATCGAAGATAATAAATGCCAAGTAAACGGCGCAATTCAAGTATCAACCGCAAACGATGGTGGTGCAACGTTTGAAATTCGTTTAAATTACTATCACGGTAAAAAACTTGAAACTAATGAAGAAGAAACTGCTTTTATTGAATTCGTTCAAGGAACTTCCGATGAAGAAGGTCTTTGCCAAGTAATCCAAAAAGAACTTGAAACGCTATTCAATGAAAATCAAACCTTGAAAAATTCAGGCGCTTATATCGATGAAGATTCCGTTTATGCTTACACTGTTGGCGCAACCGCATCTTCTTCACTTTTAAAAAGCGCAATTTGGGCATTGCTTGTTGCAATAGTTGTAATGCTTATCTATATCGTAATAAGATTTACGCTATCTTCTGCATTATCCGCAGTTATTGCTCTTTTGCACGACGTTTTGATTATGATTGCTTTAACAACTCTATTCCAAGTAGAAGTTAATTCAACCTTTATCGCAGCGGTTATCACTATCGTAGGTTACTCAATCAATGCGACAATTATCATTTTCGACCGCGTTCGTGAAATGACTAAATCTACGGCTTACGCTGAAAGCAGTGATGCTGATATTGCAAACCAAGCAATTAAAGAAACTTTGGTTAGAACTATCTTGACCACTATTACTACTTTAGTTATGGTTATTGCTCTTGCCGTTTTATCAGTTTCAACAATTCAAGAATTCATATTCCCAATAATCTTCGGTTTACTTGCGGGAACGTTCTCGTCAATTATTTTAGCGCCTTCGATCTGGGTAATCTTTAGAAAATTTGGCAAAAAGGTTAAAACAAAGAAAGCTTCTGCCAAAAATTAAATTATAAAATTAAAGGCGGGCGGTAGGTCAAAAACCGCGCGCCTTTTTTACTAAAGGAATGTATGGTTATAACAAATTCGCCAAAAACTGAACATGATAAGATGATTATCAATGATATAGCTCGCTCGTTTGGGCTTTATCGTGATACGGCGGAAATTTTGTTTAATCGTGGTATTAAAACGGAAAAGGACGTTGAATATTTCTTAAATCCGGGCAAGCAACATTTCAAAAATCCGTTTGATTTATCTGGTATGCGTGAAACGGTCGATAGACTTAATAAAGCCAAAGAATTAGGCGAAACGGTTATAGTTTACGGCGACTATGACGTTGACGGTATTTGCGCAACCACAATTTTATATCTTGCTCTTACCGAATACGGTATTAAAGCAGTTCCTTTCGTTCCTGAAAGGGCAACGGGTTACGGTCTTAACAAGGTCAACGTTGATAAACTTATTGAAGAGCATTTACCAGACCTAATTATCACGGTTGACTGCGGAATTAGTTGTTATAACGAAGTGGAATATATTAAAAATCTTGGCGTTGACGTTATCGTAACCGATCACCACGAACTTCCAAGCACTTTACCAAATTGCGTTATAGTAAACTGCAAAATTCCATCTAGTTACGGTTTTGATAATTTATGTGGAGCAGGTGTTGCTTTCAAAGTTGCAACCGCGCTTATTAAAGAAAAAGCCTATAAATATTTAGACCTTGCTGGAATTGCTACCGTTGCAGATAGCATGCCATTAATTAACGAAAACAGAGATATCGTTTACGAAGGTTTGAAGTTAATTAAGAACGGCTACGCGTCTAAAGCCGTGCAAGAACTCGTTGCAATTAGCAATATTAAAGACGTAACTTCTACGTCTTTAGCCTTTACTATTGCGCCAAGAATAAACGCAGCCGGTAGAATGGGCGAAGCGTCTTCTGCTCTTCAACTTCTACTCTCTACCGATAGCGAAACGATAACAAGGCTCGCAGCAAAACTCAACGTTCTAAACCAAATGCGTCAACAAGAATGTGAGGCTCTTTATAAAAGCGCGCGAGAAAAGTTAATTAGAACGTGTTACGATAAAAAGATAATTATTTTAGCCGATGACGATTGGAACAACGGTTTAGTTGGAATAATTGCGGCAAGGCTCGTTGAAGAGTTTTCACGCCCAGTTATTTTATTTGTTAATAACGAAGGTCATCTTCACGGCTCTGCTCGCTCTATCGATAAGGTTAATATTTTCGAAGCAATATCTTCTTGCCAAGAATATTTAACTGATTTTGGTGGGCACGCTCAAGCGGCAGGCGTATCAATCGATATTGAAAATTTTGAAAAATTCACTAAAGATATGGAAAAATTCATTGATGAAAAGTATCCTATCGAGTGTTTCAAACCTGTAAAAACCGCCGAAATGTTTGTCGATAAGCCTTTCTCATTAAGTTTTGCCAAAGAACTTCAAAGGCTTGAACCGTTTGGAATAGGCAACAAAAAACCGCTATTTGTAACTAACGTTACAAGCGTAATGGTGTCTCCAATAAAATATGGTTCAAACCATTTATCAATAAAAACACCGGTTCTCGAAATGCTTTATTTTAACGGCATATCAAAACTTGACTTATTATCAACCGATACCTTAAAACAGATCGTTTTTGAGCCTAATATTTCCTATTTTAACCACGAAGAATCATTGCGTGGTTACGTGAAAGACGTTGATTTTATAATACGTCCAACCAAGCGTTTAGAACTCGAATCTTACCGACTAAGTCTTTTAACCGCTCTTCACGATAACGATGATTTTACTTACGCATCAAGTAGCGTAATTAATAAACTAATTGACGACGCAAATTCTCAAACTTTCGGCACGATTTTTGCCGTTTTTAATCCTGATACTTTAGATGATTTTAAGTCGGTATCAAGCCTAGATCGTTCGCTTGGCGTATCAAATTGCAGAAATTTGGTGAACAACGTAGTTATTGCGCCAACCGAGAATAGAATTGTAGGTTATAAGCGAATTATTTATTTAGATAGACCGCTTGGAAACGTTGCTTATTTTGATGCAATAACTGAAACTTACATAAATCGCGAAAAAAGAGCGTTCGATTATTTGCGTTTAGATACAAGCAAAGAAACCTTTGCAGATATTTTCAAAAAACTTAAAAATACCAGCCAAATTAAAGGTTCAACTAGCGTAGATATTGCTTTAACCAACGATTTTGGCTATTCTAACGAACAAGTTGTGTTTGTTCTAGAAGTTTTCCTAGAATTAAACTTTTTCTGTTTCCAAAAAGGTTATTTAAGAACTAACTCTAACGAAAAAACCAGTCTTTCGGCATCAAAAATTTACGAAGAAGTAGAAAAGTTAAAAATATAAGTATGTTTGAAGTTTTAGAAACAATTAACAAAACGTATTCTAAAGAAGACGCTGCCAAAATAACTAAGGCATATTATTTTGCTCAATCGGCTCACGAGGGGCAAAAAAGAGCGTCTGGCGAAGATTACTTTATACATCCGTGCAGAGTTTCTCAAATTTTAATTGATTTAGGGCTAGACGTTAGCACTATTTGCGCCGCTTTCTTGCACGATACTATTGAAGACACCTCCGTTTCAGAAGGTGACGTTTTGCGTGAGTTTGGCGAAGAAGTTTTGCAACTAGTTCAAGGCGTTACAAAACTAGAATCTTTAGAGTTTAAGTCAAAAAAGGAAGAACAAGCCGAAAATTTTAAGAAAATTTTCGTTTCAATGGCTAAAGATATTCGCGTAATCATTATAAAACTTGCGGATAGACTTCATAATATGCGTTCGCTTAATTTCTTATCAAAAACTCGCCAACTAGCAATTGCTAACGAAACGCTAGATATTTACGCGCCGCTAGCAGGAAGGCTTGGTATTTCGCAAATTAAGTGCGAACTTGAAGACTTATGCTTGAAATATATTAAGCCTGAAGTTTTTGAATATTTGCAAGAGAACATTAACACTCAACTTTCCGAGCGTAAACTCTTTGTCAATAATGTTTGCGAAGAAATTAAAGCGATTTTAACTGAATCAAACATAAAAGGCGAAGTTATAGGCAGGCCAAAACACTTTTATTCTATTTATAAAAAGATGATTTCGCGCGATAAAACGTTAGACCAAATTTACGATTTATCGGCTGTAAGAGTAATAGTTGAGTCAATAGATGAGTGCTATGAAATTTTAGGTAAAATCCATAAAAAATGGGTGCCAGTTCCTGGTCGAATTAAAGATTATATCGCAATTCCAAAGCCTAATATGTATCAAAGTTTGCATACGACCGTAGTAACTACCTTTGGTCAAACGTTTGAAATTCAAATTAGAACTTTCGATATGCATAAGACAGCCGAATATGGTATCGCGGCGCACTGGAAATATAAAGAAAATAAGCAAGAAGCCGATAACTTCGATAAACGCCTTTCTTGGATTAAAGAAGTTATGGAATGGCAAGGCAGTTTAACTTCAACCGACTTCGTTGAAAGCCTTAAAGGGGACATTTATAGTCAAGAAGTTTTAGTATTTACGCCAAAGGGCGAAGTTATTAGCCTATCAACCAACTCAACGCCTATCGATTTTGCTTATAGAATTCACACGGAAGTTGGTAACAAATGCACTGGCGCAAAGGTTAATGGAAAAATAGTTCCTTTAAGTTTTAAGTTATCAACTGGCGATATCGTTGAGATAATAACTAATAAAAACTCAAAAGGTCCTTCGTGGGATTGGCTTAAAATTGCTTCAAACACTTCAACTAGAGCCAAAATTAAGCAATTTTTTAAGCGTTCAATGGGCGATGAGCATATAAAAATAGGTAAAGCAATGCTAGAAGCGCAAGCAAAGCAAAAAGGTTATTATTTCTCGTCGCTAAACACTAACGCTAACTTTAAAAGAGTTTCTGAAAAACTAGTTTTCAATACTCAAGAAGAAATGTTTACCGCAGTTGGCGCAGGCGCGGTTTCTGCTCAACAAGTAATTTACAAATTCCTTGAAATTTATAAGAAAGATACCGCTCCATCAGACTCAACAACACCTACGCAAAACTATATCAAGAAAACGCACTCCGCTGGCGACGTAATTATTAAAGGCGTTGACGGCTTGCTTATAAGATACGCAGGTTGTTGTAACCCAGTTCCCGGTGATAATATAGTAGGCTTTGTTTCAAGGGGTAGGGGTGTTACCGTTCATAGATCGGATTGCCCTAATATGGCTAAGGAAGACCAAGAAAGAATTTTACCTGCCGAGTGGACTGATAAGGGTGGCGATAGTTACGTTGTTAGCCTAAAAATTAGGGGAACGGAACAAGCCCCACTTCTATCAATTATATCTCAAGCATGTTCAACGTTTGGGCTTTTCTGTTTGTCTTTTAACGGCAGAATTGACGTTAAAAACCATCAATCCGTTGCCGATATAACGGTAAGACTAAACAAAAAAGAAGACCTAGATAGGCTTTTAAAAAGAGTTCAAGACGATAGCGAAATTATCGAAGTGTTTAGGACCATCGTATGATAAAAGTTGTCACTTTGCCACTTGGCGAACTTCAAGCAAATACGCATATCGTCTATGATGAAGAAACTAAAAATGCCTTGATAATCGATCTCGGCGCGGACTTTTCTAAAATTCAATCCGTTTTAGAGAGCAAAAAACTTAACGCAAAAGCGCTACTTTTAACTCACGGTCATTTTGACCACTCACTTGGCGCAAAATCTGCTTTTGATAATGGTTTGAAAGTTTTTGTTTCTAAAAACGATAGTAAAATGCTAACTGAAAAGACTGAGAATTTAAGTTATCATTTTGGCTTGTCTTTCAATACGCTATCTAGTTTTGAAACTTTAGAAGAAGGCGAATATGAAATTTTTGGTTTTTCGGTTTTGGTAATTGAGACACCGGGGCATACTAAAGGTTCAATTTGTTTTATAATAGGCGACTATCTTTTTTCTGGCGATACTTTATTTAAAGATTCTTTTGGAAGATACGATTTCCCCGGCGGAAGTCTTAGCGAGTTAAAAACGTCGCTTAAAAGATTGTTTGAACTTAGAAACTTGGTTGTTTTTACAGGGCACGGCGAAAAAACTAATATAGATTACGAAAAAGAGAATAATCCGATATTATGCTATTGACTAATCTTGAAAAATATCAAAGTGAATTTAACGAATTATTAAACGAGTTTGGTAAGGATTTTACC
Organism: Christensenellaceae bacterium; assembly: GCA_045586885.1. Taxonomy (GTDB): domain Bacteria; phylum Bacillota; class Clostridia; order Christensenellales; family Borkfalkiaceae; genus UBA4636. The sequence goes on from JAZNBE010000040.1 coordinate 36,457, forward strand.
AAACTCGTATTATCGTGCTTGGTTGAAAATAACAAGATAAAGTTTTTAGTTGAAGTTGAAGATAAAGCGTTTAATTATGAATACGACTTTATTTATTCTAATGAACTAGAAAGAAAACGTTTTGAAAAACGCTATGCAAAACTTTCTTTATATAAAGCCGTTTCATCATACCTTGGAGTTTCTCTTCCTTGGGGCGCTTTAACTGGAATTAGACCTAGTAAACTTGCATATAGCCAAAAAGAAAACTGGAAAGATTTTTTCTTAAACGTTATGCAAGTTAGTCCGCAAAAGACGGACGTTATTGAAAAAATATTGCAAGCGCAAAAACCTTATATGGTCGAACATAGTAGTGTTTATGATCTTTTCGTATCAATTCCATTTTGTCCTTCAAGGTGCGCGTATTGCTCGTTTATTTCTTGCGAAATCGGTAAAGAAAAGTTGATTAACGAATATATAGACGCACTTATTAAAGAAATTCAACACGCAAAGTCGCTTGGTAAAAGTTTTAGGTCAATCTACGTTGGCGGTGGAACGCCCGTTTCACTTTCTAACGAACATTTTGAAAAAGTTTTAGATGCGATAGGTTTTTGTCCGTCTATTGAATACACTGTTGAGGCAGGAAGACCTGATTGCATAACTGAAGATAAACTTAAAATTATGAAAGAGCATAACGTTACAAGGCTTTGCGTTAATCCGCAAACTTTTAACGATAAAACGCTAACGCTTATAGGTAGAAAACATACCGCTAAAGACGTATTAGAAAAATATGAACTTGTAAAAAAATACGGCTTTGACGTTAATATGGATTTAATTGCCGGGCTTTACGGCGAAAACTTTGATGACTTTAAGTATTCTTTAGACAAAACAATTTCACTAGACCCTGAAAATATAACGGTGCACACGTTATCGTTAAAGAAAGGCTCTAAGCTTAAAGAAACCACCCAAAGATTAAGCGTTGGCGATATTGAGAAAATGGTTGATTATTCTCATAAAGCGTTGCAAGGGGCGGGGTATAATCCATATTATCTTTACCGCCAAAAATATATGGCTGGAAACCTTGAAAATACTGGCTATTCTAAATTAAACAAAGAGTGCGTTTATAACGTTGACATTATGGAAGAGATTGGTCAAATTATAGCGTGCGGAGCAAACGCTGTTTCAAAAGTAATTTTTGCAAGCGAGAACCGTATTGAAAGAGTTGGCGCACCTAAAGACGTTGCTTCATATTTACTAAAACTTGATAAAATTATTGAAGAAAAAGAAAAATTTTTCAAATAAAGGTTAAAAAACGGTAAAAATCGTTGGACAAGACAACTTTTATTTGTTAATATAATAACGCTACTTATTGCTTAGTCTCTCTATTTTAGAAGACTCAGTTTTAAGCGAATAATTCAAAAAGGAGAATTTGAAATGGAAAAACAAGTAAAGAGCAACATCATTGAAAATTACAGAACTCATGAAACTGATACTGGTTCTGTTGAAGTTCAAGTTGCACTATTAACTGAGCGTATTAACCATTTGAACGAGCATCTTGCTTCTAACAAGCACGATAATCACTCAAGACGTGGTCTTTTGAAAATGGTTGGTCGTAGAAAAGGTTTACTTGACTATCTTAAGCAAAAGGATATCGCTAAATACAGAGAACTTATCCAAAGACTTAACCTTAGAAAGTAATCAAAAAGGGGGGTGTTTTTTTGCACCCCCTAAATTTTTTATTTTTTTGAATTTTGTTGCAAAATTTGCAATTTTTTGATATATTTAAGAGTGATAAATTAACTTTTAGTTAATACTAATAACGAGCAAAATTTTCAAGAATAAAGATAAATTTTGCTATTAAAACAAGTTAAATTTGAATATAGCAAAGAAGTAGGTGCTTCTTTGTTTCTATAAAAAATTAGAGTATAAGGAGAAAAAATGTTAGAAAATCACAAAATTTTTGAAACCGAAATCGGCGGAAGAAAAGTTACCGTTGACGTAGGTAAGTACGCGCAACAAGCAAACGGCTCGTGTATCGTTCGTTGTGGCGAAACGGTCGTTATGGTAAACGCTACTATGGCTGAAAAGCCAAGAGACGGGATGGATTTCTTCCCACTTAGCGTTGACTACGAAGAAAAAATGTATGCAGTAGGCAAAATCCCCGGCAGTTTCAAAAGAAGGGAAGGTAGAGCAAGCGATAAGGCTATTTTAACAAGTCGTCTTATCGATAGACCTATCCGTCCGCTTTTCCCTAAGGGCTTTTTCAACGACGTAACCGTTGTTGCTACCGCTTTATCAGTTGACCCTGATATTTCACCAGAACCATTTGCAATGCTAGGAAGTTCTATTGCTTTATCTATTTCAGATATTCCTTTTGCAGGACCTACTGGTTCGGTAGTAGTTGGTATTGTTGACGGTAAGTACGTTATCAACCCAACCCAAGAACAAAGAGAAAAATCAACGCTTCAACTTAACTTATCAGGCACGAAAGACGCTATTATGATGGTTGAAGCAGGCGCGAAAGAAATTGACGACGAGCAAATGGTTGGCGCAATTTTATTCGGCCACGAAGAAATTAAAAAACAATGCGCTTTCATTGAAGAAATGGTTGCCGTATGCGGTAAACAAAAGCGCGAAATGGAATTCTATCACGTGAACGAAGTTCTTGACCAAAAGGTTAGAGCGTTTGCAAGTGAAAAACTTGACTGGGCTTTAGATACTTTTGATAGAGAAGTTCGCCAAGAAAGACAAGACCAAGTTGAAAAAGAATGTATTGAATATTTCACTGCTGAAGATTATACTGAACTAGATGAATTAGAATTATCTATCGGCGATTTAGTTCGTCAAATCAAAGATAGTCTTTACTATATAACTAAAGAAAAAGTTCGCGCTAAAATCACTCATAAAGGAATCCGTCCGGACGGTAGATCACTTACTGAAATTAGACCTATTTGGTGTGAAAACGGAATATTGCCAAGAGTTCACGGCTCAGGCGTATTCACTAGAGGTCAAACTCAAGTTATGACTACTTGTACACTAGGAACGATTGGCGATATTCAAAAACTTGAAGGTTTAGACGACGAAGTTCAAAAACGCTATATGCACCACTATAACATGCCCGGTTACGCTTCAGGCGAGGCAAAGCCAATGCGTGGTCCCGGAAGACGTGAAATCGGACACGGCGCGCTTGCTGAAAGATCTTTAGAGACAGTTATTCCTTCTCTTGAAGAATTCCCTTATAGCATAAGGCTTGTAAGCGAAGTATTGTCTTCAAACGGCTCTACTTCTCAAGGTTCTGTTTGTGGTTCGACCTTAGCGCTTATGGACGCAGGCGTTCCAATTAAGAACCCAGTTGCAGGTATTGCTATGGGGCTTATAAAGGACGTTGAAACTGGTAAAGTTTCAGTTATGAGCGATATTCAAGGCTTAGAAGATTTCCTTGGCGATATGGACTTTAAGGTTGCAGGAACTGTAAACGGTATTACTGCAATTCAAATGGATATAAAGATTAAAGGTATTAGCGAAGAAATTTTACGCCAAGCAATTAAGCAAGCAAACGAGGGAAGACAACACATTTTAAATAAGATGCTTGAAGTTATTCCTGCTCCAAAGGCTGAACTTTCTAAATACGCGCCTAAGATTTTAGTATTCACTATCAATCCTGAAAAGATTAAAGACGTTATCGGTAGCGGTGGCAAAACAATCAATAAGATTATTGATGAAACCGGCGCTAAGATTGATATTATGGAAGACGGTAAAGTATTCGTAGCATCATACGAAGAAACTATCGCTCCTGCTCAAAGAGCAAAAGACATTATTATGTCAATTGCAAGAGACCTTGAAGTTGGCGATATGTTCATAACCGAAGTTGCTAGAATTTTACCAAAGGTTGGCGCGTTCTGTGAACTAACACCTGGAAAAGACGGTATGATTCATATCTCTAAACTCAACGCTGGAAGAAAAGTTGATTCAGTTGAAGAAGTTTTATCTATCGGCGATAAGGTTAAAGTTGAAATTATTAAAATTGGCGAAAAGGGAATTGATCTAAAACTTTTAGAAAAGGTTACCGACTAATTAAAAACATAAGCGGATTTGCAAATTTGCAAAACCGCTTTTTTAATAAATTATTTAATTTTTGCGAAATTTAAGCAAGAAAAATTTTGGCTTAAAACAAATCGTTAAACATTTTTAGTTTAGATTTTTTTAAAATTTTAGAAATAAGGCGCGGAAAACTTCTTGGGAATAGTTTGTAAAAGAAATTCATAAGTTTGGCGTCAAACCCTAGCACCGCAATTTTCTTATTTTTCTTAATAACTTTTACAATTTTTTTAGCCATTTTTTCAGGGGAAGATGAAACCTTGTTCAATAAGTTTTTCTCTTTTTTAGAAAGGTCGAATTTATCAAACATAGGCGTTTTGCAAAAGCCCGGAATAACTAGAGAAATTTTGCAATCTTTTTCTTCTAAAATAAGTGATTCAGTCCAGGCTTTTAGGGCAGATTTTGTCGCAGAGTATGCCGATTGACCGATAATTGCGCATAGTGATGCGGAACTTGAAACGTTTACAAGGCAAGGCTTGTCACTCGTTTTTAAAATAGGTAATACGTGCTTTACGGAATAAACGCAAGAGAAAAAGTTGGTTTGAAAGGCGTTTTTTAACGTGTCTAGCGAAACGTTAGTTGCTTTTTCAAAAGGTGGTAAAACGCCAGCGTTGTTAATAAGAACGTCGCACTTTAGTCTTGATTTTGTTAGAAACTCGGCAAGCCTTTGCCACTCGTCTTCTAAAGATACGTCCATTTTGAAAGGAATAAAACTCTCGCCAAGCAAAACTCTCGTTTTGTCTAATTTTTCTTGATTTCTTGCAAGCGCTAAAATCGTAACGTTATAGTTTTCTATTAAGTTTTTTGCAATTTCAAGCCCTATTCCAGAAGTTGCACCGCTTAAAATTACGAAAGATGAGTGTAATTGGTAATTTTTCATATAAATATATTATCACTTCTTACTTGATTTAACAACAATTTTGTGCTACAATATTTTCTACCGCACGAAAAAACGTGCTTGGAGAATTATATGGACGAAAACATTAAGACTAAAAAACTTCCCGTATTGGTATTAAGGGGCAAGGTAATGTTCCCTAACATTAGCACGAGTATTGGCGTTGGCAGACCTCGTTCTCTTTACGCTGTTGAAAAAGCCGTTACTGAAAACGGTGAAATTTTTCTTGTTGCTCAAAAAAATTCGTTGGAAGATAATCCGCAAATTAAAGATATTTATCGTGTTGGCGTTGTTTGTAGGGTAAAGAAAATAGTAAACGTTTCTAAAAGCAATATAAGACTTCAAATTGAAGGGCTTTATAGGGCGAAAGCCGTTGAAATGCAAGACGTGGGCGAATATTATACCGCTAGCGTATTTGAAGAGCCTGACGAAGTTTTACTACCTTTTGAGCAAAACGCTTATTTTTCAGTTGCTCGTGAAAAACTTAAAGATTACGTTGCAGTAAATAAGAATTTTTCTAAAGATTTGGCAGATTCTTTGTTTGGCGTTGACGACGCTACGGAATTTGTTAATATTTTGGCTTACAATCTAACAATAAGCGAAACTAAAAAGCAAGAAATTTTATCAATAACGAAAACGACTGAGCGCCTAGAACTTTTGTCAAAAGAACTTAACGTTTTGATTTTTAATCAAGATATTGAAAAGCAAATTAACGAGCGTGTTCGTGAAAGCGTTGATAAAAGCCAAAAAGAATATTACTTAAGAGAACAATTAAAGGCAATTAACAAAGAACTTGGAAACGACGAAGACGAAGTTTTAGAACTTCGTGAAAAAATATTAGCAAAAGGTATGCCTAAAGAAGACGAAGAAAAAGTTCTAAAAGAACTTGATAGAATGTCTAGAATGAGTTCGTCTTCTCCAGATTTTACCGTAATTCGCAACTATATCGACTGGATTTTAGATATTCCTTTTAATGAATTTACTGCAGATAGAAGTGATTTTTCTAAAGCCATTGAGATATTAGAAGAAGACCATTTCGGTCTTGAAAAGGTTAAAGATAGAATTATCGAATATCTTGCGGTAATGAAAAATACTGGAAAAGCCGGCGCTTCTATTATTTGTTTGCAAGGGCCTCCTGGTGTTGGTAAAACTTCGGTTGCAACGTCTATTGCAAGGGCGCTTGATAGAAAATTCGTGCGCTTAAGCCTTGGCGGTTTAAAAGACGAGGCGGAAATTAGAGGGCATAGAAAAACTTATATCGGCGCAATGCCGGGTAGAATTATTTACGCCTTGAAAGACGCTAAAGCATCAAACCCAGTTATTTTACTTGATGAAATTGATAAACTTTCATCTGATCTTAGAGGCGATCCAGCGAGCGCGCTTTTAGAAGTGTTAGACCCAGAGCAAAACAAAGCCTTTAGAGATAGATATATTGAAATTCCAGTTGATTTATCAAACGTTTTATTCATAACTACGGCTAATAGTTTAGATACTATTCCAGCACCGCTACTTGATAGAATGGAATTAATAGCGCTTGACGGTTACACTCAAGAAGAAAAGTTAGAAATTGCAAAACGCTATCTTATTCCAAAGCGTATGAAAATGAACGGACTTCAAGAAAACAAGGTAGAGTTTAGCGATGAGGCAATAATAGATATTATCAAAGGCTACACTAAAGAGGCAGGCGTTAGAAATTTAGAGCGTCAAATTGATAAAATTATAAGAAAAATCGTTAAAAATTACCTAATTTTGGGAAAACTTCGCAAGCAAACCATAACGCCAAAACGCTTAAAAGATTTCTTAGGTTCGGCAAGGTTTTTAGATACTAAAGCCGTAAAGAAAGATGAAGTTGGCGTTGCAAACGGTCTTGCTTGGACGGCTTACGGCGGAACGACTTTAAACGTTGAAGTTGTGTGCGTTGATGGCGGAAAAGGTGAAATTTTGTTGACCGGAAAACTTGGCGACGTAATGAAGGAATCAGCAAGAACTGCTCTTTCTTTCGTTAGGGCAAACGCAAAAAAATTCGGCATTAAAGAAGAATTTTTCTCCTCAAACGACTTCCATATTCACGTTCCGGAGGGCGCAACGCCAAAAGACGGACCTAGCGCAGGCATAACTTTGGCAACCGCTATGCTTTCGGCTTTCACTGGCAAAAAAGTTCGCGCAGATATTTCAATGACCGGCGAAATTACGCTTCGTGGTAAGGTTTTGGCAATAGGTGGGCTAAAAGAAAAGGCTTTAGCATCGTTTAGGGCTGGAATTACCGAAATTATTATTCCAAAAGAGAACTTGAAAGATATCGAAGATATTCCGTCTTTAGTTAGCGAAAAATTAACTTTCCACGCAGTTGAAAACGCTTTAGACGTATTCAAAATTGCATTAAGAGGCTAAAATGAAAATTACAAACGCTACGTTTATAAAATCTGCTGCAGATAAATCAGGCTTTTTAAAAACCGAAAAGCCTATTATTTGCGTGTGCGGAAAATCAAACGTAGGTAAAAGTTCGCTAATAAATATGCTAGCAGGTCAAAAGAAACTTGCAAAAACTTCAAATACGCCGGGTAGAACTAGGCTTGTGAACTATTTTGATTTCGGCGAATTTATTCTTGCCGACCTTCCCGGTTACGGCTATGCAAAAGTATCTAAAGCCGAGAAAGAAAAATGGGCGAAAACGTTAGACGATTTTTTTGCTTTAACCGATATTTGCCACGTTTTTGCGTTAGTTGATATTCGCCATGACCCAACTAGTGACGACGTTTCAATGATAAAATATCTTTACGCAACTATTTTACCGTTTACCGTTATCGCTACAAAGGCAGATAAAATTGCAAAAACTAAAGTAAAACAACAAGCAAAATACGTTGCGTCAAAATTATCTTTAGGCGCTAGCGATATTATTCCAACTTCCGCTGAAACGAGATTTGGAAAAGAAGAAGTTTTAGATAAATTTGAAAGCGTTATCAAAATTTATTTAGAAAACAAAAATTCTGTTGACGAAGACGAAGAAGGCGAAGACGACGAATAAAGCGAAAAATTTTTAGAAGAAAAGTAAAAGCAATAAAGAAAAAACGACCAAAAAAGGTCGTTTTTTTAATTATAAAGTTGTAGTAGTAGTTTGAGTCGTAGTAAAAGTATTGTTAGGGCAATTAGTGCAACAATAAGTTGTGGTCAATAAGGCTAATAAAAGAAGAAGTTGCGTGCTAGAGATATTTCCGTAACTAAATAATAAAAATAAAAGAGCAATTAAAACGATATTTTGTGATGACATATTATTCCTCAAAGCCTTTCGGCAAAAATCGACTATAGTTATCAATATGCGCTAATTTTTGAATATATGAACAAATTGACAACTATTATAAATATAAATTACAATAAAATTAGTAAATTTTAGGAGTGATTTATGAATTTATTGTTGTTAGATAAGAGAACGCAAGGCTTGGTTGAAAATTACGTTCCAAGCGAAGAAATGCTAGGCGAACTCGTTAAGTTTTTCTCAATTTTTGCAGACGTTACTAGGCTTAAAATGCTTTCTGCTTTAGCCATTAGTGAAATGTGCGTTACCGATATTTCAAAAGTTCTTATGATAAATCAAACTACGGTTAGCCACCAGCTTAGGCTTTTGAAAAACTTGGGAGCGGTGTCAACTAGAAGGCAAGGAAAAGTTATTTTTTATTCGTTAAAAACTGAACTTTTAAATGACGTTTTGTTAAAAGGCGTTGAGTTTTTAGGTTATTAAAAAGAAAAAAGAATTTAGGCTATCGCAAAATTTGCGATAGCCATATTTTTAGATTTTATGTAGAAAAATTTGAGTTAAATCTTATTTGCAACCGCAACCAAAGCCATTAAAGCCTTTATCTTTTTTGCAAAGGCATAATAAAATTAAAACGATAGGAATAAGGTATTGACAATCGCAAATTTTATCAAAAATTGAGCAAACGCTACCACCACAGCACAAAATTGCAATGATGATTAAAAGATATAAATAGCAATTATTATTGCACAAGCTGTTAATCATAAAAATTCCTCCAAAAAATTCGGCTTATCTGCCGTCAATATATAGTATGGCAAGGCGTTAAAATTTGTTACTTAGTTAAATTTGTTTGCTAAAATTTAATAAAAGGTATATAATATGTTTAGATAACTTGATAATCGTATAATTTTATAACAGATATTCGCTTAAGCGAAATCTGATTGGAGGTTTATATGTTAAAATCAAAAGCGCATACGCTTGCTTATCTTGGCGTTATGTTCGCGCTAGTTTTTGTGTTTCTAGCAATAGAAACGATTGTGTTCGAGCCACTTTTCGGCTTTGTGCCACCGGCAATTCTAACGATACCGTTAGCCATTGCGTTATCGCTCTCAGGAACTAGGCGACCATATTTAGTCGGCGGAACTTTGTTAGGTTTTTCATCGTTTGTGTTAGCGATAATGATCTCAAACGTTATATTTCTCAATCCGCTAATTTCAATTTTGCCAAGAATTTTTATAGGCGTTGGCGCTTATTTTGTTTTTAAGGGCGTAACTTCACTTACAAAAAACGCAAAATCAAAGTTTGTGAGAGAAATTCTCCCTTGCTCTATTGCTGGAATAGTTGGAACTATAACAAATACGGTTTTAGTAATTTTTATGATGTGGGTTTTTACTTACTCAACTCTTGCTACCGTATTTACTACAATTTTATCAATTAACTTTTTATTTGAAGTTGTTGGTTCTATGATTTTAGTTCCTATATACGTTCGCGTTATTCAAAACGTAACAAAATAATAAAAAATTAGGTAATATTTATGATTTTTGTAATAGATATAGGAAATACAAACATAAAATACGGCGTTTTTGCAGGCGATAAACTTATTGCAAGTTTTAGAGTTGCGTCTAAAAAGAGTTCTACGGCGGACGAATACGGCATAGTCGTTAGAGATCTTTTAGCAACTTGTAAGATTAAAAAAGAAGAAATAAAGGGCGTAATAATGTCGTCGGTAATTCCACAGCTTAACTACACACTAGAGCATATGTGCGAATTCTATCTTGGTAAAAAGCCTATTTTAGTAGGACCGGGAATTAAAACTGGCTTAAACGTAAAAGTTGATAATCCAAGAGAGGTTGGAACGGATAGAATTGTAAATTCCGTTTCGGCTTTTACTAAATACGGCGGAAGTGCGCCTATAATTTGCATTGACTTTGGAACGGCTACAACCTTTAACGTAATTAGCGAAAAAGGCGAACTTCTAGGCGGTGTAATATCACCTGGAATTAAAGGTTCTTTAGATAGCCTAGTAAACGGCACGGCAAAACTTCCTAACATTGAACTTTCAATGCCAAAAAGTATTATTGCGAAAAACACTACCACCAACATGCAAGCAGGTTTATTATACGGCTTTGCAGGCTTAGTTGATTATATAGTTTCAAAGACTAAAAAAGAACTTGGAAGGGAAGACGCTATAGTAGTTGTAACCGGTGGTTTAAGTGAAACCATTGCTCACGAAGTTTCATGCATTGACTATATTGATAGAACTTTAACACTTGATGGTCTTAGAATTTTATATCAAATGAACGCAGTCGAAAATGAGTAAAAAAATTAAAGTTGGAAATTTAATAATAGGTGGCGGAGAGCGTGTTAAAATTCAAACGATGGCAGACGTAAAAACCGCAAAAATCGCAGAGATTATCAAACAAATTGAGAAAGTTTATGATCTTGGATGCGATATTTTTCGCGTTGCCGTTAAGGATGAAGAAGACGCTATAGCCATTAAAGAAATTAAAAAGTTTTCACCTATTCCTATAGTTGCTGATATTCATTTTGATTATAGGCTTGCGCTAAAATCGATAGAAAGCGGTGTTGATAAAATTAGAATTAACCCGGGCAATATCGGGAGCGAAGATAAGGTTGAGGCGGTAGCAAAAGCGTTAAAGGAAACTGGAACTGCAGTAAGAGTTGGTTCTAACACCGGAAGCGTTGAAAAAATCTTTCTTCAAAAATATGGAAAGAACGAAATTTCGCTTGCTGAGAGCGCTTTAGATAAAGTTAGAATTTTAGAAAAATTCGGCGTTGAAAATATCGTAATTTCGGCAAAAGCGTCATCAGTTCCTTTAATGGTAAAAACCTATCGTTATCTTGCCTTAAAAACTCAATATCCGCTTCACCTAGGCGTTACTGAAGCAGGCACTATCGATATGGGCGTTGTTAAAAATAGCATTGGAATAGGCTCGCTACTTTTGGACGGTATTGGCGATACGATTAGAGTTTCTTTAACTGCCCCAATAACTGAAGAAGTTTTGGCTGCAAGGCGAATTTTAAGAAGCGTTGGGCTAGAGAAAAACTTTGTTGAAATAGTTTCTTGTCCTACTTGCGGAAGAACGGCATACGACCTTGTATCTTTAGCAAAAGCCGTTGAAAAGGCAACGTCATCTATAAATAAGCCGTTAAAAGTTGCGGTTATGGGTTGCGTTGTAAACGGACCCGGCGAGGCAAAGGATTGTGATTTGGGTATTGCAGGCGGAGACGGAAAGTGCGTTATTTTCAAAAAGGGCGAAGTTTTCCGCACCGTTTTAATGGAAAATGCTGAAGAAGAGTTTATTAAGGAAATAAAAAAGGCGATAGAAGGCTAATATGAACAAAGATTTGTTTAATAAAATATTAAGCGTTGAAGGCGTTCCTAAAAAATTTAAATACGTTCAATCTATACTATCGAAAAGCGATAGGTCTTTAACGATTAAATTTATAGCCCCAAAAGCCGTAGATAGTTTTGTTGAAAAAGAAATTGCAAAGGTAGTTAAAAGTTATCTTCCGCAAAGTTTTAATAGCATAAAAATTGAGATAAATAAAATAATTACGGTTGAATCGTTTGTAAAAAGCGCAGTTGTTAAATATCTTCAAGAAGAACATCATATCGCTTGCTCTTCAGTGGTTGAAGATAACGTTTTTGTCGAACAGCGAGCCGACGATTTTTTAATTACGTTAAGCCTAGAAACAACGGTTTACGATTTTTGCGTTTATAAAAAGGTTGATAGGGAACTTATTGAGCACCTTGACACTAAATTCGTTGATGATTTTGAAATTAAATTTGTTAATCGTGGAAAAGACGAGATTGACGAGAGCGTTTTCAAAACAAAAACGAGAGAAGTAACAGGTTTTTATAAACGCACGCTTCAAGTTAGCGACGTTACCAAATATTTTGACGACGACCCAACCGACCGCGCAACTTACATAGCCGATACTAAAGATATGCTTGGCGAAGTTTATTTAGCAGGCGTAATATCCAACGTTAAATGCGGAATTACTAAGAACGATAAAGAATATTTTATCATTGATTTTTCCGATAGAACCGGCACGGCGTCTGGAATGTTGTTTCCTAATAAAGACAAGGTTGCAAAAGCAAAAAAACTCGATAAGGGCGTTGCAATTATTTGTAGGTGCGAATATCAAATGCGTGGGGAATACCGTAATTTACGAATTTTAAGCGTAAATTTATGTGTTTTTCCTGAAAATTTCGTTCCTGTTTCAAGACCTAAAAAACCAGTTCCTAAAGAATATTATTTGGTTTCGCCAAAGCCTATGCAAATTAGTTCGCAAGATAACTTTTTAGAGCACAAAGAAATACCTAGTGCGTTTATAGGGCGAGAATTCGTGGTTTTCGATATTGAAACAACAGGCACTGATTTTGATGATAAAATAACTGAAATCGGTGCGGTAAAGGTAATTGACGGCGAAATAGTAGAATCGTTTGCAACGCTTATAAATCCTAAAAAGCATATTCCTGCAAACATAGTTGAAATTACTGGAATTGACGATGAAATGGTAAAAGACGCTCCGCTTTTTGAAGACGTATGCGCCGATTTTTATAAGTTTTGTTACGGCGCTACCATTGTTGCGCATAACGCCGATTTTGACACTAGGTTTATAAGAAACCAGTCGAAACCGTTAGACTATGATTTCGACAACCCTGTTTTAGATACTTTAGCGATAGGAAGAGAAGTTGTCGTTGGCGTTGCGAACTATAAGTTAAATACGTTATGCGATAAGTTCGGTATAGTTTTCCACCATCATAGAGCGCTATCAGACGCTCAAGCAACGGCGGAACTTTTTATAGAACTTATTAGAATTAGAAAAGAAATACCTTAAAAGTTAAATGGTTTTTGCAAAAAGATTTATTTTTTTAAAATAAATGCTTGCAAAAGTATAAGTTTTGTGTTAAAATACAATTACTTGAATAGTAAGTTTACGTTGAGAGTGGCTAGCCACTCTCAAATTTTTATATCGGGAGCGGAAATGAAGTTCAAACCTGTTAGTGAAATTAAAGATTTTTTGCAACCATTTGCGGAAAAAGAAGGCGTTGAGATTGTTGACGTTGAAGTAAAGATAGGCAAAGAGCCTTCTCTTACCGTTTTAATTGAAACGGAATTAGGCGTTGACCTTGATACTTTAGAGCGTTTCCACAACGCAATTAACGATCCGTTAGATGAGTTTGACCCATCTTTTGACGCGCCTTATACGTTGAACGTATCAAGCCCCGGTTTAGATAGAGCGTTTAAGACCGATAGAGATTTTGAAAGAAACTTAGGAAAAGAAGTTGAAGTTAAACTTTACGCGCCGATTAAAGGCGAAAAATTTATTGAAGGCGAACTTACTTTTTACGATGGAAAAAATATCGTTGTAAAAACTAAAAAAGAAGAAATTAAACTTGAACTTAATAGAATTGCAAAAATAAACAAAGCAATTAAGTTCGAGTAAGCAATAAATTCTACTAAATTAAAGAGTTTACGGCAAGTAAAGCCGTTTTGGAGGATATCATGGGAAAAGAAGATTTCTTTTTAGCGATTGAAGATCTTGAAAGAGAAAAAGGCATAAGCAAAGAACAACTAATTGAAACGTTGCAAAACGCTTTAGTTTCTGCTTATAGAAAACACACTGGCGATACCGTTGCTAACGTTAAAATTAAAATTAACGAAGAAAAGTTTAACGCTAAATATTATATCGTTAAAACAATCGTAGCGGAAGTTACCGATCCAACGACTGAAATTAGCCTTGAAGAAGCGCGCACTTTCAAGAAATCTTATAAACTTGGCGATACTTTTGAAAAAGAGTTCGCGCCTTTGAAATTTGGCAGAATTGCCGCTCAAACGGCAAAACAAGTCGTAACCCAAAAACTTCGCGAAGCTGAGCGTGATAGCACTATTGCCGAGTTTGAAGATAAAGAAAACGAAATTCAAAACTGCGTTATTCGCCGTATTGAAAATAATAACGTTTACGTTGAAATCGGCGGTGGTCAAATTGAAGGCGTAATGCTACCGCAAGACCAAGTTCCAACCGAAACTTATACGGTAAACAGCAAAATTAAAGTTTACGTAAAGAAGGTTAGAAACAACGGTAGAAACGCTCAAGTTTTAGTATCTAGAACTTCTCAAGGGCTTGTTAGACGCTTGTTTGAAAACGAAGTGCCTGAAATTAAGCAAGGCATTATCGAAATTAAAGCCGTTTCACGTGATCCTGGTCAAAGAACGAAAATCGCTATTCATTCTAACGATTCTTCAATCGATCCTGTTGGCGCTTGCGTTGGTTTAAGAGGCGCAAGAGTAAACGCTGTAGTTAGCGAACTTAACGGCGAAAAGATTGATATTATCTTATGGAGCGAAGATCCGCTAGAATATATTGCAAAATCATTATCGCCAGCAAAGGTATTAAAGGTTTCTGCAATTGAAGGCGAAAAGGTAGCAAGAGTAGTAGTTCCTGACGATAAATTATCGCTTGCAATCGGTAGAGATGGTCAAAACGCGCGTTTAGCCGCTAAACTTACCGGTTGGAAGATTGACGTAAAGAGCGCGTCAAGGGCGCAAATTGAAGACGGATTTATTCCACAAACTGAAGAAGTATAATTATGCAAACGAAGCATATTCCTGAACGCACCTGCGTGTGTTGCAGAAAAAAATTAGAAAAAAACTCAATGGTAAGGGTTGTGAAAACGGCCGAAGGGTTTTATATTGACGAAACGGGCAAGAAAAACGGGCGTGGCGCATATATTTGCAAAGATAAAGAATGCGCAAAAAAACTCGTTAAGAGCCGTGGGCTTGATAAAAGTTTTAAAACCGCCGTTCCTATTGAGTTTTACGAGCAAATTTTAGAATATTTGAAAAACGACTGATTTTTCAATAATTTTGGAGCGCTTATGCCTGACAAAATCTTATCGTATATCGGCTTTGCGATTAAAGCGCGGAAGGCAAAAACCGGAGTAAACACGATTGAAATGACAAAGGGTAGAATTCCGCTTATTATCGTGTGCGATTCGGCTAGTCTTAACACTAAAAACGATGCGCTAAAGCTTGCTAAAAAGCATTTTTCAAAACTTGTTGTTAGCAAAGAATATAAGCTTGAAGACATCTTTAACAAACAAAACTGCAAGGTTTGCGCTATATGCGATAAATCTCTTGCATCGGCAATATTAAATAATCTTAACGAGAAATTCGTTATTTGGGAGGCTTAATAATAATGGCAGAAAAAAAGGAAGCAACGAACGTTTATATTAAAAAATTAAGAGAATCTGCTGACGGTTTAGCTGAATTATTATCAAAGGTAAAGGCGTCGCATCAATCGGTGGCGGACGTTACTAAAATGCTTTCGACAAAAGAAGGCAATTTGAAGAAACAACGCGAATTAGAGAATATCGCGAAGGAAACTTCACAAACTGAAAATGATGCGATTAACGCTGTAAGTGATAGCAAAGTTGATGCTACCACCGAAAAGCCTACCAAAAAATCGGCAAAACAACCTGAAAAGGTTGAAGATATTAAGAGCGAAAAGGCTGAAGTAAAAGAAAAAGTTCAAGAAACAAAAGAGCCTGAACAAAAAGCCGAAATAAAAGAAAAACAAGAAAAGCAAGAAAAACAAGAAAAGGCCGATGTTCCTCAAGTTAAAGAATTCGTGCCTAAAGATACAGGCATAAAGATTGTCAAAAAGGCTGATCTTCCGCAACGACCTGAAAGACCAAAGGGCGTTGTTGGCGTAATGTACCCCGGAAGAGATAATAAGCAAAATAAACAAGAGAACAAGGCGCTTCAAGGTGGGCAAAAACGTCAAGATAACAAGCCTCAACAAAATCAAGACAGAAAGTCTGCTCGTCCTCAAGCCCAACCTCAAGAAATCGCTTATATTCCAAAAGATAATAATAAAGGCGGTTTCAAGAAGAAAAACGATGGCAAGAGTTATGACGATAAGCGCGTTATAAACAAAAAGAGCGCAATGAAAGGTCAGGTTTCTATCGATGATTTCGATGAAAATAAGACTGGTTACAGAAAGGTAAGAAACAAAAAGAACAAAGCCGAAGCGCAAGAACAAAGAATTAAGATTGAAAAAGCCGTAATCTCTAAAGAGATTATTCCTTTGAAAGAGTTAAGTGAAAAGATAGGTGTTTCCGCCGTTGAAATTTCAAAACTTTTATTCAAAGAAGGCATTATTAAAAACATTAACGATTCTATCGACTACGATACCGCAGCATATATTGCCGCAGGTCTTGGAATTGAACTAGAACTAAAGCTTGAAAAGACTGCGGAAGACGTTTTAAGCGACGTTTTCAACGAAGGCGCAGACGACCCAACAAAATACGTTACTCGTCCTCCAATCGTTACGGTTATGGGGCACGTTGACCACGGTAAAACTTCACTTTTAGACTATATTCGTTCAACCAAAGTTACCGAAGGCGAAGCCGGTGGTATTACTCAACATATCGGCGCTTATTCCGTAAAAGTAAATAATAACGCTATTACGTTTATTGACACGCCGGGACACGCTGCGTTTACTTCAATGAGAGCGCGTGGCGCGCAAGCAACCGATATTGCCGTTATCGTAATTGCGGCGGATGATGGTATTATGCCTCAAACCGTTGAAGCAATTAACCACGCGAAAGACGCTAACGTTTCTATCATTATTGCAGCAAACAAGATTGATAAACCGCAATCAAATATTGATAGAGTTCGCCAACAATTATCTGAAAGAGATATTTTAGTTGAAGAATGGGGTGGCGACATTATTATGGTTCCAGTTTCTGCCAAAACTGGCGAAGGCGTTGATAAATTATTAGAAACTATCTTACTCGTTGCCGAAATGCGTGAACTTAAAGCAAATCCGCAATCGAAGGCAAAAGGTATAGTTATTGAAGCAAAACTTGATAAAGGTAAAGGCCCTGTTGCATCTATCTTAGTTCAAAACGGAACGCTAAAACAAGGCGATTATATCGTTGCAGGCACTTCAACTGGTAAGGTTAGAGGTATGTTTGACGATAAGGGAAGAATGGTAAAAGAGGCTGGCCCATCTATTGCCGTTTCTATTATCGGTCTTGAAGAAGTTCCAAACGCAGGCGATATGATTTATGCCGTAGAACAAGAAAAACTATCTAAATTAGTAGCGGCAGAGCGTAAGAATAAAGAAAGAGAAGAAATGATTCGCCGTAGCGAAAAGGTTACTTTGGACGAATTATTCTCTAAAATTAGCGGTGGTAGCCTATCTACCTTAAATATTATTATTAAAGGCGACGTTCAAGGCTCTGTTGAAGCGGTTAAACAATCGCTAACGGAACTTTCGAACGATGAAGTTAAAATCCACGTTGTTCACGCAGCGGTTGGCGCTATCAACGAAACCGACGTTATGCTTGCCGATTCTTCTAACTCAATTATTATCGGCTTTAACGTTCGTCCTGACGCAAAGGCAAAAGTTCTTGCTGAAAGGTCTAAGATAGACGTTAAACTTTATAGAATTATCTACGAAGCAATCGAAGATATTAAAAAGGCAATGAAGGGGATGCTTGCGCCTAAGTTTGAAGATATTTATCTTGGAAAAGCAGAAGTTAGAGAAACCTTCAAGATTTCAAGCGTTGGCACGGTTGCAGGTTGCTACGTTGTTGATGGTAAAATTTCTAGAAACGCAAAACTTAGAATTTACCGTGACGACGTTATGATCTGCGAAGGTAACGTTCTTCAACTTAAGCGTTTCAAAGACGACGTTAAGGAAGTCAACCAAGGCTTTGAATGTGGTATGTCTATTGAAAACTTTAACGATATTAAAGTTGGCGACTTCATCGAATG
>JAZNBE010000041.1:0-44497 GCA_045586885.1 Christensenellaceae bacterium
CTTGGCCACCGACTTTGAAAGAAGAATGGAAGTTTATTTCTATTATAATATCCCTGAGGATAATGTAGTATTCCATATGATGGGCCATCCACAGGAAACACGTCACATTGTTATGAATAATGAGCAATTAGTTATTTCTCCAAGCTGGAGTATTCACTCTGGTATTGGTACATCTAACTATAACTTTATTTGGGCTATGTGTGGTGAAAACCAAGAGTTTGATGATATGGACCATATCAAGAATAGCGAATTAAAGTAATCAAAAAACTTTAACGATTAATTACTCAAAAAAACTAAAAGTTGGGCTATAAGCCCGTAAATAAAAGAAAATAGGTAGAAAAAATGTCAACTATTAAACTTAGAAACATTAATAAAGTTTATCCTAACGGTTTCCAAGCCGTTTACGATTTTAACCTAAAAATCGAAGACGGTGAATTTATCGTTTTGGTAGGACCTTCCGGTTGCGGTAAATCAACCACGCTTAGAATGATAGCAGGCCTAGAAGATATTTCGGAAGGCGAACTTATCATTAACGGTAAGGTTTCAAACGACCTTGGACCAATGCAAAGAGGAATATCAATGGTATTCCAATCTTACGCGTTGTATCCACATTTAACAGTTGCCGAAAACCTTGCTTTTGGCTTAAAGATGCAAGGTCTTAACGCAGAAGTTATTGAAAAGCGCGTTGCTAGAATTGCTAAGATGCTTGGTTTACAAGACTATCTTGAAAGATTCCCTAGAGCGCTATCGGGCGGTCAACGTCAACGTGTTGCGGTAGGTCGTTCTATCATAAGACAAGTTGAAGTTTTCCTTATGGACGAACCTTTATCTAACCTTGACGCAAAGCAAAGGGTTACGATGAGAAGTGAAATCACTAATATCCATCGAAAGATAGGCGCAACTACTATCTACGTAACGCACGACCAAACCGAAGCTATGACCATGGCTGATAGAATCGTAGTTATGAAAGATGGTAGAGTTCAACAAGTTGGAACGCCATACGAACTATACTTTAAACCTGCAAACGAATTCGTTGCAGGGTTTATCGGCGAGCCACCTATGAACTTAAAGCCTGTAAAGATTGACGGCGATAAGGCTATCGTTGAAGAAGGCGTATCGTTTGAAATTAGTGGTGATTTTGAAAAACTTAAGGCTTTCGACCAAAAAGAAGTTACTATCGGCTTTAGACCTGAGGCAACTATCTTAGGAAAAGCAGACGACGCTATTTCTTTCAAAGCAAAAGTAACCTTAACCGAAATGCTTGGCGATAACGTAAACGTTTACGCAAAGATAGGTGAAAAAGACGTTGTTTTGAAAGTTTCGCCATACGATGAAGTTAATGCTGGCGATGAAATTGAATTCTCAATTCCAAGAAGTAGCGTTTACTTCTTTAATCCTGCCGACGGTTCGGTAATCTAATCAAATAATATAAAGGTGCATTATGAAAAAATTTCTTGATAAAGATTTTCTTTTAGAAACGGAAACCGCCAAAGTTTTATATCACGATTACGCTGAACAAATGCCTATTTTCGACTATCACTGCCATATTCCTGCAAAAGATATTTACGAAGATAGAAAGTTTAGAAGTTTAACTCAAGTTTGGCTTGTTGACGGGCATTTTGGCGATCACTATAAGTGGAGAAGTATGCGTCAATCTGGTGTTAGTGAAGACTACATAACCGGCGACAAGAGCGACGAAGAAAAGTTTATGAAATATGCCGAAATGATTCCTTTTGCAATAGGCAATCCGCTATACCACTGGACTCATTTAGAGCTTAAAAAATATTTTGGCATTACCGACGTTTTATCGCCAAAGACTGCTAAAAAGATTTACGATGAATGTAATGAAAAGTTAGAAACTCTAACTGCTAGAAAGTTCATCGAAATGAGCAACGTAAAAACTATTTGCACTACTGACGACCCTGTTGATTCGTTAGAGTGGCATATAAAAATGAAAAACGACCCAACTATGAAGTTTACCGTTCTTCCTGCGTTTAGACCTGACAAGGGCGTAAACATTGAACTTGATTACTTCTTTATTCCTTGGGTTAAAGAACTTTCAAAAGTGGTTGGTTATGAAATTAACGACCTATCAGCTTTTGAAAAGGCTTTTGAAGACAGAGTTAAATTCTTCGATTCAGTTGGTTGCGTAGTATCTGATAACGCTATTGACGTATTCATGTATGAAGACGCAACTAAAGAAGAAGTTGAAAAGATTTTCGTTAAAGGTTTAAACGGCGAAAAGTTGACCAATAGCGAAATTGAAAAATATAAGGGTTATATGCTCTTATTCTTAGGTAGGTTATACAACAAATACGGTTGGGTTCAACAATACCACATCGGCGCGCTTAGAAATAACTCATTAAGAGCGTTAAAGAAACTTGGCGCAGATATCGGTTTTGATGCTATCGAAGACCAACCGTTTGCTGCAAAACTTTCTAAAGTTTTAGGCAACCTTGACGAAACGGACGAACTTCCTAAAACAATTCTTTACTGCTTAAACCCACGTGATAACGAAGTTTTAGCAACTATTATGAACTGTTTCCAACACGAAGGAATTTCAGGCAAAATGCAATTTGGTAGCGGTTGGTGGTTCAACGACCAAAAATATGGTATGGAAACCCAAATGGAATCGCTTTCATCAGTTGCGTTAATTTCTAAATTCGTTGGTATGCTTACCGATTCTAGAAGTTTCTTGTCTTATCCAAGACACGAATATTTTAGAAGAATTCTTTGCAACAAATTCGGTAATTTAATTGAGAACGGCGAATACCCTTGCGATATTGAATTCGTAGGAAAAATCGTTCAAGATATTTGTTATAATAACGCAGTTAATTACTTCAAAAAGTAAGATAACGGGCTTATAGACAGGTTTTTATGGCTTGGAAGCGTTATAGACTTATAGATTTAACAATTCTTTTGCTTTTGATGGTTGTTTTAGAAGTTTTAAGTTTAAGGCTTTTGGGAACGACTAACCAACTCTTCGTTTTATCAATCGTTATGCCAATAACTTTAATTGCGTATATGCGTTGGAATTGGTGCGGTGTGATATACGCTGTTTTAGGCGGAGTGATAAACGTTATTTTAATAAATATGTTTAACGAAGGGTTTTACCTTTATTCGCATTGGCAACAGTTAGTTTCTTACTCGGTAGGAAACGCCGCGTCGATAATAGTCCTATTATATTTTAGGAAAGGGCTTGAATCAAAAGAAAAGTTAAGAAAATCTATACCACTCATTATTGCATACGTAACGACGAGTTTTTTAGCCGTTTGCATATTAAGAACTATTTTAGGTTCGGTTTTGCAAGGCGCAAATTTCTTCGATTTGTTACTATCGCATTTAACAAGAGAAACGTTTAATTATATTTTTACATTGCTTGTTTTAATCGTAACTAGCAAGCAAGATCAAGTTTTTGCGGATCAAAAAGAATATTTTGAAACGCACAACGTTAGGAGGTAATATGAAAGAGAAAGACCCTATTCCAATGAGTAGAGAGCGTCAACTTATAATTGATGATTTCGAAAGAAATTATTGGAAGAACATAGGTAAATCAGTTTTGAAAGACTGGCGTATTTACGTTATGCTTTTACCGCTATTCCTATTGTTCTTATTCTGGAGATATCTTCCAATGTATGACTTGACGGCAGCGTTCAAGGAATACAATACCGATAAAGGCACTGTTGCTCAAATGGACTTTGTTGGTTTACATTGGTTTAAGCAACTATTGTTTGGATCGGAAGCAAGCACGTTCTGGCCTGCGTTTAGAAACACATTTATGCTCAGTTTCTACGGCTTGCTATTTGGTTTCCCAACACCGATTTTGCTTGCGCTCTTCTTTAGTGAAATTAAATCGAATATCGTTCGTAGCGTATTACAAATCGCAACCTACTTACCAAAATTCGTATCGTTAGTAGTTGTAACGTCGATTATCCACTTAGTATTAAAGAACGGCTCTGTTGAAAGCGGGGCTCAGCCCGGCGTAATATCTCAGGCGCTTGTGGCGATTGGCGCAATCGACGAAGAAACGGCAATGCTTGGTCTATTGAACACGCCAATTTATTTTAGAACTATCTACGAAGTATCAGGCGTTTGGGCGGAGGCTGGTTACGGTTCTATAGTTTACTTTGCGGCAATCATCGGCATATCGCCAACGAGCTATGAAGCGGCGCGAATGGACGGCGCTTCCAAGATGGCGCAAATTAAATACGTAGTATTACCGGGCATTTTGTCAACCATAGTTATAATGCTTATTATGAAACTAGGCCACTTAATGACTATCGGTTACGAAAAAGTTATCTTATTACAGACGACGGGAACTTCAAACAACCTTGAAACTTCGCAAACCATTTCAACTTACGTATTCCAACTCGGCGGTATGGCGGGAAGCGGAGGCACTGGTGTTGCGGTGAACAAGTCGCAAGGTTCTGCTGCGGATATGATGAACGCTATCATCTCAATGTTACTAGTTATCGGCGCGAACACTATCAGTAAGAACGTTTCTGAAACGTCGCTTTATTAAGGAGACATTATGGCTACAGTTAATAACGTAATTAAAAAGAAAAAGAACGCGAGCGTTCGCTTAGAAGCAAGTGAATTAATCTTCAAGATTTTGGCTTACTTCTTCTGCGTAATTTTCGCGCTTATGTGTTTATATCCGTTCGTTTATACTATTTCTGCCGCAATTTCAGGTAAAGCAGAATATTTAGCGGGTGAAATCGTTTTATGGCCAAAGAACGTTCAATGGGAAGCGTTCCAAGAAGTTATATTCGACTCTAACTTCTGGGTAAGTTACGCAAACACTCTATTCATTACTTTCTTTGGTACGGTTTGGTCGCTTATTACCGCAATTTTAGGCGCATACGCTCTTTCTAAAAAGCGTTTAGTATTCAAATCTGGCATTAACTTCTTCTTCGTATTTACGATGTGGTTCTCGGCAGGTTTACTACCTATGTATTTGAACTACGTAAACACCCAAGACGTATTCCTTGCTTTAGGCATTGAAGATATGAAATGGATGGTAGTTATTGCAATGGGTATGAACGCGTTTGACGTTGTTCTTTTAAGAAACGCTTTCGATTCAGTTCCAAAGGAAATTGAAGAGGCGGCAATCGTTGACGGCGCAAACGAATTTAACCTTCTATGGAACGTTTACGTACCGATGAGTAAATCTGCGGTAGCAACGGTAGGCTTGTTCTTTGGTATTAGCCGTTGGAACGGTTATTTCTGGGCGATGCAATTCCTAGATGGCGAAGAATTCCCATTACAAGTTTATATTAGGAATACGCTTAAAGAGCTTCAAAAAGACGACGCTACTGTAAAGAGTGACGTTTTTGCGAACGAAGCAGTAGTTTACAGCATGATAGTATTTGCTATTATTCCAATTATGGTAATCTATCCTTACATTCAAAAATATTTCGCAACCGGTGTAAACCTTGGTGGCGTAAAAGAATAATAAAAAAATTATATCACATATATTTGGAGGATTTTATGAAAAAGAAATTATCTATCCTTGCCACTATTCTTGCATTGTTGATGGCGTTTACCTTAGTTGGTTGTAACAATAACAAGGGCAATAACTCGTCAAGTAGTGCTGGAAATAACGCAAACAGACAAGAAAAAGTTGACCTAACCGGCGTGAACGGCGATGGCGCTACCGTTAAGATGTCAGTATTATACGAAGGTTTAGATACCCGTATGAAATACTTACAATCAAACGAAACCGTTCCTTACTATCAATCAACCGTTGACGGTAAGTACTACGCAACTAACACATTTAAGCCTTCGTGGGCTCAACTTCAAACCAACCTTAACTTCAGTATTACCGACGTAACTCCTGAAAAGGCAACTAGCGTAAGTTCTGCGTTTAGCACTTTCGAAGCTAACGAATTTAGAAACGTAGATATTATGTCTGGTCCTGTTTCTAATATCGTTGATAAGGGAACTAACAACAACACTTTCGTTGACCTATCTTTATATCTTGACGAAATGCCTAATTTCAAAGCTTATATTGATTCTCACGATATCGTAAAGAAAACTATCACTTCTAACGGCGGTCAAATTTTCTACGCTCCTTATTTTGATGGTTTTGACGATATTGAAACTATGCTTATTGCTCGTGTTGACTGGGTTGAAAAACTTCTTGACGCTGAAACTCCTGATTTCGATACCGACACCACTATTGCATCTTACTATAAGCCTTACTACGACACAATGAACACTTCTTTTGAAGTTGCTAATGCAGATGCATCGGCTAAGCAAACTGTAACCGTTCAATACGGCACGGGCGAAGGCGTTATCGCTATGCAAAACAAGAGTGGCGATTTAAATGGTAAGAACTTAACCAACGCTTTAAGAGAATATATCGATAAAATTTATATGTCAGGCGCTAACGCTGGTAAATTTACTAAGCGTTCTGAAATTTTCGTTGGTCAAAACGCTTGCTACAATGCTGACGAACTTATCGCGTTATTAAGATGCGTTAAGACTAACCCTGAATATCTTGCAGGTAAGACTACCGTTTATCCTTTCTATCCAAGAAGCAAAGACGGTAACAGAACTGCAGCGGTTATTCAACTTTCTCAAATTTGGGGCGTTCGTGGTTACGATAGCAGAAACTCTTATTTCTATATTGATGAAAACGGTAACCTTACAGACGGTAGAACTTCCGACGATATGATGGAAGCGTTAACTCTTCTAAACCAAATTTATAAAGAAGGTCTTATCCTTGCCGATTACGATATGGGTCTTGGCGATTACTCTGACTATAGAGAAACTTTCAACCAACAAAACCAAGGCTTTATGACCTACGATTATAACCAAACTACTACTATTTACAACACTTTAACCGCATCTTTAGGTTATGATATGAACTTAAGCCCAATTCTTTTCCCTGTTGCAGACTGGGATAACAAGGCTGTGGCTAAAGCTAACACTTCAAACATTTCTTACGAAGTAAGCGGTGCAAACACTTTATATCAATATACTGAAAGTTGGAGATCTGTAAAGACTGAAGGTTGGTCGATTTTAACTTCTACCACTTCTAATAAGCAAACCTTCAAGAAATGCTTAGAAATCTTCGACTATATGTATAGTTCAGAAGGTCAACGCCTTATGACTTACGGTCCTGATGCTTGGATGAAACACGATGATCAAGGTAACATCGTAACGATGGAATATCGTGGTCGTCAAATTCCTGTAATTAGCGACGCAGCTTTAGCAGAACTTAAGCATAAATTTATCGGTGGCGGTAACTACACTAACTACTATCGTAAGTATATCGGCGCAACTCTTCCTATTGGTTACGAAAAGGAACAAGGCATGGAATTCCAAACCGTTGACGATTTAGGTAAAGTTGGTCTTGAATATATTAACAACGCGGTAGAACTTGGAACTTTAAAACACTCTTCTGTAAATATTGACGAAAGCAATATTAGAAACACTATCGTTCCAACCACTTTCGCTTTAACCGATTCTGAAAACAGATATTTACAACAATACTGCACCGAACTTGGTAGAAAGTTCAACAACTCTTCTGCTGACGGTTATAACGAATTCCACCGTTATATTAAGTATGGTTACAACAACACGGTAAACAATATCACTACCTTAAGAAAGAGTGAGTTTATTACTCAAATTAACGAAACTTGGGGCGGTCTTGATTATCTTGAAACTTACGCTGACGCATACAACAGAATGTATGGCAGAGACTAATCGAAAGTTTCACTAAAATTAGGTAACTAAACAACAACGCTTACGCCACGAGGCGAAATCGTGGCGTAAGAAACAAATTTAAAAGGTGAAAGAAATGAAAATTACTCAAATGAAATTTCAAAAAATGGCGGTAACTTTTGCTTTAATTACGGCTGTTTTAACTTTCGTTTATTCTTATGCGATCTTCTCAACCGACTTTTATCCAATGGCAATGTATTTTGCTAGATTTGATAGAGCAGGTCAGTTGATAAACGGTCAATTATTTTACGATTACGTTCAAGACTTTAATAGAACGATTGCAACCCTTTCGTTAGTATTTATTCTCGTTACCGTAACTCTTTTTATTTTCCAAAATCAAAAGAGAAGAAGATATTACGTTACGAACTATATTACCACTGGTCTTTTTAGTGGCTTTGCAATCTACTATAGCGTATATTCGCTTATCAATATTGCTAACTACTCTTCTGTTTACGCAAATATTGATTTCCAAGCCGTAATTGATAGCATTTCTAGCCAAACTGCAAAAGCAAACTTTATTAAAGACGTTCCAACTTCAACACCAACTTTTGTTATTGGTTTCGTTATATTTATTTTAGTTTTCGCTGCTGCGGTATTGCTTGTCGTGAACGCTATTTGGAAATATAAATCTATTAAAGCTGAAGACGCCCTTTACGCTGAAGAAGACGAACAAATTCGCGCTCGTAAAGCGGAAAAAGAAAGATTGCTTGCGGAGGATTTATAAGATGAAAGTTGAACTTATGAGATATAGAAATGATAAAATTCCTTTCTATATGAATATTTTAGCAATCGTTTTTAACGCCGTTTATATGATTTTGCTTTTATCTAATAGAATGGTAAAAGCTAATTACGATAAGGCATGGGAACCGGGCGGTTATCTTGTTGGTATCGATATTTTATATAATATAGTATTTATGCTTATGTGCTTTTTAGCGGCGGAAAAAACTAAAGCGTATCTTCCAAAATGGTTTATTTTACCGGGTGTTTTGGCAGTTACGCAAACGATTAGAATTATCTTTTCTACGCTTCAATTCCACACTGCAGGTCAACTTGTGAAAGGCGCTTTCATTGCCTCAATGATCGTTTTAATTCTTTCGGTTTTATGCCTTATTGCAGCCTCAGTCGTAAGTTATATCAACAGTAAAAAATTACGCGCTTACTTACAATCGTTAGAGGAGGTTAAAGCATAATGGCAAAATTATCATTAAAAGACATTGATAAAATCTATGAAGATGGTTTTCAAGCCGTTTACGATTTTAACCTTGATATTAACGATGGTGAGTTTATCGTTTTAGTAGGACCTTCCGGTTGTGGTAAATCAACCACGCTTAGAATGATTGCAGGGCTTGAAGATATCACTTCGGGAAAATTCGTTATCGACGATAAAGACGTAACGACTATGCCTCCAAAGGATAGAGATATCGCGATGGTTTTCCAAAACTACGCGCTATACGCTCACCTTACCGTTTATCATAACATGGCTTTCTCTCTAGTTTTAAGAAAGGAAGACCCTGAAGTAATTCACGAAAAAGTTATGGATGCGGCAAGAATTTTGGAACTTGAAACTCAACTTAACAAAAAGCCAAAACAACTCTCTGGCGGTCAACGTCAACGTGTTGCGGTAGGTAGGGCAATCGTTAGAAATCCTAAAGTTTTCTTATTCGACGAACCGTTATCTAACCTAGACGCTAAACTTCGTGGCTCTATGAGAAGAGAGTTGAAACTTTTACATCAACAATTAAAAACTACTACCATCTACGTAACGCACGACCAAACCGAAGCGCTAACTTTGGCAGATAGAATTGTTTGTATGGATAAAGGTCGCGTTCAACAAATCGGCAGACCTATCGACCTTTACGATAAACCTAACAACTTATTCGTTGCAAGTTTCATCGGTCTTCCTCCAATGAACTTCTTTGACGTAAAAGTTGAAGGCGGAAAACTTATTCACGAAGAATTTACCGTTGAACTACTAGAAGAACAAAAACAACTTCTTTCTTCTTACGAAGGTAAAGAAATCGTTTTAGGCGTTCGTCCTGAAGATATTGATATCGGCGATGAAATTGATATGAAGGTTTCCATTAACGAAAACCTTGGTATGAACACGCTCGTTCACGGTTATTTTGGTAAGAAAAAAGTTATTTCAAAGATTAATTCTTGGTGTGATTATAAACTTGGCGATGAAATTAAAGTTTCGTTCGTGAAGAAGAAAATGCACTTCTTTGATAAAGATACTACCAACGCAATAAGATAGGAGGGAAATATGAGAGAATTTTTTAGAAAAAGAATAGTAAGTTTAAAAAGAAGCCCTCAAATGATCCCTATGCTTTTCGTAATCATAGCGTGTTTTATTTTTACTTTTTCGCTTTCAATTCACTCAAGCGCGGCGCTTGGTGGTATGTCGGATGCGGATAAAGGCGTAGAAGTTGCAGCGCATCTTCGCTCGCCGGGGCTTTATATGTTCGTTATCACGCTATTTTCGATTATGTCGGTAATAAGTTACTTAACTACTTACAAAAAGGGTAAACTTAGCGTTTTAATGTTAGTTGTAACTTTCGTAATGTTAGCGCTTGTTATCGTTTGCGATATTTTATACGTTAAATCGGTTGAATATTACGCAATTCAATTCCATATTGACGCAGGGCATAATATTCCACTTGAAGAACTTCAATTAGACGCGGACGAATTAGCGGCAAAAGTGAATATTACGTGGCACATCGTGTTTACTAGCATTAGCATAGCGCTTATCGCGCTCGTGCCTGTTATTAGAAAGTTATTAGGCTTAATAGATACTTCCGTTGATGACGAATACGACAGGCTTATGGAACAAAAGTCTGACGAAGAACTAGTAATTGAAATCGATGAAAAGGCGTAATTTAGATGACGTTGAATTTACCTCCGTTGAGGAAAATTCAACGAATAAAAAACAAAAGAAAGGCACTTTTGAAGAAAACGGCAACGTTTACGACCCGTATGCGATGAGCAAATCGTCTAAACTACCCGTTTGGCTAAAAGCGACTTTTACGAAATGGTGGGTTCCCGGGATGATTTTTTATTTCGTTTTCTTTGGGACAGGCACTATTCAAGATTATCAACTTTTTGCTATCATTTGCGGTCTTGCGCTCGGCGCTGTTACGGATATTTTTGTAAATGCAGCGTTTAGGCAATTTTCTTCGGAAGGCAACGATTATAACAATTTTATTTTCGTTGGAAGAGAAAAGTCGCATTTTACGATTTTTATAAATATCGTTTACTATATCGTCGTTTGCCTTATTGCTATAGAAATTATGAACTTACTTTTAGTTCTCATAAGGCAAGCAAACGCGGAAGCGGACACCGATGAAATTTTGTTTTACGCAGGAGCGTTCGTTTTTGCCGATTTAGTGCTTGGCTTTGATATGTTGTTTACTTTTATTAGAAACGTAATTGAAAAGGCTATCAAAAACAAAAAGAAAAAAGAAAAAAACGATAATAATTAAATGAAACACCGTGAATTTAATAACGGCGGACATCAAAAAAGTTAGAAACTTAAGCGTTGCCGTTATGGTAACGCTTAATTTTTACTTTACTAAGTATTGTAAATAAGCCTGATTATAGGCATAAATATGCGTTTTTAACGCGACAAATATATTATAGGGGAAAAAAGATGAAATTCGACCTAATTTATAAGTCTTCAGTATCGGCTTGCTTTGAGCTTGATAACGACGCAATTTACTATGCACCACAAAAGTTTGACGTAATCGTAAACGGCGAAACGGTTGTTAAAGATAAAGATACTAACGTTTTCTCTATCTTTAATCTTTCTCCAAACACCGAATATGAAGTTAAAACTTCTTTAAGTAACCACAGCGTAAAATTCAAAACTAATAAAGAAAGTTACGCATTATCCGTTAAAACTTTCGGCGCAATGGGCGACGGAAAAACTGACGATACTTTAGCCGTTCAAACCGCTTTAGACCTTTGCCCTATCAACGGTAGAATAGTTTTCGAAGAAGGCGTTTACCTTTTAGGACCTATTCGTTTTAAGAGCAATTCAACTATTGAAATTAAGAAGGGAGCAACCCTTTTAGCAACTACTGATGAAACTAAATACCCACTAATTCCGGGCGAAGTTACCGATTTAAACGGCAAAGATATTCACTTTGCTAGTTGGGAAGGCACTCCAACCGTTTGCCACGAACCTTTCGTTGCGTGCTATTCGGTTGAAAACGTGCATATCGTTGGCGAAGGCGTTATCGATGGTAACGCTCAAAACGGTAAGTGGTGGATTGAACATAAAAAGAGAACTATCGGTCGCCCTAGACTATTCTTTACTAACTTCTCAAAGAATATTTTCTTGCACGGTATAACCGGTCAAAACTCTGCAAGTTGGAGTTTTCACCCATATTTTTCTGAAAACGTTAATTTCTTTAACACTAAAGTTAAAGCCCCTGCTGATTCACCTAACACCGATGGTTTAGACCCAGAATCATGCGACGGCGTAACTATCGTTGGTATGGAATTTGCCGTTGGCGACGATGCTATTGCAATCAAAGCCGGCAAATATTATATGGGCGATAAGTATAACACCCCGGCAATTAACCACACTATTAGAAACTGCAAAATGAGTTATGCTCACGGCGGTGTTGTTCTAGGCAGTGAAATGGCTGGTGGCGTAAAGCAACTAAAGGTTGAAAAATGCTTATTCGAGGGCACGGATAGAGGCTTAAGAATTAAAACAAGACGTGGTCGTGGTAAGAACGCCGTTATCGACGGCTTAGAGTTTAAGAATATTAAGATGAAAGACGTTAGAGCGCCTTTCGTTATGAATATGTTCTATTTCTGCGACCCAGACGGAAAGACTGAATACGTATGGTGCAAAGATAAAGATAAATACCCAGTTGACGGAAGAACTCCATACCTTGGTAAATTCTCTTTCAAGAACATCGTTTGTGAAGATTCTCACTGGTGCGCTGGTTATTTCTACGGCTTACCTGAACAACCTATCGAAAGCGTTAAACTTGAAAACGTTACCGTAACGTATAACAAGAACGCTCAAATTGGCAGACCTGCTATGATGACTGACGCTGAAGAATTAAAGAACGCAGGTTTTTATTTCCGTAACGTAAATAACGTAACCATTAAAAACGTTAAAATTGAAGATTGCGTTGGTCCAAAATATACTTTATCCGACGTAAAGAAAGTGGAAGGTATTGAAGATGTATAAAGCGGTTGATAGATATATTGACTCACTTTTAGTATCGTCAACGCCTGAAAAGCCCGTTTGGAATATAGAACAAATCCGCCAAGGCAAAAAACCTAGTTGGAACTATATCGACGGGTGTATGCTAATATCGTTAATTACGCTCTATAAAAAGACAGGCGACAAAAAATACTTTAATTTCGTCAAAAATTTCGTTGATTTTTTCGTTGATGAAAACGGAAATATTGCATATTATAAAGAAGAGGAATATAACCTAGACAATATCAACGAAGGTAGAGTTTTATTCGACCTATACGCCGAAACTAAAGAAGAAAAATATAAACTTGCTGCAAAAGTTTTGTTCAAGCAGTTAGAAAATCAACCAAGAACACCTTTAGGTAGTTTTTGGCACAAGAAGATTTATCCTAACCAAGTTTGGCTAGACGGCTTGTTTATGGCTCAAGTTTTTTCTTATCGTTATCAAGAAAACTTTGGCGATAAAGATTATAGCGACGTAATCAATCAATTTAGAAACGTAGAAAATTATATGAAGGACAAGGCTACAGGTCTTTACTATCACGGTTTTGACGTTACTAAAAAGATGTTCTGGGCGGATGAAAACGGTCTTTCAAGCAATTTCTGGTTAAGGGCTACCGGTTGGTATTTCGCAGCGCTTTCGGACGTTTTGTCTTATATGCAAGAAGGCGAAGTAAAAGAAGAGTTTAAGGGTTATCTTAAAAACGCCGTTGATAACGTATTAAAGTTCTTAGATAAAGACGCTAATATGTTCTATCAAGTAGTTAATATGGGCGGAAAGGAAGGTAACTACCTTGAAACGAGTGGTTCTGCGCTTATTGCTTACGCGATTTTAAAAGGCGTAAACGAAGGCAACTTAGATAAATCTTACGCATCTTACGGTAAGGCAATATTTGACGGAATTTGCACAAGATACTTAAAAGAAGAGAACGGCACGCTCTCACTTGGGGGAATTTGCTTAGTTGCAGGTCTAGGCCCTGAAAACAAGCCAAACCGCGATGGTTCTTTCGAATATTATATTAGCGAACCTATCGTAACGACCGACGCTAAAGGCGTTGCTCCGTTTATTCTTTGCTACGTAGAACTTACTAAATTTTTCGGCTAGAAAAAAATTGATAAAAAATAGTTGTAAAGATATTAAAAATCATTTATAATTATTTTGTGCTGTTATGATTACAAAGGGGAATTATGCCCTTTTGTAACCTTTCGTTAGTTTTAAAAAAATTTAGTTTTTGCCTTTGAATTAAGGTGAAAAATAACCAAAGATAAAAATTTTATTATATATGGAGGAATTATGGCTAAATCAAAAAAGATTTCATTGACGATCTTAGCGCTTGTTTTTAGTATTGCTTTAGCGTTTGCGTTTATTCCGCAAGGTTTAAGCGTTAGCGCAAACGAATATGCCGACGAGCACTTTGATTTTTACTTGCACGCAAGTGAAATCCCAACTGAAGTTACCAAAATTTCCGAATCAATGGAAATTGGTGAATTCTGTATTAACGTTACCGACCAAAAGTTTATGATGGTTGATGGTAACTCAAAGAGTTCAATCGACGGTTCTTTAACTTTCACTAGAAGATTAAAAACCCAAGATAGATCAGTTGGAACGGATAGAACTATTTCATTCTATCTTGAACAAAAAGCTGAAATTACTATTTACGCAATGAGCGCAAGTTCAACAGGCGATGGCAGAACCATCTCTCTTATGAAAAACGGTAATTCTCAAGCTATCGCTACAAGCGGTTCAGTTGCTCTTACTGGTAACACTTTAGAGCCTATCGTTTTCAACACTGAACTTGCAGGTGGCTACTACTTAAGTTTCAACGTTGGTGGTATTAACATTTACTTCATCGGTGTTAAATACACTGGCGCTGCAGAGCCTGTTCAAAGAAACGATTGGGGCGAAGTTACTACTCCATCAATCGTAAGCGCAGAAGCTGATAGAACTGCTGGTAAAATCAACGTTGGTTTTGCTGGTAGTATCGGTGATAACGGCGCTGACTACGTAAACGTAAATCTTTATCACGAAAGCGATTTAGAAAACGCCTACATGACTAGACGTTACTTTGCTTACGGCGAATTTACCGACACTAATCCAGCAACAGTTGAATTTACTCCAACTAAATCTGGTAATTACGTGATTAAGGCTAGCGCAATTCGTCAAGGCGAAGAAACTGCAAAAGATAGCGCAACTACTAACGTAGTTTTCGTTTACACGATGGCTAATCCATCAATTTCAGCTAGAACTACTTACGGTTCAACCCCTGAAAAACTTACCTTAACCGCTACAATTATTCAAGTATCTGAAGCAGATAACTACGTAATTTACGTTAAGGCAGACGGCGCTACAACTAACTTAGTTGAAGAAACTATAGCCGCTGATCCTGAAAGCGAAACTTTAACTTACGTTGTTGCTGACGACGTTTTAGCCGTAAACTCTAAATATGAAATCGGTGTTAAGGCGTTAAGAAACGCTTTCACTGTTGGTAGCGAAAACATTGAAGCTAGCGAAACTGAATACGCAGTTGCTTTAGCAACCGTTCGTGTTGAACCTGAAAGAGAATGGAACTTCACTTTCTTCGGTAACTCTACTAGCGAGCAAAGAAACGTAATGCTTGCAGGTAGCAACATTTACGACGGCGTTACTATCAAGAGTTGTACTTTCAACCCTGATAACGATGTTCTTTCTGCTAAGGGTGGTAAATACACTAAGGGCGGTCACGACGGTATTTCTTTCTATTACACCAAGATTGACGCTAACACTGAAGACTTCTTCTTAAAATCAACTATTACCGTTGACTATATTAACCCAGTTCCAGATGGTCAAGAAGGTTTCGCTCTATTAGTTAGAGACTCTTTAGGCGAACATAATAGCAACGCTGCTTACTACTATTCTAACTCTGCAGCGGCAATGTGCTCAAAGATTGACCCTGATGATATGAAGGGTGTAAGCGATGGTATCGGCGCAAGATTCGTAACTGGTATCACCAGCATGACTGACGCT
This sequence comes from Christensenellaceae bacterium, assembly GCA_045586885.1. Lineage (GTDB taxonomy): Bacteria > Bacillota > Clostridia > Christensenellales > Borkfalkiaceae > UBA4636. Next base: position 15,954 of record JAZNBE010000041.1, read on the forward strand.
CCATCTCCTAACACTTTCGTAAACAAAGACTTATTCTTCGACCCTACCATTAAGGTATCAAAGGGCAACAAGTTTGTATTCGGTCTTGAAAAGAAGAATAACTGTTACTATGCAAGATATTACGATTTCGTAACTGGCGAAATTTTATCTGAAAGAAAACTTTTCCATACCGTTGACGATGATCCTACTACCACCGCTGACGACTTGGATTGCGACCCACTTTGCCAAATCGATAAAGAAAACGTTTACGTTGGTTTCTCGGTAGCACGTGGTTGTAACGCTACGTTTACTGATATTGAATTTAGAGTAACTGAAAAGAGCACCGATTATATTGAAATCGAGCCAGATCCAGTAAACCCTGAATATACAATCTCTTCTCCAACTACTTCTTCTCTTGCTCAATATAACTTCAAGTTCTACTCTTCTGCAGACGGCGCGCTTTCTGCAAAGATGAAATACGAAGTAGAAGAAAACGGCGAAACCGTAACTAAAGAACAAACTTTCATCACCGGTCAAGAAATGCAAGCGATGACTTACTATTCTCAACTTGTAACATTGCCTGCTCGTGAAGTTACCTTCGTTGCTACTTTCGACCCTAAGGGCGAAAACGATGCCGACCCTGATGCTTACAAAACTGTTGACGGTGAACCGTTAAACTACTACGGACCTGTTGACGTTGAAAGAATAGTAGTATTAAAGAGCTACGGAACTAGCCAACAAGCATTAATCGTTGCTCCTGCAGTTGATAACGCTAATATCGGTGTTATCGGTACTCCTTCAGGCGATGGCTCTATGGCTAATCCTTTAGATATTCAAACCGCTATTAACTTCGTATTACCTGGTCAATCGATTTTAATGCTTGAAGGAACTTACGAAATTACTGCTGGTAACGTAACCGTAGAAAAGGGTAACGACGGAACTGCTGACGCTATTAAGACCTTACGTTCTCACCCAGATAACCAAACTAGACCGGTTATTAACTTCTTAGATAAGGGAACTGGTATGAAGTTATGGGGTAACTACTGGCACTACTATGGTTTCGACGTAACTAGAACTAAAGATAAGAATAAAGGTATTCAACTTGGCGGTCACTATTGCGTTCTTGAAAACGTAAACGCTTACGCTAACGGCGATACTGGTATTCAAGTAAGTGGTAAGTCTGCTGATTCTTACGAATTATGGCCATCAAACAACCTTATCTTAAACTGTACTTCTTACTCTAACAGAGATAGTTCAGAAGAAGATGCCGACGGATTTGGCGCTAAGCTTTATATCGGCGAAAACAATATCTTCCGTGGTTGCTTAGCATACTGCAACATCGACGACGGTTGGGATTTATTCGCTAAGACTGAATCTGGTAAAATCGGCGCTGTAACCATCGAGAACTGCGTAACTTTCGGTAATGGTTTCTACCTAAACGACGTTGGTACCGTATCTAAAGGTAACGGTAACGGTTTCAAGATGGGTGGCGAAGGCTTAACTCCTGTTTCTGGTCAACACACTATTAGAAATTCTATCTCTTTTGCTAACAAGGCAAAGGGTATTGATACTAACTCTTGTCCTAACAACGCAGTTTATAACTGTACTTCAGTTTACAACGGTGGTTCAAACGTAGCGCTTTACAGCTACTTCGAAATTGTTACCGGTTACACTGCTGAAGGTGTTTTATCACTATTAGGCTCTTCAACCGATACGGTTACCGAATATCAACCAGTTGAATCTGTTAAGACTGATAAGAACTTCTTCTGCTACGTTGCAGACGGCGTTCCAACCACTCGTAACAACGTAACTTCTGGCGATCCTACGGTATTAACTACTGCTGTGTTCAAAGATTGGGGTTCAAAGACCGTATTCGAATACTTGAAGTTAGAAATGGCTTCTAAATATATCGGTAAGGGTGACTTTAGCTACGTTCTTTCTAAATTAACTCGTGATGCTGATGGTTCTCTTAACACTAACGGTTTATTTGAACTAAGCGAAACCGCTCCTCAAAACGTAGGCGCAGTTATCGGTAAAACCGCTGGTTCTCAATCTGGTGAGTTTACTTTCGCAGGCGTAACCTTTGCAAAAGGCTTCAACGATGAAATTCAATATATCGAAAGCCCTAACAATGGTGGAAACAATGGCGGAAATACTGGCGAAAAGCCTGAAAAGAACAACGTAGTTCTTATCGTAGTATTGTGCGTTGTTGGCGCTATCGTTTTAGCAGGCGCTGCAGTTGCAGTATTCTTCATCTTAAAGAATAAGAAGAACCCAACTGAAGAAGTTGAAACGGCTGAACAAGTTGAAAATCCTTCTAACGACGAAGGCGAGCAACAATAATAAAATAAAGTAAAATTTTATCGAGCGGGCAATCGCTCGCTCGATAAAGAACTTTAATTATTAAAAAAAATTAATTTTTTTACTTTTACTATTGACATTTTTTGTAAAAAAGTGTATTATACACTTGTGTCTTGTCAAGATTTGCTTGGCAAAACTCTATATTTTAATAAATTTTGATAAAAATAAACGCATTTTATGCGAAAAAGGAGATTTTTTAAAATGAAAAAATTAGCACTCGTTTTAGCAATCGTATTGGTTGCTTGCATGTTAGTTGTTGGTTGCCAAAAGGTAGGAGATGAAACTTCTTCTTCTAACGCTGGTAACAACGCTACTTCTTCTGTAGCTGGCGGTAACAATGATGGTTCTTCTGAAGTTCCAGCTTCTTCTGAAGCTCCTGCTTCTTCTCAAACTCCAACCACTCCTAATACTCCATCTGCAGGCGCTGTATGGCAAGATTTCTCTGCTTTAGCAAACGCTCAAGGTAAGGGAACTGAATTTACTGGTACTGAAGGTATCTTCACTATCACTCGTGGTAAAGCTACTACTTCTTCTGGTAAGACCGTTAAGGAAGGTTCTAAAGCTGAAACTTCTTTCACCGGTGGTATCCAATTAGGTAAGAACGGATCTGCTACTGATAAGTGCATTTCTTTCACTGTTCCAGCTGGTTGCACTACTGTTGAAATCTACGCTAACTGCGGTTCTACTGGTGTTACTGCTGGTGGTTACACTGCACAAGTTAACGGAACTGCTAACGCATTATCTTGCCCTAACGCAAACATCGTTTGCAACACTGTTGCTGTATCTGGTGGTCAAACCGTTATTCTTTTCGGTGGCGCTGATGGTTCTATCAACATTTGGGGTATCTACATTTACTAAGATTTTAGTAAACAAAATTTAAAGGCTACTTTTTAGTAGCCTTTTTTATTTTTGAAAATTAAAAAATTATTGATTTTTAAAATCTTGTATGCTATAATTTTATTACCAAAATTTAAAGGGGTATTTTATGAAAAAAATATTAGCAATCATTTGCGCTATTTGTTGCATTTTTTCGTTTGTTGCTTGCAACAATAACAACCAATCAACAAGTAGCGAAGGTTCTCAAAACGCTAGTTCATCTTCAGTTGAGCAATCATCACAAGTTCCTGCAAGTTCATCTAATAACCAAGCGCAATACGATAGCGTTGAAATTAACGTTGATAAAGCGCCAAAGATTTTCTTTGAAGGAAGCGCTTTTTCTACAACGGGTATTTTCGCTAGAGCAATTACTAACGGTATGAGTTCAACTCTCGGCGTTGATAAGTGTACTTTTGATATTCCTTCTAACGTATCTGAACTTGGCTCTCACACAATTAAAGTTAGCGTAGGTGAGTTTTCCGTTTCTTACGATATCGTAGTTATTAAAAAACCAGTTGTTGAAAATAACGAAATTAAAATTATCGTTGATAAAAACTATACTGGCGCAATGAGTGAAGTTGACTCGAACGGTTATAGCCAATTCAATTCTTTAACCGACGTGTTTACCGCATTAAAAGGCGCTTTTGATGACGGCGTTATTAAAAACATAAAACTTTTAGACCAAACTTACGAAGAAAAACTTGATATTAGCATTAAAAACGTTCATCTATTCGGCGTTGAAGGTGGTAATTCAACTATTAGTTTTGGCGACTGCGCTCAAACAAAGGGAACTGATGGTTCTGCAACCGTTACCGTAAAAGGAAGTGGGTTCTGGGCTAAAAATATCGTTTTTGAAAATAGTTACGATTATATTAACGGAACTGAAAACGATAAGCAAGCCCTTGCTTTATTAAACGAATCAGATTGCAGTATTTTAGAAAACTGCACTTTCCTTGGCTATCAAGATACTCTTCAAGCAAAAAATAATCGTCAATACTATAAAAACTGCGTAATCAAAGGAACTACCGACTTTATTTTTGGTAAAGCCGCAGTTGCCGTTTTTGATAATTGCGAAATCGTTACCCGTTTTACTAAAGAAGGCGCAACTAATAACGGTTATATAACCGCACACTCTGGTTATTATAACACCGCGGCAGACGTTGGTAAACACGGTATGGTTTACGGCTACGTTTTCCTTGGTTGCAATCTAACTTGTGAAGAAGGCGTTTTAGATGCTTCGGTATCGCTTGGTCGTCCTTGGCGTTTCGACGCAACGGTTGCGTGGATTAATTGCCAAATGGGTTCTCATATTGCAACTGCTCCTTACGGCACTGAAGGCGCTACTAAAACTCGTTATACTTATATGAGTGGTGGTAATAGAGAAAATCTTCCAAGCGAAGCAAATTTTGTTGAATACGGAAACACCGGTTTAGGCGCTGTTTTAGTTGATAGTGATGATTTTACTCTTCTAGACGAAACAACTTATCAAGATTATACTGATTTATCTAAAATCTTTGCAACTACTAACGGAATGGTAACTTTTGCAACCGCTTGGGACGTTGAGGCTGATTTAGCAACTCTTGCGTCTAAATAATATTTTAAATAAATTAAGCCTTACTTTTTAGTAAGGCTTTTTTTTGTTAAAAGTGTTGAAAATTATAAATTGTTATGCTAAAATTGAAATATAATATTTAAGGAGTTGTTTATGAAAAAATTATCCGCATTACTTTTAGTAATCGTGTTTGCATTAACGCTTTTATGCGCTTGTAATAATAACACGGACAATTCTTCTCAAAGCCAAAGTTCATCAAATCAAGAACAAAGTTCTTTAGAAGAGCAAAGTTCTTCTAACCAAGAGCAAAACTCTTCATCGGTTGCTCCAACTATACTTTCCGTTGGCTTTGACGTATCTTCAGTTAGAAAGGTTTACGCCGTTGGCGAAGAGTTAGATTTAGCGCCTTCGCTAATTTACGCAGAAATGTCTAACGGCTCGTATGATAAAAAAGAAGTTAGCGACTGCACCTTGACAACGCAATTTAATTCTCAACAAACTGGCGAGTATACCGTTAAAGTTGCTTATGATAGCCAAAATTTCGTTGAATTTACGGCTTTTGTTTTAACTGCTCCAGAAGTTAAAGAAACTTACGAAATCACGGTTGACGGCAGTTTTTCAGGCGCTATTGCGGAGTTAGACGGCAATTCCCGTCCGCAATTCAAAACAATGTCTCTTGCCATTGATTATTTGAAGTTATTGCCTAAAACCGCGCAAAAGAACGTTTATATTAAAGCAGGTTCTTATAAAGAAAAACTTTACTTTGGTGAAGAACTTGAAAACGTTTGCTTAATAGGTGAAGGCGCAGAAACGACCAAACTTACCTATGATGATTGGGCAGGCGTTAAGAGAGTTGACGGCACTACTCTCAATACCGACGGTTCTTCTTCCGTTTACGTTTACGGCGATGGATTTTCGGCAAAGAATATTTGGTTTGAAAACTCTTTCGATTATTTTAGTCAAAACGCTAACCAAAAGCAAGGTCTTGCTATTTTAATCGATGCAGATAAATGCGTTTTTGAAAATTGCGTATTCACAGGTTACCAAGATACCGTTGAGACCGCTCGTGGTAGGCATTATTTTAAGAATTGCACCATCAAAGGTTGCGTTGACTTTATTTTCGGTTATAATCCAACTTCTTTATTTGAAAACTGCAGTATAGTAACCGTTAATCGCAACGAATCAAACGGCGGTTATATCACCGCAACGTTTGGTAACGACGGAACGAACGGAAGTGGCGTTGCAACTTACGGCTACGTATTTATGGGTTGCTCGCTAACGGCTGAACAAGGCGTTCAAAACAATTCTGTATCGTTAGGCAGACCTTGGCGCGCAGATTCTACCGTTGCTTGGATTAACTGTGATATGGGCTCTCATATTGCCGTAAACGGCTATGGAAAGGGTAGGGCTCGTTATAATTCAATGAGTGGCGGTGGTATGGAAAATTATCCGTTCAACGCTTACTACGCAGAATACGGTAATACCGGCGCAGGCGCAACTCAAGAAACGTTGTATTCAACTATCGCGGTAAAAGAAGGTAATCAATACGTAACTAAGGTTATGGATATTCCTGACTTTAAGCACCTAACCGACCAAGAAGTTGCTCTTTATACTTTAGAAAATATTTTTGCTAAAGTAAACGGTCAAGTAACTTACGAAACTAATTTTGACGCTGCAAGCGCTCTTTTAGTGCTTCAAGCAAGATAATCATAAACTTAATAAAGCGGTTCAAAAGAACCGCTTTTTTTATTGAAATTATTGATAAATAACTTTGTTTATGATAGAATTAAAAAAGAAACTAAAGAGGGGATAATATGAAAAAGTTTTCTTTTATTTTGTTAGTTGTTTTATCAATGGTCTTGTGTTTATCGGCTTGCGAGAAAAATAACGGCGAGAATTCATCTAATTCAAGTTTGAGCGAAACTTCTTCTAGCATTAACGCAAGTTCATCTATAATGGAAGTTAGTTTCTCATCATTAAGTTCTTCTTCAAATCAAGAGATAAGTTCTTCTAGTCAAGAAAATATCTCTTCAAGCCAAGAAGTTATTTCATCTAGTCAAAACGTTATTTCTTCAAGCCAAGAAATTATCTCTAGTTCGAGTTCTTCATCTAATAGCGAACAAGTAACTCAAGGCGTTGTTTTTGCGGTAAATTCGGCGTATTCTGGCTCTAGTGGCGCACTAGATAGTCAAAACCGCATGCAATATAAGACGATAAGCGAAGTTATAACTTATCTTAACGGCGCAAATCTTGAAGATAGCGTTATAAAAACCGTATATCTTGCTAGCGGAACTTATACCGAAAAACTTAATTTTGGCGCTAATCTTAAAAACGTTCGTTTGATAGGTAATGGAAAAGAAAATACCAAAATTTCTTTTGGCGATTGCGCTTCAACAAAAGGCTCTAATGGTGCGGAACTTGGAACTGACGGCTCTGCTACCGTTACCGTTCTTGGCGACGGTTTTATGGCAAGGGGTATTTGGTTTGAAAACTCTTTTAATTACCTATCTTCAAGTGTGGCAAATAAGCAAGCGCTTGCAATTTTAGTAAACGCGGATAAATGCATATTTGAAAAATGCGGTTTCTCAGGTTATCAAGATACTCTAGAAGCCGTTTCAGGTCGTCAATACTATCACGAATGTATAATTAAAGGTTGCGTTGACTTTATTTTTGGTAACAATGCTCCAGCGCTATTTGAAAATTGCGAAATAGTTTCAGTTAGTAGAAATAGCGATAACGGCGGATATATTACCGCAACGAAAGGCAATAACGGCACTAACGGCGAAGGCGTTCCAAAATACAGTTTTGTGTTCAAGGGCTGTAATTTTACGGCGGAATCAGGCGTAAAATCAGGTTCGGTTGGGCTAGGCAGACCTTGGCGCGCAGATGCTACGGTAGCGTTTTTGAATTGCCAAATGGCTGGGCATATTTCTAAAACCGATTACACTTCTCAATCGGGAAAAGTTCGTTATACTTATATGAACGGCGGAGATGACGGCAATGGTGGAAAACTTAAAAACGAACCGCATAACGCGCATTATTATGAATATAACAACGTAGGCGACGGCGCAATTTCTCAAAGCGAATATAATTCTTTAGCGTCAAACTCTTCAGTTAAGTTAGATTTTACTATGCTAACCGATAGCGAAGCCTCAACCTATACTACGAACAAAATTTTCGGTAGAGTAAACGGCGCGCTTAGGTTTATTGATATGTTCTACGCCGACTCATTACTTAATGAACTTAATAGTTTATAACAAAAAAACCGCGCTATAAGTCGATTATCGCGCGGTTTTCTATATTTTTAATCAAAAAGAACTAGCGACTGCTAGTTCTTTTTGTTTTACATATAATAAAGTTTATTAAGTTCTGCGTAAGCCATTAGGAAAGGAGCAGAGCCTTTTGCTTCGTTAGATACGATTGAAGTTTTTTGGGTGTAATATTCGAAAGAGCCGTCTCTATCATAAGAAAGTCCTGCAACTTGACAAATACCGCCAAGGCTAACCGAGTCGCCGTTTCCTGTTAGATAGGTTTTGCAAATTCCGTTGAATAGTCTTTTTCCTTCTATTGCATAACTTTCATCAAGCGCGCCGTCGTTTACGGCTCTTAAAATTGCGTAAGCAATAAGCGCAGTTCCGCTCGTTTCAAGATAGTTTTTACCGGTTGCTCCCTTATCAACTACTTGATAGAACATATCACTGTCTTCATCAACGAAGTTTAATAAACTATCGACTGCATTTTTAATATAACCTGCAATTTCCGCTCTCGTTTCAACGTCTTCCTTAGGCATATAGTGATAAATATCTGCAATAGCGCCCATATACCAACCGATAGATCTTCCCCAGAAACTTGCCGAAAGCCCAGTTTCTTTATTTGCCCAGTTTTGTTGTTTTTTCTCATCGTGGCCGTGGTAGTAAAGACCTGTTTTGCTATCTTTCATAACCGTTTCAACAAAACGAACGTGAGTTAAAACGTCGTCGTAATCAGTTTCGGTAAATACTGAATTTCTAATAGAGAATACTTGAGCCATGAAAATTCCGTCAAGCCAAACTTGGTTTTTATAACCTTTTTTATGGAACATACAACCAGCGCTCGTTCTAGGATGGCCGTCGTATTGCGTTGCTATAAGTTCAATACACTTTTTATAAGTATCTTTTTCCGTTTCGTCTTCGGTAAGGTCGTATAAATCAAAAAGAACTCTTCCTTCGCAAATGCTATCAGTGTTATAATCGCTAACTGAATAACCGCTTATTGAAACTTTATCAGACTTAACCGAAATACAGCCGTCAACGAATTTCTTGGCTTGATTATAATATTTTTCTTCACCAGTTACTTCATACATTGAAAGAAGCGCCGTCATCATACAACCGTCCATATAGTTCCAGCCGGATTTTCCTTCGCTATTCCAAAACTTGTTTGAAGTTGCGGTAACTACTTTCGTAAGATAATCTTCAACTTGCGAATAGTCGTAGCCAAGCGCATCCATATAATCGTAAGTTTCTTCTCCAACTTCTCCGCATTCGCAAACGTAGAAAAGTTTAGCGGCACTATCTTTGGTTGCGGGTTGGGCTAAATAATTAGCATCGTTAATCATTTGGTCGAAAACGCAAACGTGAACGCTTGAAGATTGTTCTTCTTGAGATGATGATACTTCTTCTTGAGAAGATGATAAAATTTCTTCTTGAGAAGATGAAATCTCTACGCTAGATGATGAAACGTTTTCGTTATTTTTATCGCAAGAGGCAATAAGAGATAACGAAAAAATGCTTACAGTAGCAAGAATTAATGAAACGATTTTTTTCATTTTAACCCCTAAAAAATTTTATAATAAAATTTTAACTTTTTTATTATAACACAATTAAGCAAAAATTTCAAGTAAATTGAAAAATCTACTGCCAATAAAAAATTCGGGTAAATTACCCGAATTTACAATCTATTTTTGAGTTTTTTAAGTCAAATTTTAAAAAAACACCGCAAATTTTCTCATTTTCTAACGCAACCAAGATTAATTGCGGTTTCCTTTACCTTTTGGCTAACGGTTTTAACAACTCTTTCATCGTTAAACTTTGGAACTATGTTTTCAGTCGATAACTCGCTATCTTCTAAAACGTAAGCAAGAGCGTAAGATGCTGCAATCTTCATTTCTTCAGTAATTTTCGTTGCTTTTGCATCAAGCGCGCCCCTAAAAATTCCGGGGAAGGCAAGACAGTTGTTTATTTGGTTAGGATAATCACTTCTACCAGTTCCAACAATAAACGCTCCGCCTTTTTTAGCCTCGCTTGGCGTAATTTCAGGGTTAGGGTTGGCCATTGCGAAAATTATCGGCTTATCGTTCATAGTTTCAACCATTTCGCAAGTTACTAAATTGGGCGCGGAAACGCCGATAAAAACGTCTGCCCCAACTAAAATATCGGCAAGCGTTTTTTCGTTATTTGTCGGTGAAACGTAAACACCGCTATCTAATAGTTCCTTGATTAAAAAATCGTAAGAATTATATTTCTCTTTAGAAACAACGCCGTCAATATTATAAGCGTAAATGGTTTTTGCGCCAAGGCGAACAAGGTGGCGAGCAATGCTAGAGCCTGCTGCGCCCGTTCCTGAAATAACGAACTTCATATCTTCAAGTTTTCTTCCGGTAAGCCTGCAAACGTTAATAAGCGCAGAGCCAACTATTATAGCCGTGCCGTGTTGGTCGTCGTGAAAAACAGGAATATCAAGTTCTTCAATCAAGCGCCTTTCAATCTCGACGCATCTAGGCGCTGAAATATCTTCAAGGTTGATTGCGCCAAAAGTAGGGGCAATAAATTTGCAAGTCTTAATAATTTCTTCAACGTCTTGCGTGTCAAGGCACAAAGGGAAGGAGTCAATGCCTGCAAGTTCCTTCATTAAAATAGACTTTCCTTCCATAACTGGAATAGCGGCGTGCGCGCCGATATTTCCAAGCCCTAAAACCGCCGAGCCGTCGGTTAAAACGCATACGGTATTTGCTTTAGTGGTATAATCGTAAACGGCGTTTTTATCTTCTTTTATTGCAAGGCAAGGCGCAGCAACGCCGGGTGTGTAGGCAAGGGAAAGGTCAGATGCCGTCTTTATAGGAACTTTTGAAACAACTTCAAGTTTACCCCTATTATCTTTATGAAGTTTTAGCGACTTTTCATACGTTTGATTAGTCATTAAAAATATCTCCTTTATAAAAGTCGTAGGCAACGGTTACAGGAAAATCTTTAACTTTTAATTCCTTTACCGATTCGCAACCTAAATTTTCATAAGCAACAACTTTTGCCGAAACTACGCTAGTTGATAATAACGCTCCGCAACCGCCAGTCGCTATAAAATAAATAATTTTATCGTTATAAAAAATTTCTTTAACAAACTCACTTCTTTCGCCTTTACCAATAACGGCTCTAACGCCGAGCGGTTTCATAAATTTAGCAAAAGAATCCATCCTAGAACTTGTGGTAGGTCCTATTGAACCGATAACTTTATTGGGCGGTGTATCGGTAGGTCCTGCGTAATAAATTATGCCGTTAATGAAGTTATAGGCGGGTTTTTGCCCGTTTTCTATAGCCGTTTTTAGTTCTTTATGAACTGCATCTCTCGCAGTTACTATCGTTCCGGATAATAAAACTCTATCACCTTTTTTAAGTTTTAAAAACTGCTCGTTACTTGTTTTAACGTCGTCAAGATTGATTTTTATCATAGAATTATCTCCTTGTGTCTTGACGCGTGGCACATAATCGATACCGCAACTGGAAGCGACGCAATATGGCAAGGGTAAGTTTCTATCTTTACCGCTAGCGCTAAAGTTTTTCCCTTTAAGCCCATTGCTCCAATGCCTAACGAATTTATTTTTTCAAGAATAATCTTTTCAAGGTCATAAAGTTTTTGGTCTTTGTTTTGGTCATCGCAAGGGCGAAGAAGTGCGCGCTTACTTAAAATTGCGCTCATTTCCATATCACCGCCAATTCCAACTCCAACAATAATCGGTGGGCAAGCCTTACCGCCGGCGCGTTTAATAGTATCAACAACGAAATCAATAATTCCTTCAACGCCATCAGCAGGGGCAAGCATTTTTACTCTTCCCATATTTTCACTACCAGCGCCTTTTGGGCATAAAGTTATTTTTAAATTATCGCCGGAAGTTATCGTCGTGTGGATGATTGCAGGCGTGTTATCACAAGTGTTAAGTCGGTCTATAGGCGATTTAACAACGCTTTTTCTTAAAAATTCCGCTTTGTAAGCCCTACTAATTCCATCGTTTATTGCTTTTTCAAAATCACCTTCAATCACTAAAGACGAGCCTACTTCACAAAAGGCAATAACTATTCCAGTATCTTGGCAAACTGGAATATGATTTTCTTCTGCAACTTTAACGTTTTGCAAAATATCATAAAGCGCATCTTTACAATAGCCCGTTTCACGCTCAAAGCACTTTTGAAGGGCTAAATGCACGCTTTCATCAATTTCAAAACACATTTTAGATGCAATTTCAAAAACAGCATTTTCAATTTTTTCTTGAGTTAAAATTTTCATAGCACTATTTTATCACAAAAATAAAGTTTATTCAATAATTATATATATCGCGTTTTTAAATTTTAACGAGAAAAAGTTATAAAAGATAACAACTCTTTTACGTTGAACAAGTTCAACACCAAAAATTATTATATAGTTTGGCTGCTTTGGGTGTTCGATTCCTTAAAAACTATACATAACAAAAAAACACTCTAGAAAAATCTAGAGTGTTTTCTTGGTGCGGATGAGAGGAATCGAACCCCCACGTCGAGGACATAAGATCCTAAGTCTTACGCGTCTGCCAGTTTCGCCACATCCGCTTATTTAGTTCTTTCACTAATAAAAGTGAAAGGGTGGTGCACCTCCAGGGACTCGAACCCTGGACCCACTGATTAAGAGTCAGTTGCTCTACCAACTGAGCTAGAGGTGCGCTTTGGTGATCTATCGGGGACTCGAACCCCGGACACCGTGATTAAAAGTCACGTGCTCTACCGCCTGAGCTAATAGACCAAACCGTTGGCTGGGGTAGCAGGATTTGAACCTGCGGATGCGGGAATCAAAATCCCGTGCCTTACCGCTTGGCGATACCCCAATATATTAAGTTAAAAAGAAATGGGGCGAGAGATGGGAATCGAACCCACGACCTCCAGGACCACAATCTGGCGCTCTAACCGACTGGGCTACTCTCGCCATTTCTTAATAAGTTGGCGCGCCTGAAGGGATTCGAACCCCTGACACACGGCTTAGAAGGCCGTTGCTCTATCCTGCTGAGCTACAGGCGCATTCATTTGTGCGCGGATTCTCCCAAGTTACATAAAATGGAGCGGGTGATGGGAATCGGACCCACGCAACCAGCTTGGAAGGCTGGTGTTCTACCATTGAACTACACCCGCGCTTCACACAATGCCATAAGATTATAGCAAACAACAATTAAGTTGTCAAACAAATAAAATCTTTTTTTGCAAAAATTTACAATAATTTTCAATTATTTTTTAGAGCAGCGCATAATTTCATTAGCGCTCTATATCTATGAGAAACCAAGTCCTTTTCGCTAGCGGTTGCTCTGCCGAAACTCTTTTGTAAATCGTTGCTATAAAAAAGAGGGTCGTAGCCAAAGCCACCGTTTCCATCTTCAGCCTCTAAAATTGTGCCGAAAGTTTCGCCAACCGTTTGAATAACTTTTCCGCTCTCGTCAATAAAGGTGATAACGCAAACGAACTTTGCATCTCTTTTATCTACGCCTTTAAGTTTTTCTAAAAGGTAGGCGTTATTTTTCTTTGAATCGTGATCGCCAGCGTAGCGCGCGCTAAAAACACCCGGTTCACCATTTAAATAATCTACCATAAGTCCGCTATCGTCCGCAATTACTGGAAGGTGGCAAAAATCGTGAACGGCTTTTGCTTTAATTAGCGAATTTTCAAAAAAAGTAGAGCCGGTTTCTTCAATATCTTCTAGATAACCAACTTCACTCATAGGGACAATTTCAAACGTTCCTTCAAAGATTGAAGCAACTTCTTTTATTTTAGATTTATTGTTAGATGCGAATACTAATTTCTTCATTTTAAGCGTTTAATCGACCTATAGGCAGTTTTTTTGCATATTTTAATAGTTACTCAACGTCAATAATTAGCATTTTTGTCGTTGCCGATTGCTCAGGTTGTTTAGATAGATCTAAAATATTAGAAACGGCGTTTTGCCTTCTTACTTGAGATATTGTGAAAATGCTAGTATCAATTGCTTTGTTGGCTAAAATATTTATTGCGGAATCAACGTTTCCGTAAGCGTTGGTAACGCAAGTGAAATTTAATTGCTTAGTTAGCGCCGTGTTGAAATTTACTTTGATTGAAGGCGTTGCAAAGCCAGCAAAACAAATTGTTGCGTTATGACCTGCAAGTTTTAATGCAATATCAGTATTAAGGTTAGAACCGGTCATATAAACGACTTTTGTAGAAAGTCTAGCGCCAGTTATATCTAAAACGTTCTTTTCAACTTTATAATCGGAAAAAATAGTGTAATAAATGCCGGCGTTTTTTGCTAAAATTATATTGTTTTCGTTGTTATCAACGATAATAGGCACGCCTTGATAGTAAACGACAAGTTGGGCTAAAATAATACCCAAAATGTCAGCGCCAACGATAATAACGTGGTCTCCTTTTTGGAAGTTAAGAGCATCAATTACGTTTATGCAAAGTGAAACGTGGTTAATAAAAAGCGCGTCGTAATCGTTTACGCTATTTGGTAAAACCGAAACGTCATCTTTAGATAAAATTGCGAAATCGCGCAAAAAACCATCCGCAGTTTTTCCTGCAACTAAAATAGAAGAACAATGCGTTTCATCGTTTTTAGAGCAAGCCGTGCAAACGCCACAAGCAATTTCAGGGTGCGGAAAAACTCTTGCACCACGTTCAAAGCCTAGCGTTTCTTCACCGCTAAGTTCGGTAATTTTACCTATGCCAACTCGTCCTGGAATAATAGGAAAATTAGGCTGAAAATCACCTAAAAGCGTATGGAAATCTTCTTGCGTGAATAAAACTTTAGTCATTTTTAACTTTACGCTATTCACGTTATCAAAGATTTCTTTTTTGGTTATGAGTTCAAGCTTATTAACGCCTGAAATTTGAATTCCATCCATAAATCACCTTAAATTTGAATAAATTATATTATAAAACGCAAAATTTAGCAAGTGTTTAGGTTAATATTTTGTTTTTTTGGTGTGAAATGGTATTAAAATCGTTTGACATATCAAACTAACTATAATATAATAGTTAAGGCATCGAAAGAAAACCGATGTAACAATTATGCGAGGTGTTAGATATGAAGGAAGCTATTCATCCTAATTATAAGATAGTTAAGGTGCAATGCGCTTGCGGTGAAACTTTTGAAACTGGCACAACTAAGAACGTAGATGTAATTAAAGTAGATATCTGCTCAAAGTGCCATCCTTTCTTTACCGGTAAGCAAAAACTTATTGATGCAGGTGGCCGTGTTGATAAGTTCAAAAAGAGATACGGTATTTAATCTTTTGAAATCCAACTCTAAGGTAGCCCTTAGAGTTCTTTTTCTATTTGAACGTATCTTATATTTAACCAAAACGTTAATTTTTAGATATTCTAAATGAAGAAATTAAAAAAGCCAAACAAGTGTAATATAGGCGGTCAAGCCGTATTAGAAGGCGTTATGATGCGAGGCGAAAGGTCGGTTGCAACGGCTGTTCGGGACGAGCAAGGAATAATCAGGCTCGAAACCGATAGAATTAAACCCGCAAAAGAAAAGAACGCTATTTTTCGCATGCCAATTATTCGTGGCGCTGTTAATTTCTTTTCTTCGATGGTAACAGGGACTAAAATTTTACTCCGTTCTGCCGAAGTTTACGGTGAAGAAGAGCCTACTAAATTTGAAAAATTCCTTTCAAATAAGTTTAAACTTAATATTTTTGACGTTATGATGGGCGTTGCCGTGGTTTTGGCTATTGCTCTTTCAATATTCTTATTTATTGCTTGTCCGCAATATTTAACTAATTTCGTAACTGGCTTTACGAATATTGAGCAAACGAGTTTTTGGTTCAACCTAATAGAAGGCGGTGTGAGAATTTTAATTTTCATAGGCTATATTTTACTAACGTCGCTTATGAAAGATATTAAGAGAACTTACATGTATCACGGGGCGGAGCATAAAACTATTTCATGCTACGAATCTGGGCTAGAACTTACCGTTGAAAACGTTAGAAAGTGTTCGCGCCTTCACGATAGATGTGGAACTACTTTTATGTTTTTGGTTATGATAATAAGTGTTTTAGTTTTCTCTATTGCAAATTCGTTTGTGTTTGGAGCAACTGGAATTTTAAGGCTTGTTATCAAAATTGCCTTGTTGCCTATAATTGCAGGCATTTCTTATGAAATTTTGAAACTTTTAGCAAAAACAGAGAGTAAGATAGTGTTTATTTTTAAAGCGCCAGGTCTTGCTCTTCAAAAAATAACCACTAAAGAGCCAACCGACGATATGATAGAAGTTGCTATCACGGCGTTTAAGACCGTTCTTGAAATGGATAAAAACCCTGAAATCAAACCGCAAAAGTTTATAACGCCTATGGAAGTTGGCAAACTTTTAGAGTTAGTTAAAGAAAAACTAAGAAAAGGCGGTATTGACGAAGTTGACGGCGAGTGGATTGTTTGTCACGTTTCGGGGGTAAAGCGTTCGGAACTTGAAAATAATAAAACGAGGTTATTAGCATCGCAAGTAGAAAATGCTCTACAAATTGCCGACGAGCGTTTGAAATTTAAACCGCTTTGGTATATTCTAGGTAGCGTTGATTTTTACGGCTACGAATTCAAGATAGACGAGCGAGCGCTTATTCCAAGACCTGAAACTGAAGAACTTGTAATGCGCGCTCTTGAAGTTGTTAAAAAGGAAAGCCTAGTTCTCGATTTATGCACTGGAAGTGGGGCGATTGCTATAACGATAAACAAAAAAACTGGCGCAAAGGTTGATGCGGTTGACGTAAAGGAAGAGGCTTTATCATTAGCCAGAGAAAACGCTCAAAAACTTGAGGCTGAAGTTAATTTTATTAAGAGCGATATGTTTAAAGAAGTTGACGGCGTTTACGACGTAATCGTTTCTAATCCGCCGTATATTAAGACGGAAGATATTAAAACTTTGCAAAAAGAAGTTGCGTTCGAGCCTATTTCCGCGCTTGACGGCGGTGAAGACGGTCTTGAATTTTATAAGCAAATTGCAACTAGCGCAAAAGAGCATCTAACAGAAAACGGCGTGCTCTTAATGGAGTGCGGTTTTGACCAAAAAGAAGAGATAATGAAGTTATTGACGGACTTTTCGCAAGTAATTTGCATAAAAGATATAAACGGAATTGATAGGATAATAAAGGCGGTAAAATAATATGCTACAAAAATTAGAAGCAATAGAAAAGCGGTTTGAAACTTTAACCGAGTTAACCGCCGACCCTAAAGTTCTTGCTAATATGGACGAGTGGAAGGCTTACGCTAAAGAGCGTGCCGATATGGAAGAAACCGTTCTTAAGTATCAAGAATATAAAAAGGTTTTAAACGATAAAAATTCTGCGGAAGAATTAGTTGCCATTGAAACCGATAAAGAAATGAAAGAACTTTTGGAAGAAGAAATTCGTGAGTGCAAGAAAAAACTTGAACAAATTCACGAAGAACTCAAAATTTTATTAATCCCAAAAGACCCTAACGATGATAAGAACGTAATTTTAGAAATTAGAGCTGGCGCAGGTGGCGAAGAAGCGGCGCTTTTCGCATACGAACTATATAGAATGTACGTTAAATATGCTGAAAAAAATCGTTTCAAAACCGAAGAGATTGACTCTAATGAAACTGAAATAGGCGGAATTAAAGAAGTTGTGTTCTCAGTATCTGGTAAGGGTTGTTATTCTAAATTGAAATTCGAAAGTGGCGTTCATAGAGTTCAAAGAGTGCCTGAGACGGAGTCTCAAGGTAGAATTCACACTTCAACCGCAACCGTTGCCGTTTTACCTGAGGCTGAAGATATTGAAGTTCATATTGATGAAAAAGATTTAATAATTGAAACTTGTAGAAGTTCAGGCGCTGGCGGTCAACACGTAAACAAAACGGAATCTTGCATTAGAATGGTGCATATTCCAACTGGTATCGTAGTAAACTGTCAAGACGAGCGTTCTCAAATCAAAAATAGAGAAAAGGCTATGAAGGTTATGAAGAGCCGTCTCTTTGATTATTATAATTCGCAATATCAAAGCGAGTATTCAGAGAATAGAAAAAATCAGGTTGGAACGGGCGATAGGTCTGAAAGAATTAGAACCTATAACTTCCCACAAGGAAGGGTAACTGATCATAGAATTAACAAAACTATGTATAACCTAGAGGAGTTCATTATGGGCGATATTGACGAAATGGTAGAAGCGTTGCAAATTGCCGATAGAGAGGCAAAACTTATCGGCGAGCAAGACTAAACTTTCAGTTAATCGACCTATAGACGCATTTTTTACATTTTTTACGGAGAAATTTTTATGAGATTATCTAAATTATCTTTAAGCATACCCGCATCAATGACCTTAGCAATTTCCGCTAAGGCAAAGGAATTAAAAAAAGAAGGCAAATCAATCGTAGCATTTACCGCTGGCGAGCCTGATTTCGATACGCCGGAATTTATTAAAGACGAGGCGAAACTCGCTCTTGATAAAGGCGTAACTAAATATACTCCAGCATCTGGCACGCTTGAATTAAAGAAGGCTATTTGCGAAAAACTTCAAAAAGATAACGGCTTAACTTACCAACCTGAAAATATCGTTATATCATCAGGTGCTAAGAGTTCTCTTTATCACGCGCTTTTAGCGTTAGTTGACGAAGGCGACGAAGTTATTATTCCTGCTCCATATTGGTTGACTTATCCTGAACAAGTTAAACTTGTTGGAGGAAAAGCGGTTATCGTTGATACTAGAGAAGTTGGGCATAAAATTACTAAAGAACTTTTAGAAAAAGCAATAACGCCAAAAACTAAATGCGTTATTATCAATAGTCCAAACAATCCAACCGGCGCAGTTTATACTAAAGAAGAACTCATTGGCATTGCGGAAGTTTGCGTTAAGAACGATATTTACGTAATTTCCGATGAAATTTACGAAAAACTTTGCTATGAAGTAGAGTTTGTTTCAATCGCATCGCTTGGGGATGAAATTAAGAAAAGAACTATCGTTATTAACGGTATGAGTAAGTCATACGCAATGACGGGGTGGCGAATTGGTTACCTTGCATGTGAAAAGGATTGCGCTAAAGCAATCGCGAACGTTCAAAGCCACACTACCGCAAACCCTTGCTCAATTTCGCAATTTGCGTCCGTTAAGGCTCTTCTTGAAGGCGACCAATTCTGCTATGATTCAAAAAAGATTTTTGCCGCTCGTAGACTTTTAATGATTGAGTTTGTTAAAGGCTTGCCAAACACTACTTATATCGAACCGCAAGGCGCGTTCTATCTTATGATTAACGTTTCGGCATATTACGGCAAAAAATATGGCGACAAGGTAATAAACGGAAGTTTAGATTTTGCCGAAGCGCTACTTGACGAGGGCGTTGCGCTTATTCCTTGTTTACCTTTTGGCGACGATAATTCAGTAAGGCTATCTTACGCCGTTTCCGAAACCGATATAGTAAAAGGCTTTGAAAGACTTAAAAAATTCCTATCAAAACTCAAATAATTGTTAAAAACGGTTATAATTTGGTAAAAAAATTAGTTTAATATTAATAGAAGATTAAAATTTAATAACTATTTGGTAAACTCAATAAAAAAAATAAAAATTTTTAAAAAACTATTGAAAATTACATAAAAATAAGTTATTATATATGTAAGAAAAAACAAACGGCTACGGAGGTAAATAATGATTCGTTTGATTTGTGGCCCTAAGGGCACCGGCAAAACTAAAATAATACTTGAAGAAGTAAACAAATCTACAGATTGCGCTAAAGGCGACGTTGTTTTTATTACTGATAACAAGCTTGACACTCGTTTAAACTTTAATATTAGAGTTCTTAACTCTAAAGAGTTTGACGTTAATTGTAAATGTTGTTTCATCGGCTTTATTAAAGGCTTGATGGCAGGTAATGCAGATATTGAATATTTATTCATTGACGGCTTATCAAGAATTATCGGCACGGACGATTCCGATATTGAAGATTTCTTAAAAGAACTTCAAAAAGTCGAAAAAGTTTACGGAATTAAGGCAATACTTACCGTAAGTAAAGAGAAGAGCCAACTTCCTATGTTCGCGCAGGAATTCGTTTGCTAATAACATTAAAAAAATTCGGTAGGCGCAAAAGCCTACCGTTTTAATTGAAGAAAACGCAAGCAAGTTTTTTTTAAAACGCTTGCAATTATAATAATTTAACTAAAACTTGGAGATAAAAATGAGTAAAACGATGTTTAGCGCCGTTCAACCAAGCGGTGTTCCAACTATAGGTAATTTCGTTGGCGCTATCAAAAACTGGGTTGACTTTCAATACGACTATAATTGCATCTATTCTATTGCCGACCTTCATACTTTAACGGTAAAGCAAGACCCTGCAGTTTTAAGAGCGAGAACTTTAGAACTTTTGGCTCTCTATCTTGCTTGTGGAATAGACCCTAATAAATGCATCGTGTTTGCTCAATCTCACGTTCCGCAACACGCCGAACTTACTTGGGTGTTAAATACTATAACCTACGCTGGCGAAATGCAAAGAATGACGCAGTTTAAGGATAAATCTTCTAGGCATGCCGAAAACGTTAATATGGGGCTTATGGATTACCCTGTTTTAATGGCGGCGGATATTTTGCTTTACGGAACGGATTTAGTTCCTATCGGTGCAGACCAAAAACAACATCTTGAAATTGCTAGAGATTTAGCTATAAGGTTTAATTCTCGTTATAGTCCAACCTTTACAGTTCCAGAGCCTTTAATTCCAAAGCAAGGCGCAAAGATTATGAGTTTGCAAGAACCTTTAAAGAAGATGTCTAAAAGCGATGAAAACGTCAACGCGTTTATTTCTATGAACGATTCTAGCGACGATATTATTCGTAAGTTCAAACGCGCCGTTACCGATAGCGATAACGAAATTCGCTACGATGAAGAAAACAAGCCGGGTATTTCAAATCTTTTGACTATATATTCATTGTTTAGTGGAAAGACTATAGAGCAAGCGGAAAGTGAGTTCGAAGGAAAAGGCTATGGTGATTTCAAATTAAAAGTTGGCGAAGCCGTTGCCGAAAGATTAAAGCCTATAACCGATAAAAAGAACGAACTTTTAGCAAACAAAGACTATCTTTTCGAAGTTTTGAAAAACGGAAAAGAACAAGCAGAAAGGCTTGCGTTTAAGATGATGCGTAAGGTTTATAAGAAAATAGGCTTGTTGCAAATTTAAAAAAAGAGGGGCTATAAGCCCGTTATTTGAGTTTTTATTTATTTTAGCGAGAAATGTTTGGTTATATTAAGGTAGATGAGCCGTATCTTTATATGAAAGACGATACGCTCTATAAAAGTTTATATTGCGGAGTATGTAAAGCCATAGGCTCTTGCTCGGGGCAAGTGGCTAGGTTTACTTTGACTTACGATATTGCTTTTCTATCTTGTTTTGCGCATAATCTTATGGGAGAAGACGTTGCCATTAAAAAAGAGCGTTGCGTTATTCATCCTATAAAGAAACGCCCCATTGCATCAAGAGATGCTTTAACTGAGAAATTAGCCGCAATAAACGTTATTTTAGCCAAGAATAAAGTTATGGACGACGTTTACGATAGTGGCAAAGGAAAGTTTAAAAGCGCGGTTTTAAATAAAGGCTATAAAAGGGCGGTAAAAAAGTTTCCTGAAGTTGACAAAATAGTTAAAGAAAGATATCAAGAATTAACGGAACTAGAGAAAAATCAAACTGCTAGCGTTGATATGGTTAGTCATCCGTTTTCGGTAATGCTTTCCGAAATTTCTAAAAACGTATTCGGTGAATTTGCAACCGAAAAAACGGACAAACTTTTTTATTACGTAGGTAAATGGATTTATTTAGCCGACGCTTTAGACGATTACGATAAAGACGTAAAGAAAAAAGAATATAACGTGTTTTACGTAAGTTATAAAGAGAAAAGCGCTAAAGAACTGCTGGAGAAAAACGGCGATGAAATTTGCTTTATTTTTAACGATATTTTTAACGGAATTAGTGAAAATTTGGCAAATATTAAATTTAAGTTTAATAGCGATTTAATAAAGAACATATTATTAAGGGGTATTCCTTCAAGTTTTAATAAAATTGTGGGAAAAATAATGAAAAATGAAAAATAATTACAAAATTTTAGGCGTAAATGAAAATTCGACCGATACTGAAATTAAACAGGCGTATAGAACTTTACGCGCAAAGTATATGGAAGATAGATTTTTAGACGGCGAAAAGGGAAACCAAGCCGCTAAAAATCTTACCGAAATTGATAGAGCGTATGAAGAGATTATGACCTATCGCAAAGAACAAAATAGTGGGGATGAAACTAGCAATTTTGCTGAAATCGACAACGCTATTAAGAACGGCGATTTAAAAAAGGCTCAAGAAATTCTAGATGGCTTTAACACTAGAACTGCAGAATGGCACTATATGCAAGCCGTTGTTTTCTATCAAAAGGGTTGGGCTAACGAAAGCAAAAAACAACTTGAAATTGCTATGTCTATGGATGGTAGCAACGAAAAGTATAAAACAACCTATGACCGCCTTGTTAATAAAATCAACTCAAACCAAGCGCAGTCTGGTGAGTGGAATCAATCTTCAACGACTGGTGGGCAAAGAACTTATTCATCGCAAAGCGAAGAACCTCAAATGGGTGGAGACGGTTGCTTTGATTATTGTTGCCGTTTAGCAATTTGTAATATTTGCTTAAACTGTTTCTGCAACGGTTGTTGCCACTAAAAAGATGAAAAAAAGTAAGTTAATAGCGTTATCTTCGTTGATAACTGCTATTTGCGTAATTTTATTAGTAGTGGGCGAGTTCATGACGGTGTTTGCCTTATCCGGCGCGTTTTTAGCCGGAGTTGTGCTTATGATACCGCTTGCGAAAAAATCGTATCTTAGCGCGGTTTTATCGTATATTGCATCGCTTTTATTATCACTTCTTTTATCTTCCTTTAGATACGAGGCAATTTTGCCGTTTGCAATCTTCTTTGGCCCATACCCTATAGTTAGGGCGTTTCTTGAAGATAAAAAGATAAATAAAATAATTGCCCTAATTTTGAAAGGCGTTTGGTTTATAGGCGCAATTTTAGCAACCTACTACCTAACCACTATCGCTCTTGGCGATAACCAGTTTATTAAAGATTATATTCTTCCTATTATGATAATAGGAGGCGCTGTTATTTTTATACCGTTTGATTATTGTATGAGATATTTTCAAATTCAAACGAATAAACTTATTGAACGATTAAAATTATAGTTATGCAAAAGAACGAAGTTTTGACAGCAACCGTTGATAGTTTAGGCTATAACGGCGAAGGAATATTGCACGTAGATGGCACAACGGTGTTTGTGCCATTTAGTTTACCTTGCGAAAAAATAGAATTTAAGGTGCTAAAGGTAAAGGGAAACGTTGCCTTTGGTAAACTTCAAGGCGTAATAGAACCGTCTAAAGATAGGGTTGAGCCAAAATGCCCTTACTTTTATAAGTGTGGCGGTTGCCAACTTCAACACCTTGAATATAACGAGCAAATTAAATTAAAAGAAGAAATAGTTAAAGGCTGTTTCCAAAAAATTGCAGGAATAAAAGTAAACGTAGATAAGGCTTTTAAATCGCCAAAAGAGTATGAATATAGAAACAAACTTCAACTACCTATTCGAGACGAAAACGGTCAAAAGAAACTTGGCTTTTTTAGAGAAAATAGTCACGACGTTATCGACGTAAATTCTTGCGCAATTCAACCTAAATGGGTTGATAAAATTATTGAAATTTTTAGGAATTACATAAAGTATAACGGTATTTCTTGCTACAGTGAAAAAACTAAGAAAGGCAAGTTAAAACATTTAGTCGTTAGAGAAATTAACGGCGAATTAATAGTTGTAGTGGTTGCAAACGCTAGAAAAATTTTTGGCGTTAATGGGCTTATAGCCAGACTTATTGCAGAATTTAAGAACGTTTCGCTTTATCTTAACGTAAATGAAGAAGATAATAACGTAGTTTTAGGCAAAGAGTTTATTTTGCTTTATGGCAAAGAAAAAATAAGCATTGAAGAGTTTGAAATTAAATATGAAATAGGTCCAAATTCCTTCTTCCAAGTAAATACTCTAGTAAAGAGAGAAATTTACAGCGACTTAATTGAAAAAACTAAAGTTGATAAATCGACTACCGTTATTGATGCGTATAGCGGAGCGGGCGTGCTAACTGCAATGCTAGCGAAAAAGGCAAAAACAGCAGTCGGTATTGAAATTATTGAAGAAGCGGTAGATTCTGCTAAAAATCTTGCTATAAATAACGAGTTAGATAACGTAGAGTTTATTTGTTCGCCGTGCGAAACTGCGCTTCCAAAACTTTTAGAAGAAGTTGAAAATTTTAACGAAAATTCATTGTTGGTTTTCGATCCGCCTAGAAAAGGCGTTGACTATAAAATTTTAGAAAAAACTCTAGAAGTAATGCCAAAGCAAATAGCATATATTTCTTGTAGTCCGCAAACTCTTGCTAGAGATATTGGGGTTTTAATTGGCTCTCTAAAATATGAAAATGGTCAGTTAATCAACCTATCGGCAGACTTTTTGCCAAATTACGAAATAAAATTTGTCGGCATCTATGACATGTTTTGTCAAACCAAACATGTGGAAAGTTTAGTTTGTCTTGAACGCAAGACAAACTAAAGCGATATAAATCCTTGCGGATTTGCGATATACGCAAGTTGCGTGCGATATGCCTTTGGCGCGATATATCCGCTTTGCGGATGTGAGCGCACTGCGTGCGCAAGGTCGCGGGGATTTATATTCGCGTACTTTCAACCACGTTCGCCGTAGGAGAACATATCGCTGTTTTGCAAGGCGGAACAATATCGCTATCATATTTGATAATATCGCGCTCGGCTTTGCCGAGCATATCGCGTGAGGGAAGCGAACTTAAAAGAGGTAAATATTATGAACAAAACTATCAAAGAACTTGCAGTTGAACTTACCATAGAAACCACTGCCATTTGCGACAACATCAAAGGCAGATCCGTTTTTATCAACCAACTTTTGCGCTGCTGTTCGTCTATAGGTGCTAACAGTTATGAAGCAAAGTACGCACAAAGCACGGCTGACTTTGTTAACAAACTTGAAATTGCACTCAAAGAGTGTTACGAAACCGACTATTGGCTTGAAATTCTTTTTAAAGTGGGGGCGATGGACGAAAGTACATACAAAACACTTGCGAATAAATGCGGTGCTATTCGTAGGAAACTCATCGCATCCATCACCACCGCAAAGGAAAATGCCTAGGGACAAATGTGATTTGTAACCTATGGTCAAAAATTCAAAATACAGCAGTTTTGTATAACATATCGAAGAAGAAGGAGAACATTATGCCTTATTATTTTCCATTTGGACAAGAACTGCACCCATTGGTGCAAGAAGATAAATCACCAAAAAAAATATTTGTGCTTGGAGTCTATGCGAGTGCAGTCCACGCAAGATGGAAGAAAGACGGTCAAGTCGTATGTCAAGCACTTGCTGTGGCAAGCGAACCGAGAATATTTTGGGACGGTAACGAAGACGAAGCAAGAGCGATTATTGGACAAATAAACATCCCCAAAGAACTCGGATACCTCGAACCTGCGGGCAAGCAGCTCAATGGACCATCAGCAAAGGTGTTGGACGATAACATCCTTGCACCGCTTGGCTTTACTCGTGCCGGTGCGTGGCTATGTGACTGCCTACCAGAGACTCGAATCAATCCAAGTCAAGCGAAAGCAATCAAAGAAAAATACAACCCTTTAATCGAAGAATACCACTTGAATCCCGTGACGATACCAGCTCGCCCCTCTGCATTTTGCGACAAAGCGAGAAGCCTTGAGATCACCGATGAACTTATGCAGTCCGAGGCAGAAATACTCGTATTGCTCGGAGATATTCCGATTGCTCAATTCCTCAAGAAGGTGGCAGATATTCCGTATTCGACACTTGGCGAATATGTGGGTATGTACGGCTACGGAACAAAGACCGAGGTTGTTATAAACGGGAAGAAAATTAAGGTACTTCCGCTTGCACATCCAAGACAGATCGGAGCCTTAGGAGCTCATAGTGAAAAGTGGTTTTTAGCACACAAAGAATGGGAAAAGCAACAGTAAAATATACCTTTTGGAGTTTCCACCCCGTTGTTGACCGATTTTTATACCTCTTGGTCTTATGACCCAAGTTGAGAGTTTAGTTTTGCTTTGCAAGCGTTAGTTCAAATTTAGTAATTTGAAAATACTAAATAATAAATAAAGGTAGTGGATTATGAATAGTTGCAAAATTACGGTAATAAAAAAGGTCGAGCATACCGACCTAATTGAAAAATATGAAAAACCTATAAAAAACCATTGCGATATGCAAGAGGGGATGACTTTTATTTCAACGGATGCAAAAATTCCGCAAGGTTTTTGCGAAAGCGCATGGCAAAATCTTTTTCCTTACGTTTTTGCATTAACTTACGGTGCAAAAGATTTTTTCAGCGGTTGGATGAAGAACGAAAACCAAGCAATCATTTCTTGCAACGACGGTTTTAGACCCGTTAGTTTTTTAATTGAAAAAATTTAAAAAACGCGTTTAATCGACCTATAGCCACACTTTTTAGTCAAAATAAGTAAATTTTTATTGTTTTTTCAACAAAAAGCGATAAAAGACTGAAAAACAATTGGCTAAGTTAAAAAATCTTTCCAAAAAAAGGAAAAATTAAGAAAAAATACCCAAAAGCAAGCAAAAAACGCTTGCTTTTTTATCATTTTTGCAAAAAAATGTTTTAATTGTGTTGCTTTTGTGAAAAAATATGGTAAAATATAACTACGCTAAGTTGCGTTATTTATTATGAAAGAGGGAACTAAATTAGGAAAAACGCTAATTGCGTTATATCTTATAGTCGTTATCGCAACGGTTATTTTTGCGGTTGGGTTTAGAATTTCCGTTGAAGAAGATAAAGCGTATTATTCTAAAGAAGAAGTTGCGCTTTACCTTTACACGTTTAAAAAACTTCCGTCAAACTTTATTCCTTTAAGTCAATTAGATAGCGAGAATTTACGCCCTAGTGACACAAATCTTATAATAGGTGGAAGTGTTTTTGAATATTCCGGAGAGATAACTAATCACACGACAAACAAAAACCTTTACCAAGCCGATATTTACGATATTCATAGCCAGTCGCTGTTAAGGGGTGAAATGCGCTTAGTTTATACCGCAGATTATAGCGAAGTTTTCTTTACGGAAGATAATTTCGTTTCGTTTAAATCAATTAAGAAAAACGAGATAAACAATTTAAGCGACGGTCTTTGGATTACGTTTGCTTGCCTTTTGGGAGTATTCATCGTTTTGATGATAATTTGTTATAATTTAGAAAATCTAAAAACCTGGAAGAACGATTTTCAACAAATTTTCGGCGCAATTTATATTTTCATAATAAGTATAGTTATGGTGCCTATGTATTTTATTTTTAGAATGTTAAAGGCATTAAAAAGGATAATAGTTGGTCAATGATGAAAGTAGTTTTAATAGTTGACGATAAAAAATGCGAAAGCCCGCTTATTAACGAGCATGGGCTTTCGATTTATATTGAAACGAAAAATAGAAAGATTTTGTTTGACACAGGTTCAAGCGACGCTTTTTTAAAAAACGCAAAAACGCTTGGAATAAATTTAGATAAGGTTGATATTTTTGTTTTAAGCCACTCTCACTATGACCACGCCGGCGGTTTAACTTGTTTTGATAGGGCTAATAAAACTGCTAAAAAGTTTATTTCTAAGAACTATAACGTTTTGCCGTATAGCCGAAAAAACGATGGCTTAAAGTTTATAGGAATTGATGAAAAATTAGATTTTAGCGATAAGATACTTTGCGAAAGTTTTCAAGAAATTGATGAGAATTTGTTTGTTATTTCGCCTGAAAATTACGAAAAACAACTTTCATTTTCAAACTGCAAATTATTCAAAAAGGTGGGCAATAACTTCATTAACGACGATTTTTCGCACGAACAAAGCCTTGTAATTAGAGAAAATGATAATCTCGTTTTAATTTGTGGGTGCGCTCATATGGGCGTTATGAATATAATAAATGAAGTAAAGTTAAGGTTTGGAAAATTTCCTAATTTCGTTATAGGCGGTTTTCATACCGTAAAAGAAGAATATTCTCAAAGAGAAGTTGAAGAATTAAAAGAACTCTCTCATAATCTTTTAGAAACTAACGCAAAGTTTTTCACTTGCCACTGCACCGGAGATCAAGCGTTTTTTGTTTTTAAGGACGTTTTGAAAGAAAAAATTGAATATTTTAATTTAGGAAAAACACTAATTATTTAACACGCCACTTCGGCGTGTTTTTCTTTGATTTTTTTAAAAACGCTTGAATTTATGCCAAATTTTGTAAAAATCTCAAATTGATTTACGATAATATGCGCAAACGAGCAAATGACCGAATTTTGAATATTTAATACTAAAAATTTAATATTTTTTAATTATTTTATTAAAAATAAAATAAATTTGCCTTTAATTTTTCTAGTTTAATAAAAAATGCTTGACTTTAGGTTAATAGGCGGTTAAAATACTAAAATATTA
>JAZNBE010000042.1:0-5917 GCA_045586885.1 Christensenellaceae bacterium
AAACTACTACAACAATCAAACGCACTCTCACCAATTGATGTTACACTACTCGGTATTTCTATGCTTGATCCAGTATAACCATAGAACGCATAATCACCAATCGTTGGAATTGTAGGATTATCTCCCCATAAAATTTCAGCACTACAATCTTTGAACGCAGAAGAATAAATAATCTTTGTGTTTGCATTAATCTCACAAGAAGTGATGGAAGTTGAATTTACTTTAATTAAAACAACATAAGGATTCTCTTGATTACCTAAATAGCATGCGTTATCATACTCATTATATTTAATCAAACCGCAATTAGAAAACGCCCAAGGACCAATGTAAGTCACACTATCTGGAATTGTTACACTTGCTAATGAAGAACAATATTGGAACGCATAACGACCAATCGATGTAACACTGTCTGGTATTTCTATGCTTGTTAAACGACTACAACCATGGAACGCATCTTCACCAATCGATGTAACACTGTCTGGTATTTCTATGTTTGTTAAACTACTACAATTATAGAACGCAGAAGAACCAATCAATGCTACTCTATTTGTGATTTCTATACTAGTTAAACTACTACAATTATAGAACGCTTTACTGTAAACAACTTTTGTATTTTCATTTATCTCACAAGAAGCGATAGAAGTTGATTTTGCTTTTACTAAAACAACATAACGATTCTCTTCATTCCCTAAATAGTATGCGTTATTATACTCGTTATATTTAAGTTGTTT
Source organism: Christensenellaceae bacterium (assembly GCA_045586885.1). Lineage (GTDB taxonomy): Bacteria > Bacillota > Clostridia > Christensenellales > Borkfalkiaceae > UBA4636. The sequence goes on from JAZNBE010000042.1 coordinate 732, forward strand.
GCAACCAGTGAACGCATCAGAACCAATTGAAGTTATGCTGTTTGGTATTGTAACACTTGACAATTTATCGCAATTCCAGAACACCCCGCTACCAATTGAAATCACACCGTTTCCTATAGTTACACTCATTAACCAGGTGCAACCATTGAACGCATCAGAACCAATTGATGTAACGCTGTTTGGTATTATTATACCGCCTAAAAATAAACAATTTCTAAAGGCATTATCTCCAATTGAAATTAAACTATTAGGTAATTCTACATTACGAACCACATCACAGCCATTAAAAGAATTTTCGCCAATGGAAGTTACCTTAATCCCATTAACTTCTTCAGGAATAAAGACTGTTTCGTAAGTGTTGTCAAAAGAAGTAACCTCATATGTATGATCTTTCAACAGCGTAAATGTTAAACCATTACGCTTTACTTTGGAATTTCTACCATCGTAAATAGAAGAATTATTTGAGTAAAAACTACTTAATGAGTTTGAACTCAAACTAGTAGAAGAAACGCTTGATGAACTAGATTTTGTTGAACTAAAGTTACTTGAACTGTTAGTTTCAGCCGTTGCGTTAGATGTTCTAAATCCAAGAACGCCTATAGAAAGAAACATAGCCATCAAAAACGTTAAAATCACCAACGTTACTTGTTTCGCTCTTTCTGTAATCATAAAAAACCTCCAAAAAATAAAAAAATGCGCCAACCGAAGTCAGCGCATAAAAAGCAAACTCCGATTGTCGCCAAACAAACCTCCCAGAAAAGATACTTAAACCATACTACTGTTTGGAATTTGCTTTTTTCAAATTCAGTGTTAGTAGTATGACAAAAAAAGGGCATAATTAACCCTTAAAAAAGAAAAAAAGTATCTTCTCCCGCATTATTTAGTTTGTTTGGCTATATCAAGTTAACATTTTTTGCGAATATTGTCAACAAAAATACAGTATGTTGTGTTTTTTAGTTTACTTTTTCTATTTTTCACAAAAAAAGTGTGCATCTTACCTTTTTGAAAGATGAAATGCACACTTTTTCATTTATTTATCAAGTTGTAATATTTTTTCATTTGAAAGGCGTCGTCGGCTTGAGTGCCGTTTGATTCGCTTAAAATATAAGGCGTTAATTTCATAGTAGTAATTGCTTCGATAAACGGCTCAAACGAAGGACCAAACTCAGTATCTTCAAAGGTTAAATGCTTTAACTCCCCCTTTGCAGTATATTGAATTTTTGAAAAATGAACGTGCATATTATTGACTTTTTCAAAGCCTAAATGCTCTATCATATATTCAATACGAGAAATATAATCACTAGCCGTTTTTAAACTTCCTTGTTCTCTAGCGTTAAGATGACCAAAGTCAACGCACGGATAATAGAACGGCGCAACTTTGCAAAATTCGACCACTTCTTCAAGCGTTCCTATTTGAGCAATTTTTCCCATAGTTTCAGGGCAAAATTTAATATCTTCTAAACCGCCTTCGTAAATAATATCGGCTAAAATTTTTATTCTATCTAAAGTTCTTGAAAAAGCAACGGCTCTTTCTTCTTTACCTTGGCTTGCAGGATGAAAAACTAACCTATTTGCGCCCATCATTTTGCCTTTTATAGCAGAATCGGTTATATAACCGAAAGAATTTATGCATTTTTGTTCGTCAGGCGTTGCTAAATTAATAAAATACGGCGCGTGAACGCTTATTTCAACCCCTTCTTCTAAAAACGCTTTACCTATTGATTGCGCTTTTTGTGAAGATAAATTTACGCCCCTACCAAAAGAATATTCGAAACAATCAAGACCGTTTTCTTTTAACCATTTCGGCATTTGCTCGGTAGAAGAAAAACCTTCGTCATAAAACCTAATAGGCGCGCCACTTGGACCAAACTTAATCATAATACACTCTCAACGTCCTTTTTAACTTGCTCGCATAGTTCTTCTTTTGAAGAAAATTTAATGTTTTCTCTTAAAAAACGAACGAATTCAACAACAATTTCTTTTCCGTAAATATTGCCTGAGAAACCCAAAATATGAGTTTCTAACAAGATTTTTTCACAACCAAAAGTTTTCGCTGCGCCAAAATTTGAAACGCTTTTATAAACTTTATTATCAATTTTAGTTTTAGTTTCGTAAACGCCGTGTTTTAGCGTTACTTTTTCACTTGAAATTTTTACGTTAGCAGTTGGAAAATTTAATTTTTTACCAAGTCCACGACCTTTTTCAACTTTTCCTAAAACAAAATAATTTTCGCCTAATAATTCGTTTGCTAAATTAATTTTGCCATCTATTAAAAGCGACCTTATTTTCGTTGAAGAAATTTTCTCACCGTTGACTTTTTTTATAGGAACAATCTCTAATAAAATATCGTTGAATTCACAAAACTCATTAAGCGTTTTTATTGTTCCAACTCTATTAAAACCAAAACGATAATCTTCACCACAAATTATGCAAATAGGATTAAAATTTTCTATTAATAATGCTAAAAAATCAGTTGCCGAAATTTCGAAAAACTCTTTTTTAGGCTCGGCGTAAATAACTAAGTCAACACCTAAATTTTTAGCCTTATAATATGTTTCTTGACTTGAGAAAATCGCATTGTTTTCGCCTTTGGGTAAAATAGAAAAAATTGCAATTTCCGCATCGATAAAATAATTTTCTTTAAGGCTTTTTGCTTTATTTATTAGGTCTAAATGCCCAAGGTGTAAACCATCGAACCGACCTAAACAAATAATGCATTTATTTGAAGTTTTCTCAAAAATTTCGCTTATTTTCATAAATCCCTTACGTAAGTTTTCATCTTCAAAATTTTGTTAGTAACTTCGCCAACGCCTACGAACGTTTGAACGTTATAAACCTTATAAATTCCGTTCTCAACTTCAAACTCGTCGTAAAGCCCGTCTAGAACCCTTTTAAACTCTAATTCGCTAAGTTTAAGCGGTGCAAAATCTAGCACTTTATCTGGCATTATCAATAAATCATCAACGTTTTCTTTATCTAAAAATTCTTCCAAAGAAATTGCATTTTCTTTAGTAAAAAAACCGCTTTTTATTCTATCTAAACTCGTCATAGTAGCAAAAGCGTTTACACTTGTTGCAATATCACGCGCGATTGAACGAATATAAGTTCCGCCCTTGCAATCAATCTTAAACTTAAACGAACTCTCGTTTATTTGCTCTAAAAGTTCAATACCGTTAATCGTTACGTTTTTAGGTTCTAATTCAACCGAAACGCCCTGTCTTGCTAGTTTATAACTTCTACTACCATTTACGCATTTTGCCGAAAAAACGGGTGGGATTTGCGGAATTTCGCCTATAAACTTAGGAATTACGCTTAAAATATCTTGTTTGGTCGGTAAAACTTTTGTAAAGTTTAGCGGTTCGCCTTCGTTATCTAAAGTTAAGGTATCGTGAGAAAAATCAAAGGTTGCAATATAGGTTTTTTCTTTGTTTAAAAGATAATCAAAAAGCCTTGTCGCTTGACCTATTCCTACTGGTAAAACACCTGATGCAAGTGGGTCTAAAGTGCCCATATGACCGCATTTTACTTTTAATTTTTTCTTAACTTTATTAACTAAAAAACAAGAAGTATCGCCAACTTTTTTATCAAAATTTATAAAGCCTAGCATTCTAAATAATTCCCAACGGTAAATGATATTTTATCGATTACGTCTTCTAAATAGCCGTGAATAGTAAGACCTGCCGCCTTTTCGTGCCCACCACCGCCGTAAACTTGAGCAATTTCTTTAGCGCTTGATTTTTTACTTCTTAAACTTAATTTATAGCAATTAGGTGCGTGTTCGAAAACCGAAACGCCAACGTCAACGCTTTCAACTTGCATTAAAAATTCGCAAGTTCCGTCCGTATGCGATTTATTTAAGCCGTATTTTTTAAGCATTTCTTGCGTTATAACCACTAGCGCCATCTTATTATCGTGGAAAAACCTTGCTTTAGACATAATTTCCGCGTGCATATGAAGCCAATTCTTTGGATTTGCCTTATACATCGAATTATAAATCGAAACGGTGTCGATACCAAAACTCATACACTTTGAAGCAAAATTAAACGCCTCTTTATCGGTGTTTGAATGAGCAAAATTGCCAGTATCGGTCATAAGCCCAAGATAACAATAAGTTGCGATAGTTTTATCCATTTGAACGCCAAGAGCCTCAATAACTTCGGCAATTATCATCGTGCAAGCGGCGCAGTCTCTAACGTAATAATTTTTTGCATATTTTGAGTTCGTAATATGGTGGTCGATGCAAAAAGTTTTGTTTTGCCTTGCGAAAATTTCATAAGGCAAACCTACTTGCGTTTCGCTTGCACAGTCAACTGCAATATAGCCGTCGTAACTTTTGTTAGTGGTTTGTAAAACTTTAGAATACGCTCCAGTTTTTAAAAACTTATCAGGAACTTGGTCTGGGCAAATAATATCACTTTCAATTCCAAGTTTTTTTAATGCGTATTGTAAAGAAAAAGCGCACGATAAAGTGTCGCCGTCGGGATTTTGGTGGCAAAATATCAATGCGCTTTTTAATAGTTTTATTTTATTTGCGATTTCAATTATCGTCATTGTTTTCTCCATAAGTAAAACTACTAATAATTTTATCAATTTTCTCGCCGTATTCAGCGGAAGTATCTTCAAAGAAATGAAGTTTTGGAACGGTCCTAATTCTCATTTCTCTAGATAAAAATTTTCTAATTTCTCCGCTAGACGATTGAATTGCAGAAAAGGTTCTTTCTTTTAACGATTTATTTGGCGAAAAAACGCTAACGTAAACGTTCGCGTTTTCTAAATCGCTAGTAACTTCTACTGAAGATATTGAAAACATCTCGGTAATTTCAGGGTTTTTGAGCCTTAACGTGATGATTTCATAAATAATTTTTTGAAATTCCTTTTCAAGCCTTTTTTCTCGTTTTTCTTTCATTTTAGTCCTTTTTCTCTTCTACGATATAACATTCGATGAAGTCGCCAACTTTAATATCGTTAAATCCTTCGATTGAAATACCGCATTCATAGCCTTGGTTAACTTCCTTAACTTCGTCTTTAAAGCGTTTAAGTTGTTTTACGTTACCTTCACAAATCATAACGTCGTTACGGTAGATACGGAGTTTTGCGTTACGAACAATTTTACCGTCGGTAACGTGGCATCCTGCAACCATACCAACACCAGAGATTTTAAAGGTTTCACGAACTTCGGCTTTACC
>JAZNBE010000043.1:0-8318 GCA_045586885.1 Christensenellaceae bacterium
AAAAATAAGTTATAATAATAAGGTGTTTAAGTTTATGCTTAGACTCCCTAACTTTAGAGATTTAACGTAATTTTAATTTTTGAGAGTTATATTGTTTCAAAGGAATAAGGAACGTTTTATGGAAAAAAAGACTAAGAAAAAATGGAATAAATTAAGGCATAAAATAATAGTCGCCATAGTTTTACCGTTTTTTCATTTACATACCAAAATAAAATATCACTTTTCGCCAACTAAATTTAAGGAGGGCAAGAAAAGGCAATATCTTATTTTATTAAATCATCAAACGGGTTTCGACCAGTTTTTCGTTTGTATATCTTTTGGCAGGCACGTAAGTTTTATCGCTAGTGAAGATATCTTTTCAAACGGTTTTATCTCAAAACTTTTGCGTTTTGCGGTTGGGCCAATACCTATCAAAAAACAACAGAGCGACCTTTCTGCAGTGCGTAACGCAATACAAGCCGTAAAAGAAGGTTCGTCTATTGCGGTTGCTCCTGAAGGCAATAGAACTTATAGCGGAAAAACGGAATACATGAAAGATTCTATTACCGGTCTTGCTAAAATACTAAAACTTCCTATTGCGTTTTATAAAATTGAAGGCGGTTACGGAGTTTTACCACGTTGGGCAGATAAAACTAGAAAAGGCAAGATGAAGTCTTACGTTTCTAAGGTGTTAGAGTATGAAGACTTTAAGAATATGTCAAACGATGAACTTTTTGAACTAATCAAAAAAGAACTTTACGTTGACGAAACCAAAATCGAAGGAAGTTACGAAGGTAAAAACCTTGCCGAGCATTTAGAACGAGTAGCCTACGTTTGTTCAAGTTGCGGTTTAGCGCCGTTTGAAACTAAAGGCAATTTCATAACGTGCAAAAAATGTGGTAAAAAAATAGAATATTTACCTAACAAAACTTTAAAAGGAGTCGGCTTTGATTTTCCTTTCAAGTTTTATAACGACTGGTATAATTATCAAACCGAGTTTATAAAAAATCTTGATTTATCAACTCTTACCAAAGCGCCGGTTTTTGAAGACACCGCTAAAATTTTTAGCGTAACTTTGTATAAATCTAAAAAGATAATCGATAAAAAGGCAAAGCTTTATCTTTTTGGCGATAGAATTGAAGTTGAAACCAAAAAGTCCGCCTATAACTTCGTTTTTAGCGATATTTCAGGCGTTAGCGTTTTAGGAAGAAACAAATTAAACGTTTACCATAAGGACGGAATTTTTCAATTTAAAGGCGAAAAATCTTTCAATGCGGTAAAATACGTAAACTTCTATTATAGAAGTAAATACAAGGAGGCAAAAGATGTCGAATTTTTGGGATTATAGCGTTTGGGGCTCAATAAACATCGTTGCGGTTTTACTAATCAGTTTAATCGTTGCCAATATGCTTAAGCGCTCGTTTAAGTTTATAGGAAATTCTCTAATTCCAACTTCAGTTTTAGCAGGTCTAATTCTTTTAGTAATTTCGTCGGTTTATACCGCTATTACCGATGAACTTTTGTTCAACCAAGAGTTTTTCGGTGGAAACGGAATGAACGTTTTAGAAGTTTTAACCTATCACTCTTTAGCGTTAGGCTTTATTGCGCTATCTCTTAAGACTTCTGATAAAAAACTTAACAAAAAGCGCGCTACGGAAGTTTTTAATACCGGCGTAACAACTGTAAACACTTATCTAATTCAAGCCTTTCTTGGTATGGGAATAACAATGCTTTTAGCGTTAGTTGTCAAAGAACTATTCTCGGTTGCAGGCATTTTGCTACCGTTCGGTTTTGGTCAAGGAACCGGGCAAGCGCTTAACTATGGTAACATCTATGAAACCGACTGGGGTTTTGTTGGTGGTAAGAATTTCGGGCTAACGGTGGCGGCTTTAGGTTTCCTATCGGCATCAATCGGCGGAATTATTCACCTTAATATTTTAAAAAAGAAAGGCAAGTTTCAAAGCAAAGAGCAATCAATCGAAGTTCTTTCTAATCACGATATTCAAGAGTCAAACGAAATTCCTATGAACGGCGAAATGGATAAATTAACTATTCAACTTGCTTTCGTAGTTATAGCTTATCTATTAACTTATGGCGTTATGGCTTTATTAGGCACGCTATTAAAGGGGATGAGAGCGGTAATATTCGGCTTTAACTTCTTAATAGGCGTTTTAATGGCAACGCTCATTAGATGGATTCTTGCAAAACTTAACCAAAAACAAATTATCCATAGAAAATATACTAACAATTTCCTCTTAACTAGAATAGGCAACTTCTTCTTTGATATTATGGTTGTAGCGGGAATTGCGGTAATTAGGCTAGACCTATTGAAAAATTATTGGTTCGTTCTTCTTATTTTAGCGGTTGTAGGCGCGGTAGCAACTTATTTTTACAATCGTTTTATTGCAAGAAAAATGTTCAAGGAATATAGCGAAGAACAGTTTTTGGCAATGTATGGAATGTTGACCGGAACGGCAAGCACTGGAATGATTTTACTTCGTGAAATTGATCCAGACTATAAAACTCCGGTTGCCGACAATATGGTTTATCAACAATTCCCTGCAATAGTTTTTGGTTTACCAATAATGCTTTTGGCGAACCTTGCGCCAAAAAGACCAGTCTTGACTTTAATTTTAGTAGTCGTTCTTCTTATCGTAATGCACGTAATTTTATTTAGAGACAAAATCTTTAAAACTAAATCAAAAGAAGAAAATGCGGTTGAAAACTAAAATATAACAAGTTTAACTGGTTTTGTGATTATTTTTAATAAAATATTTGCGGTTCAACTAATAATAAAACAAATAAATATGTTGACTAGCGCTACTTTTTGTGATATAATCACAATAGAAAAAATATGCGGAGGATCAAAAAGTGAAACACGTAAAAACTATTAAAACTCGTTCTCTTTGCCAAAGCGCAAAAACCGGCGGTTGCGGTGAATGTCAAACTTCTTGCCAATCTGCTTGCAAAACAAGCTGTGGCATCGCTAACCAAAAGTGCGAAAAAACGAGCAAGTAATTTTTGCTAAAACAAGTAAATGTCGCCATAGGGGGCGGCATTTTTTGTATAAACTTTTAACTCTTAAAAACTAACTAAAAAACAAAAAAAAGAAAGGTCATTTATGGTTCACACTTTCAAACTTTTAGGCTTAAATATTGTTGTTGATACGTCTTCAGGCGCGGTTCACGCGGTTGATGACGTAGCCTTTGAAGTTATTTCACTTTTTGAAAAAACGTCTAAAAACGAGATTATAGCCCAACTTTTAGAAAAAAACCCTAGTTTTTCAGCGCAAGAAATTAGTGATTGCTATGAAGAAATTGTAGCGTTAAAAGAAAACGGCGAACTATTCTCAATAGATACTTTTAGCGAGATGGCTGGAGATTTAAAGGCGAAAACTAGCGGTGTTATAAAAGCGCTATGCTTGCACGTTGCTCACACTTGCAATCTAAACTGTTCTTACTGTTTTGCCTCTCAAGGAAAATATCAAGGCGAAAGGGCGGTTATGAGTTTCGAAGTTGGAAAACGCGCCCTAGATTTCTTGATTGAAAATTCAGGAACTAGAAAAAATTTGGAAGTTGACTTCTTTGGCGGCGAACCGTTAATGAACTTTGAAGTTGTTAAAAAACTCGTTGCATACGCTAGAGAAATTGAAAAGAAGTTTAATAAAAATTTTCGCTTTACCTTAACTACTAACGGTGTGTTAATCGACGATGAAGTAATAGAGTTTTGCAATAAGGAAATGAGCAACGTAGTTTTATCGTTAGACGGAAGAAAAGAAGTTCACGATAGGTTTAGAGTAGATTATCTTGGCAACGGAAGTTACGATAAAATCGTGCCTAAATTCCAAAAACTAGTAAAGGCTCGCGGTGGCAAAAATTATTATATGCGCGGCACTTTCACTCACCATAACCCAGACTTTTTAAACGACGTTTTAACGATGCTAGAACTTGGTTTTAAGGAAATTAGTTTCGAGCCAGTCGTTTGTTCTAAAGGTGATAAGTCAAGGCTTAATGATGAAGATATAAAAATCGTATTAAAAGATTACGAGCGTTTAGCAGAACTAATGCATAAAAAAGAACTTGAAGGCGACCCTTTCACTTTCTATCACTATATGTTAGATTTAGAAGGCGGACCTTGTATTTATAAAAGAATTTCAGGTTGCGGTTCTGGCACGGAATATATGGCGGTGACGCCGTGGGGCGATTTGTATCCATGCCATCAATTCGTTGGCGATGAAAAGTTTAAACTAGGCGATATTTTTAACGGCGTTAATAATTTTGAAATCCAAAAAGAATTTTTAAATTGTAACGTTTATAAAAGAGAAGATTGTAAGACTTGCTGGGCAAAACTCTATTGCTCTGGAGGTTGTTCTGCAAACGCTTATCACGCAACCGGCTCTATTTGTGGTGTTTATAAAGATGGTTGTGATTTATTTAGAAAAAGAATGGAGTGCGCAATAGCGCTTGCTGTTGCAAGGTCGTTAAAAGATGAAAACTCCGATTTGTGATTTTTGTAAAAAATATGCCGTTAATCAACCTATACGCCTACATATGCCTGCTCATAAAGGCAAAAATTTGCTAGGTTTTGAAACTTTAGACATAACTGAAATAGTTGGGGCGGATAGTTTATACGAGGCAAACGGTATAATAAAAGAGAGCGAAGAAAACGCAAAAATTCTTTTTAATACCGCAAAAACGTTTTATTCTACGGAAGGCTCTTCGCAAGTAATTAAGGCGATGGTTTATTTAGCCAAAGTTTATAAAAACGTTAAAAAGCCTTATATTTTATCAATGCGAAACGCCCATAAAAGTTTTATAAACGCTTGCGCTGTTTTAGACGTTGATATTTCATACTTTGACTATGAAACGTTAATATCGGCTAAAGTTTCGGCAAAAGAAGTTGAAGAAAAACTACTAAGCCAAGAAATTAAACCTATCGCCGTTTATTTAACTACGCCAGATTATTTAGGTAACCGTGTAAACGTTGAAGAAATTTCAAAAGTATGCAAAAAGCACGGCGTTTTGCTTTTAGTTGATAACGCTCACGGCTCGTATTTAAAGTTTGTGGAAAAACCGTCGCACCCGATAGATTTAGGGGCAGATTTATGCGCCGATTCAGCCCATAAGACTTTGCCTTGCTTAACAGGGGGCGCGTATTTGCACGTTTCAAAAACTGCAAACTCATATTTTTTGCAAGAAACCAAAAACGCGCTTGCAATTTTCGGTTCAACAAGCCCAAGTTATTTAATCTTGCAATCGCTCGATAACTTAAACAAGTTTATTTTTGAAAACAAAAACTTATTTTTGCAAACTGAAATAGAAGTTAAAAAACTAAAAAACAAATTAAAAAAATTAGGCTTTATAGATATTTCTTGTGAGCCCTTCAAAATAACTATTGACTGCAAAAAGTATGGATATTACGGCCAAGAAATTAACGAAATTTTGGAAAAGAATAATATTTTCGTTGAGTTTTTCGATAGAGATTTTTTAGTTATGCTTTTTTCCACTTCCACAACGCAAGAAGAATTTATTGCGGTTGAGAAAGCATTTTCTAGCATTGAAAAAAGGCAAGAAATTTTAGAAACTCTTCCAAAAATTCCACGTTTTGAAAAGGTTTTAACGCCAAACGAGGCGATGAATAAGCCAAAAGTTTTAGTAAATATAAAACAAGCGGAAGGCAAAATTTTAGCAGGGGCATCGTGCTCTTGTCCGCCAGCAGTTTTAATAGTATCACTTGGCGAAAGAATAACACAAGATGCTATAAAACTTTTTGAATATTATAATATTAAAGAAGTTCTTGTTGTAGAATAAAAATTAAAAAACCTGCCTTTAATCGACTTATAGGCAGGTTTTTTTGTTAAATTTTATTTAATTTTTCTATAATATAGTTTGCGTATTTTGAAACTATATCAATTTCAGTAAGTTTATAAATCATACGCGTTCCAACAACGTCTTCAATTTCGTTAAGAACTTTTTTCCCTTTGTGCGAGATAATATCTATGCCAACGAAATGACAATTTAATGAAGAATAAACTTTATCTATAATATTTTTTTCTTCTTTACTTATTTCAACTATTTTGCACTCCCCACCTAAAGAGAAGTTGCTTCTAAAATCGGTTTTAGAACTTCGCTCTACGCTCAAAACAATTTCTCCGCCTAAAACGTAGTGCCTTGTGTCAACGCCAGTGGTTGTGGCGAGTTCTTGAATAATATAATCGCTAAAACTTTCGTTGTTTTTAGTTATTTTATTCTTAAGAGAATTTAGTTCTAAACTATCGTTTACCAAATAAACTTCCGCGCCGCCGTGGCCGTTTCTCTTTTTTACAACGAAAGGGAAAATAAAATTAAGATTTTCACCTAGAAAAATTTCGGTTTTAAGAACTGGAATATCAAATTTCTTTGCAAAAAGGTAAGTTCTAAACTTATCGTTAGCAATAAAAGAAGTTTCAAAGCCGTTAAAGGTCGTAACGCCGTTTTCTTCTAAGAACTTAGTTAATTTGGGGTTAATCGTTCTAACGATAGCAAAATCAACGCCGTTTTCAAGCGAAAAATCATCAAAGTTATCAACAATGCAAAGTTTAAGTTCTATTTTACGCTCGTTAAAAACTTCTAAAAACCTATTTATAAACCACTCGTTTTTGCTTTTTTGAGCGGTATCGTAAATTAAAATCCCTTTCATAATAATATAATTAAGAAAAAATTAATCGTAAATTTTATCTAAAACGTAATCAATAATTTTTTGGCTCATATCAACGCCGGTGCAATCTAGGCTAGACTTAAAGTGTGGGTTAGAATTAACTTCGCATAAAATAGGCTCGTTATTTTCGCCAAACATAACGTCAACGCCGGCAAAGTCCAAACCTAAAATTTGGCAAGCCGAAATAGCAAGGTCGCAAAACTTTTTACTTGGCTCAAAATTTTGGGCAATACCGCCGTTTGTAACGTTTGAGCGGAAATCGTTTTTGTTAGAGCGAAGCATAGCGCAAACAACTTTATTTCCAACAACGTTAATTCTAACGTCTTTTCCTGCGCTAGATTTAACAAACTCTTGCATAATAAATTCTTTTGCGCCAAAATTTTTAACTAAAGTTTCAAGTTCGTTGATATCGTGAACCAAATAAACTTGCGCGCCAAACGAGCCAAACGCCTCTTTAACTACCATAGGAAAGCCCAAAATATCAACCGCATCTTTCAAAAATTCAAGGTTGCAATAATTTACGGTATCAAACGTTTTTGGAGCGATAACGGTCTTTGGCATCTTTAATTTCCCAAGGCATGATAGATAAGTTAAAATTTTGTTATCACATTTTTCAACGGCTTTTGCCGAGTTAAAAACCTTAATATTAGCGCGTTCTAAAAGTTTAGCAAGGTAAACGTCTTTATCCCAGAAAAGCGCGAAATCAACGTCGCTTATCGCAGAAAAATTATCTATTGCAAGGCGGACTAGTTTAGTGGACGGAATAATTTCAAGCGAAACGCCTTTATTTTCAGCCGACACCTTTAACATATTGTAAATTTCATAATATTTTTCTTGTTTTAAGAATCCGTTTACAACTAAAATTCCTTTCATATTATCACTAAACCTATTTATAATAATTATTTATTCTAAAATTTCGGCTACAGTTTTTTGTAGCCGAAACGTATAATTGCTAATAAATTCTAAACTTTAAGATTACACCCAACCCGAGAAAACTTCCCATTCTTTAACGGTGCTACCGGAGTAATACCAAAAGTTCCAAACCGTAGTCGCTTCTTCAGGCTGGGTTGCCGAATAATAATAAAGCGTTTGGCTGTTTAACGACTCGTTAGAAGACGCAACGTATTCAACGTTTTGCCATTGATCGTAAGAACCTTTATAATAAACCCTAGAAAGCGCCGTCATACCGCTGAACGCGCCGTCGCCGATGGTTAGAATAGTCGTTGGAATAAATACGGTAGTGAGCGACGTATTGTTAGAAAATGCGCCTTCGTAAATTCCTATAACAGACTTTTCGTTAAAAGAAGTTGGAATTTCTAAAGTTGCGCTAGTGTAAGAACCTAACGAATAAACTAAATAACCTTCGCTATTTTCTAAAAGAGCGTATTCAATTCCTGTTTGTGCATCCGTTTCGATAACTAGAGCGTTTCCACCGTTACCTTCTTCTTCACTAGAACTTGAAACTTGTTCTTGACTAGAACTTGAAATTTCTTCTTGACTAGAACTTGAAACTTGCTCTTGGCTAGAACTTGAAACTTGTTCTTGGCTCGAACTTGAAACTTGTTCTTGGCTAGAACTTGAAACTTGTTCTTGACTCGAACTTGAAACTTGTTCTTGACTAGAACTTGAAACTTGTTCTTGGC
>JAZNBE010000044.1:0-2215 GCA_045586885.1 Christensenellaceae bacterium
CATTAAAATTTCATTTTCAATGCAACGAGCCGTATAAGTTGCTAGTTGAGAACCCTTAGTTTCATCAAAAGTGTTAATTGCTTTAATTAAACCGATAGTTCCAACCGAAATAATATCATCATTATCAAAAGCGCCTTGATATTTTTTAGCAATATGAGCAAATAGTCTTAAATTATGAGAAATAAGTTTATCTCTTGCTTCCATATCGCCGTTATGAAATGCGCCAAGTAAAATTTGCTCTTGCTCTTTTGATAACGGCTTTGGAAAACTGTCTCCACCGATAGACGAGCAGAAGAAGATACATTTGCCTAAAATATAACTTAAAAAATCAAAAATCATAAAAAAACCTCTTATAATCTTATGATTTTTAATTTGAATATATGAAAAAATAGTCTATCTTCTTAAAATATCGCCCTCTTTGAGCGGAATTTCAGTTCTTAAATAAAGTATTTGCTGAACGATTTTAGCATCTTTAATAAGTTCATTGTTTTCATCAAACAGTTCAACTACTTCAATTTTTTCGTTAAGATAGTCATTTGGCGTTAAAACTTCTAAAATATCGCCTTTTTTGAAACGATTACGCATTTCTATTTTAGCAAGTTTTTCCTTAGCGTTATAGCCTAAAACTTGCGCTATAAACAATCTATCGCCAACCGATTGAGTATCGTCGTAATTTACGGTGTTATGGTTTTCACCAAGCATATAAGCCTTTGTGAAGGCTCTATGGTTAGTTTTTAAAACTTCTGTTAAGAATAAATCGTTTTCTTTATATTTTGCGCCGAATTTTAAGTATGCATCCATGGCTCTTCTATAAGCGTTTACAACGGTTGCTAAATAATATTCCGATTTCATTCTACCTTCGATTTTAAACGAAACAACGCCAGCATCAACCATTTTATCTAGTTCGTCAATCATATTAAGGTCTTTACTATTTAGAATATACGTGCCTTTGTCATCTTGAGAAATATCGTAATATTCGCCATCAGAGCCTTTTTCACGAATAGAATAATTCCATCTGCACTCTTGAACACATTCACCGCGGTTTGACTTCCGTCCTGAGAAATAATCGCTTAAAAGACATCTTCCGCTATAAGATATGCACATTGCGCCGTGGCAAAAAGCCTCAATTTCAATATCTTTTGGTAAAAATTCACGAATTTCTTTAATTTCGTTTAACGACAACTCTCTAGCAAGAATAACTCTTTTTACGCCGAAATCCGCCCAAAATTTAGCAGAATATTTATTAAGTGTGTTTGCTTGAGTTGAAATATGAATAGTAAGATTAGGCGCAATTTCACGGCATAGCATAATAATTCCGGGGTCTGAAACGATAACCGCGTCAACGCCAATTTCATCTAAAAACTTAATATAAGATTTAATTTCTTCAAAATCGCTATTTTTAGCAAAAATATTAAGCGTTACATATATTTTTTTGTTTAAATTATGAGTAAATACAACCGCTTCTTTTAGTTCGTCAAACGTAAAATTATTAGAATATGAGCGCAAAGAAAAATTCTTACCGCCTACGTAAACCGCATCAGCGCCAAAATAAAGTGCCGTTTTTAGTTTTGAAAGATTGCCACTAGGCGCTAAAATTTCTAGTTTCATAGTTTATACGATATCAAAACGCCGTCACCTACTTCTAAAACTGAAGATATAAAATCTTCATCGGCTAAAACGACGTTAAGAAATTCTCTCATATTTCTTACTATTGTGTTGTATTTATGCGTGTGTTTAACAGTGCCGTCGATATAGCCCCTAAAAAGAACGTTATCGGCAAATAAAACACCGCCAGTATTTAGCAAATTCTTAAGCGTTGGAAAGTAATCAAGATACCTTGCTTTTGCGCCGTCTAAGAATATAAAATCAAAGGTTTTATCAATGCTTTTAATAATTTCGCCAGCATCGCCAATAAATTGTGTAACTCTTTCTTTTAAGCCAAAATCTTCAAAATTTTTGCCTGCTTCTACAAAACTTTGTTCATCTTTTTCAATGGTATAAAGTTTTGCGTTTGAAACTGAAAGCATACTAATTCCACTCATACCTGTAGCAGTGCCTATTTCTAAAATGGAAATAGGCTTTTTTATTGCTACTTGTTGCATTAAAAGGTTCATCGTTTCTTCAAGCGCAGTTGGAACACCTTTTTCACGGTATGATTGTCTTAAAGTTATAAACTTTTTAGAAATTCTTAAGTTTGCGATTTGCGAATATTTCA
>JAZNBE010000045.1:0-20387 GCA_045586885.1 Christensenellaceae bacterium
CGTGCACGTTATAGAGCCGTTCAAAGTGCCAAAAGAGTGGTATAACAATCTATCTATTGATCCGGGACTTAACAATCCGCTATCGTGCCATTTTTACGCCGTTGATTTTGATGATAACGTTTACGTTATAGCAGAGCATTATGAAAAGGGGAAAGAAGTATCGTATCACGCGGAAAAAATAAAAGAAATTTGCGATGAATTAGACTGGAAAAGAGATAGTTTTGGTAGAATTTCAAGCCTTATTGATAGCGCATCAAATCAAAGAACGTTATCATCTTCAAAATCGGTTGCAGAACTTTTTTTAGAGAACGGAATTAACGTAAACACAAAGGTAAATAAAGATACGTTTTCGGGTATAGCAAGGGTAAAAGAATACCTAAAGGCGAAAAAACTATTCATTTTCAAAAATTGCCCTAATATGATTAGAGAATTTAAGGGGTATTATTGGGGTAAAGACGATAGCCCTATAAAGCGTGATGATCACGCGATGGACGAACTTAGATATTATCTTATGACGCGACCAAAAAGCGAAAAACAAATTGCGCCCAAAACGTTAGTGCAGAAAGACAAGGAGAAACTTATGCGAAAATTAAAACGAGGAGGGTAAAGTGAAAGATGGTCTTGAAAAGAAAATAAAGAACGCGCTTGCAAAAAAGGCGGTAGGTTATGAAGCCAAAGAAGTCGTTGAAGAATATCAAGAAGAAGACGGCTCTTTGAAACTTACTAAAAAGAGAGTTACTAAAAAGCACGTTCCGCCAGACTACCAAGCAGCGAAAATAATTTTAGAAGAAATTCATACCGAAAAGCCGTTAAGAAAACTTACGGATGAAGAATTAGAACTAGAAAAGAAAAGGCTTTTAGCCATATTAAAGGGGGATAAAAATGAAGATTGAAAAATCAAAAATCAAAATCGTGTGCGATATGCATTGTGGCAATTTATCGACTTATAGGCTGACTTTTGATGAAAATCATGGCGAAATTCATCTTTGTGAGAGTTGTTTTTTAGAATTGAAAAAAGCAATTCTAAAGGGGGATCAAAGTGAAACAAGAAAATCAAAAATTTAAGCAAGAAATCGTTCAAGAGATTAAAGAAGATTTTGAAAAACGAAGGCAAGAAAGGCGGTTTTTAGAGCGTCAATGGAACTTGAACGCAAACTTTCTTATGGGTAATCAATATTGCCAAGTTGCGCCAAACGGCGAAGTTACGGATGAAACAAGCGATTTTTATTGGCAAAATAGAAACGTTTATAACCATATTGCGCCTATCGTTGAAACAAGGCTTGCTAAACTTGCTAGAGTGCGTCCCGTTATGAGCGTTAGAGCGCTTGGAAACGAAGAGCGTGATTTAAAAACGGCTAAAATTTCTAGTAACGTTTTGAACGCAACGTGCAATAGAATTGATTTAGGTTCTGTAATTTCTAGGGTTACGCTTTGGGCGGAAACGTGCGGTTCGGCGTTTTACAAAATCGTTTGGAACGAAAAAGAAGGCAAAGTTTTGGGTAACGTTGACGGCGTTAAGGTAACCGAAGGCGACGTTGATATTATTGCCGTTTCACCTTACGAAATTTTCCCTGAAAGTTTGTTTAGGCAAGACCTTTCAGAGCAAAAAAGCATAATCCACGCAAGAGCCGTTTCCGTTGACGATATCGAAGCCGTTTACGGCGTTAGGGTGAACGGCGAAGAGATTGACGTTTTCAGTCTTGATGAAAAAGTTAAAGGCGGAGCAGTTTTATCTAGTTCTCAAAGCGGAAAGAACGTTAAAAATTCCGCGATTTTAATTGAAAAATACGAACGCCCAACCATTAGCCACCCTAACGGAAGATTAACGATTGTTGCTGGTGATGAACTCTTGTTTTTAGGAGATTTGCCTTACGTGAACGGCTGTAACGAAAGACGCGATTTTCCGTTCGTAAAACAAGATTGCATAGCGCAAGCGGGGATGTTTTTCGGCGTATCGGTAATAGAGCGTTCAATACCAGTGCAAAGAGCGTATAACGCAGTTAAAAACCGTAAACACGAGTTCTTAAATAGGGTTAGCCTTGGTGTTTTGACGGTAGAAGACGGCTCTTGCGATACCGATTTATTGACTGAAGAAGGCTTACAACCCGGAAAAGTTATAGTTTATAGGCAGGGTAGCCAACCGCCGAAGATGATGTCGGCTCAAAGCGTGCCTATTGATTTTACTTACGAAGAAGAACGGCTAACTAGCGAGTTCGTAACGGTAAGTGGCGTTAGCGAAGTTTCGAGAAATTCGCTAATTCCTAATAACATAACTAGCGGTGTTGCAATTCAACTTATAATCGAGCAAGACGAAACTAGACTTTCAATTACTGCCGAAAACGTAAAAACTGCAATAAAATCGGTAGCAAAGCAAATTATTAGATTGTTTAAGCAGTTTGCTACTCAAACTAGAATGATGAAAATCGTTGGCGATAACAAAAGCGCGGAACTTTTCTATTTTAATTCAAGCGACATAACTAGCGACGACGTTGTGTTCGATACCGAAAACGAATTATCTAACACGCCGGCGCAAAAGAAAAATGCCGTTTTAGAATTATTGCAGTCAGGGTTATTAACTGAAAGTGACGGCACGTTAAATTCAAGAACGAAGGCAAAACTTTTAGAGATTATGGGCTACGGTTCGCTTGATAACACGCAAGATTTAACTAATCTTCATATTTCGCGCGCTAGTGAAGAAAATTTGAACGCTAATTTAGGTATAACGGTTGAAGATTACGACGACCACGACGTGCATATTTTAGAGCATACTAGATATCTTTTATCAGGCGAGATTAATTCGCTAAAGCAAAAAGATGAAATTAAAAAGATTTTGTCAGAGCATATTTTGGCGCATAAATCGGCGCAAATCACTAATTTAACCGAAAAAGCGGTTGTTGCAAAATCGCTTGCGGAAAATAATCAAGAAAACTTAAAGGAAATAAAGTAAGGGGGGAGAAAAAATGAAAAAAGAAAATGAGAAAATTGAAAATTCCTTGCAAACTGCAGCGGCAGAAGAGAGCGAAAATTTAGAATTTTCGAAAAATTTAGACGGCAAGAGCGAAGATTTAATTTCATTGACTAAATTTAAGGACGTTTCTTCTCTCATAAAAGCCTACGGCTCGCTTGAGAGTGAGTTTACCAAACGCTGTCAAAAACTCAAGGAGTTAGAGAAGGAAAATCTTGAACTTAAGGCAAAACTTGAAGAAAAGGCGGAAGCCCCTTTACAAGATAGCCAAGAGCAAGCCCTTACAAAGTCCGTGGATGAGTTTTTTGAAAATCATCCAAACGCTTATTGCCATAAAGAAATTTTGACGAAGGACTTTGGTTATTTAGGAGATTTAGAAACGCTTGTTTTAGCGTATATTAAATTCCTTGAAGATAAAGCCTTTAGCGAAAAATTAATCGGCAAGGACGAGCTTTTAAGTCAAATCGAAGGAACAACGATTAAAGACGATATTATTCGCTCGTATCTTTCAACCTATCTAGACGGGCAAAATGCAAAATTCGTAGGCGGTGGCGAGATAGTTCTCTATCCGCCAGATAGGCCTAAAACAATGCAAGAAGCAAACGCTCTTGCTAAAAAAATTATCAAAATTAGATAGAAAAGGAGAAAACGATGGTAACAATGTCAAGTGCTGATAATGCACTAAAAACTTTATATCTCGGCGTGGTAACCGAGCAAATTAACACTAATTCAAACCCACTTCTTGCTAAAATTAAGCAATCTACTCAAGACGTTTGGGGAAAGGAAATTAAGCGTCTTGCTCAATACGGAATTAACGGCGGTATTGGGGCAGGCACGGAAACTGGTAATCTTCCATCCGCTGCCGGTAATAACTACGAACAGTTTACTCTATCTCTTAAAAACCTTTACGGAACTATTGAATTATCGGACAAGGCTATAAGAGCTAGCGAAAATTCCGCAGGCGCTTTCGTAAACCTACTAAACGCTGAAATGGAAGGTCTATTAAAGGCATCTTCTTTTAACTTTGGTAGAATGCTTTATGGCGATGGCACGGGTACTTTAGCAACCGTTGTTTCGGTTAGCGGAAATAACGTCGTAGTTGATAGCGTTAAGAACTTAATCGAAGGTATCGTGGTTGATTTTAGAACTTCACTAGGCGAAGAAATTTCTTCCGCCTCTGCTAGAAGAATTACCGCAATCGATAGGGCTAATAAAACCATTACCGTAACTGGAACTAATTTATCTAGCGAAACTATTACTCAAGGTTGCATCATTACCGTTCAAGGCTCTTATAACCAAGAAATTACCGGTCTTGGCGCAATCTTCAAAGATACTGGTAATCTTTACGGCTTATCAAGAGATACTCATAAATGGCTCGTTCCTTATATGAAATCAAACGTTGGCGAAATTAGCGAAAACGTAATTCAAGAAGCCATTGACGCTTTAGATGAAAACGCAGGAAGTCAAGTTGACTTTATCGTATGTTCTTCAGGCGTTAAACGCGCGTTTATGAAACACCTTGCAACCTATAAGAGAAACACCGATTATATGGAACTTCAAGGCGGTTATAAAGCGTTGTCTTATAACGGAATTCCTATTATTTCAGATAGATTCTGTCCTGAAGGCACGATGTATTTACTAAACACTAACGATTTTACTTTACACCAACTTTGCGATTGGAAGTGGCTTGAAGGCGAAGACGGAAAGGTGCTTAAGCAAATTGCAGGCACTCCTTCTTATTCCGCTACTTTAGTTAAATACGCTGACCTTATTTGCGCAAAGCCATGCGGTCAAGCAATGTTGACTGGTATTGTGGAAGCGTAAAAAAAAGAGAAAAAACAATAAAAAACGCTGATTTTTTGCTTAAAAAGTGGCTAAAATCAGTCAAAAAAAGGTAAAAAAACCTTAAAAAAGGGCTAAAAAATAGCAAAAATGGGCTGAAATTTAGTAAAAAAAGTTAATTTTTATATAAAAAAACAACTAAAAAAGCAAAAGAAATAGGCAAAAAAACCGCTCACCCTAAAAGATTTTTGGGGTGAGTAAGGTTTTTTAAGGGGGTAAAAATGACGATAGGCGATATTTTATTTTACGTTGCCGACGTTTCAGGAAGGCAAGATCTTAAAGAAAAAATTAAACGAAACGAAGTTGATTTTGAGGATGAAGAAGTGGAAAGAATTTTATCTTGCTACAATCTTTTAGTTTGCGAGTTATGCGAAGAAATTGAACCGCTAATTTTTAGTGAAGACCTTCAAAGCCAAGACGGAAAGTTTTATTACAAAGATTTTCAGTTTAAGCCAACCAAAATTTTAAGCGTTTTTGAAAACGGCAAAAAGATAAAGTTTGAAAACTTATTTACGCACTTAAAAGTAGATGCTAAAGAAATTACCGTAACTTACGAAAGAGCGCCTAAAAAACCTACGGAACTTTTGGAAGAGAGCGAATATTCCGACGTATTTTCGTTAAGGGTTTTAGGTAGCGGAGTTTTGGCGGAATATCTTTTAACGATTGGGCTTTTTGACGAGGCTATCGTTTGGCGTAGTAGGTTTGAAGACGCTATTAAAAAATATACGTTAAAGAAAAAACGAAAAATTATAAAACAAAGGGCGTGGCAATAATGAAAATTCCTATAAAGAAAAGTTTTAAGGTCAATCTTCACAATTTTTCGCTTGGTTTTGACGGCGGTGTGGATGAGAAATTAAGTTCTATTACAAGACCTGAAAAAAGTTTTAATTTTTCAACCGAAACGGGCGCTTTATTAGATGGGTTTGGGGTTAGTCAACTTGAAGTTAATCAAGTAAAATTAGCCCTTCCTGAAGGCGTTTTTGCGGTAAAAAGTTATTATAGACCGTATTTTGACCAAGAATTGCAAGAAGATAGGGACAGTTTGTGCATATATGCAAGCGATAATAATTTTTACGAGTTTTCGCTTATAGACGGCTCGAGAACGTTGGTTGAAGATTTGGTTTTTGATACCGCGCCGATAGGCGTTTCTTATAAACTTAACGGAAAAGACGTTTTGCTATTATCTAGTAAAGAATCAATTGCCGTTTACGATGGGGAGAGCGTAGAAACTTATTCCGCGCCTGAAATTACGTCAATGTGCGTGCATAATGAAAGGCTTTTTATTACGACTTCAGGCGAGAGAACGAGCCTTTGGTTTTCAACTTCGTTCGACCCGACTAACTGGTACGTTTCTTTAGACGAGGCTGGTTTTATAGACTTTCAAGACGGGCTTGGGAAACTTTTAAGAGTTGTTTCGTTTAACGGTTACGTTTATATTTTTAGAGAGTATGGAATAACTAGGCTTTACGCGCCAACCGAGCAAATGGAATTTTTTGCATCGAATATTGCTTGCGATAGAGTGAGAATTTACGGCGAAAGTATAGCGGTTACTGGAAAAAATATTATTTATTTGACCGATAACGGCTTTTATTGTTTTACCGGGAGTTCCTTTAGTAGGGTTGCTCAGCCTATAAATTCGTATTTATTCGAAGTTGATAAAAACCAAAATTTTGCAACTTATTTTAACGGAAAATATTACTGCCAAACTACTTTCAAATTAGACGACGTAAAGGAAAACGCCGTTTTATGCTACGATATAGCAGAAGGTAATTGTTATCTTTTTAAGGGATGTAAATTTAGTTATTTTGAAGCCGTGAACGAAAGCCTTGTAAACAACGTTATTTTTCTTGTTGAAGGTCAAAATAAAATAGGTGTTTTAGATAAAGGCTCTAGCGTTTTCGGTTTAAAACTTAATAAAATTTGGCAGTCTAAAAAGAGTGATTTTGATTATGAAAAGCGCAAGGTTTTAACTAAAGTATCGTTTTACTTAAAGGGCTCGGCTACATTTACTTTTTGTAGCGACGAAGGCGAAAAAACTATAAACGTTAGCGGTAAAAACACTTTGCAAAAAGTGATGATTGGGCTTAGCGGAACGGAATTTTACGTTAAGATTTTCTCTAAAGAGAAAAACGTTAAAATTTCTAAAATTACGCTTAACTTTAGTTGTTTTTAAGGAGGAAAAATGAACGATTTAGTAAATAGAGTTTCAAGACTTGAAAATAAACTTGATTTAGCGTTTAGATTGATTAAAAACGGACTTAAAGAAATTGCGTTTTCGCTTGATGATTTTTCAAAAACGATAATAGAACAACACGCAAATTTTAGTTTTAAGTTTAACGCTCTTATAGGCTCGAACGCTACCGTGAAAATTAAAGCGGAAACGACGATTGCCAGCGAAAAAATAAGGATTTATTTTAACGGAGCGCATATTGAAGATTTTATCATTGAAAATAGTGGTGAAATTTCGTTTAGAGTTTATTTAGCGCAAGGCGAGAACGAACTTTTGTTAAGGCTTGAAAACGATTTGGCTTTAGCCAGCGTAAACGGTTCGGTTTTCGGGTTTTTAAGTGAAATTGATTTCGGTTCTAAAATTGAAGCGTTTAATTTTGGCGGGGCAAGAATCGTATCTCTATATAACGGAGCAAAACGCCAAGCGCATTTGAACTATTTATCAAACGAAGAAGAGTATGAAATTTGTTCTTTTTTTGATATTGACGGATTTAAGTTTTCAACGATAGGGAACAGATATTTAGTAACGATGGAAAAAATCCAAGGCGGATTTAGAGTTAGGTTGATAGATTTATTTACGGAAGAAATTATAAATTCTAGCCAAGTTGATAGCGATTGTCAAAGTTATTGCGGAGCAAAAGGCAACGAAAACCAAGCAATTTTTTACGTGATAGAAAAAGGAGTTTGCAAAAAATATTCGTTTGATGAAAGCCTAAATCTCGTGGTGGAAAGCACTAATCTTTTTGGTAAAGAAGTTTTTTCGTCGCTTGATAGAGAAAACGTGGTTATAGTTATCGGCTTTGACGATAAGCCAACCATTTATTATTAAAATTTATTTATTCTTCCCCAAAGATAAGGAGATGACTATGATACGAAAACTAAACGGTGGAAAGTGCTTTAACGCTTTTACAATAGGCGAAAATGTTTTTGTAACCTATAACGAAAACGGACAAATTTATATGCTAAACCTTTCAAGCGGTGAGAAAACGTGTTTAGGGTTTGGCGATGAATATTTGCCCATTTATTCCAACCTAGCGCTTATTCGGCGTGGACAAAATTATAAAATTTTAGGAGAGTAATATGAGTATAATTGCTACATCAAAGGGCGACCTTATTAAAAATTTAGCTAAATCGACTAGCGTTATGAATGATGAAATTCAGGCTTTAGAAGACGAGTATGGCGCTGCCAAGTTAGAAAAAATTGAATACGTTGCGCCGACTGACGACGAACTTTTGGCGGTTGCTAAGGCTACGCTTAAAGAAAAGTATGACCTTAAAAGAGACGACGCAACTTCTTCGAGTAATTCTAAGAAAAAATCTCTTTCTCAAAGCATTGAAGATTTGTTAAAAGATGCGCAAGCAAAAAAAGATAACGCTGATTTAAATTATTCTAACGCCATAAAGGACGTTGAAAATCAGGCGGTTAAGCGTGGTATCGCGCGCTCTAGCATCGCTCTTTCAGCGCTTTCTAATTTAGCGGATGATAACGCAAGCACGAAGGCTAGTATTGATAAAGATAGCCAAGACAAGAAAGACGATATTCTTAAGCAAATTCAAGACGTTGAAGAAACTCTTCAAACTACTTTAAATAGGTTAGATGAAGACCAAAACGTTGAAGTTGATAAAGAGTTGAACGAACTCAAGGAAGAAAGAGATAAAAAGGTTGAAGAAGTAACGAAATTTAATAACCAAGTTGCTGAAAAAGAAAGGGCTTACATAGCCTCGGGTGGTCTTGCCGACGTTCAACCGCTCGTAAACGATATACGCGTTCGTGAAATGCTTAAAATGACGGGTATGGTTCTTGATTACTTTGCAAGTTTAGACGATAGAGAAAAGGCGATAGAAGAACTAGAAAACGATGAGGTTATTAAAGAGTATTTGGGTAACTATCATCAATACGCGGTTAAAACTTTAAAACATTCAACAAAATAAAAATTAAATTTTATAACGTAAAAAAGTTGTAAAGCGTTTAGCGGAAGGGCAGTTAGTATTTTGCTAATTGCCTTTTTTGTTTAAGGCGGAATAATTAAAAATATGGGCTAATAAAAAACTTGTTTTTTAATAAAAAAAAGAGTATAATAAAAGCGAAAAGGAAAAGGTTATGAACGAGAATAAAAGTCCAAGAACTATAAGGCGTGAAAACGCATACGTTTTATTAAATAATTATATTGAAAAAGATTTCATTTTCATCGACTATTTTATTGAAGTAGTTAATTTTTTCGATGAAGAAATTTACGAAATGATGGCTAAAGAAAACTTCTTCGAGTTATTTAAGCAAAAGGAAGTTTTTAAGGCTGTAAAGGAAGTTATTAAAGATTATCTTCAAGAAATTTGGTTGTTGAAAAATAAAAGCGAATATATTTGCGCTTGGATGGCAAAAGATGATGAAATGGAATATTTCCATGAAATTATGCAAGACGAACATATTATTGAGCGATTAAAATGCTTTTCGCTTGACGAGTTCAAAAAAGCCGATAAACTCATTAAGAAAAAACGCTTAACTTTAGAAAAGGCGCTAAGAACTTTTGGCGTTTACGAAGAACCTGAAGATGAATAAATTTATTAAGCCACGCTCCAGCGTGGCTTTTGTTTTTATAAAATTTAATCTTTTTTTGGAAAAGTTTATAAAAAGTTAAAATTTTTTACTTTTTCCATTTGATTGTAAATCTGGGTATCTATAAGTAAAAACACTTGATAAAATGCTTGGTTTTTTATTGTTTATATTTTTCTTTTAAGAAAAATTAAAAGTTTTTTTTTATCGAAAATTCGTAATTTTTAAAACGGGCAGTATAAATTTGACTAATTTATCATATTAAGGTATAATAAAACGGTGTTTTTTACAAAACAAAATAATATATTGTAACATATCATTTATGTTATTAATAGGTGTTGTATGGACTTATTCGATAAGTGTTCTAAGCACGAACAGTTAAATAAAGCAAAAGCAACCGGTCTTTATCCTTACTTCCATATGCTATCTTCTAGACAAGATACTCAAGTTGTTATGGAAGGAAATCCTGTTATTATGATTGGTTCTAATAACTATCTTGGCTTAACTAGCGATGAAAGAGTTATAAAGGCGGGAAAGGACGCTCTTGATAAATACGGCTCTGGTTGCTCGGGTAGCCGTTTCTTGAACGGAACGCTCGACGCGCACGTTGAACTTGAAAAAGAACTCGCTGAATTTTTGCGTAAAGATGATTGCGTTACGTTTTCAACAGGTTTTCAATCTAACCTTGCTATAATTAGCGCAATCGCAGGGCATAACGATTATATTTTATGCGATAGAGAAAATCACGCGTCTATTTACGATGGTTGTAAATTATCTTACGCTAAAATGATTCGCTATAAACATTCGAATATGCAAGATTTGGAAAGCCAACTTGCTAAACTCGATTTATCTAAAAGTGGCGCTTTAATCGTTACCGACGGCG
Source organism: Christensenellaceae bacterium (assembly GCA_045586885.1). GTDB lineage: Bacteria > Bacillota > Clostridia > Christensenellales > Borkfalkiaceae > UBA4636. The sequence goes on from JAZNBE010000045.1 coordinate 10,471, forward strand.
TTTTTTCGATGAGCGGTGAGATTGCTAAACTGCCTGAAATTGTTGAAATTGCCAAAAAATACGGCGCAAGAGTTATGGTTGACGACGCTCACGGTCTTGGTGTTTTAGGTGAAGGCGGTAGGGGAACTGCAGAATATTTCGGCTTGGAAAAAGAAGTTGATATTATTATGGGAACTTTCTCTAAGTCACTTGCTAGCCTTGGCGGTTACATGGCTGCGTCAAAAGAAGTTTGTGAATTCGTTCGCCATGCGTCAAGACCTTTTATTTTTAGCGCGTCTATTACGCCGGCTTCCGTTGCTTGCGCTAGAGAATCGTTAAGAATTCTAAAGAGCGAGCCTTCTAGAGTTCAAGACCTTAATAACCTGGCTAAATATATGCGTGATAAACTTAAAGAAAAGGGGATTGCTATTATCGAAAGCACCACACCTATTATCCCTATTTACGTTTACGATGATATTAAGGCTTACCTTGCTTGTAAACTTTTATTAGAGCGTGGTGTTTACGTAAACCCTGTTGTTTCACCTGCAACGCCTGTTGGTCAAGCCTTGCTTAGAACAAGTTATACCGCAACGCACACTAAAGAGCAGTTAGATTTTGCCGCTGAAAAAATTGCCGAAGTTATTGAAATTTTAAAAACCGTTGACGTTAGCGAACTATAATTATGGATTTATTTGGAAAAGTTGTTATAGTAACCGGCGCTTCTAAAGGCATTGGAAGAAGTGTTTGCGAACTTTTAAAAGATAAGGGTTGCAAGGTTTACGGACTTTCTCGCACGAAATTTGAGAGCGATAAAATTGTAAGTATTCCTTGCGATATTACCGATTTTAATGCGCTTGAAAACGCTATTAAAAGCATTTATGAAAAGGAAGGCGAAATATTTGCGCTTATTAACAACGCAGGTATGGGAATTGCTGGCGCGGTTGAATATACTAGCGATGAAAAGATAAGAAAAATCTTTGAACTTAACTTTATGGCGCTAGATAAGGCTTGCAGAATTTGTTTGCCGTATTTGAGAAAATCTAAAGGTAGAATTATAAACGTTTCTAGCGTGGCTGGTTTTATGCCTATTCCTTTCCAAACTTATTATTCGGCAACGAAATCAGCCGTGTTGACTTATTCTAGAGCGTTAAGAGAAGAAGTTTCGCCGTTTTCCGTAAAGGTTGTTGCCGTTATGCCCGGCGATACCAAAACTTCGTTTACTAGCGCGCGTGAAACTGAAAATAAAGATAGCGTTTATAGCCAAAAGGTTGCAAAATCGATTGAACGTATGGAAAACGACGAACAAAACGGTAGAGACCCTATAACTGTTGCTAAAGTCGTTTACAAAATGCTTAAAAAGAAAAACCCTAAGCCTTGCGAAATAGTTGGTTTTTTCTATAAATTAGTTGGTTTTTTAGATAAAATTTTACCAAAAAGGCTTGTAAATTTTATTATTAAATTGATGTATGCTAGTTGAAAAATATCTATTAAAAACATACAAAAATTTAGTGTTGAAAATTTGCAGAATAAAGAGAGATTATGATAGTTAAAAAAGTAAGAACAAAAAAAGAGCAAAAACTTTTTTTAGATTTTCCAAACAAACTTTATAAAAATAACGAATTTTTCGTGCCTCCGCTTTATATGAGCGAAAAGGCTATTTTTAAGAAAGATTATCATTACTACGACCAAGCCGAAGCCGAATATTTCTTAGCGTTTAACGATAACGGCGAAGTGGTTGGTAGAATTAGCGTTTTTATTCAGTTTGCGTCTAATGAGAAAACGGGTGAAAAACGCGCTAGGTTTACTCGTTTTGACTGCATTGACGACGCTCAAGTTTCTAACGCGCTTTTTACTGAGGCGGTTAAATGGGCGAAAGAGAAGGGCATGAATAAAATTTGCGGTCCGCTTGGTTTTTCCGACCTTGAAAGAGAGGGGCTTTTGGTTGAAGGCTTTGACAAAGTGCAGACTTTCGAAGAACAATACAACTATGATTACTACCCTAAACTTATTGAAAGTTTTGGTTTTCAAAAGGAAGTTGATTGGGTAGAGTTTTCTATTAAGGCAAACCCCGTGGAACTTGATAGAATGAAAAAGATTATGGATTACGTTTCTAAAAAGCATAATCTTAAAATTGCAACGGCTAAAAACATTAATGAATACGTAAAAAAATACGGCGAGGGTATTTTTAAACTTTTGGACGAAGGCTACGAAGACCTTTACGGAACGGTGCCTGTTACCGATAAAATGCGTGAAGAAATTATTTCGCAGTTCAAACTTATTCTTAAGATGGAAAATATCATGTGTATTCTCAATCAAAAGGATGAAATGGTGGCTTTTGGCTTATGTTTCCCAAATATTGGCGATGCTATGAGAGTTTCCGGCGGAAAATTAACTATTCCTGCTCTTTTGAAACTTTTTAAAATCTTAAAAGTGCCTAATGTTATCGACCTTGGTCTTATCGCCGTTAAAAAAGAGTATAGAAACACGGGGCTTACTAGTTTCTTTATTTATCACTTAAACAAATATTTGATGGAACACGATATTGACCATTTTGAAACTAACTTATGCCTTGAATATAATACTCAAATTCAAGCGCAATGGAAATATTTTGATTATACTCAAACCAAACGCCGTAGAAGTTATATTTTAGAAATTTAATAAATTATATATTATATAATAATGAAAGAAAAAACCACTCGTTGCGAGTGGTTTTTTGCGTGGTTTATTATCAGTTTTAGAATTATCTAGTGGGCGATAGTTAGAAATAGGTAATTTCAAACAAGTTAAAAAGACCGAATAAAATTCGGTCTTTTTAAAAGGTAACCCCTAAAAAATCAGTTGTTAAGCAAGAGCGTTAATGCGTTTTGCAAAGCCCGATTTTTTGTTAGCGGCGGTGTTGATATGAATCTTGCCTGAACTAACAGCCGAGTCTAAAAGCTTAGAAGTTTCTCTAAAAATTTCTTGAGCTAATGCTTTATCGCCAGCGTCGATTGCAGCGTTTAACTTCTTCATAGAAGTTTTAACTTCTGCGATTGCGCTTCTGTTTTCGGCGTTTTTCTTTTTGTTTACGATAACACGCTTTTTAGCAGACTTAATATTTGGCACTTTTCTCACTCCTTATGTGTTGCTGATAACAGCATATCTTTATTTTCTTTGAACATTTTAACACATAAAAATCATTATTGCAAGGATATTTTAGCGTTTTTTTTGCATTTTTAACACTTTTTGAAAATATTTATATTTTTTTAGCGTGGTTTTTATTCATTTTTTCGTAAAGTTTTTTAAGTTTCTATTTTGCTTTGTTCAAAAATAAAAAGCCGAGTAATTTTTAATCAAAATTAAATAATATTTTGAATAACCTAAAAAGCCTTTATTTATGCCAAAATATAGGTTGCTGAAAATAGTTGTCAACATAAAATGTGGATAACTGTTTAATTTTTAACGCATTTTTGAATTTAAGGCAATTTGGTTAAATAATTATATTTATGCACAACAAAAACATTGGAATAATGCGGAATTTTATCGTGTTTAAATTTTGTTTTGCATAAATGAATAAAGTATTCGTAAAACAAAATAAATTATTAAAACATAAAATGCTATGTGGATAACTTTAATATTTTAGTTTACGATAGCGGAATAGGTGGTTTGAACGTTTTTAAGCGCTTAAATTCTTCGTTTCCATGGGTAAATTTTTATTATCTTTCAGATTCTAAAAACACGCCGTATGGCGCAAAAAGTAAAGATGAACTTCTAAAAAGGGCGAAAGAGTGTTTATCTTTAGTGGGTCTAGAAAATTTTTCGGCGGTGGTTTTGGGGTGCAATACGTTGTCAACGCAAATATTAGACGAACTTGAAGACTTCTTCAAAATTAAGTTTTTCGGCGTCAAACCACCGATTAAAAATTTGAGCGGAAAATCTTTACTCTTAGCAACCAAAGGAACGGCAAATTCTTCTTATATAAAATATGAAAGGCAACTAAACGAAAATTTAACGGTTTTTTCTCCTTCATATCTAGTTGAAGAAATTGAAAAAAACGCGCCTTATTTTAATAACGTTTCGGTGGATTGTTTTTTGCCTAAATTTTCATCGTTTTTCGATAACGTAATTTTAGGTTGCACTCACTTTATATTCGTTAAAAATCAAATTCAAAAGATTTTCCCAAACGCCAAAATTTTAGACGGAATTGACGACGTTTCAGGGGCGATTTTTGATTATTTTGAAAATTTCGTGGGATTTTTGACCACCGGATTTGACCATCCGGTTGTTACTAAAGTAAATTTCCTTAAAAACGACCAAAAACGCAATTTTTGGCTTTATAAAAGCCTTTTTCTTTCAAATTAGAACATAAGTTCGAAAAACTCTAGGAATAATGCGGAAAAATTAGCGAAAAAAGTTAAAAAAAATTTAAAAAATTTTACAAAAGTGGTTGCAAATGGTCAAAATTTATGATAGAATATAATCACAAAGAAAAAAGGAGATTTTCGACGGTATGTTTTTTGGCGAATTTAATCATCAAGTTGATGCCAAAAACAGAATAAGAATTCCATTTCGCTTCAAAGAAGAATTGGGTTCGGAATACGTTTTCTGCGTTTTGCAAGAGGACGTTGTTTCAGTGTATCCAATAGACGCCGTTGAAGAGAAATTTGGGCTCTTGAAAGAAGTTTCTCCTTTTGACGCAGATGCGTCGGATCTTGTTATCGCTTGCCTTTCAACTTTCGCTAAGGCTGAGGAAGATAATCAAGGTAGAGTTATTATTCCTGAAGTTATTAGAGAAGCGGTTAAACTTGGTAAAGATATTGTTTCGGTAGGCGCTGGCGATCACATCAAGATTATGGCTAAGAAGAAACGTGAAGATATCAAGGCTAAACTTTCTTCTAAAGACGCGCTTAAGAAACTTGATGAACTTTATAAAGCATCTAGAAAGATTTAGGCGGTATGGAATTTAAGCACTTCCCTGTAATGTTAGAAGAGTGTATTGAGGCGCTAAACCTAAAGGACGACGGTTTTTATTTCGACGGAACTTTGGGCGGTGGTAGCCACACTCGAGAAATTTTGAAACGAACTAACGGCTCAACGCTCGTCGCAACTGATTTAGACCTAGTTGCCATAAAAAACTCCGAAAGCATAAAAAACCTCCATGGCGAGCGTTTTATTGCCGTTCATGATAATTTTAAAAACTTTTTAAATATTTCTTCAAACCTTAAAATTCAAGGCTTTGACGGAATATTGCTAGATTTAGGCGTATCGAGTATGCAACTTGATATTAGAGAGCGTGGCTTTTCCTATATGGGAAAAGATGAGAAACTCGATATGCGTATGAATCAAGAACAAGAACTTTCCGCTTTCAACGTGGTGAACGAATTTAGCGAGAAAAAACTTGTTGAAATTTTAAGAGATTTTGGCGAAGAAAGATTTGCAACTAAAATTGCTCAAGAAATTTGCAAAAAACGCCAAGAAAAACCGATAGAAACTTGCGGTGAGTTGGTTGAGATAATCGATAAATGCATACCGTATAAGTTCAAAAAGGATTCCCACCCTGCTAAAAAAACTTTCCAAGCGCTTAGAATTTGCGTAAACGGAGAGTTAGACGGTTTGAAGGAAGTCCTTTACGAAATGGCAGATAGATTAAACCGAGGCGGAAGGCTTGCCGTTATTACCTTCCACTCGCTAGAAGATAGAATAGTTAAAACGGTGTTCAAAGATTTGTGCACCGGCTGCACTTGCGATAGGCGATTGCCAATGTGCGTGTGCGGTAGAGTAGAAAGGGCTAAAGATATTACTAAAAAGCCTATCACGGCTAGTTTAGAAGAACTTGAAGTCAATTCTCGCTCTAAAAGCGCAAAGTTGAGGGTTATAGAAAAACTCTAAAAGAACGGCAATAATTCAAGGAGAGATAATTATGTTAGGAAAAGAACAATTCGATTACCAAAGTTTTGGTGGACAAACTTCTTACCAAGAACCATCTTACGGCGTTCATAGTGATGCCGATGATTTTGAAAGCACTTATTTTTCTCCTGAAGTAAAAGACGAATATCAACCTATGCCTGAAAGGCAAGCCGTTGAATACGTTGAAGAAAAAGATGATATGCCGTCTATTACCACTATGCAGTTTACGAACAAGAGTGTTAATCCTTTACAAGATTACCGTCCTAGCAACGAAACTGACTCTGGTAAAGAATATAAGATTAACGCGCGCGGTAAAGTGTTAGTTACCGTTTACGCTTTAGTTATTTTAACTATTTTCGCGCTTATCGTTTTGAACACTAGACTTCTAAAGAGTATGGACACTACCATTTCTCAAAAGCAAGCAAAACTTCAAGAATTGAAAGCGCAAAGCCAAGTTTTAAGCGATGAACTTGATTTCGTTTCTAGCGATGAAGAAATTGAAAGAAAGGCTATCGAAATGGGCATGATTAAAGAATAATTATAAAAGCATTTGATTTATCCATTTATCTCTTTTCATAAAAAAGGGGTGTTGCAACTTATTGCGACGCTCTTTTTTTTATGCCTAAAATAGCCTTTATTATAAAACAGTCGGTTGTTTATATGAATAACTTTAAAACATCATAAATATTTTTATAATAGCGGTTATTTTGCCGACTTCTTTTATTTGAGGTGGGTTATTTATATTTCAATAACTACTATTAGAAAGAGAATTTTTGCCTTTTTCTTGGCGATAGTTTTTGCGTTTTTGTTTATTTTAGGTCGGCTTTTTTACGTTCAGGTAATAAATGCCGAATTTTATCAAGAAAAGGCTATAAAACAATGGACTAGAGAAATTCCCATCGTTGCAAAACGTGGCGATATAATAGACTCAAACGGCGTTGTTTTGGCTACTTCTAAAACTTCTTACGCCGTTTTTGCTAGACCAAGATCGGTTACCGACGCTAACAAAGTCGCTAACGTTATGCAAACTCTTTTTGGCGTTGATTATGATAGCCTTTTAGAAAAACTAACGCTTAAAAAAACTAGTGAAATTACGATTAAACGTGGGGTAAGTAGAGAACAAGTAAAACTATTAGAAGCCTATAATCTTGACGGCGTTTATTATTCCGTTGATAACCAAAGATATTATCCGTTTAGCGAAACGCTTTGCCAAATTTTAGGCTACACTTCGATAGACGGAGTCGGCGTTTCAGGCTTGGAAAAATATTACGATAAATACCTAAAAGGTATTAACGGCGAAATTTTATACGAGGCGGACCTTGTCGGCGTGGATATTGAGGGCAAAACTCCTTCTTACGTATCGGCGGTTGACGGACTTAACGTAAAACTTAATATCGACTATAAAATTCAACAAATTTGCGAATATGCTTTGCAACAAACTATGCTTGATTATAATCCAAAATCGGCGTCGGTCATAGTTTTAGAGCCGTCGTCTTGCAAAGTGATTGCGGCGGCAACTTATCCTAATTACGACCTTAACGATATTCCGCGTGATAATTTAGACGAACTAAACAAATTATCTAGAAGTCCTTTAATAGTTGACGCTTACGAGCCCGGCTCTACTTTTAAGATAGTAACTTCTATCGCTAATATTGAAGAAGGGCTTTTAGGCAATCAAAAAGCGTTACCGCTTTCTTACGTTTTTAATAGCAACCGTTATAGAGTGGTTTTAGGTCGAAAAATTAAGTGTTGGTCAACGCACGCAAACGGAAAACATCAAAACCAAACTCTAAAAGAGGCGCTTAACAATTCGTGCAACCCTTGTTTCGTTGATATGGCGTTATCGCTTGGCAAAGAAACGACTTATAAATACATAAATTCGTTAGGTTTTGGCTCGGTTACTGGCATTGATTTTTTAGGCGAGGCTAGCGGTATGGTTTTACCAGTTCAAGCCGTTACCGAAGGCGATTTAGCAAGAATTTCGTTTGGGCAAACGATAGCCGTTACGCCTTTGCAACTTGCGGCGGCGGTTTCGGCAATAGTAAACGGCGGAGAATATTTTGAACCGCAAATAGTAAATTCCATAACCGATACGGACGGAAATTTAGTAGAACAGTTTAACTCTAAGTATAGGGGAAGGGTTTGCTCGAAAGAGGCGTCTAAAATCCTAAATTCATATCTTGAAAGCGTTGTAAGCGAAGGAAGTGGCAAAAACGCCTTTATCGAAGGCTATAAAGTTGCTGGAAAAACAGGAACTGCTCAAAAATATGACAACGGCGTAATTTCTCAAGGCAAATACGTTATGAGTTTTATTGGCTATTTTCCAAGTAATAAACCTGAATATTTAGCGCTTGCGATAGTTGACGAACCGATTGGCGGAACTTACGGTTCTACCGTTTGCGCGCCGATTGTTAAGCAAATTTTCGAAGGCATCATATCTTACAAAAATATTGAGCCATACGAAAAACAAAACTAATTAAACCAAATATAACAAGAATTTTAGCGTTTTTATTGAAAAAATAAAACTGGTGTGTTAGAATTTTGATATAAAAACAAGTTGTCTTGAGAACTTAAAAAATGAAAGTATAGACGTTAAAGACAAAGGAAAAATTAAATAAAGATGATACATAAAGGAACAAAAATTTTAGAAACTAAAAGGCTAATTTTAAGAAAATTTAAAATTGAAGATGCCCAAAACATGTTTAATAATTGGAGTTCAAATCCCAACGTAACTAGATACCTAACTTGGCGTCCGCACGAAAACTTGCAAACTACCAAGACTATTATTCAGCAATGGATAAATAACTACCAGAACCTTAATTTTTATCAGTGGGCAATCGAACTTAAAGAGTTTGGTCAACCGATAGGTTCTATATCGGTGGTGGGAATAAATGAAAGCGTAGATGCGCTTGAAATTGGTTTCTGTATTGGTGAAAACTGGTGGAATAAGGGGTATACGTCTGAAGCATTTAGTCGTGTTATTAATTTCTTATTTAATGAAGTAGGCGCAAACCGTATTTGCGCTAAACACGATACTGATAATATAAATTCTGGAAAAGTTATGTTAAAATGTGGATTAACCTATGAAGGAACTCTTCGTCAGGCAGGGATAAATTCTACTAATTCACGTTGTGACTTAGCCGTTTATGCTATACTAAGACAAGTAGAAAAATAGAAAGTTAAACGCATTGAAAATTATTACAAAAGGAGTAATCATAATAAAATTATGAGAATAGATTACGTTGACGGCTCTTATTACGAGGGCGAAGTAGAGGGAAGACAAATTAGGCACGGCAAAGGTAAAATGTATTTTTCCGACGGCAATTTTTACGAAGGTGAGTGGGCTCACGACCAAATGCACGGCAAGGGGCTTTTCATAGGGACTGACGGAACTAAATACGACGGCGAATTTTTGCACGGTCAACCTTGCGGTTTTGGTATTAGAACTTATCCTGACGGCGCTTTATACGAAGGTAATTTTAAACGTGGCGAAAGGCATATTCACGGCAAAATTACTTTCCCTGACGGTATGGTTTATATCGGCGACTGGAAAGCAGATGAGATTTGCGGTATAGGCGATTTAAAAATGCCTGACGGAACGCATTATTTTGGGCATTTTGAAAAAGGGCTTTTTGATGGGCTTGGCAAAATCACTTACGATAACGGCGACCATTATGAAGGCGGTTTCAAGCAAGGGCATTGGTGCGGAAAGGGTGATTTTACCACCGCTGACGGCGTTTTGTTTAAAGCGGTGTGGACTTCGCTCGGTAACGCTAAAAAGGCAACGCGCATTGACGGTGGCCATAAAACTCAAGGTTATTTTAAAGATTTCGTTTTCTATCCTAAATAAAAATAATAAAAAAAATAAAACCGCTTAGCCGAGTCCCCACAAGGGATTCGGCAACTAAATAACTCATTACGGATTTGTTAGATTTGCTAACGCAAGTGATATTGCTACGCAGTTATATTTGCCTAACGGCAAGTTAAGGATTTATTTAATATAACTTTGGCGAGAGCCAAAATACCACGCCAACGGCATATCACTTTTAGCC
>JAZNBE010000046.1:0-29167 GCA_045586885.1 Christensenellaceae bacterium
CGATAGATTTTCGTCACTAGATAGAGACAAAGCTTTAACTATAAAAGGTTGGTATAATTCAAATATTTTTTTCTCTCCTTCATCAAGCTTCTTTTGACTTTCGTCAACTTCACTTTGTAATTGCTTAAAAACATATTTTAATAATTCATTAAATTCCTTATTTGCTATTGTTAAATATTTTTCCCTATATTTTGTTAAATCCATATATACTCCTTTGTAATTATAATTTTAATAAAAATTAACCCAATTGAATCAAAGCCTTTTCCAAATATAACTGCTATACGTTGATACTAAATAAGCCGCTGCGGTTTTAGTGTTTGAAAGATTAGAAGAAGGAATAGATGTTACACTCGTTGCCGTCTGAGAAGTTGAACAACACCAACCACTAGTGTTTTCAAAGGTAACGCTTGTTAAAGAACCACAACTTGAAAAAGCAAATCTACCGATAGAAACCACATTTTTTGGAATGTTTATACTTTTTAATGATTGACACCAATTAAATGCAGAATCTCCAATTGAAACTAAAGAATCCGGCAATTGAATACTTGTTAAACGACTACAAGAATAAAATGCATTTGAAAAAATTTTAGTATCATCAGTAATAACAACCTCTTTCAATGCAGATGGCATACTAAAAGGATTATCACTATAAGACGATGCACCAAAAACATAACCAAAATATTTATTTGTAGTACCATCTCTTGTTTCTCCAACAAATGGTAAAGTAATTTTTTCTAAAGGACAACCCATAAAAGCTCCTTTTCCGATAGAATTAACACTGCTCGGTATACTTATTGCTATTAATTCATTACAACCAGAAAATGCATATTCACAAATTTCAGTAACAGTATTTGGTATTTTAACACTTTTCATAAAACGGCATCCTGAAAATGCATGACTTGAAATTGTTTTTACGCCATTAGGAATTATTATATCACCTTTAATAGTTTGAGGAACAAAAATTATTTCAGTTTTTAACTTATTATAAATCACAGAGTCTTGACTAGAATAAACACTATTACCTTCTTCTACGTTTATTTCGTGTAAAGCACTACAATATATAAAAGGATTTGCTCCTATAGAAGTTACATTAGCCCCTATCGTAATACTTTCTATTGAAGAACAATTTGCAAACGCATATCTTTCAATTACCGAAGAACCCGAAATAACTACTTCCTTCAGTGTAGTAGGTACATAATATGAATTGTTTCCATAACCATCACTACCGAAGAAATAACCAAAGTAATTCTTTTCCCCAGCCTTTCCGTCCTCTCCAATAAATGGTATAGACATTCTTTGTAATCTTTCGCACCCTGAGAATACACCAAATCCTATATTGGATACATTTTTTTCTATACGAACATCAACTAAAAACTTACAGCCTTCAAAAGCATAATCTTCTATTAAACTTACTCTATTACCAATCCTTACACTTTTTAGAGATGTACAATTAGAAAAAGCATATGCAACAATTTTTGTTGCTGACATAATATTTAAATCAGTCAAAAGAGCCCCATTAATATATAAATTTTCTGCAAAAATCAATGGATTTGCATATGAATTCTTAAAATTAATTTGCGCCCAACTATCAACCGTTCCTAAATAGTTTACTCTTGTTAAATACCAACAATCCCTAAATGCATTATCTTCTATAGTTACTATACTTTCAGGTATTTCCACATTTGTTAAATGACTACAATAAGCAAAAGCATCTTCTCTAATACTATCTCCACCATTAATCTTTATATTTTCTAAACTATCATTTCTTTCATATTTGTCAGTGTTTTTATTAAAATAAACTTCAGGCAAAATAGCAGAAATCATAAAAGACGGTATCGTAGCATATTTGATATTGTTACACCCTAAAAATGAGTCATCGCCAACAGTAACTACACTGTTAGGTATTTCTATGCTTGTTAATGAATTACAATTGTGAAACGCATAATTACCAATAGATGTGACACTTCTCGGTATTTTTATACTTATTAATGAGGTACTACCCGAAAAAGCAGAAGAAGATATCGATGTTACACTTAGCCCATTAATCGTTTCAGGAATAATAACTTCTGATACAGAACCATCAAAATAAGAAACATTATAAGTGTTATTCTTTAAAAGATATATTACACCATTTTCTCTTACAGTTAATGGTTTTTGACTCGTTGAACTTGTATTGCTCTCACTTGAAAAGTTTTCTTTAGTACTAGAGCTTGAAGAGCCACCGGCCGAATTTAGAGAATTTTCGTTTGAATTTGACCCGTTGCAAGCGCAAAAAACAACCAACGAACAGGTTAAAATTATGCTCAAAACTAAAATCTGCCAAGATTTTCTACTCATAAAAAACCACCTTTTTTGCATATTTTTATTGCTTATTATCACAATAAAAACATTATATCAAGTCTTATAAGACTTGTCAAGTCATATTGGACTTGTTTATTATATAATGGTTATATGAAATTTGCAGAAAGATTAAAAGAGCTTCGAGCAGAAAAGAAAATTAGCCAAATGGATTTATCAAAGGCAACAAACATAAGCCAATCGGCAATAGCAAAGTGGGAAAAAGAAAAAACCGAGCCAACGGCTTCGGCTTTAATAACATTGTCAAAATATTTTAATGAATCTGTTGATTTTTTATTAGGGTTAACCGATTAGTTTTGCGTTACTAAAAAGTAACGCTTTTTCTTTCTTTTATTAAAAAAAGAGCAAACGCGCAAGTTTTTTGCGGTTTGCTCTTTTAGTTTGTTTATTTTTTATTTAATTGATTTAATCACAACTTTAGTGTAAGGAATAGTTAAGAAATAGTTAGCGTTATCGCTAAGGGTTTCCTTAAACTCGGTAAGATCGTCGCCTTCAATTTCAGCGCTTTCGCTAATTTCAACGCCTTTATAATATCTAGTTTCACCATCTTCCGTTTTAGCGGTATAGAAAGAACTATCTTTTTCATAGAAATAAGTTCTAACACCGTCTTCGTCGGTAGTTAAAGATGAAACAGTTCTTAAAATATCAAGGCTAGAAAGCCCCGTTCTATTAACTACTGAAGTTGAAATAGAATCGCTAGATGCTGGGTTTTTATCAGCATCGTCAACGCAAACCGCGCCAAATACGCAATAATCTTGTTCGCTAAAAGTGGTAACGGTATCGAAAGTGATAATAACGGTAGCCTTTGCAGTGTCATACTTCTTGTCAGCGTTATCGTTAGTAGAATAATCACGTTTCATAATAATCGAGCCAGATTGAGATGGGAACGTATTTCCAGTCCACTTATGACCGTTTTTCACGAACTCGCCTTTAATAGCCTCGCCTGAATACGCTTTAGGCACGAACTCGCCGTTTTCGTTATAAGTATAACCGCCGAATTCCATCCAACTAGATTGAATATTGCTAATGCAAAGACCATCGTAATAACCTTGTTCGCAAAGCGAAATGAAATGCGCGGTAGTCTTTGGCGCGTAGGTTACGAAAAGTTTAATGTTTACGTCCTTAGTATCAACAACAACTCCGCTAGCGTCGTAAAAATCTAAAGTCATAGTCATTCTCTCAACCTTGCTACCGTTTTCAATTTCAGAACAAGCCGTAAGCGATAGAACTGAAAAGAGTAAAACTATTGAAACGATAAGTGTTATAATTCTTTTTCTCATTTTATTCTCCCAAAATTCAAGTCAAGCCCAAATTTTAACGCAAATTTCGTAATATTAAAATTAGATATCAATACTTTGTTATCAACTTTTTATAGTGGTAAATATTACCATATTTACGCTATTTATCATTTTAACTAAAAATAGCGGTTATGTCAACAAAGAAAGCGCAAATTTTACATAATTTAGCCAAAATTGCAAAAAGTAGCAACCTAAAACTTAAATTTTTCTAAAAAACAAACGCCTTTAACCGCCGTTAGAAATAATATAAGCAATAAGAAAGATTGCCCCAATTCCAAACAAAATCGTAAATAATACTTTCCAGAAAGATACAGGCGTTTTACCCCATACCTTTCCGGTGTTTCCGTTTACGTTCAAAATATATTCTTTTTTCTTGAACGGATACGTAAACAAATAAATAGGCACGAGCACGTATTTATAGGTAACGTTATTATGGCTAGTAAAAACGTTTATGTAATCAACGACGTCTGCGTGATATTTGGAAACTATCGCCGAGCGAATAACGTTATCCATCAACGATTTAGCGTCGTTCCAACAAGATTTAACGTCCCTATCGTAGTGGTTGGCAACGTAGCCGGCAAGATATTGCTTTTTATAAACTGCAATAGTTTGAAAGTTTAACGGCAAGCACTTTGAAAGTTTTTCTTGCGGAAATTCTTTCGACGCCGAAATCATTATATCATCAAAGTTTTTATCAATCGAACCTTTAATATATCTCCACTCGATATAAGTTTCCGTTCTTCTATTTTTACCGCTTCCAACAACTCTAGTGCGCCTATAACCAACTCGTCCGTTGTAAGTAGAATAAGTTGAACTATCGAACGAAAAGCAAGGCTCGAAAACACCGCGAATTTTTTGCGCTTCAATATTTTTCTTAAACTTTCTAGGCGCAAAAAACTTTCTCTTAACCCATTTTTTGCAAAGCCCTTCGGCATCGGTTTTCTCAATGGTAAAAGGATAAATAGCGTTAGGCCTAATACCTACTATTTCTTCGGTTTTTCTAACTTGGCTCGTTCCGCAGTAGGGACATTCTTTACCCACTTCGTTCGCGTCAATAACGACTTTAGCGCCACAGTTAGCGCATCTAACCACAACGGCGTCAGTCCATAAATCTGCTTTAGCAAACGCCTCTTCAATAGCAATTTCACGAACGGCTCTATCTTTATCGAAATCAAAAGCCGAACCACAATGCTCGCAAAGTAGCGTTTGCGTTTTAGGGTCGAAAACCAAGTTTCCACCGCACGCTTGGCATTTAACAAACTTGCCTTCTTCGCGAACGTCGGCAGAAATTTCCACTCCGTTTTCTAATTGAGCCGAATCATCTGGCGGAAGATTAAATACGTCGTCAAACATAATTTCTCTCTTTTTAAAAATTTTGCTAGCCTTAAAATTTAGGCTAGCAAAACCCTTCGAATAAATGAATTTTTAAATAATTTGATAATTACTAAACCACTAATTTGAAAAACAAATAAAAGCAAATTATTGTAAATCGTTAAGTTCTCTTAAAATTTCTTCTAAATCTTCGCCGTGAGCGTTGGTTGCTTGTTCAATAGTTTCATTATGAGCAAGCGCGCAACCTAAACAATGCATACCGTGCCTAAATAAAATTTCAGCAGCGTTTTCATTGATAGCAAGAAGATCTGCAATTAAAGTGTCCTTCGTAATTTTTCCCATAACAATTCTCCTTATAAAATTTATGCTAATATTGTTTACTTTTTTAACAATTTTTAGTCAAACGCGAAAATTATTCGTCCGCGAAAATTATTCGTCTTTCTTTTCGCTGATATTTGAAAGGTTGTCCAAAAAATGAAAAAACTTAATCAAAAAACCTAAAAACAATCCGCCAAATATTAAAGTTAATAAACCAAAAATTCCAAGCGGAATTAAAAGCGCCCAAACTTCTATAGCAAAATGCAAAACCGCAAATATAACGGTAAACATAAAGCACAAGCCAAAAACTATGCCAAACGTTATTGTAAACCACTTTAACTTATAAGTCTTTCGAGAAGTTTCTCTATCTAGGCTTATTATTTGGTCATCGTTCAAAATTTGGTAATCAATATAATCTTTCTTTTTAGGCATTTTATCAGTTTTTATGCGATTAATCGACTTATAGCCCCACTTATGCTAATTTGTTACCGCACTCTGGGCAGAATTTTGAAGTTTGGCTAACTTCCGCTCCACACTCAGAACAGAATTTTTTAACCGCAAACTTTTCACCGCACTGTGGGCAGAATTTTGCTTGCGCTTGAGCCTTTGCTCCACAGTTACCGCAAATTTTAACGTCTTCACTAGCTTGCGCTTGTGGTTGTGGTTGAGATTGAGAAGAAGGTTTCATAGCCTCAGCGAAAATTGCGCCCATACCAGCGCCTGCGCCCATACCAACGCCCGCGCTCATAAACGCGCCGCCCATACCTTCGTTACCTGCAGCCGTTTTCATAGCCTCAGCAGCCGCAACTTTCATCATAACGTCAGTCTTATCGCCCAAGATACCAAGTTTACTTCTCTCGTCAAGAGCCTTTTCAACTTCACTTGGAACGGACATATTTTCAATAAATAAGTTAGTAAGTTTAAGCCCTAGTTCGTTAAACTTATCTTGAATTTTGGCTTTAACGATTTCGTTAAATTCCATAGTATTTCCCGCAAGGTCAAGAGCGGAAATTTTGCTCTCGCCTAAAGCGTCGGCAAGAGAAGATACGAGCATAGTTTTTGCGTAATCTTGAATATCACTCGTTTTGAAAGTAGAGTTGGTGCTAAATAATTCCTTTAAGAAATTAACTGGATTATCAACCTTAAACGCAAACGCGCCAAAACCTCTAACTCTAATTACGCCAAACTCAGGATCGCGCATCATAATAGGGTTTTGAGTTCCCCACTTAATGTTTGTAAATTGCTTAGTATTAACGAAGAAAACGTCTAAAGTAATAGGCGTTTCGAAAGCATATTTCCAAGCAGCAAGTTTAGATAAAATAGGTAAAATATCAGTTTTAAGTTCATAAAAACCCGGTTCGAAAATGTCGGCAATTTTACCTTTATGCACGAAAACTGCAACTTGAGATTCGGAAACGGTTAACGTGCTCTTATTATTAATTTCTCTTCCGCCGTTTTTGAACGGATACTTATAAACGAGCGTATTTTTACTATCGTCATCCCATTTTATATTAGTTCTAAATAGTGCCATAACAAACTCCTTTTGCAAAAATTGCAAACTACGTTTTATTTTTGTTTATATGATTATATCATATATTTTTATCATTTTCAATATTTTACAATAATTTTTCAAAATTTCGCTTTTTTTGTGGAATTTTAGCAAAAACTAAAAAACAATCGCCGTGAGAACACGGCGATATTTTAATTATTACACCCGTAATATCTAGTATAAACGCAATGCTTATGCTTATCAAAACAGGTTTTATCGTTTTTAGGTTTTTCATGGCACTCTAGTTTAGGAAATTCATCTTCTCTTTTCTTATTTTTACAAACTAAACAATAAACTACCACGCCTGAAAGCGCCAATAATAAAAGGTCGTTGTTTTTCATATTTTCATCCCCTTATCGTTTATTATTATTTTACGCAAGAAAACTTTTATTTGACAAAAAAACGGGTAAATTGCAACGCATTTTTGTTGCAATTTACCCATTTAACAGGCTTATAGCCCAACTTATATAAATTTTAGAAGGTCAACTAAAATAGCAAAACCTAAAAGCAAAATAAGCCCTACGAAGTGAATTGCTCCCTCAACGTTTTTATTAACAGGCTTTTTGAAAATCCACTCGATTAGAACGAAAACGGCTCTAGCGCCGTCAAGCGCAGGTATAGGTAAAATATTAAAAATGGCAAGGCTCATTCCAATAAGCGCGGCAATTTCTAAAACGTAATCAAAGCCAAGACTTACCATTTGCGAAGTCATTTGAATCATACCGATAGGGCCTGAAACGGAATTTAGAGAAAGTTTACCTTGAATCATTTGCGCAACCGAACGGAAAGTAACGCTAACGACTTTGAAAGCATATTGTGGAGCGCGAATAAGCGATTCGAAAAAGCCAAACCTAAACCTTTCGGTATCGGCTAAGTAATATCTTGCGCTACCTTCAATTTTTAAATATTCTAAATAGGACGCTTTATCAGTTCTATCAACGTTAATAAAATCATCGTCAAGCGTAATTTCAACGAGTTTTCGCTCTTCTAAAACGCTAACGTAAACGGACAGTTTATCGCCAACGTTCATAGTAGAAAGTCTGTCTATAACGTCGTTAATGCTATAAATTCTAGTGCAAAGCGCGTAATCTTCGTTATCGTTAAACTTCAAAAGATAACTTCCGTTTTCAAACGGCGAGCCGTCCTTCGTTGTTAAATAAGGGACTGTTGCAAAGCCTAAAGCATCATAGCACGGCGTAACGTTTTCAATAGACGAAATCTCAACATCTTGCCGTAAAGATACGGTGATATTTTCAAGTTTTCCGTTTCTCTCTACGGTAAGAGTAACGAGGTCGCCCTTTTTCTTTCCGTCAAGCGTATCGATAAGGTCGGTCGTCATATAAACGAACTTATCTTCCACCTTAACTATAGTATCGCCTTCGCGAATTGAATAAAGGCTTTCAATTTCGTTAGACGGCGCTTTAATTTCAGTAGGGGCTAGAGCGCTCATACCGTAAGCGGTAAGATTTATGGTAGTTAAAATAAGCGCAAACACAAAATTGAAAACCGCGCCCGCTATTAAAACTAAAATTCTTTGATACGGCTTTTTGTTATTAAAACAGTCTTTAGAAAGTTGAGGTTTTTCTTCTTCTTCTTTAACTTCAACTTCTTCAAAAACCGGTAAATCGTCAACCTTATCGTCATCTTTAGGCGGAGCGTCGTCTTCACCTTCAAACTGACAGAACCCACCTAGCGGAAAAATTCTAATCGAAAAAATTTCTCCGTTCTTAAGCGTTTTCTTAAAAATAGCAGGCCCCATACCTATTGCGAACTCTAATATTTTGAATTTGAAAATTTTACCAACGATATAATGCCCAAACTCATGCACGGTTATCATCACAAGCAACACTAAAATTGCTACGAAAATATGAAACGCGCCTTGCAAAACGTCGGCAAAAGCAAGTAAATTATATAATTGCATATACACCTATTATATTTCAAATTAAGCCTTTTTATTTTTAGGCTACGAATTTTTAATCTTAAATCTTTCTAAAACCTTGCGCCTTGCCAAAACGTCAATTTCTTTCAAACTTTCGTAACTTAAAACGTCGTTTTTAACGCTATCAAGCGCGCAAGATATATAATCGTAAATTTCGGTAAATTTAATTTTTTCATCTAAAAAGAGCGAAACGGCAAGTTCGTTTGCGGCAGATAGCGCGCACGGATAGCCTCCGCCTAGTTTAGCGCAATCTAAAACCAACTTAAAACAAGGGTAGCGTTTATAATCAACGCTATCAAAATGCAAAGTTTTTCCAACAAGGTCAACCTTATCAGGAACGAAAAGCCTTTCAGGATAAGAAAGCGCAAGGCTAATAGGCACTTCCATTGAAGGATAGCCTAGTTGAGCCATAATAGCGCCGTCAACGTATTCAACCATCGAGTGAACTATACTCTCAGGATGCATAAGCACGCTAATTTTATCATAAGGCGCGTTAAAGAGCCATCTTGCCTCAATAACTTCTAAGCCCTTGTTGACCATAGTAGCGCAGTCAACGGTAATTTTTTTGCCCATATTCCAGTTAGGGTGTTTGAGCGCGTCTTTCGCGGTAACGAACTCAAGTTCACTAATAGGAAGATTTCTAAACGCGCCGCCGCTAGCGGTAATAATAAGCCTTTCGAAAGGTTTATTTTTATCAAAGAAAAGCGACTGCCAAAGCGCAGAGTGTTCGCTATCAACTGGGATTAATTCCACGCCGTTTTCTTTAGCAAGTTCCGTTACAATTTCGCCACCTGCAACGAGCGTTTCTTTATTAGCGATAGCAACCGTCTTTTTAAGGCGGATAGCCTCAAGCACGCAGTTAAGTCCGGCAAAGCCCATAATAGCAACGAAAACGACGTCCGCCTCTTCTAAAACTGCGTGAAGTGGAGCGTTTTCACCAAAGTAAAACTTGCAACCAAAAGGAACGCTAGTTACCTTATGCGCCATAGCGCCGTTAGATAAAGCGATAACTTTCGGCTTATATTTATTCGCTTGTTCTTGCAAAAGTAAAGCGTTCTCGTTAGCGGCAAGCGAAACGATTTCATATCTATCGCTAAACCTATCAACACAGTTTAGAACCTGCCTACCAATCGAGCCAGTGCTACCTAGCAATGCAATTTTTTTCTTTTCCATACCAACCTATAAAATAAGGCTTGCAAATAATTATATTCCGCAAGCCGTTATTTAATGTTAAATAATACCTAAAACTAGCGTCATCGCAAGATAAACGAACACACCGTTAAAGATAATGCCGTCAATCCTATCTAAAACACCGCCGTGGCCCGGTAAAATGTTACCAAGGTCTTTAATGCCGAGTTTTCTCTTTATAGCGCCTTCAACCAAATCGCCAAACTCAGTAAGCGCGCCACCTATTAGACCTATCAAAGCGTAAACGGTAACTTCAAGCCAAGCGTTAGAAATTAGTTGTCCTCTAAAGAACACCCATACTATAATTGAACCAATAATTCCGCCCAAAAGTCCGCCTATAGCACCGCTAACGGTCTTTTTAGGGCTAATTTTAGGCGAGAATTTTCTACCGCCAATTAGCGAGCCGACAAAGAAAGCGAACGTATCGCAACAAGACGCAACCACAAAAGTTAATAAAAGAGCAATAAGCCCATAAGTTGAACCAAGCGCGTTAGAAAGCGCAATAACTATAAGTAGCGCGTTAGGATAAACCATTGCAAAAAGCGATTTTGCAACGCCTTCTATTGAACAACTTTCAAACTCTACAACAAGGCTTACAAGCAATAAAATAATTGCCGTAAAAGTTAAAACGATAGTTAAATTTTTCTCTAGTAAAACAAAAACTGGGAAAAGCGCAACAGCGAACGTAATAACCACTACTTTTTGGAAAAAAGTGGTATCGCTTGAAAAGGCTTTAACCATTTCAATCGTTCCAACTAGCGAACATAAATATAATAAAATATTAAAGAGCCTTACGTCCACAAATTCACGTAAGATAAAGCACCCTACGACTAAAGCAATAAGGAGCGCGCCCGTAATAATTCTTTTAAGCATACTAAACTCCACCAAACCGCCTATTACGTTTATAATACCATTCAAGAGCTTCGTCAAAGCGTTCAGGCGTAAAGTCTGGCCACAAAACGTCGGTAAAATAAATTTCAGCGTAAGCCGATTGCCAAAGCAAGAAATTGCTTAGCCTTTTTTCACCGCTCGTTCTAATAACCAAATCAACGTCGGACAAGTCTTTAGTATAAAGTTCTTGTTCAAACGCCTTTTCGTCAACGAACTCGCCTTTTTCAACAAGGCTATTAACCGCCCTTAAAATTTCAGACCTAGAACCGTAGTTAAAGCAGATATTAACGGTTCGCTCGGTAAAATGCGCCGTTTTTTTCATAGCGTTTTCTATATTATCTCTACGCTTTTTATCTAAAACGGACAAATCCCCCGAAACCAACAGGCGAGTTTGATTTTTAATAAGATACGGCAACTTAGTTTTCAAAAGCCGTGAAAGAAGCGCTAAAAGCCTAGAAACTTCTTCTTTCGGTCTTTTCCAGTTTTCGGTAGAAAAGGCGTAAAACGAAAGCGTATGAATACCTAAATCTCTAGCCCTATCGCAAAGCGCGTCTAAAACTTCTGCTCCTTTAACGTGGCCAAACGACCTAGATTTACCCCTAGCCTTAGCCCAACGCCCATTGCCGTCCATAATAAAAGCAACGTGTTTTGGCACTTGAATATTCATTAAACGGTAAGAACTTCCTTTTCTTTTTCTGCGGTAACCTTATCAATAATTTCAATTGACTTGTTGGTTGATTCATTAATGTCTTTTTCGAAAGACGCGTATTCGTCGTCGGTAATTTCTTTAGCCGTTTTCATTTTCTTCAAAGTATCTAAAGTATCACGGCGGATATTTCTAATCGCCACCTTAGAGTCTTCAGCCATTTTCTTAACTTGCTTGCTAATTTCGCGTCTTCTCTCTTCAGTAAGGTCAGGGAAAACAAGTCTAATAACGTTACCGTCGTTAGTAGGAGTAATACCAACGTTAGAACCTAAAATAGCCTTTTCAACGTTTTTAAGAAGTGATTTATCCCAAGGTGCAATAACCAAGCATTTACCGTCTTGAACGGAGATATTGCCAACTTGATTGATAGGCGTCATTTGACCGTAAAAATCGACCATAACTCTATCTAAAACGTGCGGATTGGCTCTACCTACTCTAATTTGAAGGAATTCGCTTTTTAACACGCTCACGGTTTTTTCCATTCTTTCATCATTTTCGAGAATAATCATCTCGATTTTTTCCATATCAGCCGCCATAATTTTCTCCTTATATATAATATTGAAATGAGTTGGAGCGAGTTTGCCCCAAATAATAATCGTAAAAAATCTTAAAAATAATCTTAGGCGAAATACTAAACCTTAAGAATTCGTTATAGGAAAAGATAAAAATTATCTAATCCAAGTTCCAATTTCTTTACCGCAAACGGCGTTAATTATTGACCTATCGTCAAGCCCAAACGCTAAAATCGGCGTTTTATTTTCCATGCAGATAGTAACGGCGGTAGTATCCATAGCCTTTAGTTGTTTGCTAATAAAATCCATATAAGAAATTTCGCTATATTTTTTAGCGTTAGCGTTTACCTTAGGGTCGCTATCGTAAATACCGTCAACGTTTTTAGCAAGAAGAATAATTTCCGCATCAATTTCCGCCGCCCTTAACGCAGCAGCCGTATCGGTTGAGAAGAACGGACAACCCGTTCCGCACGCAAAAATAACTATTCTACCTTTTTCTAAGTGGCGAGTAGCCCTTCTTCTAGAATAAGGTTCTGCAACTTTAGTGATATCAATAGCCGTTTGCACTCTAGTTAAAACACCGCGTTGTTCAATCGCGTCTTGCAAAGCGAGCGCGTTCATAGCGGTAGCGAGCATACCCATATAGTCTGCGGTAGTTCTTTCCATATTAAAGCCTTGTCTTCCACGCCAGAAATTACCGCCACCGACAACGATACCGACTTCAACGCCCATTCTATGAATTTCAACGAGTTGGTCAACGACCTTATTCATAAAATCAACGTCAAACCCAAAGTGATTATCGCCAGCGAGCGCTTCACCGCTAATTTTTAATAAAACTCTTTTGAACTTTGGTTCCATATAGCCTTCCTTTTCGAGCGTAAAGCCCGAAAGCATTTATTCTAATAAGTAAAAACCTAGCAAAAAAAACTAGAAAAGTAAATACGTTTTGAAAAAAGGAAACACTGCGCCTTTATTCGTAATGTTTCCTTAAATCTTAAAGTATTTTATTATTTTTTAGCAGAAGCAACTTGAGCAGCAACTTCATCAGCCAAATTTTCGCTCTTCTTTTGTAAGCCTTCGCCCATTTCGAAACGAACGAATCTTCTAATAGCGATCTTTTCACCGATTTGGCTAGTAGCTTCAATAACTAATTGTTCGATAGTCTTAGAAGGGTCTTTAACGAATTTTTGGTTAAGTAAGCAATTTTCTTCATAATAACCCTTAATTCTACCTTCAACCATTCTTTCAACGATATTTTGAGGCTTGCCTTGTTCGAGCGCTTGAGCAGTCAAGATTTGTTTTTCGTGCTCTAAAACGTCAGCAGGAACGTCGCTAGAAGATAAATAAAGCGGATTAGCAGCAGCAATATGCAAACTAATATCGTGAGCAAGTTCTTTGAATTGATCACCACGAGCAACGAAGTCGGTTTCACAGTTGATCTCTAAAAGAACACCGATCTTTCCGCCCATATGAATATAACTATCAACAATACCTTCAGCCGCAATTCTAGTTTGCTTTTTAGCAGCCTTAGCAATACCTTTTTCTCTTAAATAGTCAACTGCCTTTTCCATATCGCCGTTGGTAGCAACCAAAGCGTTCTTGCAGTCCATCATACCACAGTTAGTCTTTTCTCTTAATAACTTAACGTCTTGTGCAGTAAAAGCCATAATATTTCTCCTTGAATTTTCTTATATTAAAACTATAATTTAACGAATTTGAATAAAGAATTAAGCGTTTTCAGTTTCTTCTTCTTTAACTTCTTCTTGAACAGCCTCTTCCTTCTTTTGAGCGGCTTCTTCTCTCATTCTAATAACAGCGTCTTCGCCTTGCTTACCTTCGATAACAGCGTCTGCAATGATAGATGCGATAAGCTTAACAGCCTTGATAGCGTCGTCGTTAGCAGAAATAACGTAATCGATAAGGTCAGGGTTGCAGTTAGTATCGGTAATAGCAACAACAGGAATACCTAACTTTCTTGCTTCCTTGATAGCAATTTCTTCGCAAGAAGGGTCAACAACGAACATAATATCAGGAAGCGTTCTCATATCACGAATACCACCTAAGTTTTGTTCAAGTTTAGCCCTTTCAGCCTTAAGGTTAAGAACTTCTTTTTTAGGAAGAAGGTCGAAATCGCCCATTTTTTCCATTTGGTCGAGCTTGTTTAATCTTTCAACTCTTGAACGAATAGTCTTGAAGTTGGTTAAAGTACCGCCAAGCCAACGATTGTTAATGTAGAACATGCCGCATCTTTCAGCTTCTTGTTGGATGGCTTCTTGCGCTTGACGCTTAGTACCAACGAAAAGAACGGTCTTGTTCTCTTTAACAGAATCTGCAACGAATCTATAAGCAGATTCGATGAGTTTCATAGTAATTTGCAAGTCGATAATATGAATATCGTTTCTTGCGCCAAAAATGTATTTTTTCATTTTTGGGTTCCATCTTCTCGTTTGGTGACCGAAGTGAACGCCGGCTTCGAGAAGTTGCTTCATAGTAGTAATTTCCATAAAAATACCTCCGTTAATCCTCCCCACCGCCAATAAATCGCTAGTAGTAGCCCCAGTTGAGATTTTGGGCTCACGGAATCTAGCGTGAACGATAGGTGCGAATTTTTACTTTTTGTATTCTACCAAAAACCAAAAAGAAAAGCAAACGTTTTAACCTTGTTTTTAGAAATATTTATTATATAAATATAAAACCCCAATATCTAGCGCCTTCCTTTCTCCTTTCTCACTATTTAATTTCAACTTTACCCACGCGATAAAACCAAGCCTGTTTCTAAAAAGTAGAATAAGAAACGGTAAAAATATTGAAATTAAGTCAATAAAGTGCTATAATATTCAAAACGAATTAAGCGGAGATAAAGTTATGGAAAAACAGTCTAAAAAAACGTTCGATTGTTGCTTTACAAACGGCAACCAGTGGTTTAGATATAGAGTTGGCGCAATAATAGTTGAAGACGGTTGCGTTCTCCTTGTTGGGAATTCAAACGAGAATTATTTATATTCCGTAGGCGGTGGCGTTCATCACGGCGAAACGGCAGAGAGCGCAATAAAAAGAGAAGTTTTTGAAGAAACTGGCGTAAACTATGAGATTGACCGCCTTGCCGTAATCCACGAAAACTTTTTCAACGAAAATTCAGGCACGTTAAAAGGTCTTGAATGTCACGAAATAAGTTTTTATTATTTAATGAAACCACGCGGAACTAAAGAAACGAATAGCAATAGCGTAACGCACGGCGCAAAAGAAGAAATGCGCTGGGTAGAAATTGAAAATTTAGATAAGATAAAAGCCTTCCCTGTTTTTTTGAAAGATTATCTTCAAAAAAGGCCTAGTGGGTTAGTGCATATCGTAAGCGACGAGAGAATTTAAGGAGTTTTTTTATGACCGTAAAAGAATTTGAGACGTTTTTAAGACAAGGTCTTGGCAGATGCTATCTTGCCTTAAAGTCTAGTAAAGACGTTGAAAAATATAAAGAAACCGTATTAAAAGGTTGCTTATGCAACCTTTCATTTGACGCGCAATTTGAACCCTCTCGCGCCTTTTACTCTTATAATTTAGCAAAGATTTTTAACGACGACGACTATTTTATTTCGGCTTGCGTAAAAGAATTTGAAAATCTACCTCAACGTTCTTCATCATTTTCGCATTTGGCAGAGGTTTTGCAAGAATTTGCTAATGATGGTAGCGCAGTTTGTGAACAAACGTTAAAACTAAAATACGAAAAACTTTATCTAGAACTATTAAAAAAGACCACTTCTAATTCCTACGATTATTGCCGTGATAATTTTGAAGCCCTTTGCACTATTTTTTCAAGACACGGAAAACTAGAAACGGTTTTGCAAATAATAACCGATTTAGGTCTATTATTTGTTGTAAACCCAATCTATAACGCTTGCGATTTTGATTACTTTTTAGATTACCTAAAAATTTGCCCAAATAGAACCGAAATTGAAAGTGCAATAATTTCTAGTTCTAAACAAGAAGGCGTTAAAAGTTTTATTGAAAGTCATAAGAAAAATATAGAGCCACCAAAAAAACAAGAACAAGATAATGAAATTCCAAAAGTTACTATCGAAAACCTAAACGAAGAATACGACCAAAATAAGAGAATATCAACTAAATCAAAAATTCGTTTCATAAAAAGCGCTTCCGTTCTTGAAAAAATACGCTTGGCAGTAAATATAACAAAGCAAACCGACATAGATAAAATTAATGAACTTCTTTCAATTTTTACTCTTAGAAAAGAAGTCTTTCCAATAGACCATAAAATTTTAGTAGATTACTATCACTCAAATAACGAAGATTTAAGCCGAACGGCGCTTACTGCTCTTACTCGTTGCAAAAGCCAAACGGCAAAAGAGTTTGCCTTTGAACTTTTGGAACGTAAAACAAGTATTGATAGCGCAATTTTAATTCTTCTAGAGAATTTCTCTATGGAATTTAAAGACCTTTTACTTTTTGAACTTGAAAAAATCGAAATTGATTTATACGACACTACTAACTGGTGTCGAATCCACCGAAAAATTATAAAAATTTGCGAAGAAACATCTACTCTTCCAAAAGAGTTTTTGCTCTACGTTTATAACAAAACTTTATGCTCAAGTTATAGGGAAAGAGCCGTTAAAGAACTATCAAAACTCCGCGCTCTTCCTTATGAAATCATTAAAGAATGCCTATTCGACTCTAACGAAGAAATCCGCATTTTTATCAACAAAACCTACCCGTTATAACTCGTTTGCTTTTTACTCGATTTGAAAAATATCAAATAAAAAACCGCCTAAAGCCACGTGCTTTTAGGCGGTTTTTTTGACAAAACTTATCTCACACACGAAAAAATAACGCAACCGACTGCACTTTCTTTACTTTCAACTACACTCACCCAAGCATCACTCACCACCGCCACACATCCAACACCGCGCACGACACTCTCCACACACCAACCCCTAAATAAACGCAAAAGTTTTCGGCAAATATCGACTGCAATCAATGCTATTTTTCAATTTATCTCACGCAAAATATGTTAAATTATCGTTATAAATTTAATAATTATATGCGTTTATTTGGCTAATTTTAATTTTTAGCCAAAATAGGCTTAAGGAGAATTATGAAACACAAGCATTTTTTCAAAAACGTAAGCGTTTTTTTATTACTACTTTTTGCGTTCATTTTTCTAAATTCAGCAACCAAAGCGCCCCTTTCAATTTCTCTTTACGTTGCGCTTTTATACTCTCTTTATCCGCCTCAACTATCTGCAATAGCGCTTGTTTTATCGTTTTTAGTTTATAAAGACTTAACGCTCTTTTTATGCGGAGCGGTATCATGTTTGGCGCTTGGTTCGTCGTTTTTCGTTTTTCGTAAAAATAAAAGGCTTCCCGGCGCGGAAGTCGTTTTGTTTATAATTTTATCTCTTATTCCCTATCTCATCTTTTCTAGTGGCGAAATATTAAATAAAGTGGTCTATAGTTTCATTATCGCAATATTTTCATTTCCACTCACAAACACAATTCGCTCTTTTAAACGGCTAAAAATCGTTTACAGAGCAAATTTTGAAGATTGGTTTTCTTTCTCAGTTTTTCTAATCGCTTTAGGCGTTGGAATAATCAATTTCTATAACGATTCTATATATTTTGCATTATCTATTTTTACTTTATTATTCGGCGTAAAAACTCTAAAAAACGAACGTGGATTACTTCTTGCAAGCGTTTTAGCAACACCGCTTTTTATAATTAGCGGACAAACGCATTTTTACTTAACTTATTTTTGTTTCTTTCTAATAACTAAAGCCTTTATTGATAAATCAAAAATTTTGAGTTCGCTTTTAATAATAGGCGTAGATTTTGCGCTTAAACAAACTCTTCCTTTTTTCGATGGTTTTTCCTATTTAGACCTTGCAATTATAGGAATTCCTGCCGTTATATTTGCAATAATTCCAAATTCTTTATTTGAAAATCTTTCAAAAAAATATGATTTTTCGCCGAGCGAAACTATAGCAAAACTTGCGTTTAACAACTTACGCTTTGACCTTGCCGATAAGTTTTTTAATCTTTCAAATCTCTTTTTAGAAATAAAGAACGGTGTTTCGCTTTTAAAAGGAAGTTTTGACGATAGAAACGCCGTAATCAGCGGTATAATTACTGAACTTAAAAATTCCGTTTGCAAAACTTGTCCGCACAATAATTATTGCCCTATTCTTTACGAAAACCAAGCAACGCTTTATAAGATGGTGGAAATTGGCGTTTGCAAAAAACGGATAACTTTAATTGACTTATCTAAAGAATTTTTAGACTATTGCAAGAACCCAAAACCATTAATTTATGAAGTTAATCGACTTATAGAGGGGTTTAGCGCAAATTTGCAAGCCCAAAAAGATGCCGATGAAATTAAAGAAGTTCTTTTATATTTAGCGCACGGTTTAGAAGAATTTTCTAAAAATCAAGCATTTAATCTAACTAAAAAATTATCTCCTAATCAAAAGGCTGAAAAACTCATTAAAAACTATTTAATTTCTTCTTCAATAGACGTTTCACTAGTAAACTTTTACGAAAACGATTTAGAAACCGAAATATTAATTTCGTTAAATAGCGAAAACTTATCTTCTCAAAATCTTTGTAAAATGCTATCGTCTAAACTTGGTTTTCCGCTAACTATTACCCACCAAGCAACTCTACCTGATAAAAGCAAACTTTTAACCTTAAAATCAGCCCCTAGCGTTGATTTAGCGTGGGGAACTTCAAAAGCAACTAAAAAAGATTCTTCTTTAAGCGGTGATACCTATTCAATAGTTAAACTCGACCAAAACAAAGTTTTAATCGCCCTTGCCGACGGTATGGGCTCTGGAAAAGGCGCAAGCGATTTATCAACCGCGTCAATAGAACTTATTGAAGCGTTCTATAAAGCAGGCTTCCCAAGTGAAATTTTACTACCAGTTATTAACAAACTTTTATCAATTACCACCGAAGACAATTTCTCCGCAATAGATATAGCCGTTATTGATTTAAGCGAAAGATGTTGCGATTTTATTAAAATCGGCGCGCCTTACGGCTTTATTTGTAGCGCGGAAGGAATTAAACTATTAGAAGGCTCTTCACTTCCTATCGGCATATTAGACGAACTTCGCCCAACTACCGCCCAAACAGCCGTTTTAGACGGCGACACAATCGTTTTAATTAGCGACGGCGTTAGCGACGCTTTTACCTCTTCAACCGACTTTATTGAGTTTTTAAAAACCGCGCCTATGTTTAATCCGCAAGCGCTAGCAGATAGTATAGTAAATAAAGCGTTAGAATTATCTTCAGGGCTTGCTGAAGACGATATGACCGCCTTCTGCGTTAGGATTTTTTCAACAAAAGATACCCTTTCCGCATAACAAAACCCTGCCTATAATCGACTTATAGGCAGGGTTTTTATATTTTTGTTTATGCTTTAACCTCTTATCCAACAGTCCATATAGTAAGTTGACGTCAAATAAGTTACCACAGTTGTTTGGTCTAAAAGCTCGTCGCTTGAAATGTTTGTTCCACTCGTTGCAAAAGAATTTTTTGCAACAAACCAACCACTAGTGTTTTCAAAGGTTACGCTATTTAAATTTTTGCACCTTCTAAAAGCGCATGCGTATATTAACTTTACGCTATAGGGTAAAACTATACTATGAAGTGCGATACAATTTGAAAAAGCAAATAGACCAATCGTTTCTAAAGAACTATCGTCTTCAAAAATTACGCTTTCTAATAGTTCACAACCATAAAACGAACTTTGACCAATTTTTGTTACGCTGTTTGGAATTTCTATGCTAGTTAGCGAACTGCATTCAAAAAACACTTCATCACCTATTGAAGTAACTTTTGCGCCTTCTATGATTTTTGGGATAGAAACTGAGTTTACTGATTTATCAAAAGATGAAACTTCATAAGTGTTATCACTTAAAAGTATAAAAGTTAAGCCGTTTTCAACAACCGTTTTAGGAAGAACGATTAAATTTGAAGAACTCTCGTTTGAACTAGAAACGCTTTGACTTGAAGAACTATTTTCACTAGAGTTATTATCATTAGTAAATTCACAAGCGCAAAACGAAAAAGAAGAGCAAATTAGAATTGTTACTAAAACTAAAATTTGGAACAGTTTATTTTTCATAAAAACACCAAAAGAATAAAATTTCATATTAAACATTTTATTCTATTTTTTATAAACAAGTCAATCAATTTATAGCAAATTATATTTAATCTTATTAAAACTCATTTAATAAATCTCACATTTTTATTAGATAATCGACTTATAGCCAGACTTTTTTTAAAATTTATTGTTTGCAAATTGCCCGCCCAAGAATTTTCTTGGGCGGGTTCTTCGCTACTTCTTATTTTGCTTTTTTCCTAAAATGGAAGTCAAAATGAAGTTCGAGAGCGCATCAAGGTCAGCCTCGTCAATATCATCGTTTAAGCAATCTTTCAAAATACTTTTTATTTGAGTTTTCTCAACTTCGTTGCTTGTTACTATTTTTTCAATGATAGAATCAACAACTTTATCAAGTTCCCCAGATAACGTTATTGACGATAACAACTTTTCAATGCCTTGCTTCAAATCGTCTTTATCGGTAAAGGCAAATTTTTTGCTAAAGGCGGTTAAAATAATTGCTACTCCGCCTGAAATTATCGCTTGTTGTAAACTTTCGAAATTTGCGTTTTTTATTATCACAGCCGATATAAAAAAAGTCAACGCGCTACCTATTGCAAAAGCAATTAACAGGAGAAATTTATGCGAAAAACTAAAGTATTTTTTTATTATTAACGAAAGTATGCACGCAATGACTGCACCTATGACGATTTCAATACTAAACTCGTTTAAGATTTTCAAAATATTAAATTCTTGCAAGTTGCCCCCCCTTAGGGGCTAATATCAATCTTTACCCATTAATTTTTTGTAAAAATCGAGCCGTTTTCTAAACAAGTTTCTAAATGTGGTTAAAAAACAACGCATACTGCCCCCTAATTTCTTTATTACCAAACGCCGAAGTTATTTTATCACACGCTTATATAAAAATTGTCTTCTTGTGCCATTTTTTAGTTATATTTTTAAAAAAGCCTTGCTATAACTTCATTAACGCATAATTTTTTTGATTTTTAGCAAACTAAATTTTATGAAAATATCTAAAGATAGTAACCAAAATAAGTTAGATATTGAAAAGCAAATGCCGTCGTTTGACCTTCAGTTTTACACCCTTTCATCAAACGGCGTTTCGTTTTTATGCGCTTTTTTAGAACCGCTTACCGATAAGAAAATTTTTTCAGAACAAATTTTAGATAAAATTCAGGAAAAGAAACTTCTTTCTCCTGATGATATTTTTACAAAAGTTGGCTTTGCAGGAGCGGAACTTATCGACACTCTTGACGACGTTTTTACTCAAATTCTAGACGGAAAAACCGTTCTTTTCGTTGACGGTTACGATACCGCCGTTGCTATAGATAATAAAAAGGTAGAATCTAGAGCCATAACAGAACCGCCTACTTCCGCCGTTGTGAAAGGACCTAGAGAAGGTTTTACGGAAAATATTAGAACTAATCTTTCACTTCTTAGAAGAAGAGTAAAAAGTAAAAACTTAGTTATAGAAAAATTCGTTGTTGGAAGACACTCTAAAACCGACGTTTGCGTTTGCTTTCTTGATAACGTTGCCGATGAAAAAATTGTTAAAGCAGTTAAATCACGTATTGAAAAAATTGACGTTGACGGTATTTTCGATAGTTCCTATATTGCAAAGCATATTACAAAGCATAGGACTTCGCTTTTTAAGCAAGTTGGGAACACCGAAAAACCTGACATTTTTACTGCAAAACTTCTAGAAGGAAGGGTTGGAATTATAGTTGACGGCTCGCCTATCGCTATAACCGTTCCCTACCTTTTAATTGAAGATTTTCAAAGTTCTGAAGACTATTTCCAAGATACCTACCGCTCGAATATGAGCCGAGTGATTAGAGTTTTATCTATTTCGTTTGCAATTTTATTGCCGTCAATTTTCGTTGCGGCGCAACTTTTTCATCTCCAAATTATTCCGCTAAACTTTTTATTAACCATAGTAAACAGTATAAAAGGAATACCGCTTTCGCCTAGTTTTGAAATGTTTTTTACGCTCTTAATTTTTGAAATTTTGAACGAAGCAAGCATTAGAATGCCTAAATATTTAGGTATGGCGCTATCGGTTGTAGGCACGCTAGTTCTTGGCGATACCGCCGTAAAGGCAGGCATCGTTTCAACGCCTACCGTTATGATAATGGCGCTATCTGGAATTGCTCTTTACACCGTTCCGGAACTCGTTGATTCAATGAGTTTTTTAAGGCTTGTTTATCTTTTAGTTGCAGGCTCTATCGGTGGATATGGAATTATTCTTTTAACTAGCCTTGTCGTTATCTATTTATCGGCCCTAGAGAATTTTGACGTTGCCTTTTTAGCGCCGTTTGCTCCGTTTGTAAAAAGCGACCTTAAAGATAGCGCTTATATGACGTTTGTTACGAATATGAAGAACCGCCCTATTTCAATTAAAGCCAAAAATAAAAGGAGAATGAAATGATTGACCTTAAAAACAGTCTTAGCGTTAGGCAAATTTGCTTTATTTATTTAGCCTTTACAACGGTTACGAAAATAGGTATGATGCCTTCGATTTTGGCAAATTACGTTGGCGAAGCGCTTTGGATTTCCGTTCTTTTAAATTTCGCTATTGATTTTTTATCGCTTTTAGCAATTTTATATTTAGCCAAAAAACATCCTGAAAAAACCATTTACACTATTATAAAAGACGGAACTAACGAGTGGGTTGCAAAAATTGCGCTAGCAGTTTTAGGCGTTTTTTTCTTTATTAAATGCAGTCTTCCGCTATTTGAGCAAAAACTCTATATTGAGAACACGCTTTATGAGATTTTACCAAACCCTATAATTTTTTATCCGTTCTTTTTGGTTTCAACCTACGCATCGTTAAAAGGGCTAAAAACCTTTGCTCGTTGCGCTGATATTACTCTTTTTATTACGGCTTTTGGGCTTTCCCTTGCTCTTTATTTATCAATAAGTTCTTTTGATAGCGAAAATTTATTGCCTCTCTTTCAAAGACCTTTTAGTAACGTCGTCGATGCATCTTTTCGCACGATTTCATGGCACTCAGATAGCCTTAATTTATTGATGTTTTTAGGGCATTTTAAGCCTGAAAAGCACCAAACGAGAAAGATAGTTTTATCTTTTCTAGGCGTTACCTTTATTACTACGATTTTTATTGCGGTCTTTTATGGGATTTACGGCGTAATTTCGCCAAGCCAACCTTTTGCGTTGCCTTCAATGATGATATTTAGCGTTTTGGTAAACAACATAGGGCGATTTGATTTTATTGCGATTTTTCTTTTACTTTTTTCCATTGTTTACGCAATAATCTTGCCTATTTTTCTATCAACGAAATGCTTTACTATCGTTTTCAATCTTAAAAACTCTCTAATTCCAGCGATAACGATTAACGCTATATTGGCTCTTAATATGATTATTTTTGGAAACAAATTTTTCAAAATTTTATCGCTCGCGCAAAACTATATTACTATTTTCGTTATTTTTATGGCAATAATCGTGCCTATACTACTACTTTTTATTCCAAAAAGGAGAACTAATCTTGCGAAAGACTAAAATTGCTATTATTTTTGGCATTTTGCTTGCCGTTTTATATTTTTCCAACGATTTTGCGCTTATAGATATTGAAAAAACGGCAATTATCGTAGCCATTGGCATTGATAAAAACGACGACGGCTTTGAAATTACTAGTCAAATTGCAATTCCAAAGGCTAGCGATAGCGTTTCTATGAGCGACGATTCAATTTTATCGGCTAAAGGCTCTACCGTTAGGGAAGCCATACAAAATATTGCCCAAGATACCGGTTGGCAACCAAAACTCTCCTTTTGCAACCTTATTATTTTAGGTAAAGATACCGCTAAAGACGACGCCATCTCTATTGTTGAATATTTAATTTCTTCCGAAAAAGTTCAAAATTCTTCGCTAATCGTTATGGCGGATGGTAAAGCAAGCGAACTTATGCACAAAACTACCCCGCTTGACGATATTTCTTCTTTCGCCCTTAAAAAAATTGTTTTAAGAAGCGAGTGGATGACTAGCATAGTTTCAGTTACCAACCTTAAACACTTCGCTATGCACAACAACTCAAAATCTAAAGCAACCTATATGCCTATAGTTTTACCAGTTAAAAGCGATGATAATAGTTCGAGCGGAAGTTCGAGCGGAAGTTCGAGCGGTGGTTCGAGCGGAAGTTCTAGCGGTAGTTCGAGCGGTGGTTCTAGCGGTAGTTCTAGCGGAAGTTCGAGCGGAAGTTCGAGCGGAAGTTCTAGCGGTAGTTCTAGCGGAAGTTCGAGCGGTGGTTCTAGCGGAAGTTCGAGCGGTGGCGAAGAAATTATTTTTGATACTACCACCCTAGCAATATTTTCAAACGGCGCTCTTACGGGAACGCTTGACCATGGCCAAACGCAGATTTTCAGTTTTTTGCAAGGTAACGTTAGAGAAACGTTTTTAACCGTAAAACATAAAGATACTAATTACTTTTTATCGGTAAAAAATAATAAAGCAAAGTTTAGCGTTGACTTAAAAGAAAAGCCTACCGTGAACGTTAAAGTTAAACTTTGGGTAAAGTTAGTTGATTCTAATAAAGGTTACAACCTTAACAAACCAAACTCTAGAACCGTAGTTGATAAAGAACTATTAGATGCGTTAGAAGAAAAATATAATAACGTTTTAGAAAGCCTAAACGATAAATTACTTGAACTTGACACCGATTTATTCGGCGTTTACGATTATATTTATAAGCACCACCAAAAACTCTATAAAAGCCATAAAAATATTCCGCTTAAAAACTTTACTTTTAATGGTAAGGTTGAAGTATTATCGGAAGATTAGTCGTTTAATCGACTTATAGCCACACTTTTTATAATAAGATAGGTTTTGAAGGCAAACAAAAACACTCGTTTAGTTTTTCTAAACGAGTGTTTTAAGTTTAATTGTTAAAAATGATTATTACCTTCGTTCCAACGCCAAGCGAAGACTCAATTTCAATCTTCCCACCAAGAAGCCTTACAATTTCTTTAACAAAGCAAAGCCCTAGTCCTAATCCGTTTTGATTACTGCGAGAAGCGTCTTCTTGATAAAACCTTTCAAACACTTTTTCAAGCGTTTCATTTGACATGCCTATTCCGTTATCTTCAACGGTTAAGGTAACGTTTTCGCCTTCACGTATTAACGAAATTTTGCAAAAACCGTTTTCCTTGCCGTATTTGATAGCGTTATCAACAAGGTTTCTAACCATGCGGATAAATAGAGTTGGTTCTGTTTTTATTATTAAGTTATCTTGAATTTGCTTATCTACTTTAATGTTTTTAGAATTATTTACGCACTCTATTTCTTCTAATAAACTCGAAAGATTTGTTTCGATAAGTTCTACGTTTATTTTGTTGGTAAACTTAGAATATTCTAAAAGTTGATTTGTAATAAGAACTAATCGCTTAGTTTGCTTTTTAATTACTTCTAACGACTTTTGTTTCTCTTCTTCACTCTTTGCTTCTTCTAATGCGTATTCGCACTCGGCTAAAATTATGGTAAGAGGCGTTCTAAGTTCGTGCGATACGTCAGACGTAAACCTCTCTTCAATATGAAAAATGTTTTCTAAATTATCTAAAGCGCGGTTATATTCTTTTTGAAGTTCCATAAGCCCTTTATCGCTACACTTAACGTTTAGGCGCTTAGATAAATCACGGCTTTCACTAATTTCCCTAACGGCGAGTTTCATTTGCTCAATAGGTGAAACCGCTTTTCTTATCATAAATATTGAAATGCTAAACGCAACTATTACCGTAATTAGAACGGCTATTATTATTCCAACTTGTATCGCGCGGATTTCATCGCTAGGCGCTGTTGATATTCCCCTTAAATATATGCTTGAACGGCCTTCTAGTTCTATTTCGCAATCGAAAACGTAATAAGAAACACCATCTATTTTAATTTCACGAAATACGCCTTCTTTAATTGTTTCGCTTATTTCAACGGGGCTTGA
This sequence comes from Christensenellaceae bacterium, assembly GCA_045586885.1. Classification (GTDB taxonomy): domain Bacteria; phylum Bacillota; class Clostridia; order Christensenellales; family Borkfalkiaceae; genus UBA4636. The sequence goes on from JAZNBE010000046.1 coordinate 26,164, forward strand.
GCCTTCTTTTAGCGAGCCGTTAGAATAATAAACGGAAAGAAACACGTTGTTTACAACAAAGTCAAAATGCTCTGGCACTTCGCCGTTCAACGCTTCTATCTTATTAGCGTTTGCCGTAACTATATCGACCATATCGTTCTTTGAACTGTTTCTAAACGTTGATGAAGTTATAAACGACGAAACCGCCACCGATATTATTGCTAGAATTAATATGGCAATAGCGTTTACTATTACTACCTTTTTACTTACGCTCATTATCCTTTACCACGTAACCAACACCACGCACGGTGTGAATTAATTTTACTTTAAAATCATCGTCGATTTTCTTTCTTAAATAACGAATAAAAACGTCTATCGCGTTGGACTCGATATATGAATCGAACTTGTAAATAGCGTCAATTATCTTTTCTCTTGATAAAACTATATTCTTATTCTTAACTAGTAGCATTAAAAGTTCGAACTCTTTGAAAGATAAATTTATTTTCTTTCCCGCCCTTTCAACTTCTCTTGTTAAAAGGTCAATAGTTAAATCTTGAACGGTTATTTTATTATCCTTAACGCCGAGCGTTCTTCGAGTTAAAACTCTAATTCTTGCTAAAAGTTCGCTATAAGAAAAAGGCTTTACCATATAATCGTCAGCGCCAGAATCTAAGCCTAAAACGATATCTTCAGTTTTATCTTTAGCGGTAAGGAGTAAAACCGGCGTTTTATCACCACGAGCGCGAATTTTCTTAAGCATTTCAAGCCCGTCAAGTTTTGGCATCATTATATCGGAAATAATAAGGTCAAACTTGTTAGTTTCAATTAAATCTAGGCCTATAAGTCCGTTATTAGCAGTTTCTACTATATAACCGCTACTGGTTAAGCGACGTTTAAGAACGTCTAACAAACTTAAATCGTCTTCACAAAGTAATATTTTCATAAAGTTAAATCCTTTAATTAAAAACTTAAAGGCTAATTAGGTTTTACCTAGATTAGCCTAAATATTTTGACAATTTGATAAAATTAAGTTTTTCTAAACTTATTTATATTGTTTATCACATTCTATTATTTCGCCAGTTTGAGCGTTAATTTTAAAACTATAGTGAAGATCGTTTACGCTAAACTGAACTTTAAAATATTTTTCGCCGTCCTTATTGATAAGTTTGCATAGTTTTATTTTTGCCTCGCCTTCAAAAACTGAGAACTTTTCTAACGCAATTTGAATTGCTTGACTTTCGGTAATCGTTCCTACTGCGTTTTGGAAATATTCGTCGGTTAATAATTCTTCAACTACGCTAGATAGAACTTCGCCGGTTTGAGCGTCGATAACGTATTTCACAACTTCTTGTCTCTTTGGACCTTTACCGTTCTTGCCTTGCCTTACTTCAAGTTCGTAACAGAAATCTTTGCCAAGTTTAACAACTTCAATGCTAATGCACATCGCCGTTTCATCGTCTAATAATTTCATTACTACGTTTTGAGCCTCTTCTAAAGTTAAATATTTAACGATAGGCTCTTTTGACGGCTTTTCATTAACTTTATCTTTGCCCTTATTGAATTTACCCTTTTTCTCAATATCGTAATCGACAATTTTGCCAGTTTCTACGTCAACTTCAATTTCGTATTCGCCTTTTTGCGATTCAATTTTTATCTCGTAAACGAATTTTTTATGTTCGTAATCGATTTTAACCTTTTTTACGATTGCTTCTTCTTGAGATATTCCTATAAATTCGTATGCAATTTGAATAGCTTGCTCTTTGGTAACGCTAGTTTCTAAAGAACTGCTTATTATAGTTTCCTTAGTAACTTCCTTAGAGAATTTTACTATTTTTCCATCGGTTGCTCTTACTTTAATTTCGTATTTATAGCCTAAACATTCGAACTCGATTTTATAAACTTTTACGCCTTTGTGCTTTGCCGCTTTTTCTTTAAGCGATAAAACACTATCTTCCGTTGCGCCTTCAACAAGCGCTAACGCTATTTCTAAAGCATCTTCTTCGCTAATATAAGAAGTGGTATCTTCAGGCTTTGTGTAATTTAACTTGATTGATTGTTCTAAAACCGTTAAATCGTCAGCCTTAAATAAATAATTGTAATTAGCATCGTCAGTATTGATATCTACGTCAACTACGTCAACACCCATAAACTTGTGAATATCTACGTCGAAAGAGTTGATTTCATCTTCGTCGATATCATAAATTTCAAGAGCCTTTTTGTATGCCAAATCCATTACGCTTGGCACACTTTCGGTATTTTCTTCACTAGATACTATATTTTCAGCGCTAACTTCTTCAATGTTTACGATATCAAAATCTTCGTCAACTTCAAACTGCGTTATAGAATCTTCCTTAACGAGCATTATTTGATAACCGCCTTCCACAAGTTCGGCAGACTGACTTAAAATTTCACCACTGCTTAAATTGGATACTACCTCATATGCAGACATTACTCCGCCGTTGCTATCTTGAACGCGTTCAATCGTTATTTCGCCAAAGTTGCAACCTACTAAAGAACTTAGCGCAACCGTAGCCACAGAACCTAAAGTTATAAGTTTTTTGAAAAAGCCTTTTTTCATAAGACACACTCCTTTTCGCTTTTATAATTATAACATACGCCCCAAAAATTAAACAATTATTAAAACCTAAAAAATTTTTTAATATTTTTTTCACTTATACGCGAAAAGTCTTTACGGTGTGTTTTCGTTGACTAATTTTACAGTTTATGATATATTTATTCAGTTAGCACTTTATTTTCTAGGAGAAAATATGAAAAAATACTCAAAGTTATCTGTTTTTGTCTGTATAATTTTATGTTTTTCACTTATGATTTTCGTTGTTGGTTGCAATAAATCTAACGGCGATAATTCTTCTTCAAACTCTAATAATACTTCTAGACTCCCTACGCCATCAAGTTCGAGCCAAGAACAAGTTTCTAGTTCGAGCCAAGAACAAGTTTCAAGTTCGAGCCAAGAACAAGTTTCTAGTTCGAGCCAAGAACAAGTTTCAAGTTCTAGTCAAGAACA
>JAZNBE010000047.1:0-49202 GCA_045586885.1 Christensenellaceae bacterium
AACAAGGCTCATACTCATACAAAGCATAAGTAAAACTGCAAGCCCGATTGTAAATAATTTTTTAATCTTTTTCATAGTTTACACCTCCGAAAGATTTTATCAAACAAAAAACCGCTTAATAGACGGGCGTAATACGCCGAATACTAAACGGTTTGTCGTTACTTATTAAATTGCACACGAAAAGAGAGCGTATTACGGGATAATTACGCACGTCTGTCTGTATGTATGCATGTCTGGCTAAACGAATATACCCGAAAAACATAAACTGTCAACTCCTTTTCGCTTGTTTTACTAATTTATTTTAGCATATTTTTTAAAAAAAATCAAGTTGATATTTTTATCGCTTTTCATTTTTTTACTTATACCTATTTTCAACAAAAAAAGCATAAAACTGCAAACATAAGTTAAAAATTCGTTATAAAGAAAAATTTTTTTGCATTAAAAATTATTTTCTTGCTATAATTGTTTTGATTTGATATAATATTGTCTATCATAATAATGAAAAAGGTGAGGGCTATGGTTGCTTTAAAAACACGTGAATATTATCTTAGAACTGCTGACTTTGATGCTGACAAAAACTTGTCTTTAACGGCGATTTTTGACCTTTTTCAAGACGTTGCAGGCGTTCATGCGATTGAACTTGGGTGTGGTTATAACGTTTTATCGAAAAATAATCTTGCGTGGGTTTTATCTAGCGTTTACGCCGAAATTTTAGACTCGGTTAAACTTTTTGATAAGGTAATAGTTAAAACGTGGCCACTTAAGAGTAACGGTATTCGTTATCAAAGAGAAACCCAAATATTAAATGAAAATGGCGAAGTTATAGTAAAAGGCACTTCTACTTGGACTATTATTGATTTAAAAGAGCGTAAAATTTCAATTCAAAAAAATCTTTATCCTGAAAACACTGAATTTTTAGCGGACTTAAACTTTGATAGAAAGATAGTTAAAATTGCTGATTTTGAGCCTTTAGGCGACGTTAAAATCGTTAAGCCGGAGAGAAGTGATCTTGACCTTAACGGACACGTTAATAACGTAAAATATATTAACTTTTGCTTAAATTCCGTTAATTTACAAGAAAAAAAGGTAAAAGCAATTCAAGTTGATTATCATAAAGAAGTAACGATAAGTGATAAACTTTTCGTTTCTCATTTAGAAATTAAAAACGGATGCTTGTTTAAAGGTGTCAATGAAATGGGCGAAAAGAACTTTTTTTGCAAAATTGAATTTTAATTTTTTAGGCGATAGTTAAATTCTATCGCTTAATTTTTATATTTTTTAACGTTTTTTAAGAATTTATAGTTATTATAACTATAAAATTGTTATTTTTCTTGATTTTTTGGTTAAATTAATTTATAATATTATTAAAGTTATAGGGGGGAGTTTGATTTGTCGCCGCTTACTATTATATCTTATATCGCTATGTTTCTTGCGCTTATAATAGTTTTACCTATGCATGAATTTGCGCACGCGTTTGCGGCGGTAAAATGTGGGGACGAAACGCCTCGAGTAAACGGAAGATATACGTTAAATCCACTTGCGCATTTCGACCTTATCGGCTTTTTTATGCTTATGTTCGTTAGGTTTGGTTGGGCAAAGCCAGTTCCTATCAATCCTTATAACTTTAGAAACGTTCGTTTAGGCTATTTTTGGACTAGTATTGCAGGTGTATTAACCAACTTAATTTTGGCGTTTTTATGCTATCCTATATTCGTTTTGGTTGGAAGAATTAACTTTGATATTTTATTACTAGACGAACTTTTATTCTATTTTATGAATTACTTTTTTATTCTTAACCTAAACCTTTTCGTATTCAATCTAATTCCGGTTTATCCGCTTGATGGTTTTAGAGTGTTGGAAGTTTGTTTCAAAAGGGAAAACAAAGTTATTAGGTTTTTAAGAGAAAAAGGTCATTACGTTTTATTGTGCCTTGTAGTAATTCATTATTTTGCCGGTCGCGTTGAAATTTTGAGTTATATTGACGTTTTTGGTTTCATTATGCAAACGCTAACTGGTTGGATTGCTGCGCCGATAAAGCTATTTTGGGGCTTATTCTTATAATTTTAGGAGAGAACTGTGAGTATTGAAAAGATAACTGAAAAATTCGAATCAGTCGTTGATTATAATACTAAATTGTCAAACTTTGACGGTCCGCTTGATTTGCTATTATATCTTGTTAAACAGTCTGAAATAGAGATTAAAGATATAGTAATTTCCGAAGTTACCGAGCAATATTTGAAATATATTGAGAATTTAGACGAGTTAGATATCGAAAAAGCAAGCGAATATCTTTCAATGGCGGCAACGCTTTTAGAGATTAAGTCTAAGGCTATTTTACCGCAACTTGAGTTTGAAGACCCTGACTATGAAGACCCTGAAATCGTATTAAAACGTCGCATTGAAGAATACAAACTTTTCAAAGAAGAGGCTGAAAGACTGAAAGAGCGTGAAAATACCGCAAGGTTTTACAAAGACCCTGACGATAGCGCTAACGACGTTCGCATAGTTTATACCGATTTTAACCTAGAAGGGCTTATTAAAGCGTTTGTAAACGTTATGACTAAAGCCGATATTAGAGAATCGCAAAAAACTATGCAACGAGAAATCCCTAAAGAAGTTTTCACCGTCAAAGATAAAATTGAATTTATCCGTGAAACGCTACGTGAGAGAGAATATTGCAGTTTCTACGAACTTTTTAGTGATTATAGCACGAGAAACGAGATAATTACTACTTTCCAAGCAATGCTTGAACTTCTTAAGTTGCAATATATTATGTGCGAACAAAACGCCGTTTACGACGATATTACTATTAAACTTAACCCTAATAGGAGTGAAGAAATTGGAGAAATTGACGAATATAATTGAATCTATACTGTTTGTTAGTGGAAATGCCGTTGCTATTAGCGATATTTCTTCTAAACTTGATTGTACCGACAAGCAGGTTTTAGACGCGGCAAAGGAACTTCAAAAGAAATATAGCGATCCATGTGGCTTAAATTTACTTATTTTTAATAAAAAATTGCAGTTTTCTTCAAACCCAAAATACGCTGATGACGTTTCGTTAGTTCTTAACCCAATTCGTGAAAGAGAACTTTCAAGAAGTATGCTTGAAACGGCGGCAATTATTGCATATAAACAGCCTGTAACAAGGCTTGATTTGGAAGAAATTAGGGGAAATAGCGAATATGCTATTCAAAACCTATTAAAACTTGGCGTAATTGAAATCGTTGGTAGAAAAGACGCCGTTGGTAGACCTGTTTTATTCGGCACGACCGACCTTTTCTTAAAACGCTTTGAAATTTCATCGTTAGAAGATCTTCCTGCTTACGAAGAACTTATGAATAGAATTAAGGTTATTAACGGCACGGCGGACAGCGATACCTATCTTTATAAGAAAGACGAATACGTTGAAGGTCAAGACGATCATCCGTCCGTTGATATTTCAGGTATTCCAAAATCATCTTTACTTGACGATTTCGATTTAGATGAAATTGGGGAAGATGAAAGACCTGACTTTTTGGACGGAGAAGATTATGAAGTTATTAGCGGTGATGAAAACGAAGAAGATGATCCGTTAGATGAAGAAGATGAAGATAACGAATAGAGGTTTACCCTGAGAATTTTCTCAGGGTTTTATTTTGCGTTAAAATATTGTATATATTTTAAGTTGTTGCAAAAAATACTGTTATGGGAATTATCGCAATTTTGTCCGTAATTTTCCTCATTTTTCCGATCTTTATAACTTTTTACTGTTACTTAGATATTGAAGAAAAGAGGCTAAATTTCGGGCTATACGCCTTTAATAAGTTAAAAGTTTTAGGCGGTTATATAAAATATCAAGATAAAATGATAATTCTTCATTTAACAAACAAAAAAGCATATGCTTTCTATTTGAAAGACGTAAAATCAATTAAAAGCGGAAATACGATTAAATCACTTGAGTTTCTAGACGTTTATAGTAGAATTGTAATTTCACAAGATAAGATTTTTGAGTTTTTCGCGCTTATAAAAACTTTTGAGTTTTTAGATTTTGCGATTTTGAGAATAAGACCTAGAACAAACTTTCAACCAAAGGTAGTTTTATCAAACGGAGATGAGAGTTTTACGCTTAAAACTGTTATATGCTTTAATTTTATTTCAATTATTACAATTATTATTAGAAAACTATTAGGGGGAGTATGCAAAACAAAAAAGATAAAAATCAAACGATTGTAGATGAGGCGATTAAGAATTTTTCGCTTTTATCTGATGCAGATATTGTTATTGGTAAGCCTTTAATTTCGCCAAGCGGAATAACAATTATTCCAATTTCAAAGGTGGTTTTTGCTATGCTATCAGGAATAGGCGAATATGGCGAAATAAAACTATTTCAAGGCAATAAAGACTATCCAAAATCAACTGCAAGCGGAGGTATAACTTCAGTAAAGCCAGTCGGTTTTTTGATTGAAAAAGAAGGCGAAATAAAATACCTTCATTGTCCTACCGACGTTCTTGAAAAAGCATTTGATTCAGTTGAGGGGTGGTTTAAAAGCATAAATGAAAAATAACTTAAAATCTTTGGTATTATGCTTGATTTTAAGTGTTTTTATGTTTGGCATAATATCAAATTTGAATAAAAGTGAAAGTGTTTGTAATGCAGGGACGAGTAGTGAAATTTTAATAGACGCCTCGTCAAAAAGGGTGTTGCACGAAACTAATTCAAATGAAAAAAGAAAGATGGCTTCAACAACAAAAATCGTTACGGCAATAACGGTTATAGAAAACAATCAAAACTTAGAAAAAGAGATAGAAATTACCAAAGAAATGGTTGGGATTGAAGGTTCTAGCCTTTATCTTCGCGAAGGTGAAAAACTAACGATAAAAGAACTTTTATATGGGCTAATGTTACGTTCTGGTAACGATTGCGCTGTTGCCTTAGCAATTTCGACTTCAGGATCTATAGATAAGTTCGCAAGCCTTATGAATCAAACCGCAAAAAAATGTGGCGCTGTTAATTCTAATTTTACAAATCCTCACGGACTAGATGATAATAATCATTACACTACTGCTTATGATTTAGCGCTCGTTACCATTTATGCGCTTGAAAATAAAGATTTTTTAGAAATCGTATCAACCAAAAAAGCAACAATTTCTAACGATGGCTACGATTATGATAGGGTTTTATATAATAAAAATAAGTTATTAAACCAAGTTGAAGGGTGTATTGGCGTTAAAACTGGTTATACGACTGGCGCTGGTAGATGTTTGGTTTCTGCGGTTGAAAGAGATGGTATGAGGCTAGTTTGCGTTGTTTTAAATTGCGGACCGATGTTCGAACGCTCAACAGAACTTTTTGAAGATAGTTTTTTAAATTATAAAAATCAAGTAATATTTAAAAAAGGCGTATCCTTACAAGACGTTGCTATAAACAATGCTTATTCTATAAATAGTGTAGGTATAGGTGTTAAAGATGACATAGTTTATCCGCTTAAGAAATGCGAAACGAACGATATTACTTTTAGCGTTGAAATTTATAAAAACTTATCTTTTCCAATAGAAAAAGATAAAGAAGTTGGGAATTTGAGCGTTTATATGGGAAAAGACTTGATTTTTTCTCAAAAATTAGTTACTATTACTTCAGTTAGCGATTGCGCTTTTTTAGACGCGTTAAAGGGCGTAACGTTTAAGTGGAGTAATTATGAGAATTAACAAATTTTTGGCTGATAGTGGTGTTGCATCAAGGCGCGCTTGCGATAAGCTAATTGAAGAAAATAGAGTTCTAGTAAACGGTAGGCTTGCTACTTTAGGCACTCAAGTTGACGAACATCACGATAGCGTTACGGTTGACGGAAAGAAAGTTTCGCTTGCGAAAAAGTTCGTTTACTATATTATGAACAAACCAAAGGGCTACGTTACTACCGTTAAAGATGATAAGGGTAGAAAAACCGTAATGGATTTGTTGCCAAAAGTTGATGAAAGGGTGTATCCCGTTGGGCGATTGGACTATGAAACTGAAGGTCTTTTAATTTTAACTAACGATGGCGAACTTGCAAATCGTTTAACTCATCCTATAAACGAAGTTCCTAAAACTTATCAAGCGAAAATCGAAGGTAAATTGCCTGAAAACGTGCTTGCTAAACTTCGTGCAGGTGTTGAAATTGATGGCGTTAAGACTAAAAAATCGGCCATACGAGTTATTGAAGAAACTAATGATTTCACTAGAGTTTCCATTACTATTACTGAAGGAAGAAATAGGCAAGTTAGAAAAATGTTTGAAGCCGTTGGTAAAAACGTAATCTTCCTAAAAAGAGTTAAAATCGGCGAACTTACTCTACGTGGTCTTGATCGCGGTCAGGTTAGAAAACTATCTAAAGAAGAAGTTTATTATCTTAAAAATATTTAATACGGAACATATTATTCGTGCGCTTTACATATTTTTGAGGAGACGTATGAATAATAAAATTAAAAACGCATTGATTCTTTTAATTGTGTTCGTTGCGATATCTGCAACAATATTAGTTGCCAAGAGCCAACAAGAATCAAGATCAATTTTTGTTTTTGCTAAAGGTGAAAATATGAGCGAAGAAAAAATTAGCCAAGAAATGGCGGAATATAATCAATTAGTTGAAGAACTAAATAAAAAATATCTTTATAAGTTTTGCGATATTTTTCAAGAGGCAAAAGACGAACTGATTGAAAAAACCGATGATATTTTAGGCGAAGAATATAAAAAGACTATTCAAGAACTTAAATCTTTGCGTGAAAACGTTGCGAAAGAGCGGATTGAGCATAATAATTCTCAAGAAATAAACGAGCTTAAAGATAAACTTGCATTATCTAAAGAAAAACTTTTGACTTCAAAAACTGAAGAAGAAAAAGTGGCGTCTCGAGAAGAAATGAACGCAATTTTAGCTGAAATTACCAAGAAAAACCTTGAAAATTTCGCAAATTTATCTAAATCTAAGACTGAAATTGACGCTCTTTCTAAAAAAGCAATAGAAATTTGCGAAGGTAAAAAGAAAGAACTTGTAGAACTTGAAAGCAAAATTATTTCATCCGCAAAAACTAAAATTGCCGAAATTGCCGTTTCTTTTAAAGGCGAAATCGACGCAATTAGCAAGGTTTTTGGCGTTAGCGAATATTCAACCGCGATGCCTTTTATGAGAAAAGTAGATATGAATATGCGCCTTGTTGATTTTGATAAAGATATCTTTTTAATGATGCTTGGCGAGAATAAGCCGTCTTGTTCATCATCTTGCGGGGGAAACTGTAAAACTTGTCCTTCCCAAAAACAACAAACGTTTTTTAATTCTACCGATGAGCATGGCTCGAATAATTAAAAAGTAAAAAAGTGTATCACTCGATACACTTTTTTTATGCTTGTTTATTCTAACCACCAATTTTCTGGAACGTTGTTAGAACTACTATTGTTTGTGGTGTTGCTAGCGTTGTTTTTATAATTTATTTGTTTAAAAAACGTTTTTTTGCCTAAAATTTCCCCATTTTTTCCAGTAACGTATGGTTGAACGTAAATTTTATATTCGCCAAAATTAGTTAAATCATATGCAAAATTATTATCTTTTCCATTATAAATTTGAGTTTCTACGCCATTATTTTCAATAAAAATTTTTATGCCAATTATATCTTTTTTATCTACGCTAAATGATAAAACGTTGTTTTCTAAAGATAAATTTATTTCGTTGATTTGTGGGTTTGAAAATAAAGTTGATTGTTCTTTTGGCTCTGTTCCGTTTAAATAAAGCGCGTCAAATGAATATTTTTGAGGCGAATTTGGGTCTGCTAACAACGTTTTGTAGTCGTTTTCAAACGAAATCTTGTCAATGCTATGATAGTTTGCTCCTATAATTTGAAAGTTTTTAGGTAAATTTTGTTGATTATAAATATTGTCATAAATATAATTTAGACTTGCGCAAGGTGTGTTTCCGCCGGTTATAGAATTATCCATATAACTCATATCTTGGTAACCAACCCAAGTTGCAACGGTGTTTGAAGTGGTGTAAGAAATTGCGTAAGCGTCAGTATTTCCATTTTCGTTTCCGCTTGTTCCGGTTTTGCAGGCAATATCATAGTTATGATAATTTAATCTTTTTGCTGTTCCAATTGCTACCGTGTCCTTAAGCGCGTTAGTTATTATAGAGCAAGTTCCACTTTGAAAAACTTCTGTAAACTTATTATCGTTTTCATAAATTGTTTTACCGTTGTTATCAACAATTTTCTTGATAAAAGTTGGTTTTTTAAATTTCCCAAAATTCGCAAAAGTTGAATAAGCGCCTGCTAAACTTTTTAGTTTTACACCTTCACTTGTAACACCGAGCCCTGATGATAATTCATCGTTTTTAAGGTCGATTCCAAGTCTTTCTAAATACTTCTTGCAGTAATTAATTCCGCAAAGGTTAAGAATTTTTATAGTGGGCACGTTTAGGCTTTTATATAGCGCTTCTTTTGTTGTAACAACTCCGTAATACTTATCGTTATAGTTTTTAGGAACGTAGCCGTCAAACGAAGTTTTTTCATCAAAAAAACAAGTTGTCTCCGTAATTTTTTTACCATCTATTGCCGGCGCGTAAACGTAAATTGGCTTAATGGTTGACGCCGGTTGGCGTTCAATTTCGCCACAAGTTGAGAAATACGCTGGTATTGACAAATCTTTATTATTAATAATTATTGCTTGATAATCAAAATTTTGGTCGGTTTTAGCGTCTTTTAACGTTTGTTGGAGCGAATTATCGTAATAAGTGTAAATTTTATAACCGCTTAAATTATTGGGAGATAAGTTTAATTCTTCGTCAATTTCATTAAGAACTGCTTTAAAATAGGATGAGGAGTAACTTTCGTTATTAGAAACGTTTAAAGGGATTTCTTCAGATGAAGTTTTTTCGTATTCTTGTTTTGAAATGTAGCCAAGTTCGTTCATGCTTTTCAAAACTAAATTTCTTCTTGTTTTAGTTAAACTAGGGTTTTTTACCGGATTTATTTTAGAGGGCGACTTAATTATTGCTGATAAAGTTGCGCTTTCATTTAAATCTAAGTCTTTAGCGTCTTTAGAAAAATAATGTTTAGACGCTTTTTGAATTCCGTAACAATTTTCACCAAAATAAATAGTGTTTAAATAGAAAGTTAAAATTTCATCTTTAGAGTAAGTCTTTTCTAGTTTTTGAGTAAGTTTAATTTCTTTTAATTTTCTATTAAGAGTTTTTTCGCTCGAAAGGTGCGTGTTTTTAATAAGTTGTTGAGAAATAGTTGACGCGCCTTGAGATATCTCACCGTTTTTTACGTTAACAAAAAGAGCCTTAATCATACGCAAATAGTCAAGACCTTTATGTTTATAAAAATTTTTATCTTCACTTGCGATAAAGGCGTTTTTCGTTAAATTATTAATATCTAAGTAAGTTATTTTTTCATTAGATAAATTTGTTGACATTTTTGAATTATGCGTGTCATAAAAACTTGTAAAATCATTGATAGTTTCAAGTGATTTTGTGTTTAATTCCATTTTAGTTGGAGTTAATAAAAACACGGAAATTATTACCGAAAAAATAATCCCAATTATTAAAAAAGTTAAAAAAATTCCTTTAAAAAAGCGTTTCATAATACATTTATTATTAGCATTTTAATTAATAATATTCTATTATTAAACTTGCCAAAAAGAATTTTTTATTATATAATTACTACATTATGGACAAATTTTATAAAATCATAACCTATGGTTGCCAAATGAACGTTCACGAATCTGAAAAACTTGCAGGCATTTTGGTTAGTCGTGGATATCAACAATCTGACGACGTAAATTTGTGTGACGTTATAGTTTTTAACACTTGTTGCATTAGAGAGAACGCTGAGCAACACGCTTTTGGTAATATAGGCGCGTTAAAACAACTAAAGAAGAAAAAACCTTCGCTTATTATTGCAGTTGGCGGTTGCATGACTCAGCAAGTTGGCGAAGTTGATATTTTTAAGAAAAAATATCCGTTTGTTGATATTATTTTTGGAACTTATAACCTTGAGGCGTTTGGTTATCTTCTTGATAAAAAACTTAGCGGCGAAAAGAGAGTGGTTCAAATTCTAGAAAAGAACGGTAAAATTTTAGAAGGGCTTAAGCCGTTTAGAACGAGTTATCCTAATGCGTGGGTAAACATTATGCAAGGTTGCAATAATTTTTGCACTTATTGCATCGTTCCATACGTTAGAGGCAGGGAAAGAAGTAGAACTATAGATAACATTTTTAGAGAAGTTCAAATTCTTGTTATGATGGGCTATAAAGAAATTACCTTGCTTGGTCAAAACGTTAATTCTTACGGAAAAGATCTTGAAAACGGCGAAAATTTTGCAAAGCTTATTGAAAAACTTGGTGAAATTAAAGGTGATTATAGATTGCGTTTTATGAGCAATCATCCAAAAGATTTAACTGAAGATTTAGTTAAGGCTATAGCCAATAACAAAAATTGTTGTTACTTAATTCATCTTCCGCTTCAATCTGGTAGCGATAGAGTTTTATCACTTATGAATAGAAAATATTCATCGAGCGATTATCTAAAAAAGGTTGAATTAATAAGAAAATATATGCCAGACTGTGCTATTTCGACCGATATTATGGTAGGTTTTCCTATGGAAACTGAAGAAGATTTCTTGCAAACATTAAGTTTGTGTGAAAAAGTAAAGTTTTCTTCAGCGTTTACTTTCGTTTATTCAAGAAGAAAGGGAACCGTTGCCGATAAAATGGATGGGCATATTGACGATGATACAAAAAAAGATAGAATAATGCGCCTCGTTGATTTCCAAAACGAAATTACTAGGTCTATCTCTAAAGAATATATCGGCAAGACCGTTGAAATTTTATGTGAAGATTACGACGATAAACGTAAACTTTACATGGGGCGAGACGAATATGGCCGAATGGGTTATTTTGAAAGCGAGAAATCGCAAATTGGGAATTTTGTTTACGTAAAAATCACTCAAGTAAACGGCATTTCGCTTTACGGCGAAGTTGAAGACTAAAAATACTTAAAACTAAAGCAAAAAGGCTAGGTGTTAATATGGCGCTTTCCGATATGATGAAGCATTACTTTGAAATTAAAGAACGTTATAACGATTGCATAATCTTTTATAGATTAGGCGATTTTTACGAGATGTTTTTTGATGATGCGAAGGAAGCGTCTAGTTTATTAGAACTAACGCTAACTGGCCGTGATTGTGGACTTGAAGAACGCGCGCCAATGTGTGGAATTCCAGCAAAAGCGTGTGATGCTTATATTGCAAAACTCGTATCTTTTGGTAAAAAAGTTGCAATTTGCGAGCAATTAACTGAACCGGGCGACCAAAAAGGGCTTGTAGTTCGCGACGTTGTTAGGGTTGTAACTAGCGGAACGGTTACCGATGATTCTTCAATCGATACTAAAACAAACAATTTTATTGCTTGCGTTTCGGCAAAAAACGGAGTTTTTGGCATTAGTTGGGCTGATATAACTACCGGCGCATTTTTTGCTCAAGAAGTAAGTGGCGTAAATTCGTTAATTGACGCAATTTTTAGGATAAATCCTGCTGAAATTATTTGTGATAAAGAAACTTTTTTAGTTTACCAAGATTTGCAAGACGGCATAAAAGAGGCAATATGCAAATTTAACGAATTTAGAGATTCTGCTTTTAGTTCACTATCTTACGAAAAAGTCTTGAAAGAGAAATTTGTCGTAAGTGATTTATCGGTTTTATTACCGATAGAAAAAGTTGAAGCATTTAGAGCATCCGGCGCTTTACTTGCGTATTTAAAAGATACGCAAATGCACGCAATTAAGAACGTAACTTCTATTTCTTATTACGATGACGGAAAATTTTTATATCTTGACCAAACTGCGCTAAGAAATCTTGAAATTACAAAATCAATGCGCGATGGAAAGGCGTTTGGCACGCTTTTATGGGCGGTTGATTTCACTAAAACCGCCGGCGGTGGTAGAAAAATTAAAGAAATCTTATTATCTCCGCTACGTGATATTCAAAAAATCAACTATCGCCAAGACGGTGTTGAAGATTTGTTTATTAATAATCACGCAAGAGAATCTTTAAGAGAAACTCTTAAAGGCGTTCACGACATTGAAAGGCTTTGCGGAAAAGTATCAAACAACGTTTTAACGCCTAGAGACTGCGGAGCGTTATTAATTTCACTAAACGCAATTCCTTCAATTAAGATGAATCTTTATGGCATGAAATCGCAAATTATAAGCGATATCGTTGATGGAATGGGCGATTTTGAGCAACTTTGCGACCTTTTACAAAAGGCTTTAATTGATGAAAATCTTCCAGTTTCGATAAAAGAAGGTGGGTTTATCAAGCGTGGTTTTGACCAACGCCTTGACGAGCTTTACGCATTAAAAACTAACGCTAGTTCGTTCATAAAAGAGATGGAAGAGCGTGAGCGTGAACAAACTGGAATTAGAACATTAAAAATTGGTTTTAATAAAGTTTTCGGTTACTATATCGAAGTTTCAAAATCGTTTATAGGTCAAGTTCCTTACACTTATATTCGCAAGCAAACGCTAGTAAACGGCGAAAGATACATTACTGAAGAACTAAAGAAATTTGAAGAGCAAATTTTAACCTGTAATGATAGCATAATTAAAATCGAGAACGAGATTTTTAATAAAATTAAAACGGTTTTATTAGATAATTTATCAAAGATTTTAAAGTGCGCTAAGTGTATTTCTATGCTTGACGTTCTATTATCGTTTGCAACCGTTGCAAAAAGTAGAAACTACGTTCGACCTGAAATTGTTGACTATGGAAATTCTTTAGATATCGTTGGTGGAAGACATCCAGTAGTTGAGGCGGGCGGAAGAGTTAAGTTTATTCCAAACGATACTTATCTTAATTCAAGTGATAATTCGATGATGATAATAACCGGTCCTAATATGGCTGGTAAATCAACCTATATGCGCCAAGTTGCGCTTATTGCTATCTTAGCGCACGCAGGCGCTTTCGTTCCTGCAAAATCCGCTAAAATTCCGCTTATCGACAAGATTTTTACGCGCGTTGGCGCGAGTGATAATTTAATGTTCGACCAGTCAACCTTTATGGTTGAAATGGCGGAAGTTGCTAATATTTTAAGAAACGCAACTAAAAACAGTCTTTTAATTTTAGATGAAGTTGGGCGTGGCACTTCTACGTTTGACGGATTATCAATCGCTTGGGCGGTTGTTGAATATTTGGCAACAAAACTTAAAGCAAAAACGCTTTTTGCAACGCATTACCACGAACTTAGCGAACTTGAACAATCTCTAGAAGGTGTTAAAAATTACAAAGTAACCGTTAAAGAGATTAACGGCTCAATCGTATTTTTAAGAAAGATTATGCTAGGTAGCGCAAATAAGAGTTTTGGTATTGAAGTTGCAAACTTTGCAGGCGTTCCGGAAGAAATAACTAAAAGGGCTAAAAAGATTTTAAAGTCTTTAGAGAAAAACGATTTGGTTATTAAAAACGATTTATCTTCAAAGGAAAGCGAAGAAAAAGATATAAGCGAAGTAGAAAAATATATTAAAGCGCTAGATATTAATAGCATTTCACCTATGAAGGCTTTTGAAATTTTAGCATTTTTAAAGGAAAAATTAGATGACGAAAATTAACGTTTTACCGCAATCGGTTTACAATCAAATATCTGCAGGCGAAGTTGTTGAAAGACCGTCATCAGTAGTTAAGGAACTTTTTGAAAACGCTGTTGACGCAGGCGCTACCGAAATTTTAGTATCTATAGAAAACGGTGGGCTTACTGATATTTTCGTTCAAGATAACGGTTCTGGAATTCCAAAAGGTGAAATGCAAAAGGCGTTTTTACCGCATGCAACTAGCAAACTATTTTCTGCTAGCGACCTTCAAAGAATTAGAACGTTAGGTTTTCGTGGCGAAGCATTAGCAAGTATTTCTTCAGTTTCTCAATGCTCTATCGCATCAAAAACTAAAGAGCAAGAAATAGGCTATAATTTATCTTGCAACGGCGGAGAATTTTCAGAACTTGAGCCAACGCCTTGCGTTGAAGGAACTTCAGTTACGGTTGCAAACCTTTTTTATAATACTCCGGCAAGACTAAAGTTTATGAAAAAGCCAAAAGCCGAAGAACGTGACGTAACTTCTATGATGGAAAAGTTGATTTTGGCTAATCCTTTCGTGAAGGTGCGTTATTATGCTGATAATAAACTAATTTTTCAAGCATATGGCGAAGGTATTGAAGATGCTGTTCTAGCAGTTTACGGCGCGGAATTTATAGATAATTCTTATCTTATTTCAACCGAGAAAAATGGAATAAAAATAGAAGGTTTTTTAGGTTCTACCGACTATTTTAAGGCAAATAGAACTTATCAAACGCAAATAGTAAACGGAAGATGGGTTGTTGATAACACAATTACGACTTCTATTCATAACGCTTATTCTAGTTATCTTATGAAAAGGCAGTATCCCGTTTACGTTATTTACGTTTCTCTGCCAAGTGAGTTTGTTGACGTAAACGTTCATCCTAGAAAGACTGAAGTTAGGTTTTTGAACAATCAAGTAATTTACGGCGCTTTATATTCCGTTGTATCAAAAGTTTTAGATGGAAGCGCTGCTGCTCTTGATATAATTAAAAAGACGAAAAAAGAAGAAAACAGTATTTTTGAACAAAGCGATAATTCATCATTTGAAGAAGATAATCGCGAATATGATAGAAGTTCGGAATTTACGCAAAAACCGATAATTAAAGATTTTGCACGCATTGAAGTTGAAAAATACGTTATTCCAAAGGTTGAAAAGAAAAAAGTTACTAAAGTTGCTCAACCAGTTACCGATTTTACAAAAGAGAGTGTTTTAAAAGAAAAAAGCGGTGATTTGATTGACGATATTTTCAGAGAAAATAAGGCTTATATTGAGAAACTTGAAAAAGAAAGGGCTCAAAAAGATATTGACGCTATTCAAACGGAAATTGAAACCGATATTAAACCAAGGCTAGTTGGACAAGTTCTCTCAACGTATCTTGTTTTGGAATATGGTAAAGATTTAATTTTTATCGACCAACACGCAGCGCACGAGCGAATTATTTTCGATAAATTCTATAAAATGTTTGAAGAAAAGCGTGTTGAAAAGCAATTTTTGATTTATCCTTATGCGTTTAGAACTAACGCAAAAGAGTTTGATATCCTTTTTGACCAACTGCATTATTTTAGAGAAATCGGTATTGATATTGAAGCTGCTGACGATGATCTTTTCAAGGTTTACTCAGTTCCTGTTGAGCTTGTTGATATCAATTACGATGCGTTTTTTAGAGATATTTTAACCGACCAAAAATATTTTCAAGAGAAGATCCCTTCAGTTTTAAAAGAAAAAATTATTCAAAAAGCTTGTAAAGCCGCAATAAAATCAGGCTACCAACTATCTCAAATTGAAATTGATTCACTTCTTGATATGCTTAAGAATAATTGGGGGTTAAAGTGTCCGCACGGAAGACCTGTTTGCGTCAAGATTTCTAGAACGGAAATTGATAAATGGTTCAAGAGAATTTTATAAAAGGCAAAATTATTGTTATCTGCGGACCAACAGGAAGCGGAAAAACTGCGCTTGCCATTAAGCTTGCGAATTTATTTAATACCGAAATTATCTCAGCAGATTCAATCGCTATTTATCGTGGATTAGATATTGGAACTGCTAAGCCAACGGCGGAAGAAAAGTCGATGGCAAAGCATAACTTAATAGATATCGTTGACCCGAAAGAAAATTTTTCGGTATCCGATTACGAAAACTTTGCTCTTAAAGAAATTAATAGACTTTTTAGCCAAGGTAAATGCGTAATTATTTGCGGTGGGACGGGTTATTATATTGATGCCGTATTATTTGAAAAAAGTTACGGAAATTGCCCTAAAAACGATGAAATTCGAGCAAAATATGAAGAAATTTTAAACGAATTCGGCGCAGAATACCTTTTTTCATTACTTGAAAAGGTCGATGAAGAAACGGCAAAGATTTTGCATCCAAACGATACGATGCGCGTTATTCGCGCGCTTGAAATTTTTGAGCAAACTGGAATTAAGAAATCGCAAATTAAAGACGATATAAAGCCTAGATTTGACTATTTTGCTTTTTCTTACGATTACGATAGGCAAGTTCTTTATGATCGCATAAATTTAAGGGTTGATAAAATGTTTGAAAATGGCTTACTTGAAGAAGTTAAAGGTTTGCTTTCAAACGGAGTTGAAAAAACGGCTCAATCAATGCAAGGAATTGGCTATAAAGAAGTTGTCGAAGGAATTGAAAACGATTATTCTATTGAACAAATAAAAGATGCCGTAAAGCAAAATTCAAGGCGATATGCTAAACGGCAAATTACTTATTTCAAAAAATTACCAAACTTAAACTTCATTAAACCTAGTGAAAACGAAATAAACGAAGTTTTAGCTATAATAGAAAATGGAAGATAAATTTATTACTGAAATTATTGCAAAAAATAAGGCGTTACTTAGCGATGCTTTTTCAAAAATTGATGAAATTGCGCTTTTTAACCAAAGAAAAGTTCTAAAAGCGTTTCAAAAAAATAAAATCGCGTTGCGCCACTTTAACGGAACAACTGGCTACGGCTATGACGACGACGGTAGAGACTCTCTTAAACGTGTTTACGCCGACGTTTTTCACGCCGAAAAAGCCGTTATTTCGCCAAATATAGTATCAGGCACACATGCTTTATCGCTTGCGCTTTTTTCCGTTTTAAAGAGCGGAGATAGAATTTTATTCGCTAGCGGTAAGCCTTATGATACCTTGCAAAACGTAATAGAGGGCGAAAGGTTATCATTAAAAGAACTCGGCGTTACTTTCGACTATATTGATTTGATTGACGTTGATTTTGACTATGATAAAATTTCTCAATCTATCAAAGAAAATATGCCAACTATGGTTTACGTTCAAAAATCTAGAGGGTATGAAGATAGAGAAGCCGTTTCTAATGAAAAAATAAAGAAACTTCACGATTTTATTATAGAACTTGGTTTTAACGGTTGCTTATTCGTTGATAATTGCTACGGCGAATTTGTTGAAACTTTAGAACCAACTGACGTTGGAGCAGACCTTGTTGCCGGTTCTTTAATAAAAAATATCGGTGGGGGAATTGCTCCAACCGGCGGTTACGTTGCCGGGAAGGCTTGTTATATTGATTTAGTTGAGGCGAGGTTAACTTCTCCGTCAATTGCGGGCGAAGTAGGTTCTTACGCCTTTGGCTATCAATATTTCTACCAAGGGTTGTTTTTAGCTCCTCACGTTGTTGCGCAAGCGCTTAAAGGAAGTATGTTAATCGGTGCAGTTATGCAAGAACTTGGATTTGAGACTACACCAAAAGCCTTCAAAACGCCATATGATATTACACGTTCAGTTAAAATGAAAAACGAAAAGAATTTAGTTTCGTTTATTCAGTCAGTTCAGTCGGTTTCACCTATTGATAGTTTTGTTAGCGTTATTCCTGCCGAAATGCCGGGTTATACTCATAAGGTTGTTATGGCGGCAGGTTGTTTCGTTCAAGGCTCGTCTATTGAACTTTCATGCGATGCTCCAATTAAAGAGCCGTATAATGCTTTTATTCAAGGTGGGCTTACCTTTGAACACGTTGAAATTGCGCTTTATGAAATATTAAAAAACTTATAAAAAAACCGCAAACAAAATGCTTGCGGTAAGGTTTTGCGTTTCATAAAAACTTTTAAAAAATGGCTTATAATGCGGAAATATTTAGAATTTTCTAATTAAGCCTTGAACGACGCCTAAAACTATAACGTCATCAAAAATCATATCTTCCATGGAAGAGTTTTCAGGGTGAAGAACGAATTTTCCATCACGCCTATAAAAGCGTTTACACGTTGCGCTATCGTCAACTAAAGCAACGATAATTTGCCCGTCATCACAGGTAGAGCATTTCTTAACAACGATATTATCGCCATCAAAAATGCCCGCCTCAATCATACTATCACCTTTAATTTTTAGAATAAAGGTTTCATCGTTTTGATTGAACATATTAGGGAGCGCGCAATAATCTTCAACGTTTTCAACGGCAAGAATAGGCGAGCCTGCAGCAACTGTACCAACGATAGGAACGGTTTTGGTTTCAACAGTTTGCGTTTTTAAGCAAATTGCTCTATTCTTGAAAGAACCGAAACTAATTAAATTAAGGCTTTCAAGCTTTTTCAAATAATATTGCGCAGTTGAAGTTGATGAAAAGCCTAAAGACGAACAAATTTCCCTAACCGTTGGCGGAAAACCGTTCTTTGAAATAAAGGTTTTAATAAATTCATAAACTTCTAAATGGCGTTGTTTGTTATTACTCATAATACACCTCGTATCTACTATAACATAAACTTTTGAAAAAATCAAACATTTGTTCGAAAATTATATAAAAAATTTTTAAAGGCATAATTATGAAGAAAGAATGTCAACTTTATGACCGCGAATGCATTGAATGCGGTGAATGTATGTTTTGTGATTTAGACCCAACTAAAATTTGCGATAATTGTGGAAAATGCATTAATTTTAACGATTATTGCTCTATAAAAATAGATCAAATTCAAGAAAATAATACAAGCGAAGAAGAAAATTAGGATTTTATGGCTTATTTAGAAAACATCAAAACGCCTAGCGATTTGAAAAAATTGAATATTAAAGAGTTGGGAATTTTAGCTAGCGAAATTAGGCAAAAAATAATAAGCGTAGCATCTAATAACGGCGGTCATTTAGCGTCAAGTCTTGGGGCTGTTGACGCTATCATTGCGCTTTATTACGTTTTTGACTTCCCTAAAGATAAAATTATTTTCGACGTAGGTCATCAAGCATATGCTCATAAAATTTTATCTGAAAGAAAAGAACTTTTCGAAACGATTAGAACTGAAGGTGGGTTAAGTGGATTTCCTAACGTTTTTGAAAGCGAATACGATGCGTTTTCAGTTGGCCACGCAGGAACTTCGATTTCGGCTGCGCTTGGATATTGCACGGCTAGAGATACGTTAAATGATGATTATTACGTAATTAGTTTCGTTGGTGACGCATCGTTTTTCAACGGTGAAAATATGGAAGCAATATTTGCAACCGAGAAAAAACCTAAAAAACTGCTCGTTATTTTGAACGACAACGGAATGTCTATTTCGAAAAATAATAACGGACTTTATAAATTTATATCAAAATCGACGATGAAAAAGCGCTATTCCAAGTTTATGGCGACTATGGATAAGATTTTTGGTTGGAATTTTATAGGTTCGTTCTTGAAAGGAGTTAAAAGGGCTTTTAAGCGTTCGCTTGATTCTTATAGTATGCTCGATACCGTTGGGATTAAATACGTTGGCGCATTTGACGGACATAATATTAAACTTTTAATCGACTTATTCAATTCGTATAAACATTCGCCAAGGGCTACGCTTTTACACATTAAAACAAAAAAAGGCAAGGGCTATGAACCTGCCGAAAACAATGCTGACGTTTATCACGGCGTTTCGAAAAGTTTATGCGTTTCAGATAACGCTTTTTCAAAAGCAGTTGGCGAAATTGCTAAAAAGATAACGGAAAAGAACGACAAAGCCGTATTTTTAACTGCCGGTATGGCGCTAGGAACTGGTCTTAACGATTTGCAACACGAAAAACCGGATAAAGTTATAGACGTTGGAATTAACGAAGAATATTGCGTAACTTACTCTGCTGGGCTTGCAATTGCAGGACTAAGACCGTTTGTTTGTATGTATTCAACTTTCCTTCAACGCTCTTACGATCAAGTTATGGTTGACGTATGTTTACAAAACTTACCAGTTGTTTTCTTAATTGATAGGGCTGGTTTAGTTGGTGTTGACGGTTGCACACATCAAGGTGTTTTTGACTTATCTTACTTATCACATATTCCAAATCTTACCATTTTAACTCCAAAAAACGCAAAAGAACTTGAAATAATGATAGATTACGCTATTGAGCTTGAAAGACCTGTTGCAATACGTTATCCTAACGGTAAGGCGTTTGAATTTGAAGAAAAACAAGAATTTTCTAAAGAAAATTTATGGGAAATCCAAAAAGAAGGCGATGGAAAGATTGTGCTTGCTTGTGGCTCAAGAATGCTTGACATAGCGTTAAAAGCAACTAAAAATACAAACGCTTGCGTTGTAAACGCCAGATCTGTTAAACCGCTTGATGAAAAACTTTTAGGTGAATTTATCGGTAGAGAAATGATAACGCTTGAAGATAATTCAGTTATTGGCGGTTTTGGCGCAATGGTTTTAGGTTATTATGCTAAAAAAGGCGTAAATCAAGCCGTTTCATGCCTTGGCGTTGAAGATAAATTTGTTGAGCACGCTAAAGTTGATTCTCAACTTAAGAGTAACAATTTAACTGTAGAAAACTTAAAGAAATATTTATAATTTGAAACGTTATGAAAAGGTAAAGTATAATATAATATGAAAACCTTCGTTTGTCAAAACAAAATAAAACTTTCTAAATTTTTGCTTGATAGTTATGGGGGCGAAATGTCTTTTTCGATGCTCAACAAACTTTTAAGAAAGAAAGACGTTAAGGTAAACGGAAAAAGGGTTTCTAATGACTTTATGCTTTTAGGCGGAGAGAAGATTGAAGTTTATTTTGACGGAGCAATCGTTGAAAATAGTTTTAGCAAAATTTTTGAAGATGAAAACGTGTTAGTCGTTTATAAAAATAAAGGTAAAACTTCTGAATTTGTTTTTTCGCAACTTCAAAAAAGTTATAGCGAAATTTACTTTTGCCACCGCCTTGATACTAATACTGACGGCGTTATGATTTTTGCGAAAAACCAAAAAGCATATAACGAGATTTTACAAGGCTTTAAAAAAAGAACTTTCAAAAAGTTTTATAGGTGCGAAGTTTTTGGTTTCTTTTCTAAAAAAGAAGGCGTTTTAACGGCGTATCTTAAAAAAGATGCAAATTTACGCAAGGTTGAAATTTTTAACGAATTTGTTAAAGGCTCTAAAATTATTAAAACCGCTTATAAGGTCATTAGTGAAGATTTATCCAAAAACGTATCAATCTTAGAAGTTGAACTTTTAACTGGGCGGACTCATCAAATTCGAGCGCACCTTGCTTTTTTGCAACACTTCGTTTTAGGTGATAGTAAATACGGCGATGATAGAATAAATAAACTTTTAGAAATAAAAGAACTTAAATTATCGGCAAACGCGCTAATTTTATCGTTTAATAAGGGCGATTATCTTTATTATTTAAACGGAAAAACATTTAATAAATAAATAACTTTTTTCAAATAAAATAAAATTAAAATATTTTTAAAAATTTTAAAAAATTATATAAAATCACTTGCCAAGCGGTAAATTATTTGATATATTAGTTAGGCACTTGAGAGAAAGTGTTTTGGGAGCATAGCTCAGTTGGGAGAGCATCTGCCTTACAAGCAGGGGGTCACAGGTTCGAGCCCTGTTGTTCCCACCAAATAATTTAAATGGTATGCGGGAATGGCTCAGTGGTAGAGCGTCGCCTTGCCAAGGCGAATGTCGCGAGTTCGAATCTCGTTTCCCGCTCCATTTTTTTTTGCAAAAAAAGGTGCCATAGCCAAGCGGTAAGGCTCAGGTCTGCAAAACCTTCATCCCCGGTTCAAATCCGGGTGGCACCTCCATTTTAAAGGGGCTTTTTTATGATAAGTCCCTTTTTTGTTTGTTTTATTAAACGATTTCAACTATTTTTTTTTATATTTAAAACAGGTTTTAATTAAACCTGTTTTTTCGTTTTTATAAGTAAAACTCTTGAATTTTGACGTGAAATTTGAAAAAAATTCTTAAAAATTTTCATTAAATTACTTGACAAGATAAATTTCACATTGTATCATTGTATTAGTTGAGTAACACAGTTGGGGAGCAAATGTTTAATTTTACGAACGATACGCCTATCTTTTTACAAATAATAGAGCATATAAAAACTGAAATTATAGTAGGGAAGTATTTACCCGGAGAAAAATTATTATCGGTAAGAGAATTTTCGCTAAAATTTCAAGTTAATCCAAACACTATTCAAAAGGCTTTGTTTGAATTAGAAAATATAGGGCTGATTATAACAGAGAGAACGAACGGAAAGTTTGTTACCGGTGATAAGGCACTTATTGAAAAAGTAAGAAATGATACTATTGATAAAATGATAAACGATTTTTACTTATCGTTTGAAAAAATTGGCGTTTCTAGAGAAGAATTAATTAAAATCATAGAAAATAAGGAGTAAATTATGAGCGTTTTAACTGTTAAAAACGTAAGTAAAAGTTTTAGTAACGTAAAAGTTGTTGACGACGTTAGTTTTGAAATTAAAAAGGGTAAAATCGTTGGTCTTTTAGGTAAAAACGGTAGTGGAAAAACAACCGTTATCAAAATGATTAACGACCTTTTAACTATAGATGAAGGTGAAATTTTAGTTGATGGCAAAAATATTGGCGTTGAAACTAAAAAAATTATATCTTATTTGCCTGAAAAAACTTATTTTCAAGGCAATGAAAAGATAAAAGACCTAATTAAAACCTTCAAAGATTTTTATGAAGATTTTGATGAAGAAAAAGCTTTAAATTTGTTAAAAGATTTAGATTTAGACTCAAATTCTTCGCTTTCTAAAATGAGTAAAGGTATGAAAGAGAAAGTTCAACTCGTTTTAGTTATGTCAAGAAAGGCTAAATTTTACGTTTTAGACGAGCCTTTAGGCGGTGTTGACCCAACAACAAGAGATTATATTATGAAAACTATTCTTTCAAATTTTGATGAAGATTCTTCGCTTTTAATAACCACTCATTTAATTCAAGACGTTGAAAAAATTCTTGATGAAGTATTATTTATCGATAAAGGCAAAATTATCTTGAACGAGAACGCTGAAGTGTTAAGGGAGCGTGAAAATTCTTCTATCGATGAGATTTTTAGGAGGATTGTAAAATGATTAAAACTCTAATTAAATACGACTTAAAAAAGATGACCAATCTTTTAATATATTTGTATCCTATTGCCATATTTTTTGCGCTTTTGACAAGGCTTATTGGTCTTGGTAAAAATATTCAGTTCATTTTTATAATATCTCAAGTTTTTGGCGGAATTACTTATTCTTTGGTTGGAAGTATTTTAGTAAACACCTTCGTTCAAATTTTGGTAGCGTTTAATAGGTCGTTTTATAAAGATGAAAGTTATTTAACCCATACTCTTCCCGTTGAAAAAGAAAGACTTTTAATTTCTAAATATTTATCTGCTTTAATAGTTATAATTTCAAGCGTTTTAGTATCGTTTGCAAGCCTGTTTTTAGTTCTATACACTAAAGAATTTGCAAAATCGTTAAAAATTTTAATCGACCAACTAGTTTTGGGATTAAATATGTCTTCTTTTGGTTTCATATGCTTAATGTTTTTAGTAATTTTTTCTCAAATCTGCTTTTTAATGAGTAGCGCGTTTACGGCTATAGTTAAAGCATATACTTATGAGAATAGAAGAGTTTTGAAAGGTTTGTGTTGGTTTGCTCTTTTCTATTTTAGCGGTGGGGTAATTATATTGTTGACGGCTGTAATATTGTTTTCTTTTATGGGTGAAATAAGCGCGTTATTTGCCGAAGTTTTATCATCAACTGCGTTCTTAACGATATTTATTGTTGTTCTATCTATTTACTTTATTTTAGCAATATTTTACTATTTTGTTTGCAAAAAACTCCTTAAAAATGGCGTAAACGTAGATTAAGTTTAAAAAGTATATCTTGTTTTGTTGAAGAAGAAAATGAAAGAATTTATAACCTTGAATTTTTTACGGCTGGCGTTTCTGCAATTATAAACAAATGGCTTGAATTAGATTGTGCAACCGAAATAGAAGATTTGATTGAAATTATAAAAAATGTGTAGGAAATAGCATAGAATAACTTTTGGGGCGGGAATTGTAAACTTTAATAGAAAACATTATAGGGCGGGGGATTTATGTCCTGCCCTTAATTTTTTGCAAAGAAAAACAACGTAAATTAAACTTTTTGGTTCAACTTACGTTGTAAGTGGTGCCGCTGGCCGGACTCGAGAGACGTTTTGGAAACGCAAAATGCGTTTTTGTTAAAGAAAACTTTAACACCAAAAGTCGATTATATAGTTTAACTCGCATACGCTCGCTTTACCGGTTCGAGTAATAAGTTTATCAAAATCAAAAAAACCACCTACAAAAGTAGATGGTTTTTTTGGTGCCGCTGGCCGGACTCGATTGACGTTTTGGAAACGCAAAATGCGTTTTTGTTAAAGAAAACTTTAACACCAAAAGTCGATTATATAGTTTAACTCGCATACGCTCGTTTTACCGGTTCGAGTAATAAGTTTATCAAAATCAAAAAAACCATCTACAAAAGTAAATGGTTTTTTTGGTGCCGCTGGCCGGACTCGAACCGGCACGCTGTCGCCAGCGGCAGATTTTGAGTCTGCTACGTCTGCCAATTTCGTCACAGCGGCAAATATTTGGTTTATTTATTGCTTTTTTTGGTAAAATATGTAATAATATAATAGTCAATCAAAAAGCAAGGTTATAATAACATATTGAACTTAATTTTGCAAGGCTTTTTGTGGGGTTTGGTAATTTTTATGGAGAAATTTATTCTAATTGACGGTAACAGTTTAATTAATCGTGGGTTTTACGCAACACCAGTTATGAACGCGCCAGACGGCACGCCAACTAACGCGGTTTTGGCGTTTATGAATATTTTGATTAAACTAATTGAAGATATTAAGCCTAATTATATTATGGTTGCTTTTGATAGAAAAGAACCAACTTTTCGCCATGAACTTTACGCCGATTATAAAGGCACTAGAAAACCTATGCCGGATGATTTGCGTCCGCAAATTCCGCTTTTAAAGGAAGTTTTAACTACGTTAGGCATTGCTCATTACGATATGCCCGGAATTGAGGCGGATGATATTATTGGAACGCTATCAAAACGTTTTTGTTGCGAAACAATAATTATTACTGGCGATAAAGATTCTTTCCAACTAGTTGACGAAACTTCTAAAGTTTTCTTCACAAAACGCGGTGTTTCTGATATTGAAGAATATAACGCCGAAAATTTCAAAGAAAAGGTTGGAATTGAGCCGTGCCAAATAATTGACCTAAAAGCGCTTATGGGAGACTCTAGCGATAATATTCCAGGCGTTAAAGGCGTGGGCGAAAAGACTGCTCTAACGCTTGTTCAAACCTATGGAACTATTGAAACGCTTTACGATAGAATTGATGAGATTAAAGGGAAATTACAAGAAAAACTAATTCTCGATAAAGATAATGCTTATCTTTCTAAAAAGTTGGCGACTATAAACACGGATGTTTCAATGCCGTTTACTGAAGAAAACTGCACTTATTCTTATCCGTTTAATGCTCGCGCAAAAGAACTTTTTACAAAACTTAACTTTGAATCTAGTCTTAAAAAAGAGCATATTTTTGAAACTGAAAATATTGAAAAAGTTGAAGAAAGTTTTAATATTGAAAGGGTTGAAGTTAAGAACGATTTTGAAATTACGCCTTTCATAAAAACGTCAAAATATTCAGTAGTTATCGATGATTTTATAAGTTTTTACAATTTTAATAACGTTGAAGTTTCGCTAAAGATAAAAGACAATTTCTTTGACGACGGCTTTATGTATGACGATGCTATTTTAACGTTGAAAGAAATTTTTGAAAACGAAAATAATAGCGTTTTAGTATATGGTAAAAAATCGATTATTAAAATTTTAAAAGAGCACAACATTGAACCTAAAGCAAAGTTTGACGACCTACTTTTACTCAAGTATTTAGTTGATTTTCAAGGTAAAGAAGAAACCTTCAAAGAGATATCGTTATTTAATGGTTTTGATAAAACTTGCCTTGCTTATTCACAATATAAACTTTTTGAAGATCTTTTGCAAAAAGCAACGGATGATGAGAAAAAATTATATTACAACGTCGAATTAAAACTATCAAGCGTTTTACTTTCAATGGAAGAAGAAGGCGTTAAAGTTGATAGAGAAAATTTAGAAAAAATGTCTAATCTATATAAATCGAAGATTGACGAACTTTCTAAGAAAATTAAAGATATTGCAGGTGTTGAAGTTAATTTAAATTCGACCAAGCAACTATCATACGTTTTATTTGATAAACTTGGCTTAAAACATGGTAAGAAAAATAAAGGCGGAGCATATTCTACTAACGTTGAAATTTTAGAAGACCTTGCAGAAGAACACGAGATTATTCCTTTAATTTTAACCTATCGAAAATACGCAAAACTATTATCGACTTATATTGATGGGTTTAAGCCTTTAATCGAAAAAGAAACGGGACTTATTAAAACCACTTATTTTCAAGCGCAAACTTCAACTGGAAGATTATCTTCAAGAAAACCAAATCTTCAAAATATTCCAGTTCGTGATGAAGAAGGAAAAGAAGTTAGAAAATTATTTAGCGCAAGAAGTAACGATAGAGTTTTAATCGATGCCGATTATTCTCAAATTGAGTTAAGACTTTTAGCGGAATATTCTAAATGTAAGCCTTTAATTGAGGCGTTTAAAAACGGTGAAGATATTCATACTGATACCGCTTCAAAGGTTTTTGGCGTTAAAAAAGAAGAAGTTACTAAGGATATGCGAAGAAACGCAAAAGCCGTTAATTTTGGTATAATTTACGGCATTAGTGATTATGGACTTTCGGAAAATCTTAAAATTTCGCCAAAAACTGCTGGGGAATATATCAAAAAATACTTTGAAACATACCCTGAAGTTAAAAAATATATGGATGATAACGTTGCTTTTGCCAAGGAAAATGGTTTTGCTATAACACCATTTGGTAGAAAAAGGGTAATTCCTGAAATAAATTCATCTAATTACAACCAAAGAACGTTTGGCGAAAGGGCGGCTATGAATATGCCGCTTCAAGGCGCTGCGGCAGATATTATTAAAATTGCCATGATTAACGTTCACGAAAGGCTAATAAAAGATGGCTTAAAATCAAAACTTATTCTTCAAGTTCACGATGAACTAATAATCGACGCGTATCTTGACGAAAAAGAAGTGGTTGAAAAGTTATTAAAATATGAAATGGAAAACGCAGTTAAACTAGAAGTTCCGCTAACGGTTGAAGTTAGTTCGAGTCATAACTGGTTTGATTGCAAATAATTTGCTATGAGAAAGTTAAAAATTGCTATAACTGGTGGAATTGCAAGCGGAAAATCAACCGTTTCATCTATAATTGATGATTTAGGGTTTAACGTTTTTAGCGCGGACAAAATTTATAACGAACTATTACTTGATGAAAATATAGTTAAAAAAATTTGCGAAAAACTCGAAGTTCTACCAAAAATTGTTGATGGAAAGGCTGTTTTAGATAAAGAATTGGTATCTAATTTGGTTTTTAATAATAAAGAAAAATTAGATATTCTTAATTCTTTTACGCACGAGTTAGTTTATAAAGAAATTGAAAGAATTTTTGCAAAAACTAATGAAAAACTTGTGTTTTTTGAAGTTCCGTTGCTATTTGAAAGCAAAAGTCAAGAAAAATTTGATATAGTTTTAGTTGTTATTCGCAAAATAGAAGATAGAATTTTAAGCGCAACTAAAAGAGATAACGTTTCAAAAGATAAGATTTTGCAAAAAATATCTAATCAAATTGATTATGATAATTTTGACTTAAACGAGCATACTATTATCTATAACGACGGCGATTTATCGGCGTTGAAAGATAAGGTTAAGTTGCTTGTTGAAGATATTAAAAAGAAATACGTTAAATAAAGTTTTAATAATAATTTTTGTTGTTTGTATTCTTATAATCTCATTATTTATCAAAAATTTTTCAGTGCCAAAAGATTGCAAAAATTACGCTAGAGAATTTTCTGGAAAGCAAAACTTGAAAGAAGAATTAGTGTTAGCAATTATTAAGGCTGAAAGCAATTTTAATAAAAACGCAGTTTCTAAAAAAAATGCTTGTGGACTTATGCAAATAGTTCCAAAAACTTTTGACTTTGTGGTTAAGACTTACAATTTAGAATGCGTTGATATTTATAATGCAAAAGATAATATTGAAGTTGGTTGTTGCTATTTAGACTATTTATTTGATAAATTTGGTGATGAAACGCTTGTTTTATGCGCTTATAATGCAGGCGAAGGCGTTGTTAGGGCTTGGCTTAAGGACGAGAATTATTCTAATGATGGAAAAAAACTTGACGTTATTCCTTATAAGGAAACTAGAGATTACGTAAATAAAGTTAAAGTTTACAAAAGAATTTACGAAGGATTGTTTTAATTATGAAAGCGGTTGTTCAAAGGGTAAAATACGCAACTCTAAAGTGCGAGGGCGAATTAATTTCAAAAATTGATAAAGGTTTGGTCGTTTTCTTTGGCGTGCAAAAAGGCGACGCCTTAGATAAAGTTGATTATCTTGCCAAAAAAATATCTAATTTGCGTGTTTTTGAAGATGAAAACGGTAAAATGAATTTATCGGTTAAAGATATTAACGGCGAAATTTTAGCCGTTTCGCAGTTTACGCTTATTGCAGACCTTTCTCATGGTAATAGACCCGGCTTTTCTTACGCTGAAGTTCCTGAAATTGCTAATAACGTTTATGAAATTTTCCTTGAAAAACTCAAAGAAAACGGTGTTATAGTTAAAAAGGGTGTGTTTGGTGGCGATATGAAAATAGAGCAACTAAACGACGGTCCGGTTACTATAATTTACGAGGTATAAAATGAACGAACAACTTATCCGAAAGCGCCTTGAAGAAGACGGCGCTTCAATCGTTGGGTTTTGCAAATTACCTTACGCTCCAATTAAAGAACTTCCAACTCATATTTATGCAATATCTATTTGCTACAAATTAAGTGATAGCGTTTTAAAAACGATAACTAATAGGCCAAGCATTGCTTATTTTCATCATTATAGAACTGTAAACGCTAAACTTGATCAACTTGCGTTATTAGCCGTAAGAATTATTGAAGATTTAGGGTTTAACGCATTTCCTATAGCGTCATCACAAAGCCAACCGGGGAAGGAAAATTCTACGTTTGGATTATTTCAACATAAAACTGCGGCTAGGCTATCAGGTGTTGGTTACATAGGCAAAAACGCAATGTTAATCACAAAAAATTACGGCTCAAAAGTTCGCTTAGTAACAGTTTTAACCGATATGCCTTTGCAAAGTGATATGCCGATTATTAAAAATGGTTGCGGAAGTTGTGAAGTTTGCAAAACCGAGTGCCCAGCCGGCGCAATATTTGGAAAAAACTTTGAAGAAGGCATGCAAAGAAGTGATTTTTTTGATGCGGAAAAGTGCTCTAATCATATGAAAACTTATAACGACGTTGGGCGTGGGGCTGTATGCGGAATATGCATTAATCGTTGCCCTAAAAATAGGTTAAAAGACTAAAAATAGGTATAAAAATTTGCTCCATTGACCAAAATAGTATTATCTTAAAAATGGGGTGAATTATGAGTAAGAAAAAAAATAAAATTGTTAAACTTACGGAAATTGATTACGCAAATTACATTATGTCCTTAAAAGACGAAAAACCTGTTAGAGTCATAATTCCTGACGAAGAAAAGAATAAGAAATAAAAAAATCTCCCGAAAAAATCGGGAGATAATTTTTTGCTTAAATTTTTAATTATTTAACTTTTGAAAAAGAAATTTTTGCTTTTTCGTAAACGTTTTCAGCGGTAAAGCCGTATTTTGCAAATAGTTGAGCGTATTTACCAGAAACACCAAATTCGTTCATTGAAATAATTTCGCCGTTATCGCCAGCGTATTTATACCAAGAATAACCCGAACCGGCTTCAATACAAACTCTTGCTTTAACCTTTGAAGGAATAACGCTTTCTTTATATTTTGCAGATTGAGATTCGAAAACTTCAATAGAAGGCATTGAAATTACTCTTGCGTCGATTGCTTCTTTTGCTAAAAGTTCTTTTGCTTGAATAGCGCAGTCAACTTCACTACCGGTAGCAATTAAAAGAACGTCAGGGGTTGATTTAATGCTATCTGCAACGATATAGCCACCCTTTAACGCATCGTCCATTGAGTCGCAGTGAGGGATAGTGGTTTGACGAGTTAAGCAAATTGCGGTAGGATAACCAGAAGTTAAAGCAGAATACCAAGCGGCAGCAGTTTCTCTAGTATCGCAAGGACGGAAAACGTGCATATTTGGAATAGAACGAAGACCGATAAGTTGTTCGATAGGTTGGTGGGTAGGCCCGTCTTCCCCAACGCCGATTGAATCGTGGGTGAATACGTAAACTGCAGGAAGTTTCATAATTGCTGCTAGTCTAATTGCGTTCTTCATATAATCGGAGAAAACGAAGAAGGTTGAGCAGTAGCAAGTTAAACCGCCGTGGCAAAGCATACCGTTTACGATTGCGCCCATAGCGTGTTCACGAATACCAAATTGAATATTTGAACCAGATCTATCGTTCTTGCTGTAATAAGTTCTAGCGTTCATTTTGGTAAGGTTAGAAGGCGTTAAGTCTGCGCTACCGCCGAATAAGTTATCAACAACGTCAGCAACTTTATTTATAACCTTATTACCAGATTGTCTAGTTGCTAAAGGTTCGCTAAAATCAAGGGTTTCAAGCGCATCTTTAACGCTAGAGTGGTCGTTATTCATCCAAGCTTGATACTTTTTAGCAAGTTCTGGATATTGTTCTGCGTATGCTTTGAACATTGCTTTCCAGTTCTTTTGCGCTTTTTTACCACGATTGATTGCTTTGTTTAGAAGTGGTTGAATTTCGCTAGGATATTCGAACGGAGGGCAAGTCCAACCCATAGAATCTTTCATTTTTTGAAGGTTTTCAGGGCCTAGTGGAGCGCCGTGAACCTTTGGAGTTCCTGCAAGAGGCGAGCCGTAACCGATAATTGTCTTACAAACGATCATTGAAGGCTTTGAAGTTTCTGCTTTTGCTTTCTTGATAGCGCGAACGATAGCTTTGTGGTCGTGCCCGTCAATTTCGATAACGTGCCAACCTAAAGCTTTTTGGCGCGCGATAATATCTTCATCGAATACGCCTTCGATAGAACCTTCGATAGTAATTTTGTTGCAGTCATAGAATAAAATAAGTTTTCCAAGACCTAAAGAGCCTGCAAGAGAGCAAGCCTCGTAGCCGATACCTTCCATTAAGCAACCTTCACCGCAAAGAGCGTAGGTATAGTGGTCAACGATAGGGAAACCTTCACGGTTAAATTCAGCGGCAAGTTTAGTTTCGGCAATAGCCATACCAACTGCGTTAGCAATACCTTGACCGAGAGGACCTGTAGAAACTTCTACGCCCGGAGTGTGAAGATATTCTGGGTGACCAGGGGTTAGCGTTCCTAGTTGACGGAAACCTGCAAGGTCTTCTTTAGATACTTTATAACCAAAAAGGTGTAAAAGCGAGTATAAAAGCATAGAGCCGTGACCAGAAGATAAAACGAATCTATCTCTATCGTCAAACTTAGGGTCTTTTGGATTGAACTTCAAAAATTCATCAAATAGGGTAAAGGCAACGGTAGCAGCGCCTAGTGGTAAACCAGGGTGACCGGATTTAGCCTTGTCAATTGCTTCAGCCGATAAAACTCTAACGGCATTAACGGCAGTTTCAAATTTATCCATAATTTCCTCCGAAATTTAATTTTCTTTTTCGATTATACAATTTTATTTTTATTAAGTCAACAATTTTTTAAAAAACATAGTGTTTTTAACGAAATTTAATAAAAAACCATCAAAAAACATCAAAAATTTTAACTTCTTGGTTACCGCGTTATTTGTAAAAACGTTTCAGTTTTACTTTACAAACTTAAATCTATTTTATATAATATTAAAAATAATATATTTTTAAGAGGTTACTATGGCTAAACAACAACAATTCGTTCAAAACATTGCCGATATGACGGTTGACTTCCCACAGTGGTATACTGACGTTGTTATTAAAACACAACTTGTTGACTACGGTCCTGTTAAAGGAACTATGGTAATTCGTCCTTACGGCTATGCTATTTGGGAAAATATCCAAAATGAAATGAATAAACGTTTTAAAGCGCTTGGCGTTAAAAACGCTTATTTTCCTATGCTTATTCCTGAATCTTATTTAAAGAGAGAAGCAGAGCACGTTGAAGGCTTTGCTCCTGAGGTTGCTACCGTTACTCACGCAGGCGGTGAGAAACTTGCTGAAAATTTAGTTATTAGACCAACTAGCGAAACTATTATTTGCGAAATGTTCTCTAAATGGATGCAAAGTTACCGTGATTTGCCTATTATTATTAACCAATGGGCAAACGTTTTAAGATGGGAAAAAACTACTCGTCCTTTCTTAAGAACAAGTGAATTTTTATGGCAAGAAGGTCATACCGTTCATGCAAGCGAAGAAGAGGCAAGAGCCGAGGCTATTCAAATGCTTGAGTGTTATGAAAAGTTTATGAACGAGTGCCTTGCTATTCCAGTTTTTACCGGAATTAAAACCGAAAAAGAAAAGTTTGCAGGCGCAGTTGAAACATACGGTTTAGAAGCAATGATGCTTGACGGTAAGAGTTTGCAAGCAGGAACTTCGCATTATCTTGGTCAAAACTTTGCTAAAGCGTTTAATATGAAATTCCTTGATAAAGACAACGCTTTGAAATACGCTTATTCAACTAGTTGGGGAACTTCAACTAGAATGATAGGCGCAATCGTTATGGCTCACGGCGACCAAAGAGGTTTATCTCTTCCGCCTGTTATCGCTCCTGTTCAAGTTATAGTAATTCCTGTGGCTCAATTTAAGGAAGGCGTTTTAGAAAAGGCTAAAGAAATTAACGATAAGTTATTATCTCTAGGCGTAAGAGTAGAGACCGACTCTAGAGACGCAAGCCCCGGTTGGAAGTTTAACGAATGGGAAATGAAAGGCGTGCCTGTTAGAATTGAAATAGGTCCACGCGATATTGAAAAAGGCGTTTGCGTCGTTTCTCGCCGTGATAATTTCGAAAAATTCGAATTATCGTTTGATAAACTTGGCGATATCGTTGAGTTGTTAAAAACTATTCAAGTTGATATGCTTGAAAAATCAAGAAAAATGCGTGATTCTAAGGTTGTTTCCGCTAAAGACGTTGCTGGAATTTTAGATGGCGTAGAAAATAAAAATTTCGTAAAAGCCGCTTGGTGTGGTTGCCGTGAATGCGAAGAAAAAATTAAACAAGATACTGCTGCAACGGCTAGAGTTATAACTAAAGAAAGCGCAGAAGGCGAAGTTTGCGCCGTTTGTGGAAAAAAGGCTAAACATATTGTATTGTTTGCTCGTGCTTATTAAAACGTAATAAATTTAAATTTTAATTTTTTGTTGAATATGAAAAATAATTGTGTAAGTTTAAAACAACATAATCCAAACTCTTATAATGCGTTAGATGCTGGAATTTGTATGATAGTTTGTCTTGGCGTTTTCTTTGCGCTCCAAGAAATTATTAAAGTAATAGTAGCGCCGATGCTTAACGACCTTGAGAATTTCGATTACTACTTTTTTTCGTTCATTAGTTTAATTTTATCTCAAGGCTCGCTAATAATAATTGCGCTGGTATTTTCTAAAATTAGAAAAGTTGGGCTATTTTCCGGCGGTGGTTTTGTTTGTAAATTTAATTTATTACAAAGCCTTTTTGCCGTAGTGCTAACTTTAGGTGTGTTTTTATTATTTTCAAGTTTACATAATCAATTCGTTGATGACGTTTACTATACGTTATACGGCTTATCTTACAATGATTTCCAAGCGCTTATGCCTGCTTATAGTGGAACTGAAGAACTAGCGTTAATTATTGCTTTCGTTTTAACGCCTATTCTTCCTGCTATTTGTGAGGAAGTTGTGTTTAGGGGAATTATTTTACGTGGTTCTAGGCAATTTGGATTAGTGTTTTCAATTATATTTTCCGGCGCATTGTTTATGCTTATGCACGGAAACTTAGAGCAAGTTGTTCTTCAACTTTTAGGCGGATTAGCAATATGCGCTATAGTTTCTATCACGAAAAACTTTTTTATTGGTATGGTAATGCATTTTGCAAACAACGCTTTTGCAGTAATTTACGTTTTTATCGAAATGATTTTAACACCTGCATACGACGCAGTTTTAATATTGACCGGTATAATCTTCATAATTATTGGCGCAACTTATTTCATTAAACTTGCTTTTTCTAATCAACAAAAAGAATTGCTAGGTAAAAAAGATAAGTTAAACGTAAAAACGGTTGAATATTCGCAAATTGCCGCATCTAGCGATGGGTGTGTTAAACTTTCTAATTTTAAAACCATTTTAGTTCAAAACGTTGATTTTTCTAATTATCAAAAAGATAAAGTTAATTATTTCTTTATCAAAAATGGAAAAATTATGAAAATGAACAAATATTCGAATAAAATTGCTTCAATTATTGTTCTTGGCGCATCTTTTTTAATTGCTATACTTATGATTGTTCTTGCTTACGTTTAAGGAGATTTTATGTTAAGTAGTTATTATCAATTTTTTACGTTGTTAGAAGAAATGTATTCTGACCTTTCTGCATTAGGGATATATTTAGATTATCTTTCAACGGCAACTTGGATTTTTATTTTCGATACAATAATAACTTTAACCTTTTTCATCCTAAAAGGATTTGGTATTTACACGCTTTCAAAAAGAGCAAAACTAGATAAGGCGTTTTTAGCCTTTATTCCTTTCGCTAGTTTTTATCAACTAGGAAGGGTTGTTGGCCCGATGATTGTTTTCAAAAAGCGCGTTAAAAATTTAGGTCTTTGGGTTGGAATTTTATATTTCGCAACTTTTGCAATAGTAAATTTGCGTGATTATCTATTATTTTATAACTGGTTTGAGGAAACAATTAGAGCAAACGCCGTTTCTTCAGTTGCAATCAATGAAACTAATTTAACTGAACTGTTGTATTACTTAGGTTCGGCTGTTCAGTTGTGCTATATAGTTTTATTTGTTTTCTTAGTTATTACCTTCTTTAATTTCTATACCAAGAAAAATAGGTTCGTTTTCGCAATTTTAAGCGTTTTATTCGAGCCATTATTTTCAATATTTGTTTTCGTTGTTCGCAAAAACGAACGCTTAGATTACGTTGGTGAGATGAGAAGAATGCAAGAATATTATGAAAATTTACATCGTCAGTCCCAGAAAAACTCTCAGAGCGGTGGTGATTCTCCGTTTAGCGAATATTCTAAACCACCTGTTGATGATGACGTTTTTAGTGAATATTCTAGTAAAAAACAAGAAGAAAAACCTAAAAATGAAGATGAAGAGGATTTATTTTAATGCTTGAAGAAAATATATCCGCGCTCTCAACACCGCCAATAGCAAGCGGTGTTGCAATAATAAGAATTAGCGGTAAAAATCCGCTTGAAATTGCAGAAAAAATGTTTAGTTGTAAAACTAAAGTTTGCGATTTCGAGCCAAATAAACTCTACGTTGGAACTATTGACGCAGGCTCTATTAAAGACTTTGGCATGTGCGTTTATTTTTCCGCGCCTAGAAGTTATACTGGCGAAAATATGGTTGAGTTTCATTGTCACGGTGGCGTGGCAATTTCGCGCGCAATTTTGAAAAGAACTTTCGAGCTTGGCGCAAGACCTGCTGAACGTGGGGAATTCACCAAAAGAGCGTTTCTAAACGGGAAATTATCTTTATCGTCTTGCGAAGGGTTAATTGATATGATTAACGCGGAAAGTGAAGGCGAAGTAAAAGCAGGTTATTATCTTTACAAAGAAAAACTTTTTAATAAAATTAATGAAATTCAAAACGATTTGAAATACGTTTTAGCGTTAATTGACGCTAATATTGATTACCCCGAGGAAGATATTAAATCGGCGGAACTTGACGAAATTAAAACAAAACTTCAAGCTTCTTGCGATAAAATTAATAAAATTACGCAAAAATATTTAACTTCATCAAAAATAAAATCTGGAGTAAAGGTTGTTATTTGCGGTAAGCCGAACGCTGGCAAGAGTTCTATTCTAAACGTTATTTTAGGTTGCGATAAAGCAATTGTTACTTCCGTTGAAGGAACAACTCGTGACGTCGTTGAAGGCTCAAAGGAATACGGCGGTGTAAAATTTAACTATTTTGATACCGCTGGTATTCGTGAAAGTGATGATACCGTTGAAAAAATTGGTATTGAGCGCTCTATTCAAGTTCTTGAAACTGCCGACGTTATTTTATTTGTTTTAGATGCCGATAACGGTTGGTCTAAAGAAGATAGCGAAATTTATTCTTTTGTTAAAGATAAAAACAAAATTGTTGCGTTAAACAAGGTCGAAAACGAAAAAACTAACGACTTTCCTATAAAAATTGATATTGAAATTTCGGCTAAAACAGGCAAGAATTTTGATAAGTTAGAGCAAATGATATTTGATAACGCTCAAATAGAAACGGCTTTAATAGACGGCGAATTTTTAACTGAAGAAAGGCATTATATCGCGTTGAATAACGCTTTAAATTCGCTAAAATTAGCTTTAGGGCAAATAGGCGTTATGCCACTAGATATTTTAACCGTCGATATTAAAACGGCTTGGCGAAGTTTAGGGCTTATAAGCGGTGAAACGTGCGATGAAGCCGTTGTTGATGAAATTTTCTCAAAGTTTTGCGTTGGGAAATAGAACTTTAGGTGATTTATGGTAAATTTAGAACTTTATAGAGTGTTTTGGACAGTTGCAAAACGTAAAAGCATAACGAAAGCCGCGGAAGAATTGTTTATTTCTCAACCGGCTGTTTCGCAGTCCATTAAACAACTTGAATCACAATTAAACGGAAAACTTTTCCACCGTGTTGCAAGAGGCATGGAACTTACTGAAACTGGCGGAAAACAAATGTTTGAAATCGTTGATAAAGCAATAACTATGCTTGACGAGGCAGAAAAAATGTTTACCGATATTAAAGGCGTTGCCTCAGGTTGCATTAAAATTGCTTGCTCCGATAACGTTACTACTAGGTTTTTACTTAAATATATCAAACTTTACAAAGAACTATATCCTAACGTATCTTTATCGTTTTTTAACGGCACAAGCAAAGAGTGTTTAGAGCACGTTAAAGATAATAAAGCGGATATCGGTTTTGTAAATTTGCCAATTTTAAACGACAAGGTGCATTTAGCGGGGCAAGCCGGAGAAATTCACGATATTTTCGTTGCGTCAAGCAAGTTTAGCGAACTTTTTGACAAGGAAGTTCAAATTGCAACGCTTTCTAATTATCCGCTTTTGATGCTTGATGCAACCACAATGACAAGGCAAAAGATTGATGAGTTTTTACACGGTCTTTCAGTAAAACTAACTCCTGATATGGAACTAGGTAGCATAGAACTCTTAGTTGCTATGGCTAAACAAGGTTTTGGTATTGCTTGCGTGCCAAGGGAATACGTTGAAGATGAATTAAAATCAGGAGCGTTGACTGAAATTAACGTTTCTCCGCAACTTCCAGTTAGGGCAATAGGCGTTATTTCTGGAAAAAACGAAACTCTTTCTTTTGCGGTTAAAGAATTTTTAAAAATATTGAATAAATAATAAGGAATTTATGGAATTACCCACGCATTTACATAAAATTTTAGATAAATTAAACGATGCAGGTTTTGAGGCTTACGCGGTAGGTGGAGCGGTTAGAGATAGTATTTTAGGGTTACCGCTTTATGATTTTGATATAACTACGAGCGCAAAAGTTGATGAAATTAAGCGAGTTTTTGAGGATTTTAAGATAATTGATACAGGCATTAAGCACGGAACTGTAACCGTGCACGCTTATGGAATTTCTTATGAAATAACCACTTTTCGTTCTGACGGCGAATATCTTGATAATCGAAGACCTAAAAGCGTTACTTTCGTTACTTCTTTAGAAGAAGATTTAAAGCGTAGAGATTTTACAATAAACGCGCTTGCTTATTCTAAAAAGAGTGGAATTATTGACCTTTTCGGTGGTTTAGAAGACCTTAAAAACGGTGTTATAAGAGCGGTTGGCGAGCCAGTAAAACGCTTTGATGAAGACGCTTTAAGAATCTTAAGAGCAATAAGGTTTTCAGCAAAACTTGGCTTTAAAATTGAAGAAAATACGCTAAATGCTATGAATTTACGTAAAGAAAATCTTCAAAACATATCTAAAGAACGAGTTTTTGCAGAACTAACAAAAACTTTGTTAGAAAAAAACGCGCACCTTGCTTTGTATGATTATTTTGAAGTGATATCGGCGGTTATTCCTGAACTTAAGGTTTGCTATGGCTTTGACCAAATGAGCTTATCTCATAGTTACGACGTTTATTTGCATACATTAAAATCGCTTGAAATTTTAGAGCGAAGAAGTCAAATTACAACTTGGGCAATTTTACTTCACGATATAGGAAAACCCGGCACTTGCGTTTTTGGAACAGACGGTCATAGGCATTTTCCAGACCATATGTATTTGTCGGTAGAAATAAGTGAAAAGATTTTAACAAGATTTAAGGTTGGTAACGATTTTAAAAGAAGAGTTTTAGCGCTTATAAAACATCACGATGATTATTTTAATTCAAAATATGACGTTAAAAGATTTCTAAACGAATATGACCAAGAACTTTTCGAAGATCTTATTGTGGTAAAAAAAGCAGACCTTTTAACACATTCTCAACACGGAATTTCTAAATATCAAAAAAGTTATAATCTTGTCGTTACGAATTTTAACGAAGTAATAGAAAAAGGCGAGTGTTATAGGCTTGAAGATTTGAATATTTCAGGTAACGATCTTATTGATCTTGGCTTTGAAGACGTAAAAATTGGCGTAGTTAAAAACCGTCTTTTAGATTTGGTTATGCGTGGCGAAATTGCTAACGAATATAGCGAACTGGTTTTTGTAGCAACAAAAATGAATGAAACTGATGAGTAAAATTATGGAAGATAGATATTTAATTTGCATTGGCGGTGGCGAAATTAAAGAAAAAACCACCTTAAAAATTGATGAATATATAGCAAATCTCGTTAAGAAAAAATGTGGTGATAAGCGACCAAGAGGTATGTTTATAGGAACGGCAAGTCATGATTTTATGCCGTATTTTAACAGTTTTAGAAAGACGTATACTCCGCATTTTGATATTAAAGCAGACTGTGTGTTGTTGGTTTACGGCGAAATGAACGAGGAAAAGATAAAAAACAAGTTTGAAATTGCCGATTTTATTTACGTTGGCGGTGGAGACACTATCTTTATGCTAGAAAAATGGAAGGAAACCGGTGTTGATAAACTTATAATAGACGCTTACAAACGCGGTGTTGTTTTATGCGGATTATCGGCAGGCGCAATTTGTTGGTTTGAAACTATGTTTACCGATAGTCTTTCCAAAAACGGAAACGATAAGTATTCTTTCTACGATGGTTTAGGGCTTGTAAAAGGCGTTTGCTCACCGCATTTTGAACTTCGTAGAGAAGAATTTATTAAAAGATTTGACGAAGGTGGAAAGGACGTTGCTTATTGTTTAGAAAGCAATAGCGCACTTGTTTTTAAAAACGAAGAACTTATTGGCTCGTTATCTTCTGGTGGAACGGCTACCGTTATGACAAAAAATGACGGCGTTTTAACTGAATTTGAGCCAGAAAAGCAAAATTAAGGGTGAAAATATGAAAATTTTAATCGTTGACGACGAACCTATGCTCCGTGCGGTTTTAGCTGAATACGCTCAGTTTGAGGG
Source organism: Christensenellaceae bacterium (assembly GCA_045586885.1). Taxonomy (GTDB): domain Bacteria; phylum Bacillota; class Clostridia; order Christensenellales; family Borkfalkiaceae; genus UBA4636. The sequence goes on from JAZNBE010000047.1 coordinate 39,599, forward strand.
CTATGAAACAGATGAGGCTGGCGATGGACTAGAGGCAATTAACAAATGTAAAATTAACGAATACGACCTTATCGTGATGGATATTATGATGCCAAAAATCGATGGGTTTTCTGCCGTTAAAGAAATTAAGAAGTTTTCCGACGTTCCTATCTTAATGTTATCAGCGAGAAGTGAAGAAGTTGATAAACTTTACGGCTTTGAACTTGGTGTTGACGATTACGTTGTTAAACCGTTTTCTTCTAAAGAAGTTATGGCTAGAATTAATGCAATTATTAAAAGAAGAAGTCGTAGCCAAACAAGTCTTTCTCAAACGCTTAAATTTGAAGGTTTAGAAATTGATTTTAAGGGAAGAGAGGTTATCGTTGACGGAGTTATGGTTGACCTAACTCCAAAGGAGTATGATTTATTGTTTTATATTGTCAAAAATAAGGGCGTTGCGCTATCAAGAGAAAAACTTTTAGCCGACGTTTGGGGTTTCCATTTCTTCGGCGATGATAGAACTGTTGATACGCACGTAAAAACTTTAAGAAGCCACTTAAAACAATATAGAAAATTCATTGTAACTATTCGTGGAATGGGGTATAAATTCGAAGCATGAAAGTTCAAAAACTTGGCAAATTAAAATATAACATTTGGTTGTATTTCATATTGTTTTCACTTTTCATCGTTGGTTTTGTGTGGATATTCCAAATATTTTTATTTGACTCATCATTTCAACAAAAAAAGTATGAAAGTCTTGTTGAGAAGGGGAATAATTTAGCATCAAAACTTAACACAGAAGAAGAAATTAGTGAAAATTTAATTAATAACTGGCTTAATCTTGCGGTTGAGGCGAACGAGTCGGGTGTTTTTACGTACCTTGCTTTTTACGATGATGACTACTCGCTTAAAATTGAAACGATTTTTTCCGGTTACTTAGTTGCTAATCAAGATAGAGACACTGAAGATAAAGATTTAGACAATACTGGTAATGCAAATTCTTCCTCTTCAAGTAATATAAATTCTTCAAGCAACGAAAATCAATCGTCTTCTAGTGAGCAAGAAAGTTCTTCTTCGTCTTCTTCACAAGCAAATCCTTCTGGCGTTGTTGCAGTATATGATGAAAATATGATTGGCGAAGCAATTTCGCTTTTATCTAATTCTTCGAACGATTATCTATGCTATAAATACGAGCCTAAAGGCGCAGAACCTTGCTTTGTTTACGTAACTAGCGTTAAAAATAAGACGATGAACGGCTATTTAATACTTAAAAGTTCACAACAAACTCTAAATGAAACGATTGAAGTGTTACAAACTCAACTTCTTATTATAACCGCTTGTATTATAGTAATTTCATTTTTTATTGCGCTTTACGTTGCGAATAGGCTTTCTAAACCTATAACCGAAATGTCTCAAACGGCGAAAAAGTGGGCGGACGGCGAAGGTAACGTTGTTTTCGAATCAACGAGTAGTTATGAAGAACTTTCCGAACTTGCGAGCGCATTAAACTACGCAAAAGAGGGCATTAATCAAACAGGAAGTTTACAGCGCGACCTTCTTGCAAACGTTTCTCACGACCTTAAAACACCGCTTACTATGATTAAGGCTTATGCCGAAATGATTAGAGATTTATCTGGGGATATTAAAGAAAAAAGAGATGCTCACACTAAAGTTATAATTGACGAAGCCGATAGACTTACGATGCTTGTAAACGATATTTTAGATCTATCTAAACTTCAAAATTCGACGGCTGATGAAACCGATTATCAGTTAGTTAATTTATCGGAACTATGTGAAAACGTTATTTATAGATTTAAAGAGTTTGCGGAGGCATCAGGTTACACTATTATTTCACAAATCGAGCCTGAATTGTTTACTAAATGCGTAGGTAGCGAGATTGAACAAGTCGTTTATAACTTGATAGGAAACTCTATCAACTATACAGGTCCAGACAAAACTATAAGAGTTTCACTTAAAAAGAATGACGGTGTTTTACTTTTTGAAACCATTGATTCTGGTAAAGGTATATCTAGTGATAAAATTGAGTCTATTTGGGGTAAATATTACCGCTATTCCGAAACACATCAGCGCCCTATAAAAGGAACTGGCTTAGGTCTTTCTATTGTTAAAACCATCCTTGTTAAACACAACCTTAAGTTTGGCGTAATATCTAAAAAAGGCGTTGGAAGCAACTTCTTTATCGAGTTTAAAGGTGATTTAGATGAATAATTTAGAAAAAAATTCAATAAATAGTCAAGAAGATAAAGATTTAGTAGTTTCGGTCATAGAGCCTAAAAAGGAAGAGCCTAGCATCGTTTTTAAACCGCCAACAATCTTCTCGGTTATACTTGCGACAATTAAAGACGATAAAGAATACCTAAACAATATTAATAAAACTAGAACTCTTCCTAAACTTACTAACACTATTCTTACGATGTTTGTGTTTTTAGCAATAATCATATTAATGTTAGTAATGAATACGTTTGTAGATAAGTTAATTTTTATTCCGTTTTCAATGATTTTTACGTCGCTTGCGATGCCGTTTCTACTTCTTATTTTCTTTTACGAATTTAATAACTATAATAAAGTTGGCTTTTTTAAGACGTTTTTATCTTTTTTGATAGGTTTTTTCATTTTTATAATTATTAATTTAATTTGTAAAACGTATCTATTTAACGTAATATTAACGGCTCAAAACTTTCAAATTGATAACATTGCCGTGCCTATTTTATTTACTTTATTTGTTTTCTTGTTTACTTTCTTTTTATCTAGCGCATTTAAGGCTCAAACGATTTCGGATTGTTTTTTAATTGCAGTTGCTCTTGCTATGGGCTACACGTTCTTTTCAAATATAACCGAATGTTTTAATTCCTTGTTCGTCAGCGCGCAAATTAATATAAAAGGCAACGCTTATCCGATAGATATTATCGCAAACGACTACGAATATTTAAATATTAGTTTTAATCAATTGTTCGAAAACTCGCTTTTCAAATTTGTGTTTACGCCATATATGTATGCTTGTTTTGCGGTAATTATAGGGTTTATCGTTTCGATGATAGCAAAAAAAGAAAAACACGTTACTAAATCAATTTATTTACTTCTTATTTTAGTTGTAGTTTTAAACGTAATTTTATTTTTTGATTCTTCAATTCCGTCGTTAAACGTTATATTAAAAATAATACCTTTCCTAATTGCAAGTTATCTAATAGTTGTAATTATGAACACAACTTTAAATAGTGAAGAAAAGTGGTAGTTTTACCGCTTTTTTTTGTTATAAAATATTTTTGCTTTAAGTATAATATTTTATGGCAACAATTAAAAAATCGATTGAGATTTCATTGGTAGTTTTAGGTTCTGTTATAGGCGCTGGGTTTATTACAGGTAGAGAAATTTTGGAATTTTTCGGCACGCAAAATTTTCTTATTTCTTCTATAATTTTCGTGGTTTTGTTTTTTGTTTTCTTACTATATATTTTCCTATCAAATTCATTTTCTTCTAACGTTTCTAAAATAGTTTTAACACCGCTTATATACGTTGGAAATTTAATTATATTTTCAGGAATGTTATCTTGTTTTGACAGTTTGTTTTATGAAATTTTTGGTTTAAAAAATTATTTAATTTATCCATCTATTTTTGTGTTAATTTTATCTAATTTCGTTGTTTCAAAAGGCGTAAACGGAATAGCGGTTGCTAATAAAATATTAACACCTATAATTATTATCATAACATTAGTTTTTATAGTTTTTTTGGGTAATTTTAACGAACCATTCATTTCTACCGTCACACTTTACAAATGTTTTGAATACGTTGGCTTAAATTTGTTTATGTCATCAATACTTTTTAACGAACTTGGAAAAAGCGTAAACAAAAAAACCGCGATTTTAAGCGCGGTTTTCTCATCATTTGTTTTGTGGCTTTTAATTTTTTTAATTTCATCTATATTATTTGGCGAAAATAGCGGAATTTTAAATAGTGATATTCCACTTTTACAAATATTTAATAAGAATTTGTTATGTTTTTTTACTTTTTCTATTGTGTTAGCGTTTGGAATAATTACCACTCTTTTTTCCAGCCATTATCCATTATATAGATTAGTTGAAACGAAAAAGTATAATTTTTTATCTCAACTTTTATTATCTTTAGTAGCATTTTCTTTATCAAGACTTGGTTTTTATCAAATAGTAGCAAAGTTTTACCCAATTTTAGGGGCGATTGGAATAACATTGATTATTGCGTTTTCCATTTTAGAACTCTTTTTTCAAAAAAGGCTACCACTAAATACATTAAACCGGCAAGTAGGCATAAAATAACCGTGCTAGTCATAACTAGGTCTAGTTTAAACACCTGACCGCCGTAAACTATTAAATAACCTATGCCTTGCTTTGATACGAGATATTCTCCCATTATAGAACCTATCCAACTCATCCCTACGTTAATTTTCAGCGTTGAAACAAGGGTAGGCATACTTGAAGGGAATATAAGTTTTCTAAAAATTTGACTTTTTTTTGCGCCAAGTGATTTTAATAATAAGATTTTGTTTTCATCAACTTCGTAAAAGCTTGATAACATATTGATTATAGTTACGATTATCGTAATAATAACCGCCATAAAAATTATTGATTTAACGTTCGCGCCAAACCAAATAATAATTAACGGACCTAACGCAATTTTAGGTAGGCTATTTAGAACTACGATATACGGCTCTAATATACGCTTTAGCGTTTCAGACCACCATAGCACAATTGCAATCAAAACACCTAAAATCGACGCAATTAAAAAGCCTAAAATCGTTTCGTATAGCGTAGTGAAAATATGAGTAAATAGTTCACCGCTACTATATAGTGATTGCACTGTTGAAACAATTCTAGAAGGCGATGAAAATAAAAAGCCGTCAATTATATTATTTGAAGATAAAACTTCCCAAATAATAAGTAAAAACGCTAGAATAAAAAATCTAGAAAAATTCACAAAAACGCTCTTATTACGCAGTTTTTTGAGATATTTTACGTGTTCTAAAGAGTGGTTGTTTTTCATAAGTTCAACTCCTTATAAAGTAGTTCAAACCAACCGGAAAAAGACTTATCTTCACGGCGTTTAAGCGGTGTTAGAGATTTATCAAATTCAAGCGTAAATTGGCTTTTAACTTTAGCAGGTCTTTTTGTTAAAACTATAATTTTATCGGCAAGTGAAATTGCTTCGCTAATATCGTGAGTAACTAATATTGCCGTCTTTTTTTCGCTTTTAATTATTTTATAAACGTCGTCGCAAACGGAAAGTCTAGTTTGATAATCTAAAGCCGAAAAAGGTTCGTCTAATAATAAAACTTCTGGTTTTGATGAAAGTGTTCTAATTAGCGCGGCGCGTTGTCTCATTCCGCCAGATAATTGATATGGGTAAAATTTTTGAAATTCTTTTAACCCATATTTTTCTAGTAGAAGATTTGCAAATTCTTTGTTTTCTTTAGTAAGTTTCTTTTTAATTTCAAGTGGCAAATAAACGTTTTTTTCAATGGTAAGCCATGGAAAAAGTTCGTCTTTTTGTAGCATATATCCTATTTTATCGCTAGGCGAAGTAATGAGCGAATCTTTCAAATAAATGTTTCCGCCACTTCTTTCTATTACGCCTGAAATTAAAGATAAAATACTAGTTTTTCCGCAACCAGACGGGCCTATTATCGCTACGAATTCGCCTAAATTTACTGAAAATGAAAGCCCGTCTATTGCGAGCGTTTCACTCTCTTTAGTGTGGTAACAAAGTTTAACTCTATCAAGTGTAAGTACGTTCATATTTCTCCGTAAAAAAGCCTGCAAATAAGTTGCAGGCTTGAATTTTTATTCGAAAATTTGCTCGTAAGCTTTTTGAGAAATTTCATTATAAACTAAATCGTTGAAATTTACTCTTTCGGCTAATTCTCCTGCGTTTTCCATAACGTCTTGTAAACGCGTAAACGATTCTTCCTTCATAGACATATTAGTCATCCAAGCGTCAATTTCAATATAAGAATTTAGTGAATCTTCTATTGATTGCTTACTTGTTGAAGGGAATTGGTCAACTAAACAACGCGCAACTTCCTTAACGTCTGTTTCTAAAATGTATTTTATTGCTTTGTAAATTGCTTTTGTAAATTTAAGCGCCGTATCTTCGTTATTATCTAAAAAACTTTTCTTTGCCATAAAGCAAGTAAACGGAACTTCGCCGGATTCTTCGCCAACCGCTGCAACTATGTAACCCTTACCAAGTCTTTCAAATTCACTTGCAGTTGGTTCAAACATCGTAACGTAATCACCAGTTCCACCTTCAAAAGCGGCGGTTGTTAGGTTAAATTGCACGTCAAAGTTTAAGTTTACGTTAGTTCCGTCAAATAAATTGTTTTTATTTAGCGCGTATTCAAGGCTCATAGCGGGCGAACCACCACGGCGTCCTGCTATTATTTCTTTACCTTCTAAATCAGTCCATTTAAAATTAGGTTCATCAATTCTAGATACTAAAAACGAACCGTCGCGTTTTGTAAGTTGAGCAAAGATAATAGGGCAATCGTTTGCGCCGCCAATCTGCGTATAAATTCCAGTTTCTGGGCCAAGTAGGGCGATATCGCAACTGTTAGATAAAAGCGCCGTCATTGACGCGTCCGAACCACCGCCGTTCGTTAAGTCTATTTCAATGCCTTCTTCTTCAAAATATCCCATTTCTATCGCTACATAAAACGGTGCGTAAAAAATAGAGTGTGTTACTTCATTAACTTTTACGACGTTTGACTGTTTTTGACAGGCAACTACGCTAAAAACTAATGAAAGAGCAAGAAAAATTGTTATTAGTCTTTTCATATATCTCCTTAAATTTTAGTTTTTTCATATTACATATTATGACTTAAGCTAAAAGTTTGACAATATAATTTACTATTGCATCTTTTCGTATGACAAGCCGACCTTTATAATATATAATTTATTAAATTATTATTTATAGGTGGTATGCTTTATGGAAATGCAAAAGACGTATAATCCTCAAGAATTTGAAGAGAGAATATATAAAAATTGGGAGAAAAACGGATATTTTAAAGCAAAAGTTAATCCTGATAAAGTTCCGTTTACTATTGTAATTCCGCCTCCAAATATTACAGGTCAACTTCATATCGGCCACGCGCTTGACGAAACTATTCAAGACGCTATTATTCGTTTTAAACGCCTTCAAGGCTATGAAACTTTATGGCTTCCCGGAACTGACCACGCTTCTATTGCTACGGAAGTTAAAATCGTTGAACTTATCAAGAAAGAAGAAGGTTTAACTAAAGAGCAAATTGGCCGTGAAGAGTTCTTAAAACGCGCTTGGGCTTGGAAGGAAAAATACGGCGGAAGAATTATTGAACAATTAAAAAGACTTGGCTCTTCTTGCGATTGGTCGCGTTTAGCCTTTACTATGGACGAGCGTTGCTCTAAAGCCGTTAGAGAAGTTTTCGTAAACCTTTATAATAAAGGCTTAATTTACAGTGGCTCAAAAATCATTAACTGGTGCCCAACTTGTAAAACCGCGTTATCTGATGCGGAAGTTGAATACGAAGAAGAACCTTCGTTCTTTTGGTATTTAAAATACCCAGTAGAAAACGAAGAAGGCGAATATTTAACTGTTGCAACGACTCGCCCTGAAACGATGCTAGGCGATACTGCCGTTGCGGTAAACCCTAACGATAAACGTTATTCTCATCTTATAGGCAAAAACTTGATTTTACCTATCGTAAACAAGAAAATTCCTGTAATTGCCGACGATTACGTAGCGCTTGACTTTGGAACGGGCGCGGTTAAAATTACGCCTGCGCACGATCCAAACGACTTTGAAGTTGGTTTAAGGCATAATCTTGAAGTTATCCGCGTAATGAACGACGATGGAACAATGAATAGTCTTGCTGGAAAATACGAAGGCATGGACCGTTACGAATGTAGAAAAGCAATCGTTGAAGATTTAAAGGCTTTAGGTGTTTTAGAAAAAATTGAACCGCACGCTCATAACGTAGGTCATTGTTATCGTTGTAATTCAAGCGTTGAACCTATTATTTCAAAACAATGGTTCGTTGCTATGGAAGAACTTGCTAAACCTGCAATTGAAGTTGTTAAAAACAAATCAATCAAGTTTATTCCTGAAAGATTTTCTAAAATTTATTATAACTGGATGGAAAATATCAAGGATTGGTGTATTTCACGTCAACTTTGGTGGGGACATAGAATTCCAGTGTTTTACTGCGATGATTGCGGTGAAATTATCGTATCTAAAGAAGATCCAACCACTTGTCCTAAGTGTGGAAGCGCAAAACTTCGCCAAGATGAAGACGTTTTAGATACTTGGTTCTCATCGGCATTATGGCCGTTCTCTACGCTTGGTTTCCCTGAAAATACCGAAGATTTAAAGTATTTCTACCCAACTGACGTTTTGGTTACCGGTTACGATATTATTTTCTTCTGGGTAGCAAGAATGATATTTAGCGGATTAGAGCATATGAAACGTATTCCTTTTAAGGACGTTTTAATTCACGGTATCGTTCGTGATGAGCAAGGTAGAAAGATGAGCAAGAGTTTAGGAAACGGCGTTGATCCTATCAAAGTTATTGACGAATACGGCGCTGACACTCTTCGTTTCTCACTCTTAACAGGCGTTGCCGCTGGTAGCGATATACGTTTCTCTACCGATAAATGCGAATCTTCTAGGAATTTTATTAATAAAATTTGGAACGCGTCAAGATTTGTTCTTATGAACGCAGAAGGCGCTAATATTCTTCCAATTAGCGAAGTAAAACCTGATATTAAGGATAAATGGATTTTATCGCGTCTAAACGCTACGATTAAAAGCGCTACGATTTCTATGGAAAGATTTGACCTTGGCGTTGCGCTATCTACAATTCACGACTTTATGTGGTATGATTTGTGCGACTGGTATATCGAACTTTCTAAAACTGCGCTTTACGGCGAAGATGAAAAGAAGAAATCAACCACGCTTTCAGTTTTAGTTTACGTTTTAGGCGAAACGTTAAAACTTCTTCATCCGTTTATTCCGTTCGTAACTGAAGAAATTTACTCAAATATTCCTAATATGACTGGAAGTATTATGGTTTCTAACTATCCAAAGTATAATTCCAAGCATAATTTCAAGAAAGATTTTGAAAATATGAACGCAATTATGTCAATTATTACTGCGGTTAGACAAATTAAATCTCAAGCAAACGCATCAAGAAGTAAACTCGTTGACTTATATATCGTAACCGAAAACAAGAAACTTGTTAATAAATGCGCAGACTTTATTTATAAGCTTGCAGGCGTTCAAAACATTAAGTTCTTTGAAGATAAATCTCAAATTACCGAAAAAGTATTTACTCAAGTTATCGACGGCTTTGAACTTTACGTTCCACTAGGCGAATTGGTTGATATCGAAAAAGAAATTGCTAAACTAAAAGAAGAGTTAGCAAAAACCGAAAGTGAAATTGCAAGAGCAAGCGGTAAACTCAATAATCAAGGTTTCGTTGCAAAAGCGCCAAAGCAATTAATTGACGCCGAGAAACAAAAACTTGAAAAATTCATTGAGTTAAAAGAGAAAATCTTGCAGAACCTAAAGGAATATCAAGGCTAATTGCTAAGTTTAATTT
>JAZNBE010000048.1:0-12439 GCA_045586885.1 Christensenellaceae bacterium
CCAGACAACTACGTTATCAAGGAACTTGCTCTTTCTACCAGTTTTAATGGTTTCAGGCATCCAATTAACTGAGTTGTTTGAACGAATAAGCGCGTCTTTTACGGCAGTCGTCTTTACAAACCAACTTGAACGCGCGTAGTAAAGTAAAGGTGTGTTACAACGCCAACAGAACGGATAAGAGTGTTCGTATAAAACGTCTTTAAGTAACGCTCCGCGCTCTGCTAATTCCTTAATAATAAGTTTATCGGCATCCTTTACGAACATACCTTTATAAAGAGTAAGTTCATCTTTAAACTTACCGCTATCGTCAACCATTTGAACGAACGGAAGGTTGTATTGTTGACCAACTCTACCATCGTCAACACCAAAAGCAGGCGCAATATGAACGATACCAGTACCATCGGTTAAGGTTACGTAATCATCGTTTACGATATAGAAAGCCTTTTCTCTAAAAGAACCAACCGCGCAATCGTAAAGCGGTTCGTATTCCACGCCAACGTATTCGCTACCCTTCTTAACCGAGAGTTTTTCATACTCTTCAAAGAGAGTTGGAATAAGCGCATCCGCCATAACGAAAACTTCTTCGCCAACTTTAATTTCAGCATAGTCTTCATTTGCGTTCATACAAAGCGCAACGTTTGATGGCAAAGTCCAAGGCGTAGTCGTCCAAGCAAGGAAAAATTTGTTAGTTTCGCCCTTAATTTTGAACTTAACGAATACTGATTTTTCTTTTACGTCCTTGTAGCCTTGAGCAACTTCGTGGCTTGCTAAAGCAGTTCCGCATCTTGGGCAATACGGAACGATTTTATAGCCTTTATATAGTAAACCTTTAGACCAGATTTGCTTAATAGCCCACCAAACCGATTCAATATAGTTATCGTGATAGGTTACGTATGGGTTTTCCATATCTACCCAGTAGGCTAAGCGTTCACTCATTTCCTTCCAGTCGTTAGAATATTTCCAAACGCTTTTCTTACACTCGGCAATAAAAGGCTCGATACCGAATTTTTCGATATCTTGCTTCCCATCTAAGCCTAATTTCTTTTCGATTTCAAGTTCAACTGGTAATCCGTGAGTATCCCAACCGGCTTTTCTTAAAACGTGTTTGCCTTTCATCGTTTGATATCTTGGAATAATATCTTTCATAACACGTGTTAAAACGTGGCCGATATGTGGCTTGCCGTTTGCCGTTGGAGGACCATCGTAAAACGTGAACTCTTCTCCACCTTCGGTTTTCTTTATACTCTCTTCGAAAACCTTTTCGTCTTCCCAAAACTTTGCAATTTCCTTTTCTCTGTCAAGAAAATTAAGGTTTGTGTCAACTTTTTTATACATAAACTTTCTCCAATAAAAATTTTCAAAAATAAAAACCGCCCCAAAATAGAGACGATTGCTAACCGTGTTACCACTCTAATTCGCAAAAAAAATTGCGCGCTCGAACGATTTTAACGAAAAATCTTTAACGGTTCTCTATTTCGCCCGAAAAAACCACGCTTTTGAGAACTTGCTCACGGAAGGATATCTAACTATCAGCTTTCTGTAGGCTCTCACCAACCCTACTCTCTGTTAGCGCTCTATAATTAAACTTGTTTCCGCTCAAACGCAAAATTAAGTTAATATTAAACAAAACTTTGTTTAATACGCACTAATTTTACCAAATTTACCAAAAGTTGTAAAGCAATTATTGAAAAGAACTTAAAAAACACTTGATTTTTTTGGCGTTTTGCAATAAAATACAAATACTGTGCTATGTGGGGAGCTAGCGGTGCCCTGAACCTGCAATCCGCTATAGCAGGGCAGAATCGTCCCCCTCGGCTTTGGGTATGGTTGGCAGGGTGAAATAAGGAGCGTTGACGCTAAAGTCTTGTGCAACGAGCGGTTGCGAACCGTGTCAGGATAGGGATATAGCAGCACTAAACAATTTTGCTCGTGTGCCATAAGGTCGCTTTAGAAGAGCCACCTGTTTCATTATCGCTTCGGTGCTTATTGTCAACGGGGAATGCACAGTACTTTGAAACTAAATGCAAGGTTTTTTGCCTTGCATTTTTTTATTTTTTACAAAAATTAAGGCGGACTTGTTTTGCAATAAGTCCGCCTATATATTCGTTATTTGACTTTTTAGTTAGCAAATTTATTATAAACTGCCTCAATTGATTTGTTTAAATCTTTATTAGAAACGCCAACTAAAATTGAAAGTTCTTGGCTACCTTGAACTATAACTTTTATGTTGATATTAGCCTCTCCAAACACTGCGAAAATTCTTCCGCTAACGCCCGGTTTTAAAGCCATATTCCTTCCAACAACGGCAACGAGAGCAATATCTTCATCGATATCTACCTTTCTTACGCTTTCAAGTTTATTAAAACTTCCAGCAAGTTCATAAAGGTTTTTACCTAAATGGCTCTTTTCCATAATTAAAGAAATTGAGTTAATGCTCGTGGTAATATGTTCGATATCTAACCTATAATTGTTCAATACCTTTATGCATTCTTTAAGCATATCGCTCTTTTTGTAGCCTTTAGCGCACTCAACAGTGATTGAAACGAAATCTTTTTTTCCTGAAATTCCGGTGATTAAATCATCGGTTGAAGAACATTCTCTTTTAATTAAAGTGCCTTCATCTTGCGGACGGTTAGTGTTAAGTATTCTTACAGGAATATTTAAGCCTTTAATAGGGAAAATAGTTTCTTCGTGAAGAACTTTCGCGCCCATATAAGATAGTTCGTGAAGTTCTTCGTAAGTAATTTCTTTAATGCGTTTAGGGTTATTAATAATTCTAGGGTCTGCCATCATTATTCCAGAAACGTCAGTCCAGTTTTCGTAAAGTGATGCGTTAAGACCTCTTGCTAAAAGCGAACCGGTTATATCGCTACCACCACGAGAGAATAGTTTGATTTGACCGTTTGGGTATGCTCCGTAGAAACCTGGAACAACAATCCCTTTATCGCTATAATTATCGCTTACTGCTTTATCTGATTTTTCATCGTCAATTTTGCCGTAAAAATCAAAGAAGAATAGGTCTTTTGCATCAACAAATTTGTAGCCTAAATAATCAGCCATAAGTTTTGCGCAAAGGTATTCACCACGAGAAACTATGTATTCTTCGCCGTAACCTTCTTTAATATCGGCTTCAATTTTATCAAATTCGCCTTCAATATCAACGTTTAGTTTTAGTTCATCTCTAATTTGAACGTAGCGTTCTTTAATTAGATTGAAAACTGAAGAATAATCAACGCCGTAACGAATATGCGCGTTTAATAAAAGCAAAAGATCGGTAATTTTATAGTCGGCGGAAGTTCTTTTGCCAAGAGCCGAAACTACTACTACCTTTCTCTTTTTATCGCTATTAACAATATCTTTAATTTTTGCAAACATTTCACTGCTCGCTACCGACGAGCCACCGAATTTAACTATTTTAATCATTTTTAATTCTCCAAAATTCTAGCGTAAAATTTGTAATTTTTGTTTCTTATTTCGCTTGCGTTTACGTTTTCAACAAGTTTAATTTCCTTTCCGTCGTCAACTACTGCCGAAATTGGCGCGTCGTCTAAACCGATTGACTTATTATAAACGTTTTCAAAAAGCATCTTTTCGCCCTTATCGCGAATAGTTACTATATCCGCAACGACTGCCGCAGCCGTTGGCATTCTACCAGCGCCCTTTCCTACGAATAAAAGTTCGTCGTTAGGGTTCATCTTTACGCAAACGAAGTTGGTTTCGTATTTAACGCTTGCGTAAACGCTACCTTTCTTAACTAAAACAGGTTCTACGCCGATGTTAATGTTGTTTTCTTTATTTTCAGAGAAACACATATATTTTAGGTCGTAGCCTTTATTGTTTACGAATTTAATAAATTCATAACTTACGTTGGTTATGCCAAAATGATAAATATCGGTAATAGAAATTTCTTGCTTATAGCATAGCATTGACAAAATGCAAATTTTACGCATCATATCAAAGCCTTCAACGTCTGCCGTAGGGTTTGCCTCGGCAAAACCTAAACGCTTTGCTTCCGCTAGAGCCGAATCGTAATCTAAACCATCGTCTTGCATCTTGGTTAAAATAAAGTTGGTAGTTCCGTTCAAAATGCCGAAAATTTGACTTGTTTTATTTAGTTTTGCAAGATTGCTAATAGGCTTAATAACAGGAATTCCACCGCCAGCCGACGCTTCATACATAAGATAAACGCCCTTTTCATTAGCAATTTGAGTTAATTCCTTTAAGTGAAGAGCAATAACTTCTTTATTTGCCGTAACAACGTTTTTACCAGAAACGAGCGCGTTTTTAATGCAATAATAACTAAAATCGTGCCCACCCATAACTTCAACGACAGTATCAATTTCAGGGTCGTTGAAAATGGTTTTTGGATCATCGGTATAAAGTTCAAGTCTTTTAGGGTCAAATTTTTCTTTTAAGTCAAGGATTTTTACAAGTTCTAAACCGTCAACACCGTCAAGTAATATTTTAACTACGCCTCCGCCAACAGTTCCGCATCCTAATACCGCAATTTTCATAAAGTATCTCCATTATTCAATAGCAATAACGCTTACGCTCTTTACGCTATCTATTGTCTTTAATTTATTGATAAGTTCAACGATATCCGCGCTAGTTTCGCTAATATCGATAGCAAGTGTGATAAACGCAACGTTTTTAATAGGCATCGCTTGGTTTATCGTGATAACGTTTGCGCCGAACGAATAAATTTCGCTAAGCACCGCGCTCAAAACACCTTTTGTATCTGCAGTTTTAAGCGATATAATAGATTTCTTTCCGTAGCTTGACGATGCTTTGAAAATTTTATCTTTATACTTATAAAAAGTTGAACGGCTAATGCCAACTTCTTTGCACGCATCGCTTACGCTTTTTTTCTCGTCTTCAACAAGCGCTTTGGCTTTCAAAACAAGTTCAAAATAATCGGGAAGAATTGATTTATAAATTATTAAATAATCATCGTTCATAAAGCATCACTCCGCTAAAAAATAGGGTTTAACCGACCTATACGCCCACTTGTTGAGTTTTGCATAGTCTTTTATAGCATCAAAATCGGCTTGATTTTTTGCAATAAATAATAAAGTTGCGCCGGAGCCTGAAATTAATGAGATAACTCCCTTTTCATTTGCCACTTTTCTAAAATTTTCAGCGCCGTCGATAAGTTTTATTCTATAAGGCTCGTGAAGATTATCTTTCACGCACTCACGTAATAATTCAAAATTTCCACTTTCAAACGCTCTTGGAAGATTTACTATTCTTGAAGTATTCTCAACGATTTTTTCGTAAGGCAAAACGTTTGGAAGAGCCTTTCTTGCTTTTAAAGTAGAAACGGAAAAATTAGGATAGGTTATCATAAAAAATAATTTATTGCTAACGGAATAGCCTTCACGGTAATATTTGTTACCTACCTTATAACATGCGTTTAGCCCACCGTAGTAGCAAGGCGCAACGTTATCTGGGTGCGATTCGATTTCACAAGCAATATTAAATAAATCGTTATCGCTAAGATTTTCGTTTGAAAAATAAGCCATAGCCTTAACGCCAGCAACAATACAACTTGCGCTACTGCCAAGCCCACCTGCTCTTGGTATTCCGTTTACCACTTGCTTGATTTTAACAGGCACGGGCTCTTTGCCTATTTTTTCAAACGCTTTAATATAGGCAGACGCTATTAAATTTTTTTCAACGTTTGAGTGCCACTCTTCAAAGCCTTCTAAAATAAATTTATCGGCTTTAGAAAACTCAAATTCATTGAACATATCAAGCGCTAAACCCAAAACGTCAAATCCGCTACCAAGGTTTGCGCTCGACGCGCACACTTTTACCTTAAACATATTATTCACCAATAAGGTTTTTAAGATTTTCTTCTGCGTTATCACCAGACCAAACTTCTCTTTCGAATTTAAAGCCGTCTAGCGATTTAATTGCCTTTGGCGCAACGCTTGAAGTGAATTTTTCTACCTTTTCTATAGTTTTGAAAACGTCGTTTTCACAAGATAAGCCTAATGCTTCAGCAACAGGAATAGGGAATTTATAAGGGCTTGCCGTTGATACAACAACGCCATAGCCGTTAAAATTAGTTGCCTTTCTATAACTTTCAAGCGCGCTTGAGGCTACTGCCGTATGTGGATCGATAAGATAGCCGTCTTTTTCAAACACACGCTTTATCTCTTTTGCCGTTCCATTATCGTCTAGCGCGAAAGGATAAAAATCTTTAAAACCTTCTTTAATTTTATCGTTTACTTCATATTTGCCGTTTTCGCTTAGCGAATTCATAAGTTCGTTGCAATACTCGTAATCGTTGCCGGATAAAATATATAAAAGTCTTTCAAGGTTTGAAGAAACCAAAATATCCATCGATGGAGATATTGTTTTGAAGAACGGTCTTTTTCTATCGTAAACACCAGTTTTGAAAAAGTCAGTCAAAACGTCGTTAGCATTAGACGCGCATATAAACTTTTCAACAGGAACGCCTAGTTTTTTAGCAATAAAACCTGCTAAAATGTTACCAAAGTTACCAGTAGGCACTGAAAAGACTATTTTCTCACCAAAGTTAATTTTACCTTCTCTTACCAAAGTTAAGTAAGTGAACATATAATAAACTATTTGCGGAACGAGCCTTCCTATGTTTATAGAGTTAGCGGAAGATAGTTCAACGCTTGGCTTAAATTCTTTATCGGTAAACACTTTTTTAACTAACGTTTGGCAAAAATCGAAGTTCTCGCTCACCGAAATTGCTTTAGAACCGTCAACTGCAAACCTTTGCATTTGCGCCTCTTGAACTGGACTTACTCCACCGTTTGGGTATAAAACGTAAACGTCGATATCACAACCTAAAAAGCCTGATAGAGTTGCGCTACCAGTATCTCCGCTAGTTGCGGTTAAAACTACCGTTTTGTTGGTATCGCCAACGTTCTTCTTTGCTTGTTCTAAAAGCCCGCCTAAAACGGTTAAAGCCATATCTTTAAAAGCGCACGTTGGGCCGTGCCATAGTTCAAGATAACAATCTTTATCAAAAGTTTTAACGGCAACCGGAACGTCAAAATTCTTATTAGAATATGCGTTATCTACAATTCTATCGATATCCTTTTCGTTAAAATCGCTAAAAACGAATTTTAAAACCTTTTTTGCTAAATCTTGATAACTTAAAGATAATAAACTTTCATCAAATGAAAAGCCTGAAAAATCGTTTAATATGAACAAACCGCCATCGTTAGAAATGCCTTTAACTACTGCGTTTGACGGCGTTATTTGATAGTTACTTCTAGTTGAATTAAGCATAAGCCCTCCTATACCATCATATTATAATATGTAAACGAGCAAAAAACAAGTGTTTTTCCACCAAAAACAAAAATAATTAAAATTTTTATTAAAAAAGTTCAAAAATAATGCAATAATGACTGAAAATTGCATATATTTTTAAAAACAAAATAAAAAAGCAAGGCACTTTGCCTTGCTTTTTGTTTTTTATAAAACTTGAACGAGCATATCTTGAGTAATGGTTATAGTTGCGGAAACGGAAACACCGTCTCTTAAAACGTTCGTTGTAAAACTTTCGCCAACGTCCATTTGCGTAATTAAATCTATTATCATATGACGGCGTGTGATTGGATAATTATTACCCTTATAATCAATTGACGATAAAACGTCGCCTATTTGAAGTTTATTGTAAAGTTTTGAGTTTTGTTCGATAGAAGTTATTAAAATCGTTTCAACTATTTCAACTCTATTTTCTTCTTGATTATAAACTGCGGAAGAAGTTGAAGTTTGAATAGTTATACCAACTAACGGCTTATAGAACGTTTCAGCCGTTTTACCATAACAATATGTCATAAGTTTATCGGCAACGGCTTTAACCACGTTTGAAGGTAACGCATAGTTCATACCATCTGTGTTTTCAGTGGTGGTTTTTGCGTTTACTATTCCTATAAGTTCGCCCTTTTCATTGAACAATCCACCGCCTGAGTTCCCGTTATTAACGTCGGCGTCGTGGCGGAGCACTCTAAAAGTAGTAAGTTCTTCTAAAGCATCGGTAAGGTCGATATATTCCGAATCAACGCTAACAATTCCACGAGTAACCGATAACCCTTCGCCTCTAGAACTTCCTATCGCAATAACAGTTTCACCAACGGAAATTTTATTGCTATCGGCAAAGGTTACGGCTTGGGCGTAACTAGATTTAATGACGTCGCTATTTTTAACTTCTAAAAGAGCAATATCGTTCTTAGCAGAACCTCCTATATACGTGCATTGAATTGCGTGCCTAGATAGTTCAGAACCGTATAAATATGCCGTAATATTGTTTGAAATTTTATTGCTAGTTGTTGAATCGGCATTATAAACTACGTGATAATTGGTTATAATTATTGCATTTCCGTTAGTTCTATCAACAGAGTAGAAAACACCTGAACCGCCGTAAGACGCGCCAAGAATAGAATCGCTTGTTGGGAAAGAACAAATTAATGAAACGCTAGAGAAAACCGTTGCGTTTGCAGTTTCAACCGTGCTAGCGGAGCCACCAACGAAATATTCCTTAACAAAATCTTCAAAAGTTCCGCTAAACTCGCCGTTTTGTTGCATTTCAAGATAAAGTTCGTATGCGGTATAATCAACGTTGAAGTTTTGACCGTCTTTTCCGTCTTTACCGGTTGCACCGTCTGCGCCTTTAAGGCTCTCTAACCACTCTTGCTCCGTGCCCGAAAAACCGTTTCTTACGGCAATTTCGTAAGCAGACGCGCCACGAAGAGCGCAACCTGTGAATAATATTGCAATTATAACCGTTAAAATTACGGAAATTATAACTTTAGATTTTTTAATAATAATCACCCCTAATATTATATTTAGATATTTTACTTTTTTACTTACTAACATTATAAATTAACTTCCAAAATTTGTCAATTAAGATAGCAACAAAGATCGGTAAAGATTTTGTAATATTTACTATTGACTTTTTTATAAATAGTTATATAATATATTTATTATGATTAAGGAAAATATTTCAAAATTATTAAGTTCTATTCCAAAAACAAACCCTTTTGGCGAAGAAATTGTTTTAGTTGGAGCAACAAAAACTCGCTCAGTTGAAGAAATTAACCAAGCAATAAGTTTTGGTTTAACAGATATTGGCGAGAATAAAGCCCAAGAATTTAGAGATAAATTCCCTTTTGTTCTTCCTTGCAACTATCATTTTTTTGGACGACTACAAAAGAATAAGGTTAAATATTTAATCGGTAAATGCTATCTTATTCAGTCGGTTGATAGCGTTGAACTTGCAAAAGAAATTTCTTCTCAATCGCAAAAACTTGGCGTAACTACAAATATCCTTATAGAAGTTAATCAAGGCGAAGAAAACAAGGGCGGATTTCAACTTAATGAAGTTATAGATAGACTTAATGAAATAAAAGCCCTTCCTAACTTAAAAGTAAAAGGGCTTATGAGCGTTATGCCTTTTGATATTCAGGAAAAAACTTTGCGTAAATTATGTGGACAAACTCGTTCGCTTTATGATATAATTAAAAAAGAAGATGAAAACTTTTCGATTTTATCGATGGGGATGTCTAGCGACTACCAAATTGCTATTGAATGTGGTAGCAATATGATAAGAGTTGGTGAAAAGATTTTCGGCAAAAGAGATTACGGAGTGAAATAAAATGTCATTATTCGATATTATAACTAAATCAGACTCAAGTTCTTCAAGAAGACCACTTCAAAAAGAACAACAGAGTTTTGGGTTCAACCAAGCAACGAATAACAACGCGCCAGATACTTTTAAGCCTGAATCTTTTAGCGACCTATATGCGCTTTTAGATTTACTTAAAGTTGGTAAAACCGTTATCGTTGACTGCTCGCTATTAAAAGAAACTAGCGCGATAAGAGTTCTTGATATTCTTTCAGGAGCGACTTACGTTCTTAATGGGGCTTGGAGAACTATTGCTAGCGAAGTTTTTATGTTCGTTCCAAACGGTTCGCCTGAAAACGGTCAGTTTTAAACTTTAAATTTTTAACAAATATAAAAGGCACGCAAGTTGCGTGCCTTTTTTTATATTCCTAAAATTTTCTTTGGGTTTAGAACAAAAACTTGCTCTGCAACTTCATTTCCGTATTTTTTAGAAACGAAATCATAAGCCTTTTTCATGCAATATTCCCTTCCGTAGTGCATATCGTTTGCGACCACGTGGACAAGCCCTTTTGATAACAATTTTTGAGCAAACGACTTATACGACTTACCTCTTTTAAGAACAAGACTATCGGCGTTTAACTGAATTATCGCACCTAGCGAAACGAACTCTTCAACGTCTTTTACCGATACGTATTCATAGCGTTCGATATGCGCGATTATTGGTTTTAAACCATGCGCTTTGCTTTCAAAGATTGCGCCGACAATATCTACGTATTCAGTATAACGAAATTCTAAAAGAACGTAGTTCGTGTTATTTAGCGTTAGCAATTTACCATCTTTAATCGCTGTAAAGATAGTGTTATCATGCGCAATTTCTTGACCTAGGTGAATAGAAATAGGCAAGCCCTTAACACACTCTTGAAAATTCGAAAAAGCGTTTTTAATATCGTCAACGCTTTTCATAAACATTCCTTTACGATAGTGCGGGGTAAAAACTATATCGCTAACACCATCTCTAATCGCATCTTTTAACATTTCTAGCGATTGTTCAACGCTTATGCTACCATCGTCAACGCAAGGTAAAACGTGAGAGTGAATATCTACCATTATTTTTGCTCTATTTGATCGTAACCGTAACGAGACCTATAACTTCCGTAATAGTATGAATAAGGGTCAGAATTGTCAACGCAAGTTAATACGCTACCGATAACTCTAATGTTACTCTTCTTAAGAAGTTCAGCCGCATCTCTTAACTGGCTCTTCCTTGTTTTTCCAAAGCAAACGGCAAATAACACGCCGTCAGATACTTTAGAAATATGCGTATATTCAGAAATTTGAAGAACTGGTGGAGCGTCAAGAATAATAAAATCATACATACCGCGCAACGTTTCCATAAAAGCGGCAAACTTTTCGCTAGTCAATAGGAAAGACGGATTATAAATTGCAGAACCACGAGTGATTACTTCAACACCATCATATTTAGTTTTCTTTATAATTTGATCAAGCGTTGCTTTATCGGAAATATAATCAACCAAACCGTTTTCATTTGGAACCATAAACAAACGATTTACTCTTGGTTTTCTAAAGTCAAGATCCATAACGAGAACTTTCTTTTGGTTGAACGAGAACGATACCGCAAGATTACATGCAAGCGTAGTTTTACCTTCGCCCGATACCGACGATTCAATTTGAATAACTTTATTTTTCTCAACGTCGGTCATAAATAAAATATTATCTTTAAGGGTGTTGTAACATTCGTTAATAGAGTTAATCTCGTTTGTTACTACAACCGCTTCTTCACGACTAATATTTTCACGCTTTCTAGATTTGAAGAACGGAAGGAAGAATAAGCCTTTTTTATTTTCCTTGTTTTCTGCCATAATACCCCTCCTTAAACCTTAGCAACCTTGCTAGAATCTTTAGATTTTTTGCGCTTTGCAGCATAACGAGAACTACGTGGCGCGTTGATATCTTCAATGAAGGCAATTAAGTTGAAACCGGTCAACTTTTCCACTTCGCCCTTTGATTTAATCGTATCATCAAAGATAGACACTAATAGGAAGAACGCATAAGCTAACACTAATGATAAAACGGCTACGATTAACGTATAAGTTAGCCAACTATTAGAGGAAGATGCCGCCTTTGGTAACTGAATAACTTCTAATGCGTTAGCAAAAAAGTAAACGTATAAATCGTTGCTATTCTTCTCTAGCGATACGGCTACTAGGGTATTTGCTATTTCTTCAACGGTAGCCCTTGCTGAAACTGCAGAAGTTTGAGTTGAATAAGAAATAGTGAAAATCGTGCTATCTTCAGCGTAAGAAACTTTTATTGATGACCCTTTTACGTTCTTATCTACGTTTGGCTTTGTATCGTCAATACCTTCAATAACTACGCTTGTGTTCGTAATAAGTTCAGAAATAGTTGGTAGCATTTCTTTTGCAAGTTCAACCTTATTTCTTTCTTCGTATGCGCCTGAACTAGAACCTAAATCAAGGTTAGCAGGGTTTACGATTATTTTTGCAGACGCCGTATATTGAGTCTTTATTGTTAACTTAAAAGCAACGGCAGCAACTATCGTGCAAAGCAACGTAAACACTACTATTTGAAGAAAGAATCTCTTAAAAATGAGCCACAATTCCGCAAAACTAATGCCAGACGTTTCGTTTTTTTGTTGAATGTTTTCGTCCATAATACTCTCCTGTGAAAGTTTTTGGTAATAAATTAAAGTAATACTTTAATACCACATAATCATAACATAATAAATTCATATTTGCAATAGAAAAGCCGAAATTAAAACAAAAAAATTAAATTTATTTCAAATTTCGC
>JAZNBE010000049.1:0-8890 GCA_045586885.1 Christensenellaceae bacterium
ATAACGGGCTTATAGGCTAACTTTTTGCATATAATTTATATAATTATTGTTAAGAAGTTTAAAAATTGAAAAGGGTAATTTGTAGAAAACCCGCAAAGAAATTTTAGATTTGTTAAAGTGGCAGTACTCTATTGAAAAATATGAAACTTGTGATACAATCTTCTTAAGACTGAAATTTTTGAGAGGTTATATGGGAATATTTGACAATATAGTAGAAAATGTAAATAAAATTATCAGCGGGACAACGAAATATAGAAAGTCAAGCAGGTGGAAAGAATGGCTATTGGGAGCTACCAAAAATCATTGTTGGCTTTGTTTGAAAAACGAGCATAAAGTTATTGAGGCGGTTAATAAAAAAATAGATATGCTAAAAAATAGTGAAAATCCACCTATTCATGAGAATTCTCTTTGCTATTTTGAATGGTTGAGAATGCTAACTATAGGTAACGCAACAAACTTAGGAAACGATGGTGCAGATTACTGGATACATAAATATAAAAAACTTCCTAACAATTATATCACAAAAGAGTAAGCAAAAGCTATGGGCTGGAACGCAATAATGGGGAATTTAAGTAAAATTGCACCAGGAAAAATTATAGGTGGAAGTGTTTATGGAAACTTTGATGACAAGTTGCCTTCTGCCCCTGGCAGAATTTGGTATGAATGTGATATAAATTATCAAGGTGGACATCGCAATAATGAGAGATTGATATATTCGAACGATGGCTTGATTTTTAAGACGACCGACCATTATAAATCTTTTATATCAATTGAATAAAGGGGATTTAATATGAAAAAGTATATTTTTGAAAGAGAAGAATTTAAGTGGGCGGAAGAATTTTATTTCGTTATTAAAAGAAAAATGGAATTGCCAGATTATTTTGGCTCTAATGCTGACGCTCTTTGGGATATGTTGACGGGTTTTATTGAAACGCCGTGCGAAATTGTTTTAATAGGTTTTGGAAGAGAAGAAAATGAATATAACGAAAATATGTTAAAACGAATTATCTCTTGTTTTGAAGCGGCTGAAAAAGAGTTTCCCGATCAATTTAAAATTACGAAAATAAATTAAGTTTTTTTGGAAAATTATCGATAACGGGCTTATAGGCTAACTTTTTGCATATAATATATATAATTATGGAAAAGAAAAATTCTAAAAATCTGCAAAAGAAAAAAATTTTTAAAATTTGTAAAAAATAGTTGACAACGAAAAAAATTAGTGCTACAATGGCAAAAAAATTAAAAGGCTATGACGAAGACGGTTTGAAAAGGCGTTTCCAGAGAGTCGGTGGGTGGTGTGAACCGATAACAAGTTTTCAAAAACTTATCACTTCCGAGCCGAAACCCAAAAGCGAAAGCAAGTAGGCGTTTCCGTGAATCTGCGTAAATGAAGCGGAATTGTTAGATTCCTAAGTGGCGAAGAAATTCGCAATTTGAGTGGTACCACGAGTAGTATTTTACCCGTCTCAAAGTGTTCTTTGAGGCGGGTTTTGTTTTTTGCCAAAGGTTTTATTTTACCTTTCGGCTAGCCAAATCGGCAAAAAAGGAGAAAAAATGTCAACAGTATCTCGCGAAAAACTTTTAGAAGTTGCCAAGCGCATAAAAGAAATGCGCCTCATCTTTGGTTACACTTTTGATGATATGGCAAAGCTTACCGACGTTTCCGTTAAAGAGTTTAGAGAACTAGAAAGCGGAAAGGTAGATTTCCCTTTTTCATTTATTCATAAGTGTGCGCAAGCCTTCAACATTGGCATTACCGACCTTTTGGAAGGTAGAAGCGCCAATCTTTCTACATATACCGTCATAAGGCGTGGTCAAGGTCAAGAAACGGCTAAAGAAAAGGGCATTGAAATTAAAAACCTTGCTCCTAACTTTAGAGATAAACTTTCTCAGCCTTATTTTGTTAAATACGAGGCAGCAAAAGACGAAAATGCGCCTATCAACCTTGCAACTCACTCAGGGCAAGAGTTTGACTTTGTTTTAAAGGGCAAGTTAAAGGTTCAAATCGGCGGGCACGTTGAAGTTTTAGGCGAGGGCGATAGCATATATTATAATAGTTCGCAACCGCACGGGATGATTGCTATCGGCGGGGAAGACTGTGAGTTCTTAGCCGTTGTTTTAGCAGGAGAAGAAATCAAGGAAGAGACCGAAAGAGAAATAATCGTATCGTCTAAATCGGAGCAAAAACTCGTGTGCGAGAAGTTTATCTCTACCAAAGAAGACGAAAACGGCGCGCTTGAATCAATCGAGTTTAAGAACACTGAAGTTTTCAACTTCGGCTTTGACGTGGTTGATAAAATTGCCGATAAATATCCAGATAAACTCGCGCTTTTGCACCTTGATAAAAACAAGGTTGAAAGAAGATTTACCTTTAAAGATATTAAGCGCCTTTCAAATCAAGTGGCTAACTATTTCACTTCGCTTGGCATTAAGCGTGGCGATAAGGTTATGCTCGTTTTAAAGCGCCACTATCAATTCTGGCCTATCATGGTTGCTCTTCATAAACTCGGTGCAGTGGCAATTCCTGCAACTAATCAGTTAAAAAAGCACGATTTTGAATACCGTTTCAACGCTGCGGGCGTTAAGGCTATCGTTTGCACTGCCGATGGCGACACTGCTGATATTGCTGAAGAGGCAACAAAGAGTTGCCCTCAAGTTGAGTGCAAAATTATGGTTGGCGAAAAGGTAAGGCTTGGCTGGCACGATTTCAACGCTGAGAGTGCTCTTTTCACTCGTGAGTTTAAACGCACGCAAGATACTTCTTGTGGGGACGATATCGCTCTAATGTTCTTCACGTCTGGAACGACGGGCAACCCAAAAATGGCTGCGCACAAGCACACTTACGCTTTAGGGCATTTCGTAACGGCAAAATATTGGCACTGTTGCGAAAGAGACGGGCTTCATTTAACTATTTCGGATACGGGCTGGGGCAAGTCGCTTTGGGGTAAACTTTACGGGCAATGGCTTTGCGAGGGCGCTGTGTTCGTTTACGATTTTGATAAATTCGACGAAAATGACATATTGCCAATGTTTGCTAAATATCAAATCACCACGTTCTGCGCTCCGCCAACTATGCTTAGGATGCTTATTCGTGGCGATTTATCTAAGTTCGATTTAACTTCTATCCACCATATGACGACTGCTGGCGAGGCATTAAACCCAGAAGTTTTCAAGCAGTTCAAGAACGCTACGGGCTTAGAAATTATGGAAGGCTTTGGTCAAACCGAAACGACACTTACCATTGCAAACCTTGTTGGCGGTGCGCCAAAGATTGGCTCAATGGGCAAGGCTTCACCGCAATATGATATCGATATTATTGACGCTGAAGGAAAATCCGTTGCAACGGGCGAGGTTGGCGAAATCGTTATAAGAACTAGCAACGGTGTGCCTTGCGGTCTGTTTAAAGAATATTATCTTGACGATGAGAAAACCAACGAAGCCTGGTATGACGGCGTTTATCACACCGGCGATACCGCTTGGCGTGATGAAGACGGCTATTTCTTCTACGTTAGCCGTATTGACGACGTTATTAAATCTTCAGGTTATAGAATTGGGCCTTTCGAAATCGAAAGCGTTATCATGGAACTTCCTTACGTTGTTGAGTGTGGCGTTTCTGCCGTTCCAGACGAAGTTCGCGGTCAAGTAGTTAAGGCGAGCATCGTTCTAACCAAAGGCACTGAGCCAACTGAAGAGTTGAAAAAGGAAATTCAAAACTACGTTAAAAAGAACACCGCGCCTTATAAATATCCGCGCGTTATCGTGTTTAAAGACGAACTTCCAAAAACAATTAGCGGAAAAATTCAACGCAATAAACTTTAATAATATGAAAAAAACTTTTGTTACGAATATGCCCAATCATATAGGAGCGTTCTTGAAGGCAAGCAAATGTTTCTCTAAATTAGGTGTAAATATAACCAGAGTAAGTTACAACAAAGCGGTTGATTCGCATACTTTATTTATCGACGTTGACGGTGAAGAAAACGCACTTGAGAAAGCAACGGAAATGTTAAATAAAATAGGCTATCTTTCAAACGAACAGCAAAAAAGCAAGGTGGTTTTAATTGAGTTTCGTTTGAAAGATTGTCCCGGTAGTGTTACTGCTGTTTTAGAACTTATAAGTAAGTTTAACCTTAATATTTCGTATATCAGTTCTCAAGAAAACGGAAGTGGCTATCAGTTTTTCAAGATGGGTTTATACGTTAGCGATCCATTAACTTTAACTGAATTTTTGGCGCAAGCGCAAATGCTTTGTCAGGTTAGAATTGTGGATTATAATAATACTGAAAAGGTGTTTGATAATAGCATATTCTATAACACATACGTAGATGGACTTGTAAAAACAATGAAACTTTCATCAAAAATGAAAGAAAGTTTATTAGTTAACGTTAATCTTGCAATGCAAACACTTGATGAAACTGGGCTTTCACCATATAAAACTTTTGACAGTATAAGTAAATTTGCAGAACTTTTAGCAGAATGCAGAGGAAAAAACTTTAACCCTAGAATAACTGAACACGTTATTACTGAAAAAACTAAGATAACTTTGATAGAGCCTGATTGCGGTAGTAATATGGCAATTATAGAAAGCAACGGCGAAAGGGTTTTCGTCGATTCTGGTTATGCTTGCTATCGACAAGAAATGCTTAAACTGTTGAAACGATTGTTTCCTGACTTTAACAAAGAGAAAATTGTTGTAACTCACGCCGACGTTGACCATTGTGGGCTATTAAACGAGTTTAGCGAGGTTATTACAAGTCAAAGAACAGCAGAATGTTTGATTGCGGAAGCCGAAAATAATGAAGGCTTTAGAGAAAGCAATGCGTTACACAAGCCTTACGTTAATATCTGCAAGATTTTGACTGGTTATGAGCCTATAGATAGGTCAAAATTACGTCCACAATGGAACAAATCTAAGTTCAATTTAGATATAGAACAAATAGGTTTTTTTTCAGTTGGAGAACTTTGTTTTGAGGTTTAC
The DNA here is from genome assembly GCA_045586885.1 of Christensenellaceae bacterium. GTDB lineage: Bacteria > Bacillota > Clostridia > Christensenellales > Borkfalkiaceae > UBA4636. The sequence continues at coordinate 4,979 of JAZNBE010000049.1, forward strand.
GAAGGCAAGGGAGGGCATCTTTTAGGTGAAATTGTGCTTATTGATTTTAAGCATAAGGTTGCGTTCACTGGCGATATTTTTATAAATTTAAACGATTTAACCAAAAAACAAGCTGAATATAATAAATATGCTCCTATCTTAATGACTTCGGTTGATACAAATTCTAATCTTTGCGCACAAGAGCGCATTTCTTTTCTACAAAGATTAGGCGCTGGAACGTGGAATATATTTGGTGGTCACGGACAAAAAAAGATATATCAAACACAAAAAATATAATAGTAAACGAGATTAAATTTGTAAGTTAAAAAATTTTTGTTAAATATTGTGGCGTTTTTCACCCTCAATATATTGTAAAAACTAAAGAAAAAATCGTCGATAATCGACCTATAGCCCCGCTTTTTTGCTAAAAGCGGGGCTTTTTCGTGCGAAAATTTTCATTTTTTTAAAACGAGAAACCAAAGAATTGTAGCAATTCAATTTTAAAAACACAAAAATTCACTTTTAAAAATTGTCAAATTTATATTTGCCCAAAATTCCCCGCCCAAAATCTTACAGCGCAAAAATAATTAGAGTTTTCGGCTTTTTGTCGGTTTTCTATTGACATTTTTCATTGTAAGGTGATAAAATGTGTTATGTAATATTATTACATAATACAAAACTAACCTAAACACAAAAGGATAAAATATGCAAGAAAAAGAAGTTCTTATTTTAGAAAATCAAGAAATGAAAGAAGAAAAAACTTTTAACGGCGACGTTTCTACTCAAGCGTTTGATAGTTCTAAGCAATATTCCGACGAATATTACGAAGAATACGCTAAAAACTTTCAACAGAACACCAAAAAGAGATTGTTTTATCGTTTTGTTAAAAGGGCGTTCGATTTATTTGCATCGACCTTAGCGTTGATTATTTTATCACCGCTTTTTTTAATTGTTGCGATTGCAATTAAAGTTGAATCTAAAGGTCCCGTTTTCTTTAAGCAAAAAAGAGTTGGTAGGGGCGGAAAGGAATTTAATTGCATAAAGTTTAGGTCGATGTACACTACCGCGCCAAAAAACTGTGCAACCTCTCTTCTTGCCGACCCAACTAAACACATCACTAAGGTTGGTAGAATTATTAGAAAACTTAGCATCGACGAACTACCTCAACTATTTTGTTGTTTCGTGGGAACGATGTCGGTTATAGGGTATAGACCGCTTGTTTTAACCGAACAAAATTGCCATAAAATGAGAGAAGAATTAGGCGTTTACGCAATGCGCCCCGGAATTTCAGGCTATTCTCAAGTGCACGGACGTGATAACGTTTACTATAAGAACAAAGCCATAATGGACGCTTACTACGTAAAGAATGCGTCGCTTTGGATGGATTTAAAACTAATCTTTAAAACGGTTGCCGTTGTTTTTACTCGTGAAGGTAACGACTCCGAAAAACAAGATAAGAAGAAAAAGCAAGAAAAAAATAATCAACCAAAAGAAGATAGTAAGGAATAAAAAAATGAGAATTGCGCTTATAGGGAATACCGATTTTAGTATTTATATTTATCGTTTCGAACTTTGCGAAAGGCTAATAAAAGAAGGGCATGAAGTTTACGTTATTTGCCCTAAGGGCGATTACGTTCAAGAAATGGTTGCAAAAGGTTGCAAGCATTACGAAGTTTCGCTTGATAGAAGGGGAACTAATCTTTTCAAGGATTTAAAGGTTTTGAAAAACTATAAAAAGGCGTTAAAAGAGATTAAGCCAGATCAAGTTTTTACCTATACCATAAAGCCGAATATTTATGGTTCAATGGCATGCAAAAAACTTAAAATTCCGCATTCAATCAACGTAACGGGTTTAGGCACAGCCGTTGAAAAGAAGGGAATTTTGCAATTCGTTACGACTATGCTTTACCGCATTGCTTTGAAAAAGGTTAAAACTATTTTCTTCCAAAATGCTGATAATATGCAATTTTTCATTGATAAAAAGTTATACGTTGACAAGCATTATCTACTACCTGGAAGTGGTGTAAACCTTGAAAAGTTTAAGCTATTAGATCTTCCTACTGACGATAACGTTGGTTTCGTTTTTATTTCTAGAGTAATGAAAGAAAAGGGTATTGATAATTATCTTGGCGCGGCTAAAGTTATAAAAGAAAAATACCCTAACACGATTTTCCACGTTTGCGGTTTCTGCGAAGAAGCTTACGAAGAAATTTTGAAAGAAAACCACGAAAAAGGTATTATCGTTTATCACGGTATGGTGCGTGATATTAGAGAAGTTTTGAAAGACGTTCATTGTACCGTTCACCCAAGTTACTATCCTGAAGGGCTAGCAAACGTTTTATTAGAAAGCGGAGCAACGGGAAGGGCTATTATTACTACCGATAGAGCCGGTTGCCGTGAGGTTTTGGTTGACGATGTTAACGGATATCTCGTTAAAAAAGACGATACTAACGATTTAATCTGCCAAATTGAAAAGTTCTTAGCATTATCTCACCAAGAAAAAGTGCAAATGGGCTTAAACGGCAGAGAAAAGGTTGAAAAGGAATTTGACCGACAAATCGTTATTGAAAGATATATGAAGGAATTGGAATAAAAGCAGGCTATGAATAGAAAGACGAAAGATTTTATTGTTAAAATGTTAAGGTTTTTACCTGATAAAGCATATTTGAAGTTGCGTTTTCGTTTACAAATGAAGCAAAAACTAAATTTAAAAAAACCAAAAACTTTTAATGAAAAGTTACAATGGCTTAAACTTTATGATAGAAAACCAGAATATACCACAATGGTAGATAAATTCGCCGTTAAAAAATACGTTGCGGACATTATCGGCGAAGAGCACATTATTCCAACGCTTGGCGTGTGGGATAGGTTTGACGATATTGATTTTGACCAATTGCCAAATGAGTTTGTTTTAAAAGCAACGGCGGGTGGCGGAAGCAATTCAGTCTATATTTGCAAAGACAAATCTACATTTGATTTCAAAAACGCAAAGAAAGGACTCGAGACGGCAAATAAACAGAATTTATATTTTAATGGTCGCGAATGGCCGTATAAAAACGTTCCAAGAAGAATTATTGCTGAGAAGTATCTTGATATTCCGGATGATTCAGCTGAATTTAAGATGTTCTGTTCTTATGGAAAGATGAATTGGGTAATGGTTTGTAAAGGAAATAGTGCTTACCATAATAGGACAAACGATGGTTATGATACTGAGTTTAATCATTTACCAATTAATTTTACTTATCCTAATGCGGAAGGTGGTGTTGAAAAGCCTGCTGTTTGGGATGAACTTTTGGAGATAGCATATAAACTTTCTAAAGATATTCCTCAAGTTCGTGTTGACACTTATGTTATAGGTGATAAAATTTATTTTGGTGAGTTAACATTTTATCATTGTAGCGGTTATTGTCCGTTTGATCCGCCTGAGTGGGACTTGAAGTTTGGAGAACAAGTTGATTTGTCTAGGGTAAAGGAGAAAAATTAATTATGGAAGAAAAGAAATCTAAGTTTTCGAAGGTTTTAAGAACTAAAGATATTTTTGTTTTAGCGTTCGGCGCAATGATAGGCTGGGGTTGGGTTGTTCAATCCGGCGATTGGATTCAAGGCGCTGGAACGCTTGGCGCAATTATAGCGTTTGCTCTAGGTGGGTTGATGATTTACTTCGTTGGATTAACCTACGCAGAATTAACCTCGGCTATGCCAAGATGCGGTGGCGAACACGTGTTCAGTGAGCGCGCTTTAGGAAAAACTGTTTCGTTTATCTGCACGTGGTCGCTGATTTTAAGTTACATAGGCGTAGTAATGTTTGAAGTAGTTTCTCTTCCAACCGTTTTAGAATACATATTCCCTAACATTAAGCAAGTTTACCTTTACACTATCGCAGGCTACGATATTTATTTATCAACGTTACTAATCGGTATTGTTGGCGCGCTT
>JAZNBE010000050.1:0-7028 GCA_045586885.1 Christensenellaceae bacterium
AGTCGCAGTTATATTAAATAAATCCACAACTCGCCAAAGGCGAATATCTCTGCCTAAAGGCAATATAACTTGTCGCAAGACAAATATCACAAATCCGTTTACGGATTTATTTAGTTGCCGAATCCCTTATAGGGGCTCGGCTTGCCGTTGTTTTTTTGTTTGCTTAGTTAAAGCGTAATCTAACTCTTTTGTTAAGGTTAAGGCAAAATTTAGCGCTTTACTTGAAAATTTGTTTATGATATAATTAGTTTATGTTTGATGTTAATAACGATAAAATTCAACTAAATGCAAATAAGATAATAGTTGATTTAGAAAAGGACGTTTTAGGTGAAGACTTAAAAAATCTTCTTGAGAAAAGTCTTTTTTATTATTGTAGCGGAATTGACGTGTCGCCAATATCTGCGTTTAGAGAAAACTTTCCTATCTACGTTTACGTTGATAGTTTTTTATATAAAGATTTTGAAATTTTAGCAAAAACGCTAAAAGAAAGGTTGTCTAATCTAAATTTTACTTTAAAAGAAGAATATAATTTATTGATGAAAGGAAGGCTTGAAAAGGCTAAAGACGCTAGATTATTCGTTTATGAAACTTCAAATTGTGAGTTTTTTGTTCTATTTATCAAAGCCGACGCAATAGAAGGTTTTGAAAGTTTATACGCAAGTGGTCAAAACTATATTCAACCAAAATGCGTTTGCAATTATCGTTACGAGTTAAAAAGACGGGGCGTTTTAGAAAAACTTGAAAAAAGAGCGCAGTTTGTTTTAGGTCATTCGTTTGACGAAAAATTTGAAGTAGTTAAAAAAATTCCATATTTAGGCGACTATGGAAAGGAAAAAGATATAAAACTTTATAAGCGTTTAAATTATTATCTTGACTAAATCAAAAAAATTCTAATTACTATTGAAAATGTAAAAATTTCGTGCTATAATCAAGTTAGGAAATGCTTTTAAGTAAGTTTCTAAAAAACAAAATGAGGTAGAATTTTATGAAAAGGCTTGAAGAATTAGCAAAAAAGGTAGATATTGCGCTTGCGGACGACGATTGGTGCGAAATTGAAGATATCATCATTGAAGCGATGAGGCATTTGCCACATTTAGTTGAAGATAGATCAACTGCTTGGGATGCTAACGCTATTAAAGATCTCTGTCAAGATATAGGCGACAAGGTAAACAATAAGTGGGGCGTTAGAGAACTAAAAAATATGCGTTTATCGGTTGAGGCTGAACTTGGCGAATACGCTGCAAGAATATTAGATACTTTCTGGTTTATTTACGGCGCGCAAACTTGGTTTCAATAAAAACTGAAAAGATTTATATAAAGCGCTCGGCAAGTTTTTGTCGAGCGCTTTTTTAATGGGGTTGAAAAGCGTTAAGTTATAAAAATTCCTTGAAAAGAAAAGTTTTTTATGATAGAATTAAAAAAATAAGAAAAGTAAAAAAAGGCTAAAATGTTTAGAAAAATAAATTTCAAACCTAAAAAATATAATAAAAACGGCATAAAGATTGCGCCGTCAAGGTCTATTGACGACGATCTAGAGGTAGGCGAGTGGAATAAATATTACGAAAATCTTAAATTTGTTTATTGCTTAGGCGATGAAAACGCTCAAACGCTAACCTATATTATGCGAGAGAACGGAATTATTATCGGTTACTTTTTAGTAGAACAATTCGTTTGCGAAAAATCTACTTTATTTTACGAAAAATACGATAAAAAAATTGTTTTAAACGATTTTGGCATTTATGTAAAGAGAAGTAGAAATAGAGCAAAACTTTTAATAAACTACCTTTTAACTTTAGCAAAAAGTTATTGCGCCAAAGTGGTAGAGATAAAAAAAGTTGAAGGTTTCGAGCATTTTTATAAATTTCTAAAAACCGATTTATGCGCCCAAGAAGATAGTGAAAACTATTATTTAGTTGTAAAAGAGCCGAAAACTTTTCCGTATAGTAGCGTTTTAAAAGTTTTTGAAGGCGACACTATTTCAATCGAAAATTTATATTTTCTTTATGGCCTAAACTTTAAAATTTATAAAACTAAATGCGTTTTTGAAAACGCAAATTTAAAAATTGAGGTTGATAGAAAAAGTTCGTTAATAACCATTTATAACGATATTTGCAGTTTACATAACCAACTTGTTTTAACCAACGAAACTAGAGATTTAATATATCTTTTATGTAAAGAGAGCCAAACTAAAAGCGTTGACGGTTTTTACATTGATGTAAATAGGCACTTTTTTATGAATAGCGTAACCTATCAAAGCAACACTTTGATTTTATGCAACGACGTATCTTACGTAGCAAATTATTACGCGTTTTTAAATAAAACTTATCTTTCGGGCTTTGATTATATTTTTGCTATAAAGATAGATTTTGATTACCATAATCTTTATTATAATTACAACATTGTCGACATAGAGATAAGAAAAGCGTTATCGAGAAATTATAGGTTTTTAGATTGTCGAGAACTATCTCTTTTAGAGAAAAGGGAAAGGATTAAAGAAGTTGATAAGTTTAACGAAAAGTTCGAAAAGATAAAGCGTTTTGATTTTTCGCAAGGGAATCCGTTTTTAGGAATAAAGAAGTTTTCAGTTTTATTTGAAAACGGCATTGAAATTAAGCATAACGGAAGGTATGAAGAAAAACCTTTGCCAACGGTTGAAGAAACGAAAACTCTTCTTAAAAAACTATCGTTTTTCAACTGGAAACAAAAATATAATAATGAAGTTTGTCCAAACTACGAAAACTCATGGAAAATAGTTTTGCGTTTTGACGACGAGGTTTTAGAATACGAGGGCTTGGACGAGTTTCCAAATTCTTGGCTTTTCTTAGTTGAATTTATTGAAAAATATTCTTCAATAAAATTAAGAAAAAAGGAAAGCGATTTTTAATAAAAACTAGCCTATAGGTTCGTTATCAACAAAAATTTAAGAAAATTTTAAGGAGTAATATGAAAAAAGTTTTATTAGCAAGTTTTTGCGTTGTGTTATGTTTAACGTTATCGTCTTGCACGCTATTAACAAAAGTGGCAATAAGCAATCAAATAATTTACGATACCAATATTGCTAATTACGACAGATATTTAGAAGAAGTAGGATATGCAAAAGACGTAATGCCATCTTTAGCAAAACTTACAACTTCTAAAGAAATAAAATTTTCATATCAAGAAAGTTCTAATTTATTGTTTACTACTAAAACGCTAGCGCTTTTCGTGCAATACGACATTATAAGGTATTATTCTGCAAAAGCAATATTACAAACCAGTAAAGATTATTTACAAGCGCCCGTTTTAGATAGTGGAAACGATGGCTATTATATAATGCCTGTAACTGAAATTAATTATAAGGGCTATAATTTTAAGGTGTTAGACTTAAAGTTAGAAGATTATTACGTTTGCAAGTCTTTTGGGCTTATCGGTTTTGACGATGAGAATTATAGAATTTCATACTTATATTTTTACGACAGTGACCTAGACTATATTTGCGGACCGGGTGAAGATTTAGAAGAGTCGCTAATCGAGTTTCTAGACGAATATTTTTACTGGAACGATTTTAAATAAAAAAGCGCCCAAAGGCATATTGCCTTTGGGCTTTTAATTTTTTTAAAAGTAATAAACTAGGCTATAAGCCTGTTAAACGCTATTTTTTGTTATCTTTTAATAAAACAAAGTCTTTGTTAATCATACCGTTTTCTAAAACGACGTCCTTTTCTTCAATAATTTTAAAGCCGTTTTTAAGATAGCATTTTAGCGCTCTTTGGTTTTGTTGGTTTACGTTAAGTTTTATAGGCTTATTTCTCAAAAGCATAAACTCAAACGCTTTTTTTGCAATTCCTTTTCCACGAGCAGACGGCAAAAGATAAAGTTTGTCCATAAAAACATCATTTTCTCTTTCAACGAAAACTAAAACGCCTTCATTATAAAGGCTATAATATTCGTAGCCTTTAGCAATAAAGTTTTCTACGTTTTCTTTTTTAAAATATTTATCGAGCAAAAATTCAATTTGTTCTTTAGAGATTATGCTTAGATAAGTTTCAAACCATAACGGGCGCATAAAATCGTAAAGATTATCAAAGTCTTGTTTTTCAAATTTTCTAATGCCTTGCATAGTCCACCATAAAAGTATTATAGTTTCATTATAGCACGGCGAATAAATTTGTCAACGATAAACTATTTAGTTGCAAACATTTTCCGCGTGATATATAATAAAATAAAGTTATGAAAGTTTATGAATTTATCGTAAAAAATAGCGAAGATAATTTTTTGATTTCAAAGTTTTTAAAGGCAAGGAATTTTTCCACCGCTATCATAAAAAAAGTAAAGTTTGGCGGAGTGTTTTTGAACGATAAGTGCGTCAATATGCGCGCTATCGTGCATTTTAACGATAAAATCACCGTTAAACTTCCACCTGAAGAAGTCAACGAATACGTAGTTCCAAAACCTTATCCTATTGAAGTTTTATACGAAGACGAATACTTAATAGCGGTCAACAAACCAAGCGGAATGCTAACGCACAACTCTAAAGGGAATAGCGTGGTATCTCTAGACCAAGTTTTAGCAAATTACTTTAAGCCTGAGCCTTTTGTTTTTAGAGCCGTAAACCGCCTTGATAGAGATACTAGCGGAATAGTAATAGTAGCTAAAGACTGGTTGTCCTCAAGCCTTATGGGCGAGCAAATGAAACAGGGTGGTTTTTTGAAAACTTATAGCGCGGTAGTCGTTGGAAAAATGAAAAACCAAAGTGGCGTTATAGATAAGCCTATCAAAAGAGAAAATGAAATTCTAATGAAAAGAATAATCTCAAGCGATGGCAAAAGAGCGATAAGTAAGTATGAAGTTAAAAAATATTACGCAGAGAAAGACCTATCTTTAGTTGACGTAGTTTTATTAACCGGACGCACGCACCAAATTCGAGTGCATTTTTCAAGCGAAGGCAACCCGCTTTACGCTGATAGCCTTTACGGCGTTGAAGTAAAAGGCAAAACGATGCTACTTCACGCAAAAAAGATTGAATTTACTCACCCAATAACTAGTAAAAAACTAATTATACAAAAAGAGCCTAGTTTTAATCTTGAAAGCCTATAAAAATTAAAAAACAAAACAAAAAAAGTGGCGATATGCCACTTTTTTTAATTGGTTTTAAGACTAAATTTTTAAGCGTTTTTAGCCGTTTCTTCTAAAGAAGGAGCAAGCGCTGGCTCTAAATCAGTTCCGTTTTTAACGGCGTCAAAGTCGGCTTCAATTTCTGCTGATGGTTTTTTAGTAAGAAGTGAAACGACAACGATTAAAATTGCCGAGAAGATGAAGGCAGGTAATAATTCGTAGATAGCGAACACTCCGCCGATAGGAGTTAGTAGGAATTCCCAAATGAAAACCATACAACCGCCACCGAGCATACCAGCGATAGCGCCTTCACGAGTAGTTCTCTTCCAGAACAAAGAGAATAACATAATAGGACCAAACGTTGCGCCAAAACCAGCCCAAGCAAACGATACTATCTTAAAGATTACGCTATTTTCGTCAAGCGCGATTAAAAGCGCAATTAAAGTAATAACAACGAGCGTAATTCTAGAAACGAGCATAATTTGTTTATCGGTAGCGTCTTTCTTAAATATGCCTTTGAAAAGATTTTTAGAAACAGCGGATGCGGCAATTAAAAGATAAGAGTCGGAAGAACTAATAGTAGCCGATAAAATACCAGTCATAATAACGCCTGCGATAATAGGCGGTAAGAAACTTGTAGAAATGGTGATTAAAATATTTTCCGCCGCGCTAGAAGTTAAGTGTTCGGTAGGGAATAAACTTCTACCCATAACGCCGATGAACACGGCAACAAGAAGTGAAACAACGCACCAAACGGTTGCAATAATACGTGAAGGTTTTAATTCCTTTTCACTTCTAATAGCCATAAAGCGAAGAAGAACTTGAGGAACGCCAAAATAACCTAAACCCCAAGCAAGCGTAGAGAGAACGGTAAGGAAACCGTAGTTTGCTTTATCGCCAAATTGAGCAACGCCGTCCACCACGATTTGTTGACCGTTAGCGTCAAGAGAAGGGCTAGCCATACCAAACATTTCAAAAAAGCCGGGCATAGACTTTGCGTTATCAATAATATTTCCAAAACCGCCAGCTATTACAACGCCTACTACAACTACGATTAAAAGAGCGAAGAACATCATAATACCTTGAATAAAATCGGAAGCGCTTTCGGCTAAGAAACCGCCCAAAATCGTGTAAGCGAAAACGAAAACCGCGCCCAAAATCATCATAGTAACGTAATCACCGCCAAAGAGCGAAGAGAAGAGTTTTCCGCAAGTAGCGAAACAACTTGCAACGTAAACGGTAAAGAAAACTAGAATAAAGATTGATGCAATGGTAAGAATAATTTTCTTCTTTTCGTGGAAACGATTAGAGAAGAAATCAGGAATAGTAATAGAGTTGTTTGCTCTAATGCTATAACGGCGAAGTCTTTTAGAAACTAAAAGCCAGTTAATATAAGTACCAACCGCAAGACCTATAGCAGTCCAAAGCGCGTCGGCAATACCGCACCAGTAAGCAACGCCCGGAAGCCCCATAAGAAGCCAACCGCTCATATCGGAAGCCTCTGCGCTCATAGCGGTAACCCAAGGACCTAGCGTTCTTCCGCCTAAAAAGTAGTAATCAGAACTTTTGTTTGCCTTTTTGGAATACATAATCCCTACGGCAATTATCGCAATGATATAAACTATCATAACGATAAGCATTTGAATAGTATCAGGACTCATAATTCCTCCTAAATAAAAAAAATACTCATAAATTTTATCACAAAATAAATAAAAAGACAAGTTAATTGTTGATTTTTAAATTAGTTTAGTAAATTTTTGGTGGATTTTAGGTAATTTTTTAGTTATGTTAAGACAAATTTTTAAACTGTCTTTGCACAAATCTGTATTATGTTGACTTTGTGTCACATTTGCAATGCACTCATCTCTTGCTATCTCGGCATTGGTAACTTCAAGTCTTGCACACATTCCAAGTGCATATTTTTGATTTATAAT
>JAZNBE010000051.1:0-13282 GCA_045586885.1 Christensenellaceae bacterium
AGTTTTGAAATTTTGCAACTTAATTAAAAAAGAGCGAAAAAACTTAAAAAATAACCGTTAAAAAACTTGAAAAATGCAAGTTTTTTCTTGAAAAAATGCAAGTTTTTATAAAAATAAATTATTACGAAATTAGCCTAGAAAAAGTGTTAAATTTAAAGGTTTTTTAATCTAGAAAAATCTCTTAATTACGTATTTAGGCTATGGAGAAGAAATATGTTAAGAAGTTGTGGCGTTTTGTTGCCTATTTTCTCACTTCCATCAAAATACGGCATCGGCTCTATGGGTAAATGGGCTTATAAATTTGTTGATTTCTTAAAGGAATCAGGTCAAAAATATTGGCAAATTTTACCGCTCGTTCAAACGGGCTATAACGATTCGCCGTATCAAACGCTTTGCTCGAATTCAGGCAACCCTTACTTTATCGATTTAGAAATTTTGCGTTCTAAAAAACTTTTAACTTATCGCGAAGTTGAAGCGGCTATTGATAAGAGTGAATTTATTGATTACGGCAAACTTTATAGCGAACGTTATCCGCTTTTAAGAAAGGCTTTTTCTAGATTTAACGTTGAAGATAAGGCGTTTAAGGCTTTCCTTAAAAAAGGTCAGTTTAACGATTACGCGCTTTTTATGGCGCTTACTACCGAATTTAACACCGACTGGTTGAATTGGCCTTACGAATATAAGGTAAGAGATGAAGAGGCTCTTAAGAAGTTCGCAAAAGATAATAGCCAAGAAATTTTGTTCTGGCAATTTATTCAGTTTGAGTTTTGGAACGAATATTTAGAACTTAAAAAATATGCTAACGATAAAGGTATATCTATAATCGGTGACTTACCGCTATACGTATCGTTAAATAGCGTTGACGTTTGGACTCAAAAAGAAGAGTTTATGCTCGGCGAAGACTTTAAGCCTACGATGGTTGCCGGTGTTCCGCCTGATTATTTCTCTAAAGACGGTCAACTTTGGGGCAATCCGCTTTATAACTACCCTAATATGCAAGCGAACGGCTTTAAGTTCTGGAAAGAGAGAATTTTGAGCGCAGAAAAGGTTTACGACCTTATTAGAATTGATCACTTTAGGGGCTTGGATAGGTTTTGGGCAGTTCCTTACGGAGAAGAAACGGCTAAAAACGGTTGTTGGATTCAAGCGCCAGGCAGAGAACTTTTCGAGGCCGTTGGCACGAATAAACTTTTAGCCGAAGATTTAGGGCTTATAGACGATGGTGTTAAGAGCCTTCTTCGTGATACTAAAATACCGGGTATGAAAGTTTTATCGTTTGCGTTCGATAGCGATGATAGTAACTTATATCTTCCATGGAACGTTGAAGAAAATTCGGTAATTTATACCGGCACGCACGATAACGATACTTTAGTTGGGCTTTTGAAGAGTTTTTCTAAAGAAGAGTTTAATCGCCAAAAGGCTATGATTAAAAAGGCTTGTAACTACTTAAAGATTTATAAGCAAGTAACCGGCGTTTATTCAACTGCTCAAGTTATTATTGATATTTGCTATGCGTCAAGTTCAAATCTTGCAATCGTCCCAATGCACGATTTACTTTTATTAGACGGTCAATATCGCATAAACACTCCAGGCGAAGTTGGTTGCTGGAGAGTAAAAATTAAAGAAAGCGTTTTAACGAAAACGTTATCATCTAGCATTAAAAAGATGGTTAAACGCTACGCAAGATAAAAGGTGATTTTTTCACCTTTTTTTGTTTTTTTAACTTTTTTTTGTGTTGGTTTTGTGATATTTTTTTGCGTTGCTAATTTTTGAATATATTTTTTTCAAGATTATAAGAGCGTTTTTTTTGTATTAATAAAAAAGGTTAAATTTAGGTTACAAAAACAAAAAAACAATTTATTGACTTATTTAAGTATTTATGATATATTTTTTTCGTTAGAGGATTATTGCTTTTTTGATTTTTTTAAAAGAAAAAAGTTTTAATTTATTAAATTACTCTACGATAAGGTAAAATTTATTTTATGGAAGAAAAAAGAAAGAGACGCTTAGGCGATAGAAAAGACGGCTATAGATTGCGTGAACTTGATGCTATGCATAAGTTTATGCCTTATCTTTTATTAAACAGGGCTGATAACGAAGCCGTGCTTAAAGAAACGGTTGACTTTACTAACGCCGTTAAATATTTACAAGAAAAGAATGCCGATATTAAAGAAGGGGAATATAAGCACACGCTTTTCCATTTCGTTTTGGCGGCGCTTGCTAAAACTATGTATCACCGTCCGTATATGAATAGATTTATTCAAGGAAGACGTGTCTATCAAAGAAACGATATCACTTTTTCGTTTACAGTTAAAAAACAATTTAACGATAAGTCCGAAGAAGGCTTGGCTATTTTGAAAGTTGGCGAAAAGGGAACTTCGCCTTTTGAAGAAATCTACGAAAAGGTTAAGAAAATCGTTTTCGATATTAGAGTTCACAACAAACAAGACGGCACTACCGATATTATCTCTAAACTTGTTAAACTTCCAAGGTTTATGTTAAGGTTTGTGTGCGCTGTTTTAAGAGGGCTTGATTATATGGGTTGGACGCCTATGTCGCTCATGAAAGAAGACCCTTATTATTCGTCGGTTTTTATTTCTAATCTTGGAAGTATTAAACTTTCGGCAGATTACCATCACTTAACTAATTACGGAACTAACTCTGTTTTTATGATAGTAGGCGAAAAGAAGTTGCGTCCGTTCTTTAACGCAGACGGCAGTTTTGAAATGAAAGATTCTATCGATATTGCCTTAACGGTTGACGAAAGAATTGCAGACGGCGTTTACTTTGCTAAAACTTTTGCTTTATTTAAACACTTAATTGCTAACCCTTATCTTTTAGATAGACCTATTGAAGAAGAAGTTGAAATAGGCAATCCTTGTGGAAATCCGCAAGATATGAGTAAATATATTAAGTTGTTAGAAGAGAAAAAGGCTGAAGAATTAAAAAATATTAAAAACTAAAATTAAAGTGAAGATTATTTATGAGTATTGAAAAAAATGCGCCTTGGCTTTCTAGTTATGGCGAAGTTAAATTCCATTTAGATTATCCTACAGGCTCTATGAGCGACGTCGTTTTACAAACGGCTGATAAATACCCTAAGCAAACGGCTTTATCTTGCATGGGAACTACCATTTCTTATGAAAAGATGAAGGAAAAGATTTTGCATATGGCAAAATGTTATTCGGCTTTAGGAATAAGACCTGGCGATAAAGTTACCATTTGTATGCCAAACCTTCCGCAAACCGTTTATTCACTTTACGCTTTGAACTATATCGGCGCGGTTGTTAGTTTAATTCACCCGTTATCTGCAGTTGGTGAAATCGTTTATTACTTAAAAGAAGTTGACTCTCACGTTGTTTTAACGCTCGATACTTTCTATAAGAAAATTCAAGAAGTTGAGAAAGATTATAAATTAGAAAGAGTTATCTTAACTGGCGCGGCGGAAGAACTCGGTTTTGTTAAAAAGACCGCCTATAAGTTCATTAACGGCAAAAAAGATAGAAATTTTACCGCTAACAGTAACGTTATTTTCTGGGAAGATTTAGTAAAACTTGGAAACAAAGCAAAAGCCGTTGTTCCTTATCATCTTGATGAAAATATGCCTGCCGCAATTCTATTCTCTGGCGGAACAACCGGCGTTACTAAAGGTATTTTATTATCTTCAAAAAACTTCAACGCTCTAGCGCATCAAACTGGGGCTATGTGCAACAAGCAAATTCAAGGAAAGAAAATGCTTGCCGCTATGCCTTGTTTCCACGGCTTTGGGCTTGGCGTTTGTATTCATACGCTTTTAGTTTTAGGCGGTGAATCTATTTTAGTTCCAAAATTCAACGTAGAAGTTTACGCAAAACTTATTAAGAAAAATAAACCTAACTATATTGCCGGCGTTCCAACTCTTTACGAAGCGTTGACAAGAACTAATTATCTTGACGGCGTTAAGTTAGATTGTTTAATGGGCGTATTCTCTGGTGGAGATTCGCTATCGGCTGAACTTAAGAAAAAGTTTGATAAATTCTTAGCCGATCACGGCGCAACCGTTAGAGTTCGTGAAGGCTACGGCACTACCGAATGCGTAACGGCTAGTTGTTTAACGCCTTATAATAAAGAAAAGCAAGGTAGCATCGGTCTTCCTTATCCTGATACTTATTATCAAATTTGCAAAGTTGGAACAACTGAGAGCGCGCCACTAGGCGAAGACGGCGAAATTTGCCTAAAAGGTCCTACCGTAATGCTTGGTTATTATAATCGTGATGAAGAAAACGCTAAAACGTTAGTTAAGCACGAAGACGGCGATATTTGGCTACATACAGGCGACCTTGGTTATATGGACGAAGAAGGCTTTATTTATTTCAAGCAAAGAATTAAACGTATGATTATAACTAGCGGTTATAACGTTTATCCTTCTCAAATTGAAAACGTTATAGACGCGCACGAGGCCGTTCAAATGAGTTGCGTTATCGGTGTTCGCGACGAATACAAAATGCAAAAAATCAAAGCGTTTATAACCTTAAAACCGGGCTTTGACGCAAGCGAAGAATTGAAAAAAGAAATTTTAGAATATCTTTCTAAAAACGTTGCAAAATACGCTATGCCATACGAAATTGAGTTTAGACCTGAACTTCCTAAAACGTTAGTTGGTAAAGTTGCTTACACCGTTTTGGAAAAAGAAGAAAACGAAAAATTAGCGCTTGCAACTAAAGGAGCATAAATATTTGAAAAATAAAAAACCCGTCTATAATCGACTTATAGACGGGTTTTTGTGTTTTATTTAGTGTTTTAAGAAAACTTTTTTGCTAGTTTTTGAGCAAGTTTTCTTGAAAAGATTATTAGTGGAAAATCTAATATTACCATAATTACCATAAATAAGATTGCATCTAAATTTTGGCTAAAGGTTAGTTGATACATATCGAAGAAAGACTTCCCAAAAATTTCAAAGTTCATAAGGAAAGTTGCCCAAACGATAAGAACTAAAGATACAAGCCCCACTAAAAGACCGCGATATTTATTGAACGGAAAACAAATAACGATAAGATACGAAAGCCCTGCAAAAGTTAGCGCTAACACTTCTAAACTTTCTTGCACTCCGCCCGTTGTTACTACACCGAAAATATCGGCATGCCCTGCAAAAAGAACGTTCAAAATAATGGCAAGCGCGCCCGGAATACTGCACGATAAAACGTATGGTATAAACTTTCCGCTAACTCTTTTATCGTTAGGTTGGAAAGATAGCGCGAACGAAGGAACGCCTATTATGAAAAACTCTAGCATTAGCATTTTACCAGTCGTGAACGGATATTGCGACCACGTTGCTATTGAAATAAGCGCAAAAATTATGGTAAAAAGCGTTTTCATAAGGTAAAGCGATGATGATAACTGAATATTGTTTATTACTCTTCTACCTTCTTTTACGGCTTGTGGAATAGAATTGAAATTATCGTCAAGTAAAACTATGTGAGCAAGGCTTCTTGATGCTGAAGAGCCGTCCGATACGGTAATGGAACAATCAGATTCCTTCATTGCTAGAATATCGTTTACGCCGTCCCCTGTCATTGCAACGGTTTTTCCACCGTCTTTCAAAGCCTTAATTAAAATTGCTTTTTGCTCTGGGGAAACTCTACCAAAAACTGTGTATTCGTTAGCAAGGGCGTAAACTTCTTCGTCAGTTTTATCGTGAAGGGAAACAAACTTATCAGCGCCGTCAACGCCGGCCTTTTTTGCAATAATTGAAACGGTAAGAGGGTTATCACCTGAAATTACTCTAACGGAAACGTCGTTTTCTTTAAACCACTTAATCGTTTCAATGGCTTCTTTTCTAACGTTTTCTTCAATAGATATAATTGCGATAGGTTCTAAAGTGCCTAAAACTTGGTCGTTTTCGATAGGCGATAGGGTTTGGGCTAAAACGATAACTCTTCTTCCAAGGCTCGTTTCAGTTTGAATTTTATCTGCAATTTTTTCTCTATCAACGTTCAAAAACTCAGGCGCGCCAAGGACGAAAGTTAAATTATTAAAAGTAACTGCGGAATATTTGCGTTTTGATGAGAAAGGAATTTTCGCCGTTGCTAAAAGTTGTGTCTCACTTTTGAAATATTCGTTTAGTGCGTTTGCCGTTTGGTTATTATCGCCAAGCGCTTTTTGCATTGATGAAATAATCGTTTCAAGTGTGTGGGCGGTATCTTTTAAGTTAATAACGTTGGTAACCACCATATTTCCATCCGTAATAGTTCCGGTTTTATCTAAGCATAGAACGTTTACGCGCGCTAGCATTTCGATTGAATACATATCTTGAACTCTTGCGTTTACGTTAGATAGTTTTACTATTCCAACGCCAAGCGCTAGCGTAGTTAAAAGGAACATACCAGACGGTATCATACCGATAACTACCGCAGACGTTTTCAAAATAATTTCAGGCACGTTTCCGCCGGTTAAGTTAAAGTTTACGATTGCGGTAACGAAAGCGATAGGGAATAATAAAATTCCTATCATTTTAATAAGTTTATTGAGTGAATTTAAAAGTTGCGAGTCGGCACGCTTATATTTTTTAGCCTTTTTGGAAAGAGTTTGAACGTAAGCGTCTTCTCCAACCTTTACGGCTTGGGCAAGGCAAGAACCGCTAGTTATAAAACTTCCGCTAAGAAGGCTATCGCCTTTGAATTTTTTAATTGGAACCGATTCGCCGGTTAATAACGATTCGTTGGCTTCAACTTCGCCGTCTAAAACAATGCAGTCGGCTGGAATTTGGTCGGAAAGGGAAAGGCTAACAATATCGTCTAAAACGATTGAAGATACCGGAATTTCAATCATTTCGCCGTTTCGAAGAACTTTTGCGGTAGGGCTTTTAACTAAAGATAGGCGCTCAACCGTTTTTTTCGCCTTTACTTCTTGGAAAATTCCAATTATCATATTCGAGCCGAAAATAACCACGAACATATAATTAGAAAGCGGAGCGTTTACAGATAATAGAGCAATAAAGCAAATTATGCATAAAAGGTTAAAAAACGTGCAAACGTTACCGCGAATTATTTGCCAATAAGTTTTTGAAACGTTGTTTTTAACGGCGTTGGTTTTATTTTGTGAAATTCTTAAATTAACCTGCTCCGTTGTTAAACCTAAACTTAAATTCGGCTCAATTCTCTCAATTTTCTCTTCCGTGTTTAATAAAGATTTCTTTTTCACTATATCACCAAAAAAACTTTAATAATATATTATTAAAATAATTATATCACTCACCTAAAAAAAAGCAAACAAATTTTTGTTTGGCATTGACAGTTTTTTATAAATTTGATAAAATGTTTTTCGGAGGCAATATGGCTAAACTTATTAAATATGCTTACGAAACGGAAAACGTTTCAAACAAGCAAGAAATTGAAAACAAAATAAAAACCTTAAACGGCGTTAAAGAATGTTTGTTTGAAGGCGATATTTTTACTTACGTTTTATCATCTTCTGCTGACGAATACGATATTTTAGTTCAATCAATGAACCTATGCGAAGAAAACGGTGGTGAACTTTTCGTTGCGGAAGATAACGTTGTTCCTTTAGATAAAACCTTTTCTTCTTCTAAAAGTTTAGGCGAAAATGAAGAAACTAGCCAAGACGTTTTAGAAGATGAAGAAATGGAAGATTGTGTCGATAACGAACCTATAGGCGCACTTATTGACGAAAACGGTGAAGAATTTGAAGAAGAAAATGAAAAGCCTTTGAAAAAACCTCAATTTCAAGAACTGAAAAAACAAGATATTTCTTCTCAAATGAAGGTTGCGATAGTTGAATTAACGCTAGCAACGGTTTTATTCGTTATTTCGCTTTTTATGCCGATAAATTATGAAAGCGCGTTTAGCGGAAGAAACATTTTAGCAATTTTTGCTTTTGCTCTATCCGGCTATGAAATTTTCTATCAGGCTATAGCGGACTTTGTTAAAAAGAAATTTTTTACCGAAAACATTATAATTTTATTCATTTCTATTTTGGCGGTTTTACTTGGCGCAATTGTAGAAATTTCAGCCGTGCTAATTCTTATATCAGTTGCAAAACAAATTGAACTTTATTTTGAAAGTAAACTAAAGTTTAATCTAAACGAAAGATTTTCAACCGGTCAAAACGAAATTACCGCAAGCGACGGCTCGCTAATTACCGTTGATACTTTAAAAGACGGCGATGAACTTTCCTTAAATAAATACGATTACGTGCCGTGCGATAGTATTGCGCTAGAAAAAGGGCTAGTTGACAGTTTCTATTTAACGGGTGAGTTCGAGCAAAAACTAGCCGAAAACGACGAGGTGTTGGCAGGCTCTGTAGTTTTAAGCGATAGCCTTAAAATTAAAGTTAAAAAGTCTAACGAAGAAAGCGTTATCGTAAAGCAGAAAAAGGCTTTTGAAGAAAAGTTGAAGGAAGTTGCAAAACCATCGAAAACGGTGCTATACGCTAACTTATTCGTTTTTGTTATTGCCGTTTGCTACGCATTTTTGATGCCTTTTATTGCTGGCGCTAGTGAATATTATACGAGCGCTTTGGCTCTATCTGGTCAAAGAGCAATAGCCATGATTTTTTCAAGTTTGATAATTTATCAATTTTCAGTTGCTAATAAGTGCAAAAAATTTGCGTTTATCTCCGCTAGAATTAACGAGATTGATTATGATAACGAAACTCTTATTTGTGAATTAGGGCTTGCAAATTCGTTTGAAATGGGGGCAGGGCAGTTGACTGAAAACGGCGAACTTAAAGAAGATAGTATTGGCGCTATGAAAGAACTTTTATCTTTAGGCGTTCAAAACGTTACTACGAATTTTGAAGGCGTAGAACTTAAAGAAGAAGTTAAAAAGCAAATAGATTTCGTTGATAAGGCGTTTAAGGGCGAAAAGAAGTTTAAGTGCTATGAAAAGATTGCGTTTTCTCAAGAAGATGGCAAAATTTCAATATTAAATAATGAAATTTCTTTCCTTCCACTAGCGTATAAACTTGCGAAAAAGGCTAATAAGAGAGAAAAAATTATCAAAATTTTATCGGTTATCTTCTCTGTTTTATTAGTGCCTACCGCCATTTTTATACCTTTCTCGGTATTTAACCCTATTTACCTTGGGGCAATAGGCTCGCTAATTTCATTGATTTCGGTTGCTTTATTGATAACTACTATTCCAAAAAATAATTAAAACTTAAAAACCTTATTTTGCGGGGCTTAAAAGCCCCGCATTTTTTTTGCTAGCAAAATTGATAATTAGTAAATTATAGGTTAAATATGGAAAAAATAAAAAAGAAAAGGTTAATTCGTTTGACAAGCAAATTTGTTAGCAATATAATTTTAATCGTGCTACTTGAATAAGATAAGTTATTAAATATATTATTATGGGAGGGGATTTTTTGCTCGCAATTATTAAAAAACTTGCTAAACGTGTTAGACAATATAAGCGCGATGCTATTTTATCGCCTATTTTTATTACGATTGAAGTCGTTTTCGACGTTTTAATTCCTTTCGTAATGACGTTTATGCTTGAAGAAGGCGTTAAAACGGGAGACGTTTCTAAAATTTTAATTTACGGCGGAATTTTGATTGCAATGAGTTTGACTGCGCTAGTTTTCGGCGCGCTTTCAGGTAAATATTGCTCTAGGGCTAGTTGCGGTTTTGGCGCAAACCTAAGGCAAGATATGTTTTATTCAATCCAAAATTATTCGTTCGCTAATATCGATAAGTTTTCATCGGCATCGCTAATTACTAGAATGACTACCGACGTTACTTTCGTTCAAAATGCGTTTATGATGATAATAAGGGTTGCTATTCGTTCTCCGCTTATGCTTATTTTCGGCGTTACGATGACGATTATTGTTGGCGGACCTATTGCAGGCGTATTCGCTATAGTCGTTCCTATTATGCTTTGCGCTCTTCTTCTTATTTTCAAATTTGCGTCTAAATATTTCAAGTCGCTTTTCAAAAAATACGACGTGCTTAACAACACCGTTAAAGAAAATATTCGCGGAATTAGGGTAGTTAAGTCTAACAATCAAGAAAACAACGAAATTGAAAAGTTTGAACAATCTTCTAACGATATTTACGAACAGTTTACTAAAGCGCAAAGAATAGTAGTTCTCTCTGGACCAGTTATGCAACTTTGTATGTATGCTTGCATAACTATTATCGCTTGGCTATCTTCCCAAACCATAATAGATAGCCTTGGCGCAAATCTAACTACTAGCGAACTTACTACGCTCATTACTTATACTACTCAAATTTTAATGAGCCTTATGATGTTCTCTATGATTGTAGTTCAAATTACGATAGCAAAGGCTTCTGCTGAGAGAATTTGCGAAGTTTTAGACGAAGTGCCTGATATTTCTAATAAAGAAAACGCAATAATGAGCGTAAAAGACGGCTCTATCGTGTTTGAAGACGTTAGTTTTGCTTATAAAAAAGGCTCGACTAATTACTGCTTGAAAAACGTAAACTTAAAAATAAACTCTGGCGAAACGATAGGTATTATCGGTTCTACCGGCTCGTCGAAAACTACGCTCGTTCAACTACTTCCTAGACTTTACGACGTAACCTTAGGAAGTCTTAAAATAGGCGGAGAGGACGTTCGTGATTACGATATTGAAACGCTTAGAAAGAACGTTGCGTTCGTTCTTCAAAAGAACGTTTTATTCTCTGGAACTATTCGTGATAACTTAAAGTGGGGTAACCCTAACGCAACTGATGAAGATATGCTTAAAGCCCTTAAAATTGCTTGCCTTGACGATTTAGTTAGCGATGCAACCGCTCTTGATAAACGCGTTGAACAAGGTGGCTCTAATCTTTCTGGCGGTCAAAGGCAAAGGGCGTGTATTGCTAGGGCTATTTTAACTTCTCCAAAGATTTTAGTTTTAGACGATTCCACTTCCGCCGTTGATATGAAAACGGATGCTATGATAAGAAAAGCCTTTAGAGAAGAAATTCCTGAGGTTACTAAGATTATAATTGCTCAAAGAATTGCGTCGGTAAAAGATGCGGATAAAATTATCGTTATGGAAAAAGGCGAAGTGAACGGCTTTGGCTCGCACGAAGAACTAATTGAAACTAACGAAATTTATAAAGAAGTTTACAACTCTCAAAATAGCGCGGGAGGTGATTTTGATGGCGAATAATAAAATGCCAAAAGGCGCTCCTAAGGCTATGCCAAGAAATGCTATGAAAACGCTTTCTCGACTTCTAAAGTATATTTTCTCAAGGCATAAATTTACCTTTGCGCTAGTTTTTGTTTGTATTATTTTAGCAAGTTATTCTTCAGTCTATTCAATGGCTATGATTGAAGATTTAGTAAACCAAGTTGCCGTTCAGTTAGATAGGGTAAAAGTGGGGCTATCGGTCGATTATTCGGGCGTTTTATCGGTTATTTGGCAGATGGTTATAACTTTCGTTATAGGCACGGTTGGGCTTTTAGTGTATAATCAACTTATGGTTATTATCGCTCAAGGAACTTTGCGTGATATTAGAGACGAAATGTTTATAAAGATGCAAACCTTCCCGGTTAAATATTTCGATACCCATTCTTTTGGCGAAATTATGAGCCGTTACACCAACGATACCGACACTTTAGAAATG
Organism: Christensenellaceae bacterium; assembly: GCA_045586885.1. Taxonomy (GTDB): domain Bacteria; phylum Bacillota; class Clostridia; order Christensenellales; family Borkfalkiaceae; genus UBA4636. Next base: position 11,573 of record JAZNBE010000051.1, read on the forward strand.
TTAATTTCGCAAAGCATACCGCAAATTTTTAACTCTTTAACTACTATCGTAGTATGCCTTGTAATGATGTTTGCAAAGAGTTGGCAATTAACGCTTGTAGTTTTTGTAACTGTTATTTTAATGTTTTTCGTTATCAAGTTCGTTGGAAGTAGAAGCGCTAAATATTTCGTTGCTCAACAACGCTCCATCGCAAGTCTTAACGGTTACGTTGAAGAAATGTTGAACGGGCAAAAAGTAGTTAAAGTTTTCTGCCACGAAGAAGAAAATAAACGCGGTTTTGACGAAGTTAATAGCGAACTTAATAAAAACGCGTCTTCCGCTCATACCTACGCTAATATATTTATGCCTATTATGGGTAACCTTAATTACGTGCAATACGTTATTATCGCGCTTATAGGCGGTGTTTTAGCATCTAAGGGGCTTTTAATTACGAGCGGTGTTTCAAGCGAAGCCGGCTTTGCTTTGGTTGCTGCGTTCTTATTACTTTCTAGAACTTTCACAAGACCTATAAATATGGTATCGCAACAGTTTAACTCAGTCGTTATGGCGCTAGCCGGCGCAGAGCGAATTTTTGAACTTTTAGATACCGAGCCTGAAATTGATAACGGCTACGTTGAACTTGTAAAAGTTATTAAAACTGAAAACGGCTACGAAGAAACTACTGAAAAGCGCGGTATTTGGGCGTGGAAACATCCGCACGGCGACGGCACTTTGACTTATACTGAACTTAAAGGTAGAGTTGACCTTATCGACGTTGATTTTTCATACGATGGCAAAAAACAAGTTTTGAAAAACATTAATATTTACGTTGAGCCAGGTCAAAAGGTTGCGCTTATCGGTAAAACGGGCGCTGGTAAAACTACCATTTCTAACCTTATCAATCGTTTTTACGATATTGACGATGGCAAAATTCGTTACGATAATATAAACATCAATAAAATCAAGAAATCCGACCTTCGCCACAGTCTTGGCGTTGTGTTGCAAGACGTTAATTTATTCACTGGCTCGGTTATGGAAAATATTCGCTACGGTAACCCAGAGGCTAGCGACGAAGAGGTAATAGAAGCGGCTAAACTTGCTTGCGCCGATGATTTTATTCGCAGACTCCCTCAAGGCTACGATACGGTTTTAACTGGCGACGGCGCAAATCTATCGCAAGGTCAACGCCAACTAATTTCTATCGCGAGAGTTGCCGTTCAAGATCCACCGGTGATGATTTTAGACGAAGCAACGTCTTCTATCGATACTCGAACTGAAATCTTAGTTCAGCGCGGTATGGATAATTTAATGAAAGATAGAACTGTTTTCGTTATTGCGCATAGGTTATCTACCATTAAAGATAGCGATTGTATTATGGTAATGGATAAAGGCGAAATTATCGAGCGCGGTAATCACGAACAACTTATGCAAAAGAAAGGCGTTTATTACGCGCTTAACACAACTAAATAAACAAAGTTTAAAAAAACCCTTTTGCAAAGGGTGATGTTCTTAGCGGAGAATTTGAAAAACACTGCTAAGTGCGAGCATCGCATTTGACTGGTCAAACGCATTAGGGGCTAAGCCCAAACCCTTATTACAAACAGAAAGAGATAACAAATCGTGTTCGTCGAAATGTTATCTCTTTTTCTGTTGTTATAAAGTGATATTCTTTGCTGACGCAAAGAGTGATATTGTCGCACAGCGACAGTGATATTGAAGCCTTGCGGCTTC
>JAZNBE010000052.1:0-21810 GCA_045586885.1 Christensenellaceae bacterium
TCTTTTTCTGTTGTTATAAAGTGATATTCTTTGCTGACGCAAAGAGTGATATTGTCGCACAGCGACAGTGATATTGAAGCCTTGCGGCTTCAGTGATATTCTATTCGCCCTAAACTTGCTAAGCAAATATCACTCGGCGTAAGCCGAATATCACTGCGTAGCAATAGAACTCGCCGAAGGCGAATAGAGTTAGCGTGATACTCCGTTAAGAGTATCACGCTAATCGTTCCACTTTTGTTTTTTAGAAATTATTCGCTAATAGTTGCGCCAACGTTGCCGTAGCCAAATACTATACCCATTCTTGAATAATAGAGATATAATAAATCACCACTAAATACTGGGTCAGACGGATTAGTTATTTGGGTAGTTCCCTCGTATGATAGATATGAGCCGTTGAAAATAGATGCGCCACCGTTAGAAGATACGAAAGCAGGAGCGCCCGCAGCGGTTGCAGCGTCAAGTAGTCCAGATAATTGAGTAGTTCTACCAGTGCCGTCCCAATCTTCTTGATAAGTTCCAAAGTCCATAGGATTTAAAGCGCCGTTCATACTTAAGTTACCGCTAATAAGTTCGGTAGTGATACCTTCCGCGCTACCAGATTTATAAAGAGCAATAAAGTCTAAATAAGTGTTTTCGGTATCGCCTGCTTTATTATAAAGGTAAGTTTTACCAAATGGAGTGAAAGCAGCGTTCATAGCCTTAATTTGACCAACGATAGTTGCGCCACCGTTAATTACGAACCAACCTTCTTGACCGGTTACGTATGAGTGAATTTCACTATCAGTTACGGTTACGTTGCTTGGATAAGAACTAGCGCCATTAGTAGGGTTTACGTGGTCAACGATCATTGCAGGACCGCCAGCGCCAATAATTTCGCTATCTTTAATAACTACGTTTTTAGAGCCCCAAACGTAAAGTAATGAACTAAATGAGTCATACGCTTTACATTTGTTTACTGTATAAGTTCCTTGGTTTAATTCAGGGAAGTAGTTTACGAACCAGCCGTTAGAAAGGTTGTTGTAGAATTCACAGTCAGCAACACTCTTATTCATGATTAAACCACCGGATTTTTGAAGGTTTTCAACCTTTGGAGCGTTACCAACGAAATTTACGTTTTGCATTTTAACAAATTCGCCAGTAGTTTCAGCCGCTTTTTGGAACATGAAAAGTTGTGAGTGGCTAGTTTTAGTAGCGTCAAGAGCAACAACTTTATTGTGAGGACGAACAACGCAAGGAATTTGATCTGCTTTTACAGTGAAGTAGTTACCTTCGAATAAGAATTGTTCGTTATTTTCAAGGTATCTATAATAAATAGTTTCATAGTCTAGTAGTGAGCCAATTACAATACCATAGTCACCGTCGGTTGAAGAAACGTCTTCTTCTTGATAGAAATATTCGCTAGGAATATCGCTAGGAGTAACAGAAATATCTCCGTGAAGAACAACTGATGAGCCCATTAAGTTTTTATCAAGGCCTTTTTCAGTAAAGAAGTTATCCCAAGCGGTAATAAGGCTATCGTTTAAATAAGTTTTAGCATCGCCATAACCAGAAACTCTTTTTTGAATATAGGCAAGTTCTAAAGCGTTATAAACGTTATAAGCGCTAATAACTTCAAATTCAATAGTTACGGTATAGGTTGCGATATCTTGAAGTTGATCAGCGGTTAAGCCTTCAGGGTAAACTTCAATTTTGAAAGTTTGACCAACTGCGCCTTCCTTAAAGTCGATAGTGCAGTTTACGTTATCAATTTCTTCAACGTAAGATTCTAAATCAGCGTCCTCTACCTTAACAAAATTTCCGCCGTTTTTAACGTAAAGAGTTACAACGTAATTCCAAGTTTCAGGGTTAGCAGGAAGGAAAAGAACCGGAGATAATCTCTTGATAAATGAAACTGATGGTTTGAAGTTAAATAAACCGCCGTCGCCTACTTGATAAGCGTTATCTCTATCATAAAATTCGGTTTCTTTATTAATTTTTTCTTGTTTGTTGTTTTCGAAAAGAACGAAACTGTCTTTCTTAGCAACAGACGTAATTTCAATTTTTTCGCTAGAAGATGAAACTTCTTCGTTTGAACTAGAAGAAGAGCCTTCGTTTGAACTAGAAGAATTATCTTCAACGCTAGAAGATGCGTTATTCGAGCCGTTTTGTGAACTAGATGAACCATCGCCACCGTTATCTAGATTGTTGCACGCAACCAAAGAAAACGATAGAGACAAACATAAAACTAGCGCAACAATAGCCGAAAGAAGTTTTTTGCCTTTCATAAATTTTACCTCTTAAAAAATTATTTTTTCCTTAATTAAGCGGTTAAACCGCATCAATACGAATTTTTGTTTGCGCGTTGTTAGAATCTTCCGCGCGAACGATTAAAACTATACTCGCCTTTTGATTAAAGGTTATAGTTATGGAATTATCGCCGTTATCACGCAAGGAGTATTGAGTGGAAGCATCGGCAATAAATTCAATGTTTTTGTTTGTTGCGTTATCAGGATAAACGCTAAACGCTAGTGTAACTGAAAGACCTTCGGAATAGAAATAACCTGCGTAATATTCAATGCCATCGTTAAATAAAAAGGCTAAATCAGGATTGCCCTCAGTCTTAATAATGCTTTCGCTTTGAGTTACGCATTCAATTTTTTCGACCTTTACAACTTCATCGTAAATTCTAAGTTTAATGCCGAAAAAACCAACTATACAAAGCGATGCTATATATACCACGAGAATAAGCAAAATAACCGATTTTTTCATACTTCACCTACTTCTCGTAATAGAAGGCTTTAACCTTCCATATGAACATTAATAATGATAAAACGAAAACCGCTATGCCTATTAATAAAATCTTAATAAACGCCATGTTTAAGTTTTGATAAGCCGTTATAGACTCGTCGAATAAAATATAACTAAAGAACGCTAAAGCCATTGAGCCGATAAAAGCAACCAAGGTTGAAACGTTTTCGTTTTTATTGTTTATTGTTTCGCCAGTCGTTGCATATTGTTCGTTTTGAGGGTTCATAATATCAAGCGTTGCGCTCCAAAACATATGCCCATAGTGAATAAATAATAGCGCAAAAAACATCATTACAACACAATGCGCAGGCAAATTATTAAACGAATTAAACACTAAAACCGACGCCAAAACTGATGGAATAGATAAAACTAGATTTATCAAAAGTTTTGAAGAAAGCGGGAAAATTAGGTTAATTGGTTTAGTTTTTTTAATGTAACCTGCGCGCCCTTCAATACTAAAACTTTTCGCAACCACGCCGTTAGAGGCTAAAAGCGGTAAGAGCATAATTAAAACGTTAAACGCTCTTGACATATTATCGCCTGTAACGTTAGTGTTTATTGCCGAAAAAATCTTATTTAAGAAAAAGATCATAACGGGAACAGCAATATAAACGGAAATGGTTGAAATCATTTCGCTGATAGAACGAAGTTGTATTCTAAGTTCTTTAATGACGAAAGTTGAATATTTGCCGTGTTTTTTGTTAAGTTTTTGCTTATCAATTTGCTTTTTAGAGTGTTCAAAACTCTTTTGCATCATTTTATAGAAGAAAAATCTAGTAATTAAGAAAACTAAAGCAAATAAACAAACTTCAATAAAAACTAAAATGCCGAATTTTGCAAAAGTAATACCAGCCGTGCTATAAGTTCCGTTCGCTTTCGGTTCGCCTAAAATAATATAAGCAAATTCCGTTAAATAAAGCGAGTGATTTTCAAAATTAATTAAAAACGTTCTAATAGCGCGTTGAAGTGGCCCTAACATTTCTATCATATTGATATTTTCAGGAATAAAGCCTATCGCCTTAACGATGCCAAAAGTTGCCGCGCTTAAAACAAGAACAAAGCAAACAACGCCTGAGAAAGGATATCTTTTAAACAACCTAAATAAATAGAACGCAGGAATTGATAATAGCGCGCCGATAAGAACTGGCGCAGCGGCGTAAAAGATAATAGGAATCCAAAGTTTAAAGAAATAACCTATTCCAACGTAATAAGGGAATAAAAATAACCCAAACGCTAAAATTATAGGAATTAAAAGGTCGAAAGACTTTTTTAATTCATAAAAGTAAAAAACTAATAGTTTTGATAAGAAAACTAAATTTTGTGAGCACGGAAAAGTTACTAAAACTTTGTTATCATCCGAAAAATACATCGTTTGAACAAGCCCAACCGTGCAAGATAAAACAGACAAAGCAAATAAAAGCGTAACGAGAAACGCCATCACCATAGGCGCTTCGTTTACGTAGAAAAGACCTAAATAGAGTTGGCAAAAATAAATAAGCAAATAACAAACTGCGGTTACCGCTGCAAATTTTACCACGCTTAAAATAGTCTTTATTAAAAGTTGTCGTTTGTCCTTAACGAAAGATAAATCAATTTTATCTTTAAGTTGCATAAGGACTAGCGCTTTTAATTGTTTCATAAGTTAAAATTAACCTTCTTTCTTTGATTGATCTGCTTTTATTAAATCAGTTGCGCCGATAGTTTTAAGATAAAACTCTTCTAAAGTGCCTTCCTTCTTAATATCTTCAACCGTTCTTACGCATTGAATTTGACCTTTCTTGATAATAGTTATTCTATCGCAAAGCCCTTCAACAACTTCCATAATATGACTAGAGAAGAATACGATGTTTCCTTTCGCCGCGTGTTGACGCATACACTCTTTAACTTGGAAAATACTGTTAGGGTCAAGACCTGTTAGCGGTTCGTCTAATATCCAAAGTTTAGGATCGTGAACTAGCGCCGCCATAATGGTAATTTTTTGTTTCATACCATGCGAATAGGTCTTAATAGGATTATCAATCGAGCCTTCAAGTTCAAATAGTTTTACGTAATGCTCGAGCCTCTCAGTTCTATCTTCTTGCGATACGTCGAAAATATCGGCAATATAGTTAATATATTCTCTACCGGATAGTTTTTCGTAAAGCGCGTAGTGGTCTGGAACGTAACCGATTTGGCGTTTTGCCATTACCGATTGTTTAGCGCAATCAAACCCACAAACTTCAATCGAACCTTCGGTTATAGGTTGAATACCAACGATGCTCTTAATAATAGTTGATTTACCCGCGCCGTTAGGACCTAAGAAACCGAATATTTCCCCACCAAAGACTTCAAATGACGCGTCTTTAACGGAATAATAATCGTTTATATCGTATTTTTTTGAGAACTCTTTAAGTTCAAGTTTTACGCCTGCGTTAATATTCATAGGCTCTTCAATACTCCTTCCGTTAAGTTGCGCCTCTAGATAAAGTCTATCAAGGCGAATTTTTTGTTTTCTTTGGTGAAGCGCTTGGTGCTCTGCCGAAACAGTAAAGAACAGTTCGTAAACAAACCACATCGCAAAGCCCAAAAGAACGTAAGTGAAAAAGAATAATACTTGATAGAGTGGGTGGAATACGTAATCAACACCCTTAATCGTAACCGTAGCCGTTTTTGCAAAGATTTGCTCAGCCCAGTTGCCAAGTTTATCCGCAATAAAGTTACTGTTTATAAAGAAAAAGTCGGTTTCCGTGCCGTGAGCAGTAAAATACGTATTCAAAATTAAAACTAGTATGAAATACGCTAAGAAACCGCACATTGAATATACGAAATTCTTAAAACTTGGTCTTGAGAACTGTTTTAGCCCTACGCATAATATTGGGAAGAAGAAAGCAACCCAGTGGTTTACCCAGAAATGAATTAGCGTAAAACTTAGCATATTCGTGTTTTCATCGTAGTTTGGCATAAGCATTGCCATTAGCGCGCCGAAAACGTTGATAAAATAAGTAAAATAGAACGTTTTATTCATTCTAAATATCAACGCTAACGGAACTATGAACATTGCCGTGTGGCAAAGGTGGAAAGGCCAGTTAGATAAAACTTTTAACGATTCGAATGAATAATCGGCTAAAAACGTTATCATCGCGCCCACGCTTATAAAAATAAGGAAAAATCTTATGCACTCTTCGCTCTTATTTCTAAGCCCAAAATACATAACCATTGGGAAGATTACTCCAAGATACACGAAAACTCTGTGAGTTGGAGTCATATCGATAGGTCTTAACGACGCAACTACGTAGCCGTAAAAATATTGTGGGATATAAGCAGGCATCGATGCTATAAGTAGTATAGCCAAAATACCTAAAGTTTTTAAAACTTCTTTAAAATCGAACTTAAACTCTTTAATTTTACCAGTTGCTATTTCATCAAACCACTCTTTTAAAGAAATTGCTAGCCATAAACCAAGTTCTATCGAAATCATAACTTCAAAGAGAGAGTTTTCTTCTAAAACGAACGAAATTAATAAAAACTTTTCGCCTTCCGCTAAAATTATTATTGCTGCTATAGGAACGAAATATTTAACTAACGCGCTTAAAAATTTAAGATTAAAGAAAGGTTTACAAGCGCAAATTAAAAAAGCCGTTACCGAAAACCATAGCCCTAAAATACAAAGAACTGCGTCAAAGCCAGTATAACCTAACTCTTTTAACATGCTAACGCCTTTTAGGTTGAATATAATTCCATGCCTATCAACGCACATATATCTCACGAAGAAAACGGCAATTAGAATAACTGCTAAAATTTGTTCTTTAAAGAATTTCTTATTAAATTTGAAAACCTTTTCCGCTAATATTAAATATGAAAGAAAAACTACTAGCGAAACGGCAAATAATAGATAATTCATTAGCGCCTTTTAATAAAATTTCGAACGACTTTTTCTAATTTTCACAATTATATCACAATTCGATTAAATTTGTCAAATAAAATAACAAAATATTGCAATTTTTTAAAGCGTTGAAAAGTTGGTAAATTTTTCTAAAAATTGCCGATAAATTCAAAGATTTTTGCACGCTAAAAATAAATTCATAAAATCAAGTTTTAATTAAATACAAAATTTTCACAAATTAAGTGAAAAATTTTCACAAAAAAATGTATATTGTGAGCGCATAAAAAAAGACCGCAATATCTTGCGGTCAAATTTTATTAGATTTTAGTATTTTTTTCTAGCAACGTATTTAGTGTGAAGAATTTCGTGGGCTTTGTGGCTACCCGGAGCGCCTAAGAACTCATCGTAAATTTTCTTAACAACAGGGCTTTCATGGCTCTTTCTTGCTTTGCTGTTTTCATCGATAGAATATAAAGCCTTTGCTCTTAAACCTAGAACGTCAACGTTACGTCTAGTGTAAGCGTCAACGATAGGTTGACCACCGCCGTTAACACATCCGCCAGGGCAAGCCATAATTTCAATAAATTGATATTTTGAAGTTCCGTTCTTAATTTCTTCGCAAATCTTCTTAGCGTTTTCTAAACCGCTTGCAACTGCTACGTTTATTTCAACGTCTCCAGCCTTATAAGTTGCCTCTTTAATGCCTTTCATACCGCGAACTTCTTTGAATTCAACGTTTTCAAGTTCTTTGCCTGAAATAGTTTCAACGGCAGTTCTTAAAGCGGCTTCCATAACGCCACCGGTTGCGCCGAAAATTACGCCCGCGCCAGAATATTCGCCAAGTGGAGCGTCAAATTCGCCGTCAGGAATTTCTCTAAATAAAATACCTGATTTTTTAATCATTCTAGCAAGTTCACGAGTAGTTAAAACTGCGTCAACGTCGTTATAACCGCTTGCTGCTTGATTATCTCTAGTCTTTTCAAACTTCTTAGCAACGCAAGGCATAATTGAAACAACGAAAATATCTTTAGGGTCGATATTGTTCTTTTGAGCGTAATAAGTTTTAACGATTGCGCCGAACATTTGTTGAGGTGATTTGCAAGAAGATAGATTTGGAATTAGTTCAGGATAGTAATATTCAAGGAATCTAATCCAACCAGGTGAACAACTCGTAATCATAGGTAGAGTTCCGCCGTTGGTAATTCTACCGATAAGTTCAGTTCCTTCTTCTAAAATAGTTAAGTCAGCGGTAACGTTTACGTCGAAAACCTTATCAAAGTTAAGCATTTTGATTGCTTGAACCATCTTGCCTTCAACGTTTGTGCCGATAGGATAGCCAAATTCTTCGCCAAGACCAATTCTAACGGATGGAGCAACGCCTGCGATAACTACTTTTGAAGGATCGTTAATAGCATCGACAACCTTATCAATTTCACTCTTTTCAGTTAAAGCGCCGGTAGGACAAACGTTAATACATTGACCGCAACCTGAGCAAGCCGTTTCAATTAAATCTTCATCGAACGCTTGACCAATTTCAGTTTTGAAACCTCTATTTTTAGCGTTAATTACGCCACAGTGTTGAACGCTGTTACAAACGGCAACGCATCTACGACATAAAATACACTTTGAGTTATCTCTAACTAAATAATCGGTAGAGAAATCAGGTTCGTAAGAATTTTCTTCACCTTTATAGAAATAAGCGTCGCAACCGTATTCGTAAGCAAGTTCTTGAAGTTCGCAGTGAAGGTTTCTATCGCAAGATAAGCAGTCTTTCTTATGGTCTGAAAGAATAAGTTCTAAAGTTGCCTTTCTAGATTCGCGAATTTTAGGAGTATCGGTAAATACTTCCATACCTTCGGCAACAGGGTAAACGCAAGCAGCGGCAAAAGCTCTTGCGCCCTTTACTTCAACAACGCAAATACGGCATGCGCCGATAGCGTTTATATCTTTAAGGTAGCAAAGGGTTGGGATTTTAACGCCGGCAATCTTAGCGGCTTCTAAAATCGTAGTGCCTTCTTCAACACAAACGGGAATATTGTTAATCTTTAAATTTACCATTTTTTTACCCCCTTATTAACCTTTAGTGATAGCGCCGAACTTACATGCTTTTTCACAAGCGCCACACTTTACGCATTTTTCTTGGTCAATAACCATTGACGCAAGTTTATGACCAGGAGCAATATAATCAGTTCTAGTAATTGCGTTTGCAGGACATTGTTTAGCACAAATACCGCAACCGATACATTTTTCCTTATCAATAGTATATCTCAACAAGCCCTTACATACACCTGCAGGACATTTCTTATCAACAACGTGCGCGATATATTCGTCCTTAAAGTATCTAAGAGTTGATAGAACTGGGTTTGGAGCAGTTTGACCAAGACCGCATAGAGAGTTTGCCTTAATATAGTGGCAAAGTTTTTCCATCTTGTCAAGGTCTTCTAAAGTTGCCTTACCTTCGGTAACTTTAGTTAAAAGTTCCAATAAACGCTTGTTACCTATTCTACAAGGCGTACATTTACCGCAAGATTCGTCAACAGTAAACTCAAGGAAGAATTTTGCAATATCTACCATACAGTTATCTTCGTCCATTACGATAAGACCACCAGAACCCATCATTGAGCCGATAGCAATAAGGTTATCGTAATCGATAGGAACGTCAAGATGTTCAACAGGAATACAACCGCCTGAAGGACCGCCAGTTTGAGCGGCTTTGAACTTCTTACCGTTAGGAATACCGCCACCGATTTCAAATACTACTTCTCTTAAGGTAGTTCCCATAGGAACTTCAACAAGACCAGTATTTACAATCTTACCGCCAAGCGCGAATACCTTAGTTCCTTTAGACTTTTCAGTTCCGATAGACGCGAACTTTTCTGCGCCTTCTAAAATAATTCTTGGAACGTTTGCGTAAGTTTCAACGTTATTTAAGATGGTTGGCTTACCGAATAAACCTTTAACGGCTGGGAACGGAGGTCTTGGACGTGGTTCGCCTCTCTTACCTTCAATAGAAGTCATAAGAGCAGTTTCTTCACCGCAAACGAACGCGCCTGCGCCAAGTCTAATTTCAAGGTCGAAATCAAAACCGGTGCCGAAAATATTTTTACCGATTACGCCGTATTCTTTAGCTTGGTCGATAGCCTTTTGTAAACGTTGAACAGCGATTGGGTATTCTGCTCTAATATAAACGTAACCTTGGTTAGAACCGATAGCGTAAGCAGCGATTGCCATTGCTTCGATAACAACGTGAGGGTCGCCTTCTAGAACGGATCTATCCATAAACGCGCCAGGATCGCCTTCATCGGCGTTACAACAAACGTATTTAACGTCGTTTTGACTACCTCTAGCAAATCTCCACTTTAAACCAGTTGGGAAACCTGCGCCACCACGACCACGAAGACCACTTGCTAAAATGGTATCGATAACCGTTTCAGGAGTCATTTCGGTCAACGCTTTTGCAAGCGCTTGATAACCGTCTCTTCCAATATATTCTTCAATGTTTTCAGGGTCGATAACGCCACAGTTACGAAGCGCAACACGAACCTGCTTTTTCATAAATTCAGTTTCTTGAAGCGAGGTAACAACCTTACCGTTTGCTTCAGTATGTAAAAGCTTACCAACCTTTTTTCCTTGCATAATATGCTCGGAAATGATTGCTTTAGCATCGTCAACGCTAACTGAATGATAGAAAGTTCCTTCTGGGTAAATAACTACGATAGGACCTTTAGCGCAAAGACCAAAACAACCGGTTACAACAACTTTAACGTCGTTTTCAAGATTGTTAGCTTTAATTTCTTGTTTAAGTGCTTCTACTATTTTAAGCGATTTGTTAGAAGTACAACCAGTACCTCCACAAACGAGAATATGTGCTCTATACATTTTTTCCTCCAAATTAAGCAAGGTATTTTTTAATCAATTTGTCAACGCATTTTTCGCAAGCAACTTCGTGCATTTCTTCAACGCCGTCTTTAACGGTTTTAACGCCCTTAAAGTTTGAATCGAACATTACTCTAGCGTTATTAGAAATTTCTGCAATCTTTTCAACGAAAAGTAACATAATTTCAGCATCTTTCTTTTGAACGCCGTCATCACCTACGCCGATTAAAAATAAAACTTCTGAATCACCGTAAGGTAATCTGTTGACAAATTCTTTGTGATTCTTTTCTCTTAATTGGTTTAATTTTGCAATATCCATAACTAAACCCCCTTAGCCTAATTGCTTATATTTAGCAATAATTCCAGCAACGTCTTTAGTTGTAAGTTTGCCGTAAACTTCGCCGTTAATATCGATAACTGGCGCTAGACCACAACAACCGATACAACGAGTTGCATCAAGTGAGAACAACTTATCTTCGGTAACACCACCGCTTTCAATACCTAATTGATTAACGAACTCTTGGTAGATATCGCCAGAGCCTTTTACGTAACAAGCCGTTCCAAGACATACGCCGATATTGTATTTACCCTTTGGCGTTAAAGAGAATTGAGCGTAGAAAGTTACAACGCCGTAAACTTCTGATAGTGGAACGCCAAGTTCTTCCGCAACGATTACTTGAACTTCTTTAGGAAGGTAACCGTAAATTTCCTGTGCTTGTTGCAACGCTGGCATCAAACCACCAGGAACGCCTTTCAATTTAGCAAGCGCTAAACGAAGTTGATTTTCTTGTTCTTTCGTGCCGTCGAAAGGAATAACAACTTTCTTTTTCATAAAACCTCCGAATAAAAGTTGGTATAATTTTCACTATGAGTTATTTTATCATAGATAAAACAATCAAGTCAAACGCTTACTATGTGTTTTTCGTGAAAATATATAACTTAAACGGACATTTTTTATAAAAATCAGTTCAACTATGTTTTTGAATTAGAGCATAAAAATAGCGGATAAAAGCAAGAAAAAGCAACGTTTCTTTACTATTATCCGCTAAAACTTTATTAAAAATTCAGTTTATGGAAAGTTAATCCATTTTTTTATTTTACGAAAAAGTCAACTACGCTTGATAGGGCAATGGTTTGGCAAGAGCCGTCTTCCATTTTCTTAACGGTAACTTCGCCCTTTTCAAGTTCGTTATCGCCAATCGTTATAACGTATTTTGCGCCTATCTTGTCGGAATACTTAAACTGCGCTTTAACGCCTCTGCCCATATGATCACACTCGCACTTTACGCCTTTTCTTCTCAAAGTCGATACAAGTTCAAAGCACTTTTCAAACGCTTTTTCACCCATTGACGCAAAGTAAACTTGACAATCGTTTTCCTTCCCAAAACTTGCTCCAATATGTTCCATAAGCATAATTACACGCTCTAAGCCCATACCAAAACCAACGCAAGGCGTATCTCCGCCACCTAATTGAGAAACTAAATTATCGTATCTTCCGCCAGCGCAAACCGTGCCTTGCGCTCCAAGAGCGTCAGTTACGAATTCAAAAACGGTTTTTGTGTAATAATCAAGCCCTCTTACGATAAACGGATTTACCTTAAATTCAAGCCCAGCCTTTTCTAAAAGACCTTTAACTTGATTAAAGTGTTCGTTACAATCATCGCATAAATAATCGGTGATTTTAGGCGCGTCTTTAACGATTTCTTTGCACTCGTCAATCTTACAGTCTAAAATGCGAAGTGGGTTCTTTTCGTATCTTACTTGACAAGTTGGACATAACTTTGAAAGATTATCTTTCAAAAACTCTTTAAGCGCTTGATTATATTTCTTTCTACACTCAGCGCATCCCATACTATTAATATTGAGTTTAACGCTTATGCCAAGTTTAGTTAAAATATCGTAGCCAAGCATTATAACTTCGGCATCGGTTACCGGGTTTTTAGAGCCGTAAAATTCAATGCCGAATTGGTGGTGCTCTCTAAGTCTTCCCGCTTGCGGTCTTTCGTAGCGAAAAACTGGTGAAATATAATACATTTTTAGAGGCATTGCGCCGTTTGAGAGCCCGTTTTCAATAAAACTTCTAGCAACGCCTGCCGTTCCTTCCGGTTTTAAGGTTATACTTCTTTTACCTTTATCCTCAAAGGTATACATTTCCTTATTTACGATATCGGTAGTTTCGCCAACGCCACGAAGGAATAATTCGGTATGCTCGAAAACCGGCGTTCTAATTTCTTTAACGCCGTAAACGTCCGCAACCGATTTCACAACACCTTCAACGTAGTGCCATTTATAAGATTCTTGTGGTAGCACGTCTTTCGTGCCTTTTGGAATATTTATCATATTGCCACCTTGTGTAAAATTTGTAATGTTCGTTATAAAATAAATTTCTTGAGATTTCTTCTTCCTACCGTTTCGCTTAAATGCTCGTCAACGTATTTTTTATCGATAACGAGTTTAATCATAGGATGAGAACCGTCCGCGTTAAAAGAAATATCTTCAAGAAGGTTTTCCATAATGGTATGAAGTCTTCTTGCTCCTATATCTTCTTGAGTTGAATTTAGTTCAACGCAAAGCATTGCTATCTCTTCAATAGCGTCTTCCGTAAACGATAAATCAATATTATCAACACTTAAAAGTGTTGCGTATTGTTTTGTAATAGCGTTTTGCGGTAGAGTTAAAATCTTAACGAAATCGTCTTTAGATAGGCTTTGAAGTTCAACTATTATTGGAAAACGGCCTTGAAGTTCAGGGATTAAATCTTCAATGGCTGCAATATGGAAAGCGCCGGCTGCTATAAATAAAATGTAATCGGTTTTAACCGAACCGTATTTAGTTGCAACCGTCGAGCCTTCTACGATAGGTAAAATATCTCTTTGAACGCCTTCTCTAGAAACGTCCGCCCCACCGCCAGTTTTTGCTTTTGACGCAATTTTATCAATTTCATCAATGAAAATAATGCCTTCTTGTTCGGCTCTTCTAACGCCTTCAGCGATAACCGCGTCTTCGTCAATTAGCCTTGACGCTTCTTCATCGGTTAAATATTTCATTGCTTCTTTAACGGTAAGTCTCTTTTTCTTCTTCTTTTTAGGCATTAAATCGCCAAAAATCGAACCAATGTTAATTTCAGCCGCGCCCGGAACTAATTCCATTGCTTTAGGCTCGTCTATAACTTCAATCTCTACAATAACTTCATCATAGTTGCCTTGCAATAAACCGCTTTCTATTTCGGCTTTAAAAACCTCGCTAGGCTTTTCGCCTTTCGTCGCCTTTAATGCCTCTTCTAAAATTCTAACCATTTTGGTTGCGGCAACGGCTTTTGCTTTTACTAAAACGTCGCGTTTTTGTTCTTCACGAACTAAACGAACGCTATATTCAACAAGGTCGCGAATCATAGATTCGCAATCTCTACCAACGTAACCAACTTCGGTAAATTTAGTTGCTTCAACTTTAACAAACGGCGCTTTAACGAGTTTAGCAAGCCTTCTTGCAATTTCAGTTTTACCAACGCCGGTAGGACCTTTCATTATAATGTTTTTAGGCGTGATTTCTTCTTGCACGTCTAAAGGTAATTTACTTCTTCTATAACGATTACGAAGCGCTACCGCAACTTCTCTTTTCGCCTTGTCTTGACCGATAATATATTTATCGAGTTCGTTCACTATTTGTCTAGGTGAATAATAATTAGTCATTATTCGTCCTCCTTAACAACTTCAACTTTAATGTTATCGTTAGTGAAAACGCAAATTTTACTAGCAATTTTTAACGCTTTAACTGCAATATCTTGAGCAGAATAGTCAGTTTCTTCAACTAAAGCCCTTGCCGCCGCTAGAGCGTAATTTCCACCGCTACCGATAGCGCAAATTCCATCGTCCGGCTCGATAACTTCGCCAGAACCAGATACTATTAAAAGCGTGTTTTTATCCGCCGTAATCATCATTGCCTCAAGTTTTCTAGCAACTTTATCGTTACGCCAAAGTTCCGCAAGTTCAACTGCGCTCCTTAAAAGATTGCCTGAATATTTGTTAAGCATTCCTTCAAATCTTTCACTTAAAGTGAAAGCGTCGGAAACAGAACCGGCAAAACCTAAAATTACGTTATCGTTATAAATTCTTCTTACCTTAACCGCGCCGTTTTTGAAAACAACGCTATCGCCAAAGGTAACTTGTCCGTCGCCGGCAATAGCCGTAACGCCGTTTTTCTTTACTGCACAAATAGTAGTGCCTCTAAATTCATTACTCATTTATTTTCTCCACTATTGTTTTTATAGTTTCTAACGAGCGTTCGCTCAATAATTTTTTCTTTAATTTTTTATCAATTCTTCCGCATGTTATCGGCTCTAAAACGCCGTAATTTGCGTTCATCGGTTGGAAGTTTTCGGTTTTAGTTTTACAATGCCTTATAAGCGCGCCTATAACAGTTTTCGCCGTAAAATCAATATCTTCTTTGCCTTGCAGTTTTCTGTCTAGAGAAATTGCCGAAATAAGCCCGGAACCTATGCTTTCAACGTAACCTTCAACTCCAGTTATTTGCCCCGCAAAATAGGTAAATTCGTGGTCTTTACAGCAAAAATTAGTCGTTAAAACTTCAGGCGCGTTTAGATAAGTGTTTCTATGCATAACGCCATAACGCAAAAACTCCGCGTTTTTAAGTGCTGGAAAAACTGAGAAAACTTTTTTCTGTTCGCCGAATAATAGGTTAGTTTGGAAACCTACTATGTTATACATCGTGCCTTCTTGGTTTTCTTTTCTAAGTTGCATACAAGCGTAAGGCCACCTACCAGTTTTAGGGTCGGTAAGCCCTGCTGGTTTTAAAGGTCCAAATCTAAGGGTATCAACACCACGTTTTGCCATAATTTCAATCGGCATACACCCTTCAAAAACTTTTACGTCTTCTTCAAATTCGTGTTTTGGCGCTTGTTTGGCGTTTATTAAAAGATTATAAAACTCTAAATAACCTTCCTTATCAATTGGGCAGTTTACGTAATCGCCCACGCCGTTTTCACCGTATCTATCGCTAATAAAAGCATAGTTCATATCGATAGATTCAGCCGAAACGATAGGAGCAGCCGCATCGTAAAAGTAAAGTTGTGTTTTAAAATTTTCTTTAATAAATTTACTTAAACCTTGAGTTGTTAAAGGACCAGTTGCAACTATGGTTGGCTTATCGAAATCAATTTGTTGAACGTCTTCGCAAATAAATTCAATATTTTCAAACGATTTTAAGCCTTCGGTTACGTATTTAGCAAAAAGTTCTCTATCAACGGCTAGCGCGTTTCCTGCTGGAATTTTAACCTTATTTGCAACACGCAAAACGAACGAGCCTAGCATTAAAAGCTCTTCTTTTAAAAGTCCGCAAGCGTTACCGTAAACGTCTTGGCTTTTAAGCGAGTTAGAGCAAACCAACTCGCAAAAGTTTTTGTCTTTATGCGCTGGCGTAAAGGCTTTTGGTTTAATATCGTAAAGTTTAACCTTATAACCCTTTTTAGCAAGGTAATAAGCGGCTTCACTTCCAGCAAGCCCTGCGCCTATAACGTTAATTTCCGTCATTTTATTCGTTAGTTTTCTTAGATTTTTTGCTTGATTTTTTATCTACGGTTATAGAATAACCGCAGTCTTTATCAGAGCATTTTTTAGTTTTTCCGTCTTTAGATAGGAATAAGAACTTTCCGCATTGTGGACAGTATTCGTCAAGTGGCATATCCCAACACATAAACTTACACTCTGGGTAATTCGAACAACCGTAGAATTGTTTACCAGATTTTGAAGTCATTTTTTGAGTTGGCTTATGGCAAATAGGGCAAACGCCAGCCTTTTCGGTAATGCTCTTTGTGTGTTTACAATTATCACATTGTAAATACTTGCCGAACTTACCTTGCTTTAAGGTCATTTCGCCACCGCATTTATCGCATTTTTCTTGTGATTTTTCTTCGTTAATCGCTTTAATGAAAGTGCATTTTGGGTAATTAGGGCAAGCAAGGAATTTTCCGTATTTACCTACCTTATAAATCATTTTTGAGCCACATTTTTCACAAATAACGTCGGAAACTTCAACGTTTTCGCTTTTAATGTTGGAACAAGTTGGGTAGTTAGAGCACGCAAGGAAAGGACCGTATTTGCCGTTCTTTCTCACCATTTTCGCGCCACATTTATCACAAACGATATCGGTAACTTCATCACCGTCCGACGATGCTTTTACTAAATTTTCAGCGAAAGATGGGTAGAATTCAGCAATAATTTCGCGCCAATCTTTACCGCCGTTTTCAATATCGTCAAGTTTATCTTCCATCGTCGCAGTGAAAGAAACGTCCATAATATCGGCAAAATACTTAACCAAAACGTCCGTCATTTCAAACGCAATAGGCGTAGGAACGATGTATTTTCCTTCCTTAATCGTATATTTACGCTTAGAAAGAACCGAAATAATAGTCGAATAGGTAGAAGGTCTGCCTATTCCCCTATCTTCCATCGTTTTAACAAGGCTAGCCTCAGTATAACGTAGTGGCGGTTTAGTAAACTTTTGCTCGTCTTCATACTTTTTAGCAATTAACGGCTCGCCTTTTTGAACGTTAGGAATTTCGCTTTGAACAACTTCATCTTCAGAACTTGTTATAGCGTAATCGTCGTAAACTGCGGTAAAGCCCTTAAAGAGCGTAGTTTTTCCGCTAGTCTTGAAAGAATAATCGCCGTTATTTACTGAAATATTAACAAGTTCATATTTCGCATCAGCCATTTGCGACGCAACAAATCTATCGTAAATAAGTTTATAAACTGCGTAGTGCTTTTTATCAAGAAGTTTTTTAGCAACTTGAGGGGTAATTGATAAATCAATAGGTCTAATTGCTTCGTGCGCGTCTTGAGCCGATTTTTTAGAACGATAATAGTTTGGTTTTGCAGGCAAATATTCCTTACCAAACTTATTAGAAATAAACTTTAACGCTTCTTCTTGAGCCTCTTTTGCCACTCTTACAGAGTCCGTTCTAATATAGGTTACGAAAGCAATATGCCCTTGTGGCGTATCAACGCCTTCGTAAAGATATTGCGCTATCGACATAACTTGTGGCGAAGAAAGACCTAGTTTATTAGACGCGTCTTGTTGGAGCGTGCTAGTTGTGAAAGGTGGAAGAGCGTGCGATGAAACTACGGTTTTCTTAACGTCGCCAACAAAGGAAGGATTTGCCTTTAATTCGGCTAAAACCTTATCAACTTCTTCTTTATTCGTTGGACGATATTTCTTACCTTTTCTTTCGCTTAAAAGCGCCTTAAACGTTTGATTTTCAGTTGAGAATTCGCCGTAAATTAACCAGTATTCCTTTGGAATAAACGCTTGAATTTCTCTTTCTCTATCAACGACAATTCTTAACGCTACCGATTGAACTCTACCTGCCGATAAGCCGTCTTTAATTTTCTTACATAAAAACGGACTTAATTTATAGCCAACGAGCCTATCTAAAACACGTCTTGCTTGTTGAGAATCAACAAGGTTATAGTTAATGTCTCTAGGGTTTGCTAGAGCGTTTTTAACTGCTTTTTCACTAATTTCGTTAAATTCAATTCTAGATGCTTTACCTTTTAAGCCTAAAACTTCTTGTAAGTGCCAAGAAATTGCCTCGCCTTCACGGTCAGGGTCGGTTGCGAGATAAACTTTATCGCATTTTTCAGCCTTTTCTTGAAGTTTTTTAATAACCGAGCGCTTTGATGCCGTAATTACGTAGTTTGGTTCAAAATTTCCTTGAACGTTTACGCCAAGCCTTTTTTCAGGAAGGTCTCTAACGTGCCCACCGCTAGCGTCAACTACGTATTTTCCGCCTAAATATTTCTCGATTGTTTTCGCCTTTGACGGCGACTCTACTATGATTAATTGCATATATCTCCTTGCAAAACCAAATTTGAGCGTAAAGTTTAGTTTTTTAAGTTTTTGGTTTTGCTTAAATTTCAATTTTAGTCGGCTTTATTTTACCGCTTTATATCTACTTCCGCCAACGTTTACTATAAAGCCTTGAATTTCGAGCATTGATAAAATAGAAGTAAGCTCGAAAATCTTTACGTTTAATTTTTCAACGAGCAAATTAGCATCGCAAACGCCTTCTTTTATTGCGTTTAAAACTGCTAATTCTTCTCCGTCTAGTTCCACTTCTTCGTCTTCTTGTTTCTCAAGTCCAAGATACGATAAAATATCATCTACACTATCACACAGCATTGCGCCTTGCTTAATTAAATCGTTTGGCAACTCGCCTTGAGTTATTCCTACGGAATAAGGTATTGCAAAAACGTCCCTTCCGTAATCTAACGCAAAGTTTGCAGTATGGCGCGCGCCACTCGTTTTTTCTCCGCTTGCTATAAGCGTTGCTTGAGAAATACCTGCAATTATTCTGTTTCTTACTGGAAACATATAAGGCATAGACTTCGTATTTGGCGGCCATTCGCTTATAACTAAGCCTTTATTTTCAACTTGGTCGATAAGTTTTTTGTTATAACTTGGGTAAACGAAATTTCTACCGCCAGCAATAACCGAAATAACGTTCCCGCTCTCTAACGCTCCGGTTATCGCGCGCATATCCGTTCCACCCGCCGTGCCAGTTACTATTACCGCGCCGCTTTTCGCTAAGGTTTTTGACCAACTCTCAACTATTTCGCCAACGTTTAATTGCGTTTTTCTAGAACCGACTATTGCAAATAAATTTTTTCTTCTTAAAAGATTTACGTTACCGTTGCAATATAATACGAGCGGTTTAGGACTTATATTTTTTAAGCCTTCTGGGTAGTGGTTCGATGAATAAGTTACACACTTAATGTTTAACTTATCGTAAAAAGTTAAAACGTGGTTTAGATAACTTTCATCAAACGCTTTCGATACGATTTTTGCTTGAGAAGAGCCTAAAATTTTCTCTATTTCTTTCTCAAGGTCTTTAGTTAAATTAAAAAATTCACAAGGCTTAACGACTTTTGATAAAATATCAACTTTATGCCTATACTCTAACCCTAAAATAGAATCAAGAGCGATTATGGCAAGTTCGTTTTTATCGTAAGTCATAGCCTTTTCTCCTAATTTTTGTCGAATTCGTAACTCTTATAGCCAATTGCTTCGAGCAAATGTTTTTTCTTAATGTTATCGCTAAACTCAAGGTCCGCAATAGTTCTAGCAACTTTTAAAATTCTCGCCCTCGCTCTTGCTGACAAACCTAACGCTTCAAACGATTTTTTCATAAGGTTTTCACATTCTTGATCTAAAACGCAGTATTTTGCAAGATGTTTTTCAGTCATTTGCGAGTTTAATAAAATATTTTCGCCTAAAAAACGTTCTTTTTGAATAAGCCTTGCCTTGTTCACCCTTCTTCTCACAACGAGCGACGATTCTTCTTCGGTTTTTGAAACTAAATCGTCGTATTTAACGTTATCAACTTGAATTTGAAGGTCTATTCTATCAAGTAGCGGACCTGAAATTTTCGAGCGATATCTCTTTATTTGAGTATCGGTGCATTTGCAAGTCAACGTTTCAGAACCGTAATTTCCGCAAGGGCATGGGTTCATACTTGCAACAAGCATAAAATCCGCAGGGTATTTAACCGAGCCTTTTGCTCTAGATACCGTAACTACCGCGTCTTCTAAAGGTTGACGCAAGCACTCTAAACTAGACCTAGTATATTCAGGCATTTCATCAAGATATAACACGCCGTTATGCGCAAGGCTTATAATTCCAGGTTTTACCGATTGACCACCGCCTATTAATGACACAACGGTTGCCGTGTGGTGCGGAGTATAAAACGGTCTTGCTTTCACAACGCCAAACGAACTATCAAGAAGCCCCGATACGCTATGTATTGCCGTAGTTTCAAGCGCTTCTTCAAACGATAAATCGGGCATAATCGACGGAATACATTTAGCGAGCATAGTTTTACCAGAACCGGGTGAGCCTATCATTAAAAGATTATGCCCACCGCTAACGGCAACTTCAAGCGCGCGCTTTGCCATAAATTGACCTTTAACGTATTTTAAGTCGTGAGAATATTCGCACGGCTTTTCGCTTGCAACAAAATTAGTATGCGGAAAACAAGGTAACTCTTCGCCGTCTAAAAACTTAAGAACTTCCAAAAGATTTTTTACCGGAATAATTTCAATATCTTCAACGAGCGAGGCTTCTTTTGCGTTATCACACGGCAAAACAACTCTCTTAAAGCCGTTTTCTTTAGAAGATAGCGTCATAGGAAGCACTCCAGAAACGCCCCTAATTGCTCCGTCAAGCGCAAGTTCGCCAATAAACACCGTTGACGATAGGTTTCTTTTAAGTTTTTGGTTTTGACACTTTATAATTGCAACGGCAATAGCAAGGTCTAAATGCGAACCTTCCTTTTTAAGATCGGCAGGCGCAAGATTTAGTGTTATTGCGCCGAACGGAAACGGAATTTTTGAATTTTTGATAGCAGATTTTACTCTATCTTTGGCTTCCTTAACGGCAGCGTCAGGCAAACCGACGATATCAATTCTTTGTTGTTCGTTTTGATTGATATCTGCCTCAACTTCAACCGAAAAACCTTTTAAACCGTATAAAGCAATCGCGTTAGTTTTTGCAATCATGCCACCCTCATACTAAAAAATAATACAATTTTAAAAATTTAATATATTGTAATACGAAAAAAATAAAATGTAAAGAAATTTTTTTTAATATCCTTAAATTATATATATTATTTTGTCGTGAATAAAATTTAAAATTACTTAATTTTACATATTTACGCCCAAAATTAACAAACTATTAAAAATGACTATTATCTTTATTCGCGCCGTTATTTTGTTAATTAGTCTTATTATTATAATGAGACTTATGGGAAAAAGGCAAATCGGCGAAATGCAACCTTATGAATTTATAATAACACTGTTAATCGCTGAACTAGCGTGCGTACCTATGGCAGACGTTTCAATTCCGCTAATTTACGGCTTAGTATCAGTCCTTGCCGTTTTTATTTTGCACCAACTTCTCACAATTTTAGAACAATCCGGCTCTATTGCTCGCCTTATTATCAGCGGTAAGCCTTCAATCGTTATAAATAAAGACGGTGTTGACGTAAAAGAACTTAAGCGAAATAATATGGGCGTTGAAGATTTATTAGAATCTTTAAGAAACACCGGTAATTTCTCTTTTGATAGCGTTCACTACGCAATATACGAAGCAAACGGCAATCTTTCCGTTTTAGAAAGTCAAGAAAAGGAAATTGATGGAAAACTACCACTTCTTTTAGTTTCAGAAGGTAAAATAGTTAGAAATAATCTCAATATGATTAACTTAAAAAAAGG